>JAFWMD010000047.1 GCA_017510725.1 Mogibacterium sp. | reverse complement strand
TTTTGCTTGTTTGTCTTTTCTTTCAAAGTCTTTCATTTTCAGGGCTTTTCGCCCTTTTAATTCAAGACCTGTTCTGCACTATGAAGTTTTCAAGGTTCCGCTGTGCTTTTCAGCGACAGCTTGTTTAGTATACACAACTCATTGTTTCCTGTCAAGAGCTTTTTTAGAATTTTTTATATTCTTTTTTCGCTCTCTCATGAGCTGCCGCAGCTTCCCGCTGCTGTTTGCCTTAAAAAAGCAGGGCCTTTGTTTGCCCTGTTTTCAAGCACTCGTATATAATACTCCGTTTAGAATAATAGTCAATACCTTTTTTGAAAATTTCTAAAATAATTTTAGTTTTGTTCAAAAGCCCTTAATATGCCTGTTATTCTGCCCCACGCTCGGCCTCGCGCTCCTGACGGGTGATAGCTGCGCTCATCATTATATCCTGCTCAGCCGCCATGTCGGCTTTGATTTTGGCGATACGTCTCTGTGCATTTTTCTGCTCACGTATACCCTCTTTCGCCTTGGCCAGCGCACGTTTTTCATCCTCCTGGGCTTCCATGAGTTTTTCTTCATTACCTGTAACAAAACTCGGCCTGGAATATTCGATACTGAATGACTGCCAGAATCTCCTGAGTCCGAGGATTATCATGCATATTCCGATAAGCAGCGTCTGACTGAGTCTGAGGGTGGAATTATTGAAGAACATGTAACCGCCCGCAATAAGCATAAGCGTACAAAGTGTTACGCCTATCCTCTGATCCGCATCAGTCTCCATTATATCGAGCCACTCTGATCTGAATGCGAGCACTCCTTCAACAAGCATCCACAGCGCGAACATCATCTGAGCGCCGTTGTCGTCAGTGACCTGGCCGGAGATAATGACAATGCCTAAGATGAGCATCAGGAATCCATCCTTTGTGAAGCTGACACCGATCTCAGAAACATCGAAATCAGCGCGTCTTCCAACGAGTATTTCAAAAGCGCCAAGAAGTATGAATACGATGCCTATAATAAATGCGACCGACAAAAAGGCTGCGCTGGCATTTGCCACGCAGAATATCCCCGCGCCTGTCATCGCGACGCTCGCGATCATCATCAGTGTTCTCATATCGTCTTCGTCCTCCTTAGAAATCGGTTTATATACTATCACGCCAGGCGCTTCGTTTCAAGGACGGCGCAAATCAAAAGGTGCCTGCGGGGATTCCCGCCGGCACCTTTGAAGCTTTTTAAGGGCAGCACTACAGACTGTAGCCTGCGTGGAAAGCCTTCTTGTTGAGGTCGATAAATTTTGCCTTTACGTTGGTTTCGATCTCAGCATCCCAGTCGATCTCATCGAGTCCCATAGCCTTTACGAGGGCTCCGAGAAGAACGATGTTCATTGCCTTAGGGTTACCAAGCTCTGTAGCTACATCAGCAGCCTTGAAGGCCAGCACCTCACACTTCTCCTTGAGGTGGTCGATGATACCTTCCGGATACTCCGCAGCGCCCAGATTTACCGGTACCGGCTGGATGCGGTAATCGTTGATTACCATCTTACCGCCGATCTTGAGATGGTCGAGCCATCTGAGGGCTTCCATTTCTTCGAAAGCGACGATTACGTCTGCTGATCCCTTGCCTACGATTGGGCTGTAGACCTTTTCGCCGTATCTTACCTGTGTGGATACGGAGCCGCCTCTCTGCGACATTCCGTGGATCTCACTCATCTTGACGTCATAGCCTGCCTTGATCAGACCGCTTGTCAGAATCTTGCTTGCAAGGATAGTTCCCTGTCCGCCTACTCCTACCAGGAGGATATTCTTTACTTCACTCATTATCTTGTCACCTCCTCAATAGCCTTGAATGGGCAAACCTGCTTGCAGACTGTGCAGCCGTTGCAGCTTGTCTTGTCGATGACTACCTTCTCCTTTGTGCTGATCAGAGCCGGGCATCCGGTCTTTACGCACATCTTGCAGTTTTTGCACTTATCCTGATCGATCACGCACTGTGTCTTGTGCAGTGTCGGGAACTCGTCAATATCCTGCTTGCTGAACTTCTTGAGTACGCACGGCCATCTGGTGATGAGTACGCATGGCTCGTTCTTTGGCAGGAGCGTGTCGAGTGCAGCTTCGACCTCATCGAGGTGGTTAGGGTTGACGGTGATGATGTTCTCTTCCTTGACACCGATAGCCTTGCAGAGTGCAGGGATATCTACCTCAGGAGCCTCCTTGCCCATCAGAGTGTAGCCTGTTCCAGGGTTCTGCTGGTGTCCTGTCATTCCAGTAATGCGGTTATCGAGAATGATGGACAGGTTGCTGCCGCTGTTGTATACAGCATCCATGAGTGAGTTAACGCCTGTATGGAAGAATGTCGAGTCGCCGATTACGGAAACTACCTTAGTCTTCTTGCCTGCATCCATGAAAGCGATGGAAGCGCCGTGACCCTGTGACAGGGATGCGCCCATGCAGATGCAGGAATGAAGAGCGTTAAGAGGAGCAGCCATACCGAGTGTGTAGCATCCGATATCTCCGGTGATCATGATATGATCCTTCTTCTCTCTCTTGGACAGGCAGTAGAACAGTCCTCTGTGAGGGCAGCCTGCGCAGAGTGCAGGAGGTCTTACGACCGTCTTCATGTCTGTAGAGTATGTTTCAGGTTCAACACCAAGGAAAGCCTTTCTGACAATATCCGTGTTGAGCTCGTCAAACTTAGGAATTACATCCTTGCCTGTGCACTCGATTCCGAGGGTCTTTACGAACTCCTCGATATACGGATCCATTTCCTCTACTATATATACCTTGTCGACTTTGCTGCAGAAGTCCCTGATCAGCTTGTCAGGCATAGGGAAAGTGAGACCGAGTTTCAGGTAAGAAGCGTTGTCCCCGAATGTTTCCCTTGCATACTGATAGGAGATACCCGATGTGATTACACCGATCTTTGTATCATGCATCTCGACCCTGTTGAACTCACAGTCATTCGAAAATTCTCTTGCTGCTGCGATTCTGTCTTCAAGAGTCGCTCTCAGAACCTTTGCGTTAGCCGGAGCTGTTACGTATTTCCTGATCTTTGGCTCATAATCAGGTACTTCAGCTTCTTCTCTCTCTCCGAGCTCTACGAGGCCCTTGGAGTGGCATGTTCTGGTAGTGACATGGAAAAGTACCGGCATGTCGAATCTCTCTGAAAGCGCGAACGCCTTCTTCATGAAGTCCTTTGACTCCTGGCTGTCGGACGGTTCGAGCATGAGCAGTCTTGCTGCCTTTGCCTGATTTCTGTTGTCCTGCTCGTTCTGCGAGCTGTGCTGACCCGGATCGTCTGCTACTACCATTACGAAACCTCCGGTTACTCCGGTGTACGCGAATGTGTAGATAGGGTCTGCAGCAACGTTCATTCCTACGTGCTTCATAGCGCAGAATGATCTTACGCCGGCGATGGATGCTCCGATCGCAGCCTCTGTGGCTACCTTTTCATTAGGTGCCCACTCGGAGTAGCACTGTGCTCCGTACTGAGGCATGTTCTCGAGGATCTCCGTGCTCGGTGTTCCCGGATATGCCGAAGCGAATCTGGCGCCGCCTTCCCAGGCTCCGCGAGCGGTTGCTTCGTTACCGGACATGATAACTTTCATAAAGCATTTCCTCCCTTTTACATAATGCAGGTACCGCCTTTCGGCGATACCGTTATTGATTGTTTTATGCCCTAACGCCATCATTAACTTCTATATAAATATAGAAGAAACACGATATTTTGCTTTTAATATTATACAGCGGTGTCACATTGCTTTCAATCTCACACTTTGCATTAAAAAGAAGCAAGGCATCCGTACCTTGCTTCCTTATTGATTCCATCTATTTAGACTGATAGTCCACGCACTGCTGACGGTCCAGGAAGAAGTGTATGCCCGGTGAGGAATCTTTCCAGCGGTCCATCTGAAAGCCATTCGCAGGTTCCAGCCACTTGCCGACCTCATAATAAAAATCCGGATCTACAGTAGACTGGGCCCAGGTATAATTCTCGGTCTCGTCTATGTTGGTGATCTTGAGCACCTTCACCTTGGATACGCGGCCGGTCTCCATGGTAGCCATGCAGCGATGCGCATCCCTTGGCACCAGCATCATCACCACGCGCAGGTCGGTGCAGCACTTCCATGCGATGAAGGCCTCTCCCTCTTCAGGACAGCGCATTTTATACCATTGGGTGTCATCGTCGGTAATTACCTTATCCTGGTTCATTGCATCTTCGAGAACCGAAGAGTAAATATTAGCTCCACGAAGATCTATGCCGGTCATGTCCTGGAAGCGGAAGCTGCATCCACGCGCCTTGCATCCACAAAGCTTCATGTCCGTGAGATCATTATTATAGAAGGCAATGTTATCCATCTGAGATCCGCTGAAGTCTGTTCCGTGCAGATTGCAACCGTCAAATGTGGCACGTCTGAAGTCTATTCCTGTAAGGTCGCGGCCGGAAAGATCGATTCCCTTGATTATGCAGTGACGCATGTCAGGCATGCCGGCGCCGGAAGCACTGCGCATGCGAGCCAGCTCTGCATCAAAAGCGTCAGCAGACTCAAGACGCCTTTTTTCGCTTTCCGGGACTGGCCTGTATGCTTCATTTTCCTTTACAAAATCCATTTCGCTCGAAGTGAAGTTCATCTCTGTTCCCTTTCTCAGCCTTTGTCATGCTATATGCTGATTATACTCCTTTGAGAAATGAAAAACACGGCTGGCAGGCATACTGCAAAGCCGTGTTTTCTTCTTTATAAATTGAAGCCTTTATTGCCTTTATTGAGCTGCGCTGTTTACGTTTGCTGATTCAGGCACTCTGTAGCTGCCCTCGCGTCCTCTTAAGAAGAAGAGTGTTCCGAGAAGCAGTACCACTCCTACGACCAAAGGAATGATCGGTCCGCTTGTGAATCCTGCTATAACATAGGATATAGCAGATACTACTGCAACTGTAGTCGCATATGGCAGCTGTGTCGATACGTGCGAAACATGGTTGCAGTTCGCACCGGCGGAAGCCATGATCGTCGTATCCGAGATAGGCGAGCAGTGGTCTCCGTAAACGGCGCCGGCCATGCATGCTGCGATGATCGGTGTCGACAGCTCAGGGTGCGAATTGGTGATCGCGAGTCCCAGAGGGATCAGGATACCGAATGTTCCCCAGGATGTTCCGGATGCGAATGCGAGTACGCATGCGATCAGGAAGAGTGCCGCAGGGATGACGCCTACAGCGGCTCCGCTCATTCCCTCTACGAGACCGCTTACGTAATCAGCAAGGCCGAGGCTGTCTGTCATGGCCTTGAGCGACCATGCGAGTGTCAGTACCAGGATAGGCGGTACCATGGCCTGCATGCCCTTAGGTATGCAGCTCATGCATTCGCTGAAGCTTATTGTTCTTCTGCAAGTGTAATATATGATTATGATGACCATTGCAACGAGAGCACCCATTGACAGGCCTACGGAAGCATCAGAATCGGAGAAAGCAGTTACGAAGCCTGCTCCGTCGAAGAATCCGCCCGTGTAAACCATTCCGAGCACGCAGCTTACAACAAGTACTACTACAGGGAATACGAGGTCAAGCACAATACCCTTGTCGCTTCCTTCTTCTGCATCATCAGCTGTTTCTGCATTAGCGTCCTGTATTGTAAAGAGATCACCGTTTTCGATTGCATTTCTCTCATACTGAGTCATGTTTGCATAGTCGAATTTCATGAATATGAGAGCAAACATCATCACGAGAGTGAAGAGTGCGTAGAAGTTATAAGGGATGCACTTTATGAAGAGTGCAATTCCCTCTCCTTCGCCGGCAAAGCTCGACACTGCAGCCGCCCAGGATGATACAGGGGCGATGATGCAGACAGGAGCAGCAGTCGCGTCAATGATGTAAGCGAGTTTAGCTCTCGAAACCTTGAATTCGTCTGTGACAGGTTTCATGACGCTGCCGACTGTAAGGCAGTTGAAGTAGTCATCTACGAAGATAACGATTCCGAGAAGAACGGTAGCGATCTCTGCCGCTACACGGGATCTGACGCGTCTCAGAGCCCAGGCTCCGAATGCCTTGGATCCTCCCGAAAGGTTCATCAGCGCTACGATGATTCCCAGAATGACCAGGAATATAAGGATTCCTACATTCCATCCATCTGAGAGCGATGCGATGAGTCCGTCCTGAAGTACGTGATTAACGATACCATCGAAGTCAGCACCGGCATACAGTACTGCGCCCATGACTACTCCCAGGAAGAGCGAACTGTATACTTCCTTGGTAATGAGAGCCAGTACGATGGCGATGAGTGGCGGCAAAACCGCCCAGGCTGTTGCGTAAAGAGCAGGTGTGTCCATATAAATTTCCTCCATACAATGAAACTGATCCATGAATAACGCTTGAAACGAAACTGCCATGGATCAGGTAACTTGCATAATTATTTACCGCCTACCATGATAGCGCTCCACTTTCGTGACAGTCCGGTGCATCTTATTGCACCGTCCCAGCAAACCGGTTTTGGGATTCCGGTGAGCTTCGGCGGATCATCCTTTCGCGGCTGCGCTCCCCTCGCGTATTTAGCCGTTACTATTAATCTCCGCGACCTCTATCGGGTCAGGTGTTATTCACTTGTCGATATGATATATAATAAATACCGTGAAATGCAATGTCAACACGTTTTGTGAATTTATACAAAAACAATAATATTTTTTAGCCTATCAGATGTATCCCTCCACAAAAGCTTAAGCTACTCCTCATAGGAGCCCAGAGAGCGTATAACACGTGCCGCTATCGGGGCTGCAGCTTCGGCACCGAAGCCCCCCTCTTTTACCCAGACAACGAATGCATAAGGCGCGTCCTCGTCATCTGTAAATCCTACAAACCAGGCATCCGGATTCCACGATCCTACCTCAGCGGTACCTGACTTGGCGTACATATCCATGCCCTCGAAGTTCCACTCGCCGTAGTTTTCTACTACATTGTTCTTCATCATTTCCCTGAGCTCTGCCGCAGTATCACTGTCTATATATCTGCCAAGACTCTTGCCTCCGGTCAGCTCCTTGATGAATGTTGCGCTCTTGATGAGAGTCGGCTGCACCGGTTCACCGCCGTTGGCGATCGCTCCCATGTAGACCATCATTGCGCATGGATTCACGAGATCATCGGCCTGGCCTATACCGGCCCAGCTCAGCTTCACGTCATCATCTTTCGGAAAATCGAACGAGCCTGCTGCTGTCTCAATGCCGTCGATCTGTACAGGCTCCGTAAGCCCTGCTTTCTGGGCATACTTTTCCATGGTTTTTGCTCCCACCTTGCGTGTCAGCGCGCCGAAAGCACCATTGCACGATTGCGCCAGAGCGTCTCTGAAGCCTACCTCGCCGTGCGCCGTCACGTCAGTCAGCGCAGTCTCTTCGCTCTCTCCGAGCTGATTGACTCCATCGCATTCAAAAGAGAACGAATCCCTGTCTGAAATGTTGTCTATAACAGCTGCAGCAGTGACCAGCTTGAATGTAGAGCCAGGGGTGAGCAGTCCATCGAGGAAATTGTTGAAGAAATATGAGTTCTCTTCATCTGCGGACGCCTCCGGCTCATATGCCGGGTCGAAAGACGGAGTACTTACCATGCAGACGATCTCGCCTGTTTTCCAGTTGTATACTCCGACCGCTCCCGTCCTTCCGGCAAGCGCTTCATATGCCGTGCGGTTTGCATTGGCATCTATCGTAAGCGCTATCTTCTTACCGTTTGCAGTCGTATCGTATGTACCGTTCAGTATGTCATAGCCTATGAGCTGACTTTTGAATATCGAAATCGCTCCGTCCGAGATGTTGCCCTGCGGATCGCCTACGGCATGCACGGTGGCTAATCTGGTCTCATAGTCTCCGTAATATTCGAAGCCGTCAGGAGTACATCTGAGAAGCTCTTCTCCATAGCGGTCCGTTATGGTGCCGCGGTTGATCGCACCGTCAGTGTATATCTGTGTGTTTCCGTAGAAAGTAGCCCATTCGTCTCCGTGTTTCACGAATCTGTATCCAAAGAGGCCAACCCCGGCAAGAAGCGCCACTACCAGCATGAGGCATATCCATGCTCTTCTCTCTTGCTTTCGCATGGTCAATCCTCCTTTCTCACCGCGAGGCTTGCATTACGCCGCATGTCTGCGGCCTTGAAGTACGCCAGCATCGCCCACGAGGTCATCAGACTCGTACCACCTGTCGAAACGAACGGGAATGTGACTCCCGTAAGCGGGAATAGGTCTATGGCGCCAAATACGTTGAGCATGGTCTGCACAAGGAACATCGTCGCTGCACTGCACGCCAGTATGGTGTAAATGGTTGATCTTCCTGCCACGATATGCATCACGGCAAACACAGAAAGCGTAGCTATGCAGAGCACCGCAAGTATCGCTATAACGAAGCCCCATTCTTCCATGACAAAGCCGAAGACAAGGTCTGTATTTGAAGCCCCTACATACTTGAGTGAACCGTTGCCGGCACCCAGTCCGAGAAGTCCGCCGCCTGCGCCGAACGACATGGTTCGTGTCTGCTGATAACCCAGATCATCCATGAACGCCGGCTCCCATACGTGCCCCCAGGCATCAAATCGCGACGCTATGTATGGCTTGAACTTGAGCACGATAAGACCCATTGCGCCGGCAGCTACGCCTGTAAGGATGAAGCGCGAGAAGTCTCCGCTTCTGAGGAATGAGACCACCAGATAAGTAGCAAAGAATATCAGAGCCGTTCCGAAATCGCTCATCAGCGCAAGACATCCCAGGCAGAACAGCGAGAACATAGCATAGACGATGGTGTTTCTTTTCTCGTAGAGTTCCTCCAGAGTGCCTGCACCAATGACTATGAATGCAAGCTTGACTATCTCTGACGGCTGTATCGAGCCGCTTTCTCCTATCTTGATCCAGTTGGTAGCTCCGTATTTAGCCGTACCGAATACCAGGTTTATGATGAGGGCAACGACCGAAAGACCTATCAGAACCGGTTTTATCTTGCGCAGCCGGCTGATATCACGCATGTAGATGCATATGAATATCATCAGCGCCAGGCCCAGCAGTATGGCAATCAGCTCCTTGAAAACCGCACCTGGATCCGATGACGCAGTGACTGCAAGGTTAATAGTCGAAAGGAAAAACGCTATCATCTCCATCTCGAAGCCGCGCCTTCCCATTGCGTTAAAGATCATTACATATGCCCACATAACAGCTGACAGAATCACTATGCTGAGGAGCGAAGATGCAGTAATATCAGTACCCATGCTGAGCACCAGCTGAACAATGGTCATCAGCTGAAAGGCAGTTATCGCCAGCAGTATCTTCCACGGAGCGACAGGTTCTCTGTCGAGCCGTCTCATGTATCTGTTGTTCCGGGTTTCTTCTATGCTTGGTGGAGTAATTGTTGACTTGGTACCGCCCATCTCGATCAGGTCTCCCGGATTAATGACGTAACGCTTCTCCGGATCAAGCCTGAAGCCATTCACCGTTATGCCATTGTTGGAGCCGAGATCCTTTATCATCCATTTGTCTTCGGACCGCCGCACCAGCAGTGCGTGGTTATTCGAGATCGTTCTGAGCGGGATCCTGATATCGGCAGATTTCGACCTTCCTATCACGTTCTCCCAATGAGTTATCGGATAGCCTCCGCCATCTTCCACCATAAAATAACCCCAGATCTCAGGGGTCGCCCTTGTTGTAAGGAGCGATACAATGGATATCAGTAGTATGTACGCTGCAAGCACCACAAACATCCACCGGAAAACGGTGGTGATGTGTACCGCGAGTTCGGGATTATTCTCTGAAAAAGTCAGTATCTGATTGATTAGCGTTTCTATGGCTGTTCTCCTGTAAAGATAATTATCCAATCATACACAATAATTATATGTAAAAAAGGTGTATATTTCCTGAATCTTAAGAAATATACACCTTTGAAAGTCATTCTGCCATATCATAACGGGCAGCCTTCCATAATACCGTCAGATGACGCGCGGTCGCCTGTATCTGATTACTTCCAGGAGCTCTTTAGTCCTACGATGCTGTTGAACACCTTTTCGTCATCGTTTGTCAGCTTGGAATCTGCGATGTAGTAGCCCTTGCGGAAGAACTGGAATCTTTCACCCGGCTTAACATCTTTGACAGACGGCTCTGCATAACCCCATGTTTCGACCAGGGATTCCGGATCGAATTCCTGCTGCCCTGTCTCTTCATTCTCTTTCATGAGGTAGCCGTACTCCCTGATTTTGATCTTTACAGCTGTACTTGCCTCCACGAAGTGGATGGTTCCCTTCACCTTGCGGCCTTCGAATCCGCTGCCGCTGTGTGTCTCAGGATCGTATGTGCAGTGGAGCGCAACGATATTGCCGTCAGCGTCCTTCTCTACGTCATTGCACTTGATGAAGTAAGCGCCTTTGAATCTTACCTCATTGCCCGGGAAGAGACGGAAATACTTCTTTACAGGGACTTCCATGAAATCGTCTCCGTCTACCCACAGTTCCCTGCCGAACGGGATCTCGCGTGTTCCCATCTCAGGCACCTTGGAGTTGTTCTCAACGGTGCACATTTCGATCTTGTCTTCAGGATAGTTGTCGATGATAACCTTGATCGGGTTCTTTACTACGTTGATCGCCGGCACTTTGAGCTGGAGATCTTCTCTGACGCACTGCTCAAGCTGTGCGATATCGATCATTGTATCTGCTTTTGTGACTCCGATGTCATTGCAGAACTTGCGAATCGCTTCAGGTGTGTAACCCCTGCGGCGGATACCTGCCAGTGTGCACAGTCTAGGGTCGTCCCAGCCTTCTACCTTGCCCTCTTCAACGAGTCTGCGGATGAATCTCTTGCTCATCAGCATTGTAGTGATGTTAAGCGGAGCAAACTCGATCTGGCGCGGCGGATTCGGCCACCAGCCGACCTCACGAACTACCCAGTCATAGAGAGGTCTGTGATCTTCGAACTCAAGCGTGCAGATGGAGTGCGTAATGCCCTCGATAGCATCCTCGATAGGATGAGCGAAGTCGTACATCGGATAGACGCACCACTTGTCGCCGGTGTTGTGATGGGATGCATGAACAACTCTGTAGATGACAGGATCTCTCATGTTGATGTTAGGGCTCGCCATGTCGATCTTTGCTCTTAGGCAGATCTCGCCGTCTTTGAACTCTCCGGCTCTCATTCTCTCAAAGAGAGCGAGGTTCTCCTCGACAGGTCTGTTTCTGTAAGGGCTTTCCTTGCCAGGTTTTGTCAGCGTGCCTCTGTATTCACGGATCTGGTCCGGAGTGAGTTCGCATACGAAAGCCTTTCCCTGCTTTATGAGCTCGACTGCAGCATCATACATTGTATCGAAATAATCCGAAGCCCAGAGTTTTTCGTCCCACTGGAATCCGAGCCAGTTTACGTCTGCCTCTATGGACTTTACGAATTCGATGTCTTCCTTAGTCGGGTTTGTGTCATCATATCTGAGATTGCAGCGGCCGCCGTACTTGAGCGCTGTGCCGAAATTGAGGCAGAGCGACTTGGCGTGTCCGATATGCAGGTAGCCATTAGGCTCCGGCGGGAATCTCGTAACAATCTCTTTATGCTTGCCTGTGGCGAGGTCTTCATTGATGATATCATGAATGAAATTGCCCGCCATATCCTTATATTCTTCTGCTGTTGCAAATGCCATGTAATTACCTCCGGATCATTGTCCCAAAAATTCTTCCATATTATATCACAACGAGCAGTCCGGCGTGCAGTGCATTCAGAATATATGGTATAATTTTTACGCAAATATACTTATTGAAATGCGGGTTTGATGATACCGGCGGATGACTTGGGTACGTCTGCACCGGGTGACTGGCAGGCCTGCTTGTTCAGGGAGGTTAAATAGTGGAAAAATATCCAATATATACGGAGATCAACAACTGCCGTGACTGCTATCGCTGCGTCAGGCACTGTCCTGTTAAGGCGATCCAGATCAAGGATGCACATGCGGAAATCATTTACGACCGCTGCACATTCTGCGGTACTTGTGTTAATGAATGTCCTAACTCAGTAAAAGTCATAAGGAACGACACTGACAGAGTGAGAATGGCATTCCTGTCGAAGCGCAAGGTAATAGTATCGCTTGCTCCTTCATATGTTTCGGAGTTTATCGGCTATGAAGAGAATTTCGTGAGAGCTCTTTATAAGCTCGGCTTCCATGCTGTCTCCGAGACTGCCATAGGAGCTGCGCTGGTTTCTCAGGCTCTTGACATGTACATGGAGGATCATGGAGATGCTCCGTTTATATCAACTGCATGTCCGTCTGTAGTGCAGCTTGTCAGAAAATATTTTCCTGAAGATATCGACGCTCTGGCCCCTGTTCCGAGTCCGCTTCAGACTCATAGCGCATATCTTCGCAAGCTTTATGGAAACGATATCGTCATCGTATTCATCGGGCCTTGTATAGCCAAGAAAATCGAAGCTGACGAACATCCGGGATATCCTGACATCGCCCTCACCTTCAGAGAGGTTCGTGAGTGGCTCGAAGAGGAAAATATCAATCTCGGAGACATCGATACCGGTATTCCTATCGACTTTGTCCCGGCAAAGGCAGGAATGGCGGCAGTATATCCTATCGAAAACGGTCAGATCGAGACTTCCAAGATCTGGCAGGGCCACTTTGTTGAGCAGTCTGCTCTTTCGGTATCCGGAATCACGCGCGTCATGTCCTCTCTTCAGGGTACTCACACAAATGATTTCCTTGAAGCATTGAACTGTGACGGGGGCTGCATAAGCGGTCCGGGCACTTCTCACCAGGACTCAGCTGTAAGGCGCAAGAAAGCCATAGCATCTTATGTGCTTGAGCGCATAAAGGAGCCTGATGTTTTCGACGGCGATGAAGAATTTGCCAAAGAAGTGTATGAAAAAGGTTATGGCATACTTGGAGCCAGGTTCCCTGCTCCTACAGGTCTTTCCTCATCAAAATACTCAGAGGAAGAAATACGTGGCGCTCTCGCGAGACTTGGAAAAACCACTGCTGACGATGAACTCAACTGCGGCGGCTGCGGATATCCTACATGCCGTGACATGGCAAAAGCATTGCTGGACGGTCTCGCCGAAACCGAGATGTGCGTCACCAAGATGCGCAAGGACGCTGAGACAAAGGTTGACATACTTCTCTCCACGATACCTCACGGCGTAGTCATCGTAGACAACGATCTTGCCATTGCCGAATGCAACAAGCGCTTCATCAAGATTTTTGAGGATTATCCTGATGAATTCCTCGATTCGGAAGGCCTGAGATCATTCCGCGGATATCCTGTATCTGCATTCGTTCCGTTTGAAGAGAAGTTCCGCAAGCAGTTCTACATGAGCAAGCCTCAGCAGTACAGGTTCCGTCACAAGGGCAAGATCTACAGGATCACATTCTTCCTTGTGGAGAACAAGGAGCTGCTCGGTGCCATGTTCGAGGATATCACAACTCCTTCCGTAAGGAGAGAAGCTGTTGTAGAGAAAGCTGAAGAAGTCATCAGAAAGTCAATGACATCTGTACAGCAGATAGCGGCGCTCCTCGGAGATAATGCCGCAGAGACGGAGATAATGCTCAACTCCATCATTGAGGAATTCAACGTGAGCAGCAGTGGCGAAGAAGAAGGCAGCCTGACGGCCGAAGGAGACAGCGAGGTCTAGCATGAACGATTTATGTATCGATATCGATTATTCACAGCTCTTCAAGCATGGTCAGAATATTGGCGGAGATGTCTACTATATTGACAGAAAAGAGAACAGCAATGTAATGACGGTCATTCTTTCTGACGGTCTCGGCAGCGGTGTAAGAGCCAACGTGCTGGCGTCTTTGACTTCCCACATGGCAAGCAAGCTGTCGCTTTCTACAATGGATCTTGAAAAATCTGCGGAAGTCATAATGGACACCCTTCCTATTGACAGCGTGAAAGGCATCAGTTATTCCACTTTCACCATAGCGAGGATCATCTTCTCCGATGACAAATCCTTTATCCGGGTGGAGCTTGCTGAGTACGACAATCCCGACAGTTTAAGATTCATAGGGAGCGAGCCGGTAGAATGGGACAAGACGGCGATCCGGCTTAAACGCAAAAAAGCCATAAAGGAAGAGATCGTATACTCATCATCTTTTGATATGAAAGAAGGCGACAGGCTGATATTCTTCAGCGACGGAGTTGCTCAGTCAGGTATAGGGCTCGGTCCTTCCAGTTCAGAAAGAGATGCAGATCCGGCCTATTCAGTATTCAGGCCGGCCAGGCGCCCTGCACAGTCCCTGCCTTCTGTCATAAAGTCGAGAGGCTGGGGAGTAGAGAAAGCCTCTGCATTCATTCAGAGAAAGATTGAAAACAACCCGGATATTTCTTCGAGGCAGCTTGCCCGCGCGATCGTTACCGAAGCAAATAAAAACGATGAATACAAGCCTAACGACGATATCACATGCTGTGTTATCGGCGTGAAGAAGCCGCGCCGCACGCTCATAGTGACAGGAGCCCCGCGCAGCCGCGAATCCGACAAGAAGCTCGGCGAACGCATAAAGAACTTCGACGGTCAGATCATCGTCTGCGGAGGAACGACAGCTAAGATCGTTGCACGCGAGCTCGGTAAGGATGTCAAAGCTGACAAATCCCCTGCAGGCAACCTTCCTCCTGCAAGTAAAATCGAAGGAATCGACCTTGTCACCGAAGGCATGCTCACGCTCTCTGAAGTAGCTAAAAGGCTGACAAATGGCACTCTGCTAAAGCACATGAGCGAAGACGCCGCAAAGCGCATGATAGCATTGCTCAGAGAGACCGATCAGGTGGAGATCATTGTAGGTACCAAAATAAACGATGATGTTGACGACCCGTCCATGGCTGCCAAGATCGGTTTGAGGTTCCCTACGGTCGATGAGATAAGAAGAGCTCTTATAAAGAATTACTTCAAAGAGTGCGAGGTATCTTATTTATAGCGTAAAACCGCGCAGGCTTTCATAGCCGGCGCGGTCTTTTTTTGTTTTCATTATTTTATACTTATCAGATATCTGTTCTGGCCAGTATCTGTGCCGGCGTCTTGCGCATTGTCACGAATACCGGAATGAGTCCCGCAAGGAGATTGAACACCAGCAGGATAGCGAATGTAATAAGCGCTATTGCAGGTGTTATTATATACAACCCTTCGACATAGTAGTTTACAGATACCAGCTGCCTGAGCACGAAGTACATTATGGCAATCCCCGGTATCGCAGTGATGAAAGTGATCACCATGATCTCGCCTGTAAACATCCTGTAGATGTCCTTCTTCTTCAGACCTATCGCCCTAAGCGTTCCGACTTCCTTGATTCTCGACAGGAACGATGACCTTAGCATCAGGAACATCTCTATAAGCGATATCAGCATTATGATGGTCGCTACTATCAGTGATGATGTAAGCTGATCCCTGCGTGCATTTACGTATGCTTTGCGGTCGCGGGCATCATTCACCTTGAACGACAATCCCTCCTTCTCGAGTATCGGCTTCAGAAGAGGCAGATCCGATGCATACACGGAAAAATTCTTCTGCTTTCCGATGTAGTCTTCCTTTATTGTATCGGCATGCACATAGTACGTGTCATCGTCTGCAGCATCACTTGTATAATATCCCACAACATTCAGCTTGCGTCCGGCTACCTTTGTATCTACCGTCTTGCCTATGGAGACTTCATCCTCGTGATACTCACTGATGATCGTTTCGTATGCATTCTCAGGCTTTCTGCCCTTCTTGATCCTGATATCGTTCTTTGTAAGATCGAGGTCCTTGACCTTTCCGGACTTTATAACATCTTCTACCTGGTCATCCTCACCGATTCCCGCCATGGCAAAATCATCATCATAATCGTTGCCATTGGTCAGGATGTACATTGCCTGACTTTCATCCACAAACAGGGACGGCGACTGCGTATCGCAGATGCCGACTATCTTATAATCGTCCAGGTTCGGTACGGTAAGCCTGCGGCCGAGGAACTCCTCCATTGTATCAAGGCCTATGGCGATACCATTTTTATCTCTCAGGAACCCGTCAATCAGACTTTTATCAAGGACCACGTCATGCGGATCCGCCGGCATGGAGCCTAATATCAGCTGATCCGGCTCGAGCACGCTTGTAAGCACCAGCGATACGGCCAGATCCTCCTGTGCGTAACTCGTCTGCAGATAGTCATCCATAGGAAGAGTGACAAGCTTTTTGGTCTCGCCCGGAAGCACAAATGCTACCGACTCGAACCCCTCCACCAGATCGAGCAGATCTTCGGTCCTGGATGTATTAGGCATGGTGATGTAATTGCCGTTCGTAGTTCTGTAATCCACCGGTTTTACGTCGATCAGGCCCATAACGTTGCTGACTGCAAGGAAAGCAAACATGGCTGCAAAAACAAATCCCAGCATAAGGAACTTCCGTATTTTTTTGAACCCTTTCACGGTTTTCCAGCCGCTGCTGATCATATTGGTCAGCCTGTACACGGAAGAATATCTGGCCTTGTATTTCGATGGAAGGCAGGCGGTGTAGTCGAAGTCATTTTCCTCGAAATAACTCTCATCCATGGCCATGTAATGCTCATCAACCATTTCGATGTTTGACGATTCGTCGACAACATTGAGCCTTCCGCCCGTATTGATATAAAGATTATTTCCCCTTATAACGACCTTTATGTCTGCCTGTCGTTCCTCATCGCTGTAGACATCGACATTTATGTCGTCCTGCCTGAAGCCCTTGTGGACAGCCATGTCCCTGAGATATATCTTGTTCTCAAGCTGATAGTCGAGGAATCTGGAAGAATCGTTGCTGTAAGCCTTTACGATCTTTCCGTCCTTCATCTCGGCGACATAATCGGAATAGAACTCTGCTATGTTCCTCTCATGCGTAACAAGAATGACCAGCCTTTCCTTTGAAATCGTCTTGATGATGTTCATGATCTCAAGGGTGTTGGCGCTGTCGAGGTTTCCCGTAGGCTCATCTGCTATGATGATGCTCGGGTTCTTAACTATCGCACGTGCAATCGCCACCCTCTGTCTCTGTCCTCCGGAAAGGGATCCCGCAAGCTTGTTTCTGTACTGATCTATACCGACCTTTTCAAGACAGTATCTGACACGCGCGGTAACAGTAGTGTTGTCCCTGATGCCGATCATGCGCAGTGCAATGGCAACATTCTCGAATACCGTCCTGTCATCGAGCAGATTGAAGTTCTGGAAGATATAGCCTATACGGGCGTTACGTATGCTGTCGATCTTGCTTGAGGAGAACCTTGTGATTCTCTGACCATCTATCGTAATGGTTCCCTGATCGACCTTATCGAGTCCTCCGATGGCATTCAGCAGCGTTGTTTTACCGCATCCGGATGGTCCAAGCAGGCAGACAATGCCCTCATCAGGCAGTGTCATCGAAGTGTTGTTTATGACATGTATCTGATTGGCTTTTCCCTTGTTGTAGTACTTGTTGACATTATTGATCTTAATCATATGCCTACGCCCCCTCTCTGAATGCTCTCATGGCACTCTTTGTGAAGATGTGCCTGGAGTATCTGTTAGCGATAAGGAGCGACATGAACAGCAGTACTGCCCCCAGTACACCGTAGTCCAGCGGAGTGAGGTAGTACAGCAGTTTTGTGATCTCTTTGAGATCTGTCTGCAAAAGATCCTGCAGAATGCCCTCGTTGACGAGCACTACGAACAGGATATCAACGCCGTAAGCGATGATCATCATTAGTATGAGTTCTACTCTGAGTATGGTGTCAGTATTCGATTTTGTGGCACCGAGTATTCTCAGGGTCGAGTAGTACGAGTTACGCGACCTCATTATCAGCCTGATAACAGCATACGCTATGAAGAACAGAATTATAAATTCGAGCGCCAGTCTGGCATATGTCATAAGGCTTATGACGCCCCCGAACCCGCCTGTCATATCAGACAGGGAATCCTTGAGAGCGAGCGTTGTAAAACCATTTCCGTTCAGCGCCTGCAGCGTCTCTTCGGAATCCTGTTCGTTGATCATGTATACGCTTATCTGGTAGGAACCCTTGTCAAAGAGCTCCCTGAAATCCTTGTCACTGATGAACACGCAGTTGTAGAACATGTCGTATTCATCTTTTGAAATTCCTACAAGGTCCTTACAGTTTTTGTTTGTCAGTACTTCTCCGATTTTATACTTGCCTTCCGATTCAAAAAACCTGTTTTTCACCTTGAGGCTGAAGTCTTTTCCTATGGCCGCTTCATCCTCATAGTAATAAGTCTGGTCCTCGAAAATGTACACCTCTCCGTCAGGCACGTTCGGGGAGGAATAGATCCCCCTCTCATATTCCGTGGTTATCTTTGTGCCGTTGAAGTTCAGCTCAGCCTTCGATGTTGCTGCCATCATGGATATCAGCAATTCGTTGCTTATAGTATCGCTTGCATATATCGTGGAGTAACCATAGAGAGCGAAATCCGAATCAGTATTGACATCACTGTCCAGAATAATACCTGCGATCTTTATCTTCTCACTGAAATCATAAGTCTGCATCTGACTCATGTCCTTGAGTTTCACAGTCTTCCCGATGTATTCATCCCCGTTGTCGCCTAAAGACAGGAATGCATCACTTGTGGTATCAAGCTTGATAACTATCTCATAATCGTTTTCAGGCATATGCCCGTAGGTTATCGTCCTGTCTTCCGCTTCCGATATCGGCATGACCGGGCCTTCAACGTAAAATTCACCCAGACTGAAACTTACGCCGCTGTCGATGGCGAGATCATTTTTGACGACCTCTCTTATATTAGGTGCGGATTCTACCGCAGCAAAGTCTGCATCGGTGAATCTGCTCTCATCACTCTTCTTGACGATAATTCTGTCGGTACTTGTATTTACAAAATAAGGATTGCTGCCCAGGAGCTCGCTCTCGTGCATGCTGTTTTTAGTGGTCGCATACTGACTCAGCACTGCCGTAGATACAAAGAAATACACAATGAACAGCAGAATGAATTTTGCAGGAAGATTGAAAGTGTTGCGTACTCCGAGTCTGAGCTCCGAAGACTTGCGCATCTTTGTCTGTGTCGGAGCTTCAGCATGCTGAGTCGTAATACCTGCTTCAGCAGCTTTCTCCGCTTTTTCTGCTCTCGCTACACGGCCCTCCCGCTTCACCATGCCGCCTTCGCCGTACAGTCCACCTCCGGCAGACGCAGCATAAGCGCCAACCTCTGCTAGGTATTCCTCCTCAGAAAGCCGGCGTGGCGCGATCTTTTTATCCTCAATTATCTTTCCGTCATGCATCGTAAGCTTGCGGGTCACATAAGGCTCTGCCTGCTCATAGTTGTGCGTTACGATGACAACGAGTTTGTCAGCAGATACTTTTGCGAGTGTCTCCATTACGCTCTGTGCAGACTCGCTGTCGAGATTGCCGGTAGGCTCATCCGCTACGATGATCGGTGCGTTCTTGGCAAGTGCACGCGCGATGGCTACTCTCTGCTTCTGACCGCCTGACAGCCTCGATACCTTTGTGCGGCGGTATTTGCTGAGTCCTACCAGATCGATAAGTTCCAGAATCCTGTTCCTGCATTCATTCTTCTTTTTACCCGACAAAAGCATGACGGCTTCGATATTCTGATAGACCGTATAGCTGTTGATCAGGTTGAAATCCTGGAAGATATTGCCTATGTAAGTCTTGCGGTATACTTCGTAATCTTCCGTTCCATATGCGGTGGTATCTTCCCCGCACACAAACATCTCACCCTCTTCATAGGTATCGAGTCCGCTTATAACATTCAGGAGCGTTGACTTTCCGCTTCCGCTCTCTCCGGTTATTGCGACGAACTCACCAATGTCAAGGTTGAGATCTATACGCGAAAAACCCATGCTGACGGAATCTTCGCCGGCATAGTATTTTGAAACCCTTCTTAATTCTATGGTATGAGACAATTTTATCCTCCCCGCTATGACATGCCTGGCACATCATATTCCCGAATAGTATACCATTCTGACCTGATTGCAGTCCGAATCCTTACAGAATATACATATTGAGGCTTTTCCCCGGCGTACCGCGGATGGAGTCTGCCCCGTGCAACTGCAGCAAAAAAACGGCGCAGATTTCTGCGCCGCTTTTGGTTCAGTTGTTTCAGCTTTTAAATCTTGCCGTCCGATCCGAGTACGTTTACGATCTTGTGAGCTACCATATCCTTTACAGCCTGTCTTGCCGGCTTCAGATACTGACGTGGGTCGAAGTGATCAGGATGCTCTGCGAAGTACTTGCGGATGTTTCCTGTCATAGCGAGACGGATATCCGAGTCGATGTTGATCTTGCAGACTGCAGACTCTGCTGCCTTACGGAGCTGTGCTTCAGGAATACCTACAGCATCAGGCATGTTGCCGCCGTATGTATTTACCATCTTTACAAATTCCTGTGGAACCGATGAAGATCCGTGAAGAACGATCGGGAATCCAGGCAGTCTCTTTGTAACTTCCTCGAGTACATCGAAACGCAGTGGAGGCGGTACGAGTATGCCTTCTTCGTTTCTTGTGCACTGTGCCGGTGTGAATTTGTATGCACCGTGGGATGTTCCGATTGCGATAGCCAGAGAATCGCAGCCTGTTCTGCTTACGAATTCTTCTACCTCTTCAGGTCTTGTATAGCTCTCGTGTCCGGCTTCTACGACTACCTCATCCTCTACTCCCGCGAGTGTTCCGAGTTCAGCCTCTACTACTACGCCATGAGCATGAGCGTACTCTACTACCTGCTTAGTTATAGCGATGTTCTCCTCAAATGGCTTCGAGGACATGTCGATCATTACGGATGTGAATCCTCCGTCGATGCAGCTCTTGCAGAGCTCGAAGGAATCGCCGTGGTCGAGGTGGAGTGCAATTGGGATCTCAGGGTTCTCGATGATGGCAGCCTCTACCAGCTTAACCAGATATGTGTGGTTAGCATAAGCGCGTGCGCCTTTCGATACCTGCAGGATGACCGGGCTTCTGAGCTCGCCGGCAGCTTCTGTAATACCCTGCACGATCTCCATATTGTTTACGTTGAAAGCTCCGATAGCATAACCGCCGTCATAAGCCTTCTTGAACATTTCAGTTGTTGTTACGAGTGGCATATATCTACCTCCTTTTTGCGAAATAACACACTTATATTTTACCTGTTATAACAGGTACTTTCAACAGCACTTTTTGTTTAGCAGTGCTTTATATTGCAAAAGGGAGCCAGCGCGGTGATATGCTGATGCGAGCGTCGCGCAGGAGCCGCTAGGAATGCCGGAGAGAGACCGCTGCTGATTGGCTGGAACGAGTCTCGCAAGCGAAGCGTCAGAGCCGTTCCCCAAGAAGCAAGGCCGAACGAGATGGCATTCTCGGCAACGAAGCGGGCGAGCAGAGGCATATCGCCACGCTGGCCACCATTCTGCAACAAAAGAACCGGTCCGAAGACCGGTTCCTTTTGAATTGCGTTATGATGCGTTACGCGATATCCTGTCCGGATTATTCTGCTGGAGCGTAGAAGTCTACGAACTTCTTCAGCTTCTCGTAACGTGCCATTGCAGCTGCCTCGTTCTCCGCGAAGAGCTTCTCTGCTCTTTCCGGATTCTCTCTGGTCAGTCTGTTGTAACGTGCTTCGTTCTTCAGGAACTCCTGATATCCGCCTGCAGGTACCTTGCTGTCCAGTGTGAACGGGTTCTTGCCTTCTGCCTTGAGTGCAGGGTTGAATCTGAAGAGGTTCCAATATCCGCACTCTACAGCTTTCTTCATTTCCATCTGGCAGTTAACCATGCCGCCCTTGATGGAGTGCATCTCACATGGTGAGTATCCGATGATCAGGGATGGGCCGTCGTAAGCGATAGCTTCGTTCATTGCCTTCAGAGTCTGGTTCATATCAGCACCCATAGCTACCTGAGCTACGTATACATAACCGTAAGCCATAGCGATCTGAGACAGTGACTTCTTCTCGATTGCCTTACCTGCTGCAGCGAACTGTGCTACCTGACCAATGTTGGAAGCCTTGGAAGCCTGTCCGCCTGTGTTGGAGTAAACCTCAGTATCGAATACCATTACGTTTACGTTCTCGCCGCTTGCGAGTACGTGGTCGAGTCCGCCGTAACCGATATCGTAAGCCCAGCCGTCTCCGCCGAAGATCCATACTGTCTTCTCGCCGAGGAGGTCTTTACGTGCTACGATGTCAGCTCCGATGCCAGCCTTCTCGAGTGCAGCAACGAGAGCCTCGCCTGTCTGCTTCGATCCATCAACACAGTCGAATGCATCGAACCAAGCCTCAGCAGCAGCCTTAACTTCATCAGGTACGCCTGCAGCTACGAGATCTTCAACGTCAGCTTTCATCTTAGCTCTGCGTGCCTTGATAGCCATTCTCATACCGAGACCGTGCTCAGCGTTATCTTCGAACAGCGAGTTGCACCATGCTGGTCCGTGACCTTCAGCATTTGTTGTGTAAGGAGCTGTTGCGCCAGGGCCGCCCCAGATGGAGGAGCATCCTGTTGCATTGGAGATGAATGTGTGATCTCCGCAAAGCTGTGTGATAAGTCTTGCATATGATGTTTCAGCACATCCTGCGCAGGAGCCCGAGAACTCGAGGAGAGGAGTCTTGAACTGCGACTTGATTACGTTGCTGTTGTCTGCGAATTCCTTCTTGACGGATACGCTCTTTACAGCATAGTCGAAGTTCTTCTGCTCACCGAGCTGCTCCTCAAGCGGCTTCATTGTCAGTGACTTGGTTGGGCAGATTGTTACGCATACTCCGCATCCCATACAATCGAGCGGGGATACAGCGAGACCATACTTATATGCGCCTTTGCTCAGCTTGTGATCAACAGCCTTGAATCCTTCAGGAGCGGCTGCCATCTCGGCTTCGTCAAGCAGATATGGTCTGATAGTAGCATGTGGGCATACGAATGCGCATCTGTTGCACTGTGCACACTTTGTGCTGTCCCACTCAGGAACCATAACGGCAACGCCTCTCTTCTCGTATGCGGAAGCTCCGAGTTCCCACTCACCGTCAACGTGTGGCAGGAATGCGGATACAGGCAGGCTGTCTCCATCCATGTTGTCGATTGGCAGCAGGATGTTCTTGACCTGCTTAACGAGAGCTTCAGGTCCTTCAAGAGGAGCCTTCTCAGCGTCTGCAGCAGGGTTAGCCCACTCAGCAGGAACGTCGATCTTAACGAGAGCGTCAGCACCGGCATCGATAGCCTTGTGGTTCATGTCTACGATATCCTGGCCCTTCTTGAGGTAGGACTTTGTAGCAGCATCCTTCATGTACTTGATAGCATCTGCCTTTGGCAGTACCTCTGCGAGTGAGAAGAATGCGGACTGGAGTGTAGTATTTGTTCTCTTGCCCATTCCGATCTTAGCGCAGAGATCGATAGCATCGATGATGTACAGCTGGATGTTGTTCTCAGCGATGTACTTCTTAGCAGCAGCATCGAGGTGCTGTCCGACTTCTTCCGGCTTCCACTGGCAGTTGATGAGGAAGATTCCGCCCGGCTTAACGTCCTGAACGATCTTGAATCCCTTATCAATGTAGGATGGGTTGTGGCAAGCTACGAAGTCAGCCTTGTTGATGTAGTATGAGCTCTTGATTGGCTTGTCACCGAATCTCAGGTGAGAAATTGTAACGCCGCCTGTCTTCTTGGAGTCATACTGGAAGTAAGCCTGTACGTACTTGTCTGTGTGGTCTCCGATGATCTTGATGGAGTTCTTGTTAGCTCCGACTGTTCCGTCGCCGCCGAGACCCCAGAACTTGCACTCGATAGTTCCCGAAGGAGCTGTGATCGGTGCCGGCTTCTCTTCGAGCGAGAGGTTCGTAACGTCATCTACGATGCCGATAGTGAACTTTCTCTTTGGCTCGTCCTTGAGAAGCTCATCATAAACTGCGAATACTGATGCCGGAGGAGTATCCTTCGAACCGAGTCCGTAACGTCCGCCGATAACCTTTACATCGTTCATTCCAGCCTCAGCGAATGCTGTCATTACGTCGAGGTAGAGTGGCTCGCCAAGAGCACCAGGCTCTTTTGTTCTGTCGAGAACAGCAACCTTCTTGCATGTCTCAGGCAGTGCAGCGATCAGCTTGTCTGCTCTGAACGGTCTGTAAAGTCTTACCTTGATGAGACCGACCTTCTCGCCCTTTGCATTGAGGTAGTCGATAACTTCCTCAGCAACGTCGCAGATGGATCCCATAGCGATGATGACTCTGTCAGCATCAGGTGCACCATAGTAGTTGAAGAGCTGATAATCTGTTCCGAGTTTCTCGTTGATCTTGGCCATGTATTTCTCAACAACTTCAGGAACTGCATCATAGAACTTGTTGCATGCTTCTCTGTGCTGGAAGAATACGTCGCCATTCTCGTGAGAACCTCTCAGATGAGGATGATCAGGGTTCAGGCAAGCATCGCGGAACTTCTTGACTGCATCCATATCGCACATTTCCTTGAGATCTTCATAGTCCCATACTGCGACTTTCTGAATCTCGTGAGATGTTCTGAATCCGTCGAAGAAGTTCAGG
>JAFWMD010000046.1 GCA_017510725.1 Mogibacterium sp. | reverse complement strand
GGCGGTGCTCTTATACACATTCTGACGGAATGGTACCGGACCGGCATGAAAGACAGCCCTGAATATATGGCTACTCTGTGCGATAGGTTCTTCAGTGTTTTTCGTACAGATGAATAAATACTATGTACTGCGGCACCAAAACAAAAGTCTCTCTATTTGGTGCCGTCTTGTGACTATCTAGCGTCCCATTAGAGGGCAAAAAAACGCGGGTGTGGTTCTGGAGTTTCATACCGTATTCGAAGTGCAGTCTGTCCGCGTTGAAAACACTGGATTTTGATTTCAGGGAAATATAACTTCACCTATGGAGATGTACCCCCAGTGCATCCCCCGAAATTCCTTCAGTCTTGTGGGTTTGTGCAGCGTTTTCCGGCGTTGTGCGGCGGGAAGGCTATATGCTGAACACGTTGAAATTTCAACGAAATCCAGCAACAGCAAAGGCCCCGGAAGTTGCCTTCCGGGGCCAATTCTTGGAGCTGATGACGAGATTCGTATTTTTGAATCCCTTGCAATTACTGGGCTTCAACTTGTGAAATTCCTGTCCACCCACAAACATGAGCAAAAATCTCATTCATTTGCGACCTTCGCGAAATTCAGATGTATTCTCTCCTCAAGTTTCTCCAGCACATTAGGAGAGTCGAAGTTTTGTGTTCATGTTATTGCAATGGGAGTCGGTTGTCGCGCCTCATATTTCCATCCCCGTTCTGACAAAGCGGAACATCCGGATAGCTCCCTCATAGTAGAGCTCTTCTGCCCGTTCCAGAGCCTCACTGAGAGGCATCGGCGCATTCACCGTTGTCATGAGGGAGGATATGCCGCAGCTGCAGATATCCATCGCATTTTTTCCCAGCGAACCGGAGAGTCCCAGAACAGGGATGCCTTTTGCCTTAGCCCGCATTCCGACACCCTGCATTACTTTTCCGAAACAGCTTTGCCAGTCGGTACGTCCTTCTCCTGTTACGACGAGATCAACACCCTCGAGGCGCTCGTCAAACCGGATCAGATCCAGTACGGTCTCGATACCGGACTTCATCTCTCCCCCGAGAAATACCATGAGCGCTGCACCGAGCCCGCCTGCAGCTCCTGTACCCGGGATCCCGTCACAGTCTATGCCGAAAGTTTCCCTGATGACATCGCGGTAGCTGCACATGCCCTTTTCAAGCTCTTCCTGGATCTCGAGAGTCGCACCTTTCTGCTTTCCGAAGGTCCATGTGGCTCCGTCCTTTCCGCAGAGAGGATTTGTTACATCGCACATTACAGTGATCTTCGAGTCTTTTACGCGCTCATCCAGACCGGAAATATCTATCGCCGCCACTCTGGCGAGATCGCGCCCGAAACCTTCGAGTTCGTTTCCGTCCTGATCCAGGAATTTTACGCCGAGCGCTCTGGCACAGCCCATACCGCCGTCATTTGTCGCGGAGCCGCCGATAGCGATCGAGATATCGCGAAAGCCCCGTTTCAGTGCATCCAGGATCAGCTCACCGGTGCCGAAGGTGGTAGTATTCAGCGGATTCCGCAGTTCTTCAGGCACCATTGGCAATCCTGAAGCTGCAGCCATCTCTATGACAGCCTTGTTTCCGTCAAAGGTCCCGTAAAAGCTTTCGGTTTCTTCCATGAGCGGACCATGAACTTTTACAGTGATATATTCGCCATGCTCTGCAGCAATTACCGCTTCAACAGTTCCTTCACCGCCGTCAGCGACCGGAACTCCGGAGCATTCACACTCGCCAAATACTTCCCCGGCAGCCCTGCTGAGCAATTCTACGGTTTTTTCGCTTGTCAGACTCCCTTTAAATGAGTCGGATGCAAATAAAAGTTTCATATGGTTTTCTCCTTACGCCATCAAAAGGCAATCAGTGAAGGATCAGACTGAGAAGTGCAATTTCAACGATTGCTGCAATGCCCATCACCAGAGTATTCATAGTTTGTGTTTTATAACCGCGATCCGGAGACATTGCTCCGAAATTTGTAACGACCCAGAAATATGAATCGTTCGCGTGAGAAACTGTCATTGCGCCTGCGCCTATAGCCATGCAGACCAATGTGACCTGAACAGGTGTTGTAAAGCCCAGTACCGGAAGGAGCGGTGCGACTATTCCTGCAGTAGTTGTCAGTGCAACAGTAGAAGATCCCTGTGCGGACTTCAGAATCGCCGAGAGCAGGAATGGGAAGAAGATTCCCATCGCAGAAAGCACCTCTGCATGCGAGGAAATATAGTTTACCATGTCAGATGCCGAAATGACTTTTCCAAGCACACCGCCGGCAGCTGTTACGAAGAGGATCGGTCCTACCGTCTTCAGTGTTTCGTTGCAGATATTGTAGAACTCGCTCATCTTACCTGCACCTGAGAGCTGTGCTGTTGCAAACACCGTGCCGACTGCGAGCGCGATGATCGGTGTACCGAGGAAGGCAACAATATCAGCGAATATTCCTGTCATTTGCGCCATGGAGAAGATGGAAGCAAGCGCCATGAGAATGATTGGAACAATAATCGGAGCCAGCGAGGAGAATCCGCTCGGCAGCTTTCCGTATTCTGCAATCAGTTCCTCATAAGTTTTAACGACTTCAGCATTGTCGACTTCATCATCTGCCTTTACCCTCTTTCCAATGAATTTTGCATAGAAATAACCTGCTATCAGCGGGAAAATGGAACAAACAACGCCAAGGCCCATGACGAGAAGCAGATTGTCACCGATGCCGAGTGTGGATGCTGCCGCGATCGGACCAGGAGTCGGCGGTATAAACACATGCGCGATGTAAAGTCCTGAAGCGAGTCCGATAGTCATAGACACGGATGACTCCCTTGTGCGCTGCACCAGTGCTTTACGGATTGGGTTCAGAATGACGAATCCCGAATCACAGAAAACAGGGATCGATACAACCCATCCCATGAGTTCCATGGCAAGAACCGGATTATTCTGTCCGACCAGGCGGATGACCATGTCTGCCAGCTTGAGTGCTGCACCGGTTACCTCAAGTATGCTGCCAATCAGAGCGCCAAGGATAATGACGATACCGATGCTTGAAAATGTTCCGGAAAAGCCGGCTCCAATTACACTTGCGAGGCCACTTACTGTAGTTCCGTCCTCCAGTGTCTTATCAACGATTGGAATACCTGCAACAATGCCGAGAACGAGCGATATCAGCATGATCGAGATAAACGGATGAATCTTGAATTTGGAGATCATAATGATCATCAGTATGATGGCCAGAATGAAGACCAGGATGAGTGGTAAACCTGTCATAATATTCCCTCCTGTTATGAAATGAAAATAGAGTGTATTGTTTTCTGTGTTTGTGATCATAACATATATTTAGAGGGATTATGAGGCTTGCTTCTACCAATATAAGCGCCATTTTTGTTCTGTTAGCACAAAGTTCTTTATCAAGGATCGAGTTCTTTCGAACTCTGTTCTCCGCTTCTTGAAAGATACAGATAGAATCCTCCGAGAAATGCCCTGTCTCTGAAAGAGGCGACAGGATCTATCCCGAGGAGTTCCTTCAGCTGCCCATACCGGTAAACAAGTGTGTTTTTGTGTATATACAGCAATTCCGCTGCCCTTGGAAAGTTAAAGTTAGTTTGTATAAGTGCGCCGGACACTTCCAGAACCATTGAACGTTTTTCACGGGGGAGCTTTTTTTCGTAGAGATAGTATATCCGGTGAAGTTCTTTCATCGGAACGGCATCCTTCAGATATTCACCTATGTGATCCTGGAAAAAAGCCGGCAGCTCTCCTGTCTTCCTCTGTTCCAGCCATCTGCAGTGCTGATATGCAGAGTAATATTCCGGAAAGTGGCTCTGGAAACTTCCGACTGAAATTCGTACATCTTTTCCGTATTTTTGTGTCATTCTGAAGATAGGGTCCAGATACGACAGAATAAGTTCACGATATTCTGAAAAGAGCTGCTCCGGATCCGTAGGGAGTGTCTTAAAAATGACAAAATGATGAGGGCTGAGCTTAAAACTGATATCTTCTTTTGTGTGGGCTGAGCCTGCCCGTACGGCATCCATTGCTTTATCTATTTCTGCTTTTCCGGCACGGACCAGAATCGGAATCCGTATAATATCCTCATGATAGCCCAGCTCTTCTGCCATCTGCCGCAGCTCGCCGGGATCACTATACTTTTCACGTATAAGCAAGTGGACGAAGCGCTCCTTGCGGCTTCTGCGCAGACGGAGCTCCTGCTGGCTGCGTTCGTATTTCAGCATGGTCTCTATCGCCATTTTAATGATAAGGGCTACAGAGCGGATTTCCTCGGGATCACCGGTAACTCCGACTACACCTTCTCTCCTGCCATTGTCTTCAATAACCATATTTATACCGGGCAGTACAGTAGAATAGTCACGGGTATCTGTGGTAACAACGATGTTTTCCTGCCCCTGAAGGATTCTGTATGCTACTTCATGGAACTGACCGACACGACCAGGATCACGACTGGCGATAATGGTGCCATTGGCATCCATGATATTTACGTTAAACTCCGTATATTGAGTGACCTGTTCTATAAATTTCCGGGCGAGGTCTTTGCTTATCATGAAGAGCTTCCTTTCTTTTACCTGAGATGCCGCACAGATACTGTTTTGATTATAGCATATGAATCGGCCCCGCGATGCGGACTGCGCTCCTTGACCTTCCATCGCAGTCGCTGACTTCCGTCCTTGAGCCCCGTTTTCGGCGTTTGGGACGGAAGTTGATCCTCAGAATTGCGTTTGGAAAGGTTGGGAGTCCGCCTCCCTGATATTATCTCTCAAGACAAACGACCTCCACGTTGGGAGGTCTTTTGTCTTGGAGCTGATGGGGGGAGTCTGCTGCGGTCAAGGGTCTGCGACCGCTTCGCGGCGCTAAGGCGCCCTTGACCTTGCAGTATCCGGGTGTTCAGGTGAGTATCATACACCCGGAATTCTGAACCCCCTTTGATTGTATGCGAGAAGGTTGGGGGTTCGATCCCTTCAGTCATATTCCAAACAAAATGCACCTCCGTGTGGAGGTGCATTTTGCTTGGAGCTGATGAAGGGATACGTTTTTCTGGAGGCTAGTGATTGAAAGCTTTACAGGGTTTTGGTTTTTGATTTCTCTTTCGTTTTTTCAAAAATCCCTTAATTGCAAAAAGCGATTGTATACAATAACACTATGTCTTGACCACCATTATTGTTTATGTATTATTCATCTGTACCCCTCGTCTGGAACTGGAAGCCTCTTGATTCATCCCTTAGTTTTAAGGGATGATCAACTTCTGTTATTTGCCAACTCCCACACAGTTATTCTTATAAAAACTATAGTATCCTTTTCTCTGCATCACCAGAAACTGTTTCGGCGGAACATACTCCGCATCGGCATCTTCTGGCATCAGCCATTTCCGCCAAACACATTCCACAATCCAGACATCTTCCATCTTCATATCTTCGATTATCGCATTTTCTTCCTCTTTTCTATATCGCCAGATCATAACGCTTGGATATGGTCTCTCATATTCACCGCCGTACATTAACAGATAACCGCCGTCTTTCACTTCAATATCCTGAGCTTTTGGATTTGTTGATGAAAGCAACATGCTGATCGTCTCTATATCACCTATAGATATTGAAGCCGAAATCACATCCTGCATTTTGGTTGTGCCTGGTTCCAGTGCCACATGCCACATATCATTGCTCATTTAAAAAACGCTCCTTTCTTCGTTACCATAAAGAAGCGCATTGAAAAAGTCCCATCGCCGCGACAGGACTCTGATTCATAATTCATTCCCATCGCTCAGGCATTAGCACCTTACCACAAAGGCAGGTTGCTGCACGATCACTGGGCCTGTCCCTAACGTGCTCTTTATGGTCTTATTAAATGGGGTGCTCAACGTAAGTTGTGCACCCCGTGTTCGCTCTTACCCCAGGTTTTGCAAAAGCTTCTTTCTTGCTTGACCCCAGATAAAGTTATAGAGCCAGCGCTGGAATATGTCAGAGCTGGGGGAACTATCTGCGGAAAATGGCGAAACGGAATTCTCCCACATACCGGACTGGTATGAGTGGGAGCGTTCATGTGTCAGGAGTGAAGTCGAAGCGGGAACTTACAACAGCGGAGAACTTTGTGTGACCGTGGACAGTCTGCCGAACGCGCTTGGATTTATCCGGCTCGGCGAAGGCATTCTCGTCCACAATATGGATGGTTTTGTCGTCCGCGGGATCGACCGTGACGGAGATGAATTTCTGATGGAAAAAGACGTGCCTTCCCTCTATTCCTGCCACATCGAGTACGACTATCTGGGCAAGCACGATGACTGCGTCGACCTCAATACGCTTGAAGACACCTGGTACATCTTCCCGCATGGGACAGATTTCTCCGTGACCAAGATGGCGCTTGCAACCGAAGAACTCTATCAGCACTACTGGCGGCAGAAGAAGGATCCGCTAAGCTGATCCCCCAATATGTCCGGAACATCTACAATAGATTATTAACTTCGGTTCCTCTTCTCATCGAAAACAGCAACGAGCTTTAAAGCTGCGTTTTATTCCATGATCCTTTCTGCGAATGCTCCGACTACTGCGTTGAATTCAACAGGCCTTTCGCGGGAAGCGTTGTGGCCGCATCCCGGAAGTACGCAGATCTCGCCATTTGGCGTCATCGAATTGTACAAGCTGGCAGCCTCCGGAGTTCCGCTGTCGTACTGTCCGCAGATATAGAGGATCGGGATTTTGATGCTGCTCAGAAGCACTGTTGAATCATGCCCCTTCAAGGTTCCTGTGCAAGAGAATTCCGATGGACCCCACATATAGTTGTAGACTGATAACCCCGGGATCGTATGCTGCGATTCCGGATCAGCCGGTGTACCGTCATTTGCTCCCGCTACCCGGCTATTGAAATTAGCGGAATATATCTCATTGACCATTGCATATCTTGGATCATCCTCGAAAATACCCGATTCCTCGCATTCACGAACGATCTGCCAATATTCCTCGCCTTTGTCCAGAGACTTGATCAGCCTCTCAGCATCACTGCACCACTGATCAACATTGAGGAACGGTCCATCCAGTACTATACCCTTGAGTCCTTTTGGCTGCCTGGCTGCAGCATACTCAACAGCAAGCATTGTTCCCCATGAACGGGCAACAATCATAAACTCAGCGAAATCAAAGAAGTCTATTACAGTCTGGACTTCATTGACGAAATGGTCTATTGTCAGATACTGTCTGGCTTCTTCTGAAGTAGTGATATTATCAGCAAAACCAGACCCTTTGCTGCCAAGCTGGTTATAAATCACGACCGGATGTTTTTCGGCAAGTGCAGTCTGCTTGAAGAAGCATAGTCCCGTGCTGCCTGGCCCGCCATGAAGGAAGACGATCGGGATTCCGGGTTTCCCCTTGCCATAGTAATGGTAGAAAACACTGCCACCTTCAACGGGAATGAATCCCTCTTCCTGCCCTTCAGGCCACCCTTTGCTGTAAATAGTCTTATTATCCATAAATCATATCCTCAATTATTTATAGCAGATCCACTGTCTTTTCTACTACTCTGTTAAGCATTTCCGCAAACGCGTCAGGAGATGTAGAGTATCTGCCCTTATTCTCTTCAATATCATCCGCGATCGCTCTTAAAACAGCATTATCCGGATCCTGTTTCAGCATATACTCTGTGAGTTTCTGCGCAGCTGTTATCATTCTGAGCGGCCCGTAATTTACAGGTTCGTCGGTGAGCCCTGCCGCGCTGGTCGCCATGTAAATCAACAATTCAGTAAGCCCGTCCATCACTTGCCCTCCGTATCACTGGTATTCCATCCATTCCACTGCAGGATCTGATCAAGATCCTTTCTTTTGCGCTCTCTGGGTTCCCCATCAGGGTATCCAACAGAAATCAGGATCTCGATACGAAGTGTATCCGGAATTCCAAGAAGTTTGCGAACCGCTCCATCATTGTAACTCTTAATCACACACGTTCCAAGGCCGAACTCGAGCGCCTGCAGAATAATATTCTCAGCTGCCATGGAAGCATCCATCATACAGCCATATTCAATGCTGTTCTTGCTGCCTTTACTGGCTACTTCTTCAAGATCACTGGCAATGACAATGATTGCGGTTGGTTTGCCGCTCATCCCGGGACAGTAAAGATCCAGCTTTCTTACCAGATCCTGGTTATCTGCAACGATAAATCTCCAGAACTGTGCGTTGCTTGCGGACGGGGCCAGCGCACCCGCACGGATAAGCGACAGAAGGATCGATCTGTCGACCGTCTGCGAAGTGAATTTGCGTATACTTCGTCTTTCTTCGATTGCTTTAGAAATCTTCATATTTATATATCCTTTCTATCGAAAAATGACGAAAAAAAGCCATGCTTTTTCGCCTTCTATACTAATGTGATCAGAACGAACAACAGCGGAATGCTCAGAAGGCACCCGGTCGTCGTTAAGAACACGTTCGTCGCTGCATATTCAAGATCAAGATGATATTGCTCAGCCAGAACGCAGCTGACGGTAAAGGTCGGGGATCCGGCAATCAGCATGAGGATTATGCTTTCGGTCTCAGGCATAAACCTCGAAGTGACGAGATAGACGACGAACGGTACCACGATGAGTTTGCTTATAGTGAGAATAGATGAATTTTTTATAGTAGTAAGATTCCCCTTCTCCATATAGCAGATGACAGCGCCTACGTAAATCAGGCCCAGGCAAAGGCTTGCATTCCCCAGTTCATCGCTGACAGCCAGAAAAGGCTCAGGCAACCTGACAGAAAGCGAGTTCAGGATCAGCATGCCTACAATGGCAACCATGATCGGATTTATGAACTTCTTGCCAATAATTGCCAGTTTGGATCTTCCGCCATTGTCGACTCCCTGAGAGAAGAATGAAAGCGCCAGAGTCCATGCTGTAAGCGTATCTACAGCGGAGCAGACAGGGATATACTGCTGTCCATCCTCGGGCGTGAAAAGTGTCATGATAAGAGGAAGCACGATAAAAGCGTAATTGCCTCCTACCATGCTTCCACGATGAACATTGCCGGATCTATGATCGAGTCTTAGAAGCTTACTTACCAGAACTCCAGTCAATGCAAGCAGAAAATAGCCAAAAAGCTGCCATCCGACCATCCTGCGAAACTCAAGCAGATCCATCACAGACGTAGCTTGCTGGTTCATTATCGATATGATAAGAAGCGGCATCGCAACATTGATCAGGAGTCCTGACAAAGTTGGCAGGCCTTCTTTTTTGATTACCCCGAGCTTCGAGACCACGAAACCGATCGCGATGAGGATAAGGAACCTCAGAAGCTTGGGGATAAGTATCATCAGATAATCCATTTTGATTTCCCTGGTCTCTTCAGTCCCCTGTATTTCTGTATTTCTTACGAATGAGTTCGTGATATGCAAAAGCACCCTCCGCGATGACCGGATCGACCACAGGCAGTCCTGTCTCACGTTCTATCAGACCGGCTATGCCTATCGTAGACATGCCTGTACATGCAAGAGCGATGACACCGCAGCCGGCTTCTTTGATCCTGCGCGCACACTCCAGCACACCCCTCTTGCCCTCATCGGAAAGAAGATCAAGAGTACTGTTTACTTGGTTTATCTTTTCATACAAAGCGATCTTGCCCTCGGCATTGCTAAGATATGCTCTGGGCGGTCTGTCCGTGATCCCGATCACGCCGATCCTGCTGCTGTACCAAAGTGCCATGGCTACAGTCGTCTCTCCCCCGCCAGCAACAGGCAATTCAGGCATTTCTTCCCTGATCATATCTACTGCCGGATCATCAGCACAGCTAACAAGGATCATGTCCTTATCTGCAAAGCCCTGCGCTGCTTCTACTATCTTAGGCAGTGCCTTAGCAAGCGTCTCATCGTCATGTATGCCTTCCCATTGATCAGGTATGCAGATGCTTTCAACATTGATTCCGGGATAGTTTTCCATGATAAGACGACCATGCGTATCCACAAAGTATTGATCGTTGCTTGTGAGCACGCGGATCAGCCCCACATCAAGGCTCGCATCAAGTCTCTTATTGTTCATATACAAATTCCCCGTCTTTTATTACCAGAAGATCATCAAGATAAAGAGTAGGTTTCAGCACAATCCCGTCCATATGACAGTCGGCCTTATTGATTCCACCGAAAGAAGCATTCGTGCCAAATGCGACATGTACGGTGCCATAGACTTTCTCGTCCTCCAGAATGATTCCGTTCAGAATGGCCGCATCGTTAGTTCCAATCCCAAGCTCAGCCACAGTTCGATTGTTGTCATTCGCCAGCAGGATGTCCAGTTTGTCTGCATCCTCACCTTCGATAGACTCTATCTTTCCATTCCTGATCACAAAATGAAGCGGAGATGATAGCTTTCCAACTCCTACCATAGAGCCATCAACAAGCAAATCGCCGTTCACACCATCCTCGAGAGGCGCTATATATCCCTCGCCCGATGGGAGATTCCCGCATTTTCCAGGCTCTCTATATACACCTGGACTTGCTACGCCGCGGCGGCCTTTAAGATCCAAAGTAAGCTTATATCCGTCCTTGAGAATGGTTGCTGTATCTGCATTTGTAAGCAATTCGGTGACTTTATCCGTCAGTGCTTCGACCCTGGAATAGTCCGCTGTCATGGCGCCGTTACCAAACATCTCTTCAGTAATTCCAGGCATCGTGGCAACTCTGACCCCCTTAGCCTGCGCGGCGATCTTTGCATTGGTATGTGTGATCGATTTTGCAGTAGGCGCAAGTACAACATCGGCTGCCAGCATTGCCTGTGCTACACATTCAAGCGGCTCCTCACCTGAGACCTTGCCCTCCGGCATCAGCATAAGCACCGACTCATTACCTAAAGATCTGGCACTTTCATATAATGCAGTGCCTATTGGAAGTTTTGCGTCATCAGTAACGATAAGAACCTTCTCTCCAGGTCTAAGACCCATACACCCTGTCAGAATATTCCTGCCGATCTCTTTTAATTCCATAATTGTTTCCTTTTATCCTCGACTAATTATCTTTATTTCCTTCTATTCTCTGCCCTTGGTCTGCAGATGCTTCATTGAGCCATACTTATGTACGATCTTCTCGTACTCTTCTTTGTCGTAGAACTGACATTCCCCGCGGCCGAATGATTTTGCGACCTCAAGCATGAATCTCGCTGCCTCCTCAACATCGCATATATGAGTAGCGCCTGTTGCACAGCCCGGGACCGGCATCTCGGTCGTGATAGCTACTCCTACGACCGGGGCAGGTGTTGCCGTGCAAGGCTGCAGCACGGAATTCAGATGGTAAAGGTCATTGCCATAAGGCGTAATATCCTGAGTGGTCAACGGGAAAACATAAGGCAGCCTTCCTGTCGTGATCTGCATGATATCCAGCAGATCTTCAGAAGTTTTGAGTATGTAGCCTTCCTTGACAGTTGGTGAAATCGCAAAACCACGTGTATTGATAACGCGGTTCCCCTTGGTCGTATCAACGGAAAGGATCGCGTCAAGATCATCAGACACTTCCTCTTTGTTGACCTGCGCGATCTCAACAGGTGATCCCATGAAAGCGACAGGCTTGTGAGGCTGAGTCGGGGCTACCGGGCAAATGTGCGTGGAAATCAGCACATCACCTTCAAGCACATCGCCCTTCTTTCTCATATCCAGGATCTTTGCAGCGATCGCAAGAGCACACAGAGCGCCATCACCATCTGATACAAAGCCTATTCTTTCAGGTCTTGCGCCGATCCCCCCAAGACGCCCGAGAAGACCGATGGTTGGCGCTTCGCCCCCTACTGTCTTCCCTTTGGTTCCCGGGATACGGATCTTGATCATGTCAGTTTTTCCGTCACCATTTTCACCCTTTAATTCATATACGTCAATATCCGCATCCGGATCAATGACGCGCAGATACTCTTCCATCGCAGCACCGTTCGCATAGATGCTGTCAAGGATATCGTATATTTCCAGAATCTGTTTCATCAACATGATATTTTCTCCTTATGATTGCTTGAATAAAATAGGAAAACCCGGAGACCCAGAGTTTTTATGGGTTTTCTGGATCTCCGGGCCGATTGAAATCACACTTCCGGTCTTAACAGTGCATACAACGCCTGCGCATACAGTTTCGATGCCATAATGAATTCTTTGATGCCGATGAACTCATTTGCTTCATGGGCCAGTTCCTTTTCATAAGGAAAAACAGGTCCGAACGATACGAAGTTAATGACATCACGACAGTAGGTGCCTCCGCCGATCGTGATAGCTTCAGCTTTCTCACCAGTCATCTCGTTATATACTCCCAGCAGAGTTTCGACCAAAGGTGCTTCCTTAGGTATATAAAGAGGTGGTCTCATCTGCCAGTACACAGGATGGAATCCATATTTCTGACAGTTTATATCTGTCGTTTTCCATATCTGTTCAAGGTCTATATGAACAGGGCAACGAAGATCGACCTTCAGTTCAGATATTCCGTTCTCAAACCGGATGACTCCCAGGTTCATGGTAAGTTTCCCCGAAAGCTGGTCCTCACATGCTATACCGATATTCTTTCCTTCCCATCCATCAGCATAAAGTGAATCAAGCGAAGTAAAGAATTTCTTTACGTCATCGCTGAGGCCATTGACATCTTTCATGAATGCCAGCATAGGCAGTATCGCGTTCTTCCCGAGCCATGGCTGCATAGAATGCGCACTGACTCCGGTGAATGAAAGCACCAGAGCTCCGTCTTCCCATGCGTGCTCTCCGCCAAAGCTGTCCGCTACTTCCTGCAAAACCTCTTTGCTCCCTTCCAGCCAGACTTTAGCCAGATTCGGAACTGCATTCACTACTGTCCCCCCAGCAATCTTTTTGACGAATACAGCTGTTCCATCAGGCTGTTCTACAGGATGAGTTATCGTGTAACGGATTATGCCTTTTTCAGCATGGATCACCGGGAAACTACCGTCCGGAGAAAATCCTATGTCCGGACACTTCTCTTTAGTCAGATAATACTTGATGCACTCATGGCCGGTCTCTTCATTGCAGCCGATTATGTGGTTGATATGACCATCCAGCTCAAGCCCGCTCTCCTTAATCGCTTTCATGGCATACATTGCTGCTATGAGCGGTCCTTTGTCATCAACCGTTCCCCTTCCATACATCCTGCCATCCTTGATAACAGGATCAAATGGATCAGTGAGCCAGTTATCGTCGACCGGTACTACATCAGCATGGCAAAGCATACCGACCTCACGGCCGCCGCTTCCATATCTGACGGAAGCGGCATAACCGTCATAATCCTTCGCTTCGAAACCGAGCTCCTCTGAAATTCTGATGACCTCGTCCAGTACATCCCGGGCTCCTTGCCCGAAGGGGGCGCCTGGGCCAGCTGTGTCAGGATCAAGGACACTCGGGATCCTGACCAGCCTTTTGAGGTCCGCTATCATGTCTTCCTGATAGCTTTCAATCAAATCGTTTAATTTTTTTTCCATTATTATTTGCCTTGGTACCTGATCAGTCTTCGTATCCAGGCAGGCCCATCTTTCTGCAGAACTCTCTTGCCTTAGGATCAAGATATACACCATCCTGCTCGAAGACTACTCCGTCAAAGATGAGTGTCGGCTTTACGATAGTTCCATCTGTGTGGCTCGGAGCATCCCACTTCTCGCCCATAATAGCCGCGCCCTGACTTCCGATTCCGAATTCAGCTCCGCCGAATACACGCTCGTCCTCTACTATCCTGCCTGTAGGAGCCTTGACTCCAGGATTGAATCCCAGCGAATAATGAGCAAGTCTGTAAGATTCCGGACAATTGAATGATGCCATCCACTCAGCAAGTCTCTGAGCTTCCTTGCCTCCCTCGATATTGGTAACTACACCATTTTCAAGAGTCAGCTTGATAGGTTCATTAAGTTTGCACAGATCTGCAGGTGGCCAGATAGCGCCGTCGAAGACAAGTGTTCCGTTGATAGTAGATTCAAGCGGGCACCATGAGATCTGTCCACCGAGCATATATGGATATCCGTCGATACAGTATTTCTGTCCTGAGTGACGGACTTTTCTGCCACTCTCATATGCAACGAGGTCTGTGCCATTAGCAGATTTGATCTCGATCTTATCTACTTTCTCGATGGTCGCTTTGAGATATTCGCCGAATTCTACCATCGCGTCATATTTGACATTTGCAACACATCTTACAAGCATGTCTACATCGATACCTGTCAGGCACATGTAGCGTACTCTTCCATGCGCAATGACTTTCTGCCAGGACGGTGTATGCTGTACCGTCTGATAAGCGCACTCAAGCCATACATCGGCTTCCATAGCTGCTTCCTGGATCATTGTAGGCGGATCCATCAGTGAAAGTGGTGCCGTAGGGTATGTCGCTGTCACCGGTATGCAGTCAAGTGCATAAGCAGCTGCCGCAAAAGCATCCATTACACGCTTATCCGAAGATGTATCACCAGTGATGAGTACATTAAGTCCCGGTTTGACAAGCATTACATCGCGTAAGAGAACCATAGCGCCCTTGAATGTTTCCAGCTGCAAGTACTCGTCTCTTGCTTCAAAACCCAGATTGAGTTCCATTAGTAGTGCCTCCTTTTTTCTTCTATCGATTTATTTTGAATTATTTAAATAAAATTTTTACTTCTTCAAGGATTTGCCAAGTGCCAATGTTGAAGAGAAGAAGCTGTACAGCGCTGAACCTGCGAGAGAGCCTGCCGCGAGTATGTACATGATGCTCTGTCCCTTCTCGCCCTTCCACTTGATCACGATGACTCTTATGATAAGAGCTACTATAGTAGTGATACCTGTTATCGTGCTTCCTACCAGAAGACCTGTTGCAAGGAGTACTCCGAGCTGTTTGTTAGGGCCTCCTATGAACTGGATGATCGCACCCGGTACAGCCCAGATCACGAGCCACTTAGCGATTTCCGGTGAAGAACCTGCTTCAATAGTTGTAAGGAACGTACGTGATACAGGAGCGAACAGATCAGCTGCGAAATATGTCTTATAAACAACTGCCACAACGATCATAGCTACTACGAATGCGATGACCTCTGAAATATATTGTTGCTTACGTCCTTCTTTCTCAAATTCAGGATCTTCTCCGCCTCCTCTGAGGATATATCCGCACTTGAGGTCATAAGCCATATCTGAGAATGCAGGTCCTGTCGCTGATGTATAACCTGCAAGAATCGCAAGGCCAAGTGGCGGGAATCCTGCAAGCATACCTACGATCAGGAAGATAAGAGCGGTTGCGAATCCAGGGAACCATCCGGAGTGCATGGCTGCCATACCGATGATCAGTTCTGATGCGATAGCTGCAAACGCTGCGTAAAGTACCCAGAATACGAACTGCAGGAATCCCATCTGCTGGAAGAAGCCGCAGAATATTGCAAGTACAAGAGCTACTGCAACGTATGCTCCGTAACCGCCAAAGATAGCCTTCTTCATATCCTTCATGCTGGATGTGAACTTGCCTGCTACAGAGTCGCTTCCGCTGTCCTTCCTGAACAGCATCATGAACACCTGAATAAGAGCTACAAGGCCGGCACCGATCATGATTCCGTGCGGTACGTAGTACTGACCCATTGGGAATCCAAAGTCATTAGAAAGACCAATCGCAAGAGCACCTACGCCGAATGCGCTGAGTGCCCAGATGTCGCCGATCCAGGCTACGCCGAGGATATCCATCGGGATCCCGAATAAAGCTTTGCCGGCAACGCCACCGGCAATACCTACAAGCAGCAGGACTGCCTGCTTTGTCTGTCCTGCGCAAGCCTTGATCGTCTCAGCAGCTGCTACTCCAGGAGGCCACGGCTCTGCTGCAGGGAACATTTCAGTATCGAATGTCTTATATAAGATGGTTGCGTCTATGATGGATGCAATCGTGGCACCTACAAGCATCGGGACTACAAGTCCTGGTTCTCCGAGCAGGAACGGGATGCCAATTGCAAGGATCAAAGAGTTTGCTGCACAGAATGTAGCGCCCGAAATATTAGTCTGTACGAGATTCTGGACGTTGATATCTTTGAATTTCTTAAAGATACTTACCGGTATCCTTGAAATAATGATCGCAAACAGCGCGCCGATAATCGACGTATTCGTACTGATACCAATACGAACGATGATCTCAAGACCGATAATCGAGCCAAGAACAGCAAGTATGATATTGAGTATGAGAACACTCGGATCCAACGCTTTAGGATGTTGCCTTAGGTTCTTTTCATTTTCGTTCATTTTCTTTACTCCTTCCCACAAATCTACCCGTCACTGTAATCCGGCTAAAACTTCACAAGCAGTTCTTGCAAGGACTGTCCTGCAAAGCAAGACCGGCAGACCTGTTGCTTTCGCAACGATCTCTTTGGCTTTGACGGAGAAACCGATGCAGTCCATGACCACAAGATCAGCCTCTACGTCTTTTGCTTTTGCCGCAGCCTCCTCGACCTCAGACATCGGTCCGTAAGGATTAGCAGCGAATGGATATATTTCATCCATTACCGGCCCCCAGTGTCTGTACGCCTGTGAGAGCTGCTGCTCATCAGGCGTGATAACTATGAGCCTTTTGCGTGGTGTCAGTGCAGCGGCAAGTCCATCAAGGACTTTGCCCGGATATATCACAGGCACTCGCGCTTTGAAAAGAGGGAACTCGCCGGCACACATGACCATAATCACTGCGGCTCCCTGCTCCTCTAATGCAGTCACGCATTGCTGCATACGCTCTGCTATATACGATTCACTGAATTTTGCAAAAGATCCATCATTCAGTCTTGATACGAGGATATAATCCCCTTCTCTAGGCACCATGGCAGCGATATCCTCTTTGCTCAATCCGTCTAATGCCCCCATTTGCAGCAGTTCGACTTCGTCACCGAATATTGGCATAATATCCGGTGTCACATCGACTCTTGGAGATTGACCGATAGTTACAGCCCCGATTTTCATCTAATCCACCTCCTCTGTTGCTAAGATGTATTGTATGCCTAAATGAACAATATCACCATTCTTCCATAAATGAAAATTTTAAATATTTTATGTTCTATAAAATTATGTTATACTCATAGATGAAGAGTTGCCTTTTTTGACCGAATGGTCTGTTATCTGAGTTTAAAAACATATGAATTATATGAAAGCGAGGCGCAAAATGATCGATTACAGGACCGAAACATTCATGACTCTTTGCGGGACGAGAAGCTACACACAGACAGCAAACATTCTGAATATCACGCAGCCTGCGGTTTCCCAGCATATACGTTTTCTTGAGAATCATTATGGTGTGAAATTAGTAGAATACAAGGGCAAGCAGCTATATCTCACCCCTGAAGGAGAGTTTCTGAGAAGAGAACTTAGCAAGATCATTTCACTTTCGAAGAGTGTCGAGAAGCGAATAGCTGAAATCGAAGGATCAGATAAATACAAGAAAGTAGTTTTTGCCTCGAATATGACTATGGGTGAATATCTGCTGCCTAAGATGGTATCTGACTATATGAAGCTCCATCCGGATTACCGTATCTGTTCATATATTGCATCAGGTAAAGAGATGCGCCAGCTGATAGGTGAGGGGAAAGTTGATTACGCGATTGTAGATATATATGCTGTGCCGGACGGCATGGAAAAGGAATTATTTATTCAGGATTACCTCAGATGCGTCTGCAACCCTGCCCATCCTCTCGCGGGTAAAACTGCTTCACTCAAAGATTTGATCAAGGAGAATGTTATTTCCCGTGAGCATAATGCTGCAGCTAATAATGTTATCAGCCAGGTATTTGCAAGGCATGGGTTCGACTGGAACAAATTCAAAGTAGAGATCGAAGCAGGCAGTATGCTGGCCATAGAAGAATATCTGCATGAAATCGAAGCGATATCATTCATATATGAGATTGCTGCAGCCAGAGCTACACAGCACGGCCAGGTCTCACGAATAGAAGTTCCGGAGCTGACAGATCCTATCGACTACTTCTTCGTGTACCCGGACAAAAGCTGCCTCTCCGAAGAAGCTGCCAATTTCATGAATTACTGCAAAGAATACGCAGATAAACAAATGCAAATGCTGTAGGCAACGGCCATCCTACTTTTTTTGACAGTTCTATCTTACAGATCATCTGCATATAACGAAGTATCCCTGCAAACATCACCTGCAAGCCCGAGGACCCATTCGCCACTCCGCTGCAACTCATCTGGAGTCCTCCCAACAAGCTTGCACAATCTGTCTATTCTTTTTTCCAGGCTCTCTGCCATTTTCTTCCTCCCTTATGAACGATCCTGTGCGCATACCCCTTCCGTCCTTGTGCCAGGGTGTATGGAACAAGGGAAAAGGCCCCGTATCATCCCAGCATGTAACTATGGTGCAGTTCGCACAAAACTTTCTTTAGCGTGTGTTTTATGAAGTTTATCAAGAGGTTTTCCGCTTGGTAGTCCTCCCCGGACTATCCATTTCCATCTCCCAACGGATATCCTGATGTATGTACTTTAACCTGTAGTTGATCATCTTTCCGTTGCAGCTTCTAGATTCACAGCTATATACAATCTGTACTTTCCCATCCAGCCGCATCCATTCGATATTGAGTATCCTTTCAACATTTACGGACTTCCAGTGCCCGCTATCATAGATCTTGAATCTGACTGGCTTAGGCTCTCTTAACATTCTGTCGAAGATCGCGACCACGTCTACAGTTTGTGCCATGATCCTCCGCCTCCTTGAATCTATATACCACGCCAGACGCTCTTTCATCTGATGAGGTAATTATAAAAATACCAGAACATATGTTCAAGTTTTTTTGTAAGAAAAAAAACGAGCGTCCGATTTTTGGGACATCTCGCTTTTAGAATCCACTATCTACGACCGATTCACTAAATCCATTCGTGAACCACTAAACTTCAAGCACATCTTCCGGAATCCGTTTCATTATTTTGTATTTTGTTTTTAATAAGTCCAGATACGTTTTTAATAGAAATTGTCCAATCCATCAAGGCGTAGTGAAATATATGCCTTTGGAAAAATAGTTGTCATTTTCCCAATCCGAGTGGGTAGTAAATAATACGCCGACAACAGCGGCAAAGCGAAGCGACAACAAAACCGGTTATACCGGCGTGAATTACTGTAGCGGAAAATGGGAGGCAAAAATCGCTTATCACGGCGTACGGTATACGCTGGGACGCTTTGAAGAACTGCAACAAGCAATAACCGCAAGGCAGCTGGCTGAAGCAGACTTAAAGAAAGATCCCGAAAAGTTCGTATCGAAATACTCGAAGAAGTGCAAAGCTTAATGCTTAAAATGATTGCTGTGTCAGGCGGTCGCTGAGGATTGGACGTAAAGAAGAAAGGCTGGAGAGAAATCTCCAGCCTTTTTTGATTGTGTTGGGGCAGGGGAGAGGAGAAGGGAAGAGGGCGCCGATTGGCGCCCTCTTTGTGCGTTTTGCAAATATGTAAGAAAGGGAGAGAAGCTTAGAATGCGCGTTTGATAATCTGCTCCATATGCTCCTTGGCTTCGAACATAACCTGTTCTTCGTCCATGGTGAGCACTTCGCGGTTCTTCATTACCAGTTTACCGTTAATAATAGAATCGGTGACATCACGGCCACTGCCGCAGTCAACCAACGTATTGAGGAGAACCTGAGAGGGCAAGAAGTGCGGCTGGTTCAGATTGACAAGAATTACATCGGCCTTTTTGCCAACTTCCACGGTGCCCAAAATGTCGCCGTGACCAAGGGCATTTGCGCCACCCTGCGTTGCCATCTTCAAAAGAGTGGCACAGGGCATAGCAACAGGATCAAATGCAGACAGGCCCCAATAGCCGATCATTGCATAGCGCAGGACTTTCATCTCGTCAAACAAATCCACGCCGTTGAAAGCGCTGCCGTCGGAGGCGAGGCCAACGCTACAGCCGGCCTGCAGAATGCGTGGCGTTTTGGGGAAGCCGTGATTGCTCAGATTTCCTCTGGGACAATGGATAAGCTTGACCTGCTTCTCTGCGAGCAGTTGGATATCGTTATCTGTCAGCATGACGTTATGCGCCGTCAGCAGGTGGGGACCCAGAACACCCATATCATTCAGTACCTCCGCCGGACGCTTCTGATAGTTCTGCAGGCAGTAACTAACCTCGTCACGGTGCTCACAAAGGTGCATATGGATGCCAGTATTTCGCTCTGCTGCATTTTCAGCGACCATACGCATAAGGCGCTCAGAACAGGTCATAATCTGACGAAGGGCGAAGAAAATATCAATGCGGCCATCGCCAGCACTTTGATAGCCATCGTACAGCTCAATCGTGCGGGCAATAGCTTCGTCTGCGGTTTCTTTCATCGCCCCGGTGATCGCATTGCCCATATCCATGGTGGACTTGGCGATTGCGGCACGCATACCCGACTCCACAACGGCATCTGCTACGCGGTGCATATGTACGCCGCCAGAGTCAGCGAAAGAGGTCGTACCACTCTTTATCATTTCCAAGCAGGCCATTTTTGCGCTGACATAAGAGTCTTCTGGGTTGAGATTGCTCTCAAAGGGAACCAGAAAACGGGTCCAGACCATGGGATACTCGTCTGCCACGCGGCCGCGCAGAAGCTGCTGGCAGGTGTGCATATGACCATCGACAAAGCCCGGCATCAGCAGCTTGTCCTTGCCGTCGAGAACGGTTGCAGCGTTGTAAGCGGCTTCCAAATCGACAGTTGCGCCGATCTCCTTGATCCAAGACTGGTCAATCACCACGGAACACTCATCCGAGATGCTCATATCCGCATTCAGAACACGGCAGTTTTTTACCAGAATATCACAAGTTTTCATGGGAAGCCTCCTGTTCTTAAATCTGGCCGGTGACCTTCAGAACGATGTCTGCAACCAGAGCGGAGAAGAAGAAGGTACCGGCGATAACGAAGATGGTGATAATGATATACTTCCAACCAGCCTTGGCAAAATCCTTGAAGTCCTTACCGATTGCAATACCGGCAAAGGCACCAAGCGCAGCCGTAGGGGCCATGAAGCTGGAATAGTTGGCGAGAGTCATAACGGTGGAGCTGATGGGGGAGAGGGGGCAAGCCAGCAGAGCGCCGGTCAGAGCAACGAAAATCATGGAGGGAAGCTTAACCCAGCGACTGACAAACTTACCAATCAGCAGACCAATCAGACCGATAGCGCACAGAAGAGCCGAGCCGGCAGCGGCCTGGCCGATGGTAACACCGTAACCGACAACGTTAGCGACGATGACCATAACCCAAACGACGAGCATCAAACCGAGACGGTTGACGAAGAAATCTTTAAAACTCATTACTGTTCCTCCTTTGCCTGCTTCTTGCCGCGACCAAGAATGGGCTGCAGCTTCTTATAGAGCCAAGTAGTCAGGGGAATGCCGATGAAGGTTCCCAAATAAATGCCGTCAATACCGGTCAGCGTATCACTGGTACTGGCATAGAGCAGAATATCCTCAGCAAATTCGGGATACATCTCACCGAGAGTCGCAGCACCGGCAGCCATCATAGAGCCACTGCCAACACCGCAGGCCATACCGAGGGCATAGGGATGGAACAGATTAAAAGAAGCAATCAAACTGACAAACACACCCAAAAACACGGTGCCGATGATAGAGCCGACAATGTAAACGGAGAAAGTGCCCTTCGTTTCGGGAGCGTCGGGGCCCCAATAGTCGGTAGACAGGGCGAGGTTGCCGTCACGGTTGATGGAGTAGGTTGCACCGATGGACTCCAGACCGAGACCAAGCAGGAGCGCCAGAGGGAGAGAAAGGAAGATCGTACCGAGGTTGCCCAGTTCCTGCAGCAGCAGGGCAGGGCCTGCATCCAGCAGCTTGGGCAGATTGCCACCAGCGGAGACACCCATACGGGCCATGAAGGGGGCGATGACTACGAGAACAAGGTCACCTGCATCCTGACACTCGGAGGACTTGAAAAGCTTCAGAAGGTCGGGACCCATCACGCCACCAATAATGGTAGCAATAACCAAGGGGAAAATAACCAGAGTACCAATGCCGATGTCGATCTTGATGGCGCCAATCATATCGGCAATAACCGCGATGATAAGGGCAATCAAGACCAGTTTCCCATACCGCTTGATGGGAGAGATTTTGTTTTCCATGTTTTGTCCACATCCTTTCAGTTTTCTTACTATTGTAGGTACTTATATGATATATGAACCATATATATATCGGAAGTCGACAAAAAACGATAGGAGTCCATCGAAAAAACAGATGGACTCCATCGATAAAATAGTTAGGTGCAAGGTGAAATAGTATCTATAAAAAGCTTTACCAAATCAGTAAGCGCATAGTCTTTGCGAACAACATATACCAGTTGTATTGTGTAGCTATCTTCTAACGGACGGGCAAGGATATTGCGCTGCTGTTCGGCAACGGGAACATAGCTCGTTCCGGTAACAACCGCATTCAAGGCCGAAAGCATACTGTACGTCGCAGCACGATCCGTTGTTCCAATCTTTCGTGGACACTCGGCAATAACCTCTCCGCTAAAGGGCTGAGCGCGCAGAATACGATCGTATGTTACGCAAGGGAAAGCCTTCAAGTCGTTTACGGAAACGGATTCTTTTTTTGCCAGAGGATGGTCTTTGTGCATATGAACATGTATTTTTTCTTTTCCTAAACTATGGTACTGCAAATTGTGGTTCTTAATCTCCTGCAGCACCTGCTTAGAGAGTTGCTCCGAAAAGAAGAGAACACCGATATCAGCAAATCCGCATTCTACATTTTCCAGAATTTCAGAGCTTGAGCATTCCAAAAAACAAAGCTTGTATTCTTCAGCTGTCACATGCTGTGCGATGGAAAGAAAACCATCCAGACCAAAAATATGATGTTGCGCCGCAACAGAAAAAGTTTCGCTTTTATTGCGGGTGCTGTATTTGTTTTTGATAAAGTCCATCTTTTTATCAATAACAAGCAACTCCGAAAGAAGTTCCTCTCCTGCGCCGGTTAAAATCACACCCTTAGCATTGCGCTCAAGAAGTTGTACACCGCAATACTTCTCCAATTCTCGAATTGCGCTTGAAACGCTGGATTGCGCCATATATAAGCGTTTGGCAGCCTCGCTGATCGAACCCGTTTCCGCGGCAGAAAGAAAACATTTTATCTGTTGTAATGTCATAATTTCCCCATCAACCCTTCTTCCCCTGTGTATAGCTGTAATTATCTCGCTGAGCCTTCTTCAAAGCATTTTGCAGTTTTTCATATGCCATTTTTATTCCGGACACTCTGATATCAAGTTGGAAGAGTGGCTCATACTTCAAGGAGTTCAGCCTTTGTCTTGATAAGCTGAGTTCACTAGTGCTTTTTCTTCTATCTTCTGAGAAGTCTTTTGCGTCCAGAACAGAATGCCTAGTCAAATCCGCATATTTGACATCTGCAACCATGAATCTTAATAGCTTCTTTTCTATTTTTAGGATTACGTTCATACCTTACGTGTTTGGATACTTTTTTTGCTCCTTCCACTATTATAGGCGGGGTGACTGTATCATCAAATGCAACATCAATATTTACTAAGTAATTGATTATTTCTTCTTCATCATCATACTCATTGTTTTGCTCTAACAGAAGAAACTCAAATTCGCTCGGTTTTTCAGTGTTAATTGATGCTGACAGAAGTGCGCATTTTCCATAATATATGAAGGAAGTATGGTGCTTTTCTCTAAAGAACAGGTAAAAGTTATCCTTTTTTTCGGCTAGATTGTCAGCAATTCTCTTATCCGTTCCGTGGCCTTCTTGCCCCATCATATAAAGAATATTTCCTTCCAGCCTATCCTCATATGGCGTTGCGCCAGACTGTTTTTCTTTCGTAACAAAAAGGACAATATTATCATTGTCGCGTTCTGTTACGATTCCCTTTATTATGGCATGATGGCTTTTGTATCTTTATATCTCAGCAAGTTCTATTGCTGTATAGTGCTTACCCAGCACCAATGATGACATCACGAGATGTTTCATAGTGTACCTCTCAGCTATAGATCGTCGTCCTCGTCATTTGTATTGTAAACTCGATCATAAGTTCCAAGTTGGCAGAAATCCACACTGTACCTGCCTTCTTCTAATTTCGTAAAAATGACACTATCAATTCCGAATAATTCAAGCATATCATATGTTATTATTGTAATGGAACCATATAAAAACATAACACATCCTATTTTGTTTCATTGTAATGAATGTGGATATGAATGGAAAAGCAGACCAAGAACGATGATGCGGCAAGATAGTATGTGTCCAGTATGTAGAAAAAAGAAACGATTGAAAAAGGTTTTAATTGATAGAGACGTAGAATTATCAGATGAGGATAATCTGCGAATTGACCAGCTTAGTTTACTAAACCCAGCCATTAAATATACAACAGCAGAATTTATTTGGCTTATTTCAAAAGTCAACTCAACAATTGACGTAATGGGAGAATATACTGGAATTGGCGAGAGTATTAAGTGCAAATGTAAAGAGTGTGGAAACATTTGGCACCCTAAAGCGCAACATATTTTGAATGGTCATGGTTGCCCAGAATGTAATTTTAAAATAGGGAAATAAACTCAAATCCTTCTGATTGGAAGGAACTTCAGCAGAATAGTGATTATAACTGGCAGAAGCAAATGATGCTTCTGCTTTTTTATTTGGAAGGAGGTTATTCAGATGCCGTACTATACAAAAGAGCAGATAGAACAAGCTCGCTCAGTAGACCTTTTGACATATCTACAGATGCATGAGCCAACCGAACTTGTTCACCTAAGAGGAAACACATACTGCACCAGAGAACACGACAGCCTGAAAATATCCAACGGCAAATGGATGTGGTGGAGCAGAGGCTTCGGAGGTAACTCTGCACTTGATTACCTGATCAAAGTTAAAGGCATGACGTTCATAGATGCGATGAAGGTGCTAACAGAAGGAGACACTTTTCTGCATTGTGATGACGCAAAAAAATGCAGAAAAGAAGAATATGATAGAGAAAGAAAACTGCTATTGCCTGAAAAAGCAGATACAAATCTTGAGGTGATCAGATATCTTACTGAACGGGGAATAGATGAGAGCATTATCAGAGACTGCATTAACGAAGGCCTGTTGTACGAGTCATTGCCATATCATAACTGCATATTCATTGGATTTGATGATGCAGGAAGCACTGCTTATGCATTTTACCGTACAACAAATGATGAGCGATTGATGGGTGATGCTGCAGGCTCAGACAAGAGATATTCCTTCAGGATCAATTGTGCCAGCAGCACGATCCATGTATTCGAGAGTGCCATCGATCTGCTCTCGTACGCGACTATCATGAAGATGAGGTCGGGTGCCTGGAGAGCAGAAACCATGGTATCTCTTGGGGGCGTTTATGCTTCAAGTCCAAATAAAACGACTTTGAAGATCCCGGCGGCTTTGGATACCTGCCCTCAGCCAGGAGCTGGTTCTTTAGTTCTACCAGAGCAAGAACTATGATCCTCACTTCGTCATGAGTGAATCTATATTTAGGATTGAACATAACATTAACCTCCGATCATAATAATCACTATTGCCAGAATCATCGTAAATTAAAAAAACGCGATATGCAATTGTGCAAATCGCGATATGTTCTGATCGTATCATTTACAATCTGATATCTATATTTATCATATAAAGCGAGTGAGACATCTCATTCAGATCCCACTTGAAGGAGGATGACTCTCGCATAATGTAAGGCGTCGAAGTGTGTCGGGAGACGAGTCTGTCGCGATTGATGAGAGTCGAAAAGTCGGGGACATATTGGAAACACTGAGTTTGAAGCTTCAAAGAATCAACTTCGTTTCTCCTCACATACCACGAGACACCCCACAAAAAATCCCCTTCATCCCATCGTTTAGCAGCGTTTTGCCTCGTTGTCCGGCGTTCGTCGAAATTGCTCAACATATTGGAATTTCAACGAAAGTCAGTAAGTAAAAGGACTTCCGGAATCGACCGAAAGTCCTCAAAAATGGAGCTGATAGTGGGAGTCGAACCCACAACCTCAGCGTTACGAATGCTGTGCTCTGCCATTAAGCTATATCAGCAAATTGCTACGTTGCTTACAAAACCGTTTAATAACGATTATATACCCGCGATATGCAAGACAATGGTTATTGTAGCAGAGCTTTTCTCTTTTTTCAACAAATATTGATTGCAACCTCTCGTTACGAGTCAACAGCCTTTTGTAGGTACTACTGTCTTACAATATAGGCTTGTGACTGCCCCGCAGAATATGTTCGACCTCCTACGTATGTTACTCATACAGATTACTACTGTATGGTTGGCGTCACATCTGGGACGGTTGGCTTCGCCCCGCCAGCAAGAGACTTGCTCTCACCAGACTGCATCAGGTACTTAATTCCCATGCTATGCAGATTCATCGCTGCTATCCTGTCATCATTAGATGTGTAACCACAGCCATTACACCTAAAAATATGTCTCACCTTGTCTCGATTAGCTTTTTCTCGTTTCCCACATATGGGGCACGTCTGCGAAGTATATGCAGGGTTTACCTTGATGACTTTCTGGCCTCTAAATGCAGCTTTATACATAAGTTTCTGCTCAAAATCATAGTATGGCCAGGATACATTAACATAACGGTTTCTCGTCTTGACATTTTCTGTAGTTGCGCAAATACCGGATAAATCTTCAAGAACAAACAAAGTACCCTCAGGATAATGTTCAGTGAGTGTCTTACTGAGACAATGATTGAAATCTCTCATCCAACGGTTTTCTCTCTGACCAATTGCCTTAAGTCTCTTCCTTGATGAAGAAGTTCCAGTTCTTGCCAGTTCTCTTCGTAGCTCAAGGAAATGTGCTCTTTTAGTTTTTACCTCAGCGCCTGAATGAAATAGAGTTTTTCCATTGCTATCATAGCATGTTGCAAGAAAACGTATACCTCTATCAATACCGACAACGTTAGCTATGTCTTCTTCAGAAATGTTCGGAACTTCATGCGTGACAGGAACATGAAGATAAAACTTGTTATGTTTATAGACCAGTTTGGCTGTTCCAAGCTTCCCAGAAAGAGACGAGCTAGGTTTTGCGAATGACATCCTTTTTCGTCCATCGAGTGTGCCAACGGAAAACTTATCTCCCTTGAGCGAATAGTCCCTATTCCAAACAAGATCGCACTGTGGCTTGTTAAACCTTATAAGCGTCCAGGGTTTATGCAGAGAATCTAGTGATTTATACTTTGCCAGGACAGTGCGAATTACGGACTCAGCCATTTGTGATTTAAGCGCATATCTTCTCCTGAGTTCATAGTAAAGCTCTCCATGTAATGCTCTCTTATTCATATTCTGTGTAGAGAACAAGTGCACAGAAACATAATTACACGCTGAAGTGTATGTGTGCAATGTTCTGATAAGAATGCTCTTTGTCTCCTCATCAGGAAGTATTTTCACTTTAGCAGTTAGGGTTATTTTCATATTTAATATCATCAAGAGAGTTTGCCGAACACGCGTTCTTATTATAGCGTAAAATCTTTGCCCTTTCAACAGTTGCATCATTTCCAATAAAAAAGTCGCGCTATTCTGAGAAACAGATCAAGCTGATACTACAATACGCGACTTCTTTAAACTTAGGATTTTGCCTGTATTATTATTCCTTATCCTCGAGTTTCGGTGCTTCCTCTGTAACTGTCTGCACGAGTTTCGTCACCAGGAGAGCAACGTTGAGAAATGCTACAGCTACTGCAAGTCCTGTTGAAGCACCAGCTGCTTTTTCCATGAGCTTCTTTGTGTTGACTTTCATTTCTCCTCCTTTCGTCTGCATCCGGGTGCAGATCCGCTGAGCAATACAGGTAATCATCGGAGGTGCCAGGCCTCCGGACACCTTATACTGAATAAAGATTGTTATTTGAAAACTCCGGATTCGAAGTTATGTCGATTCCAAGCGCCCTTACTGCCTGCTCGTCCTTGTCGGAAAGAATGGCGGTGCAGTGAGCGATGCAGCCGTTAAGGTTAGGGATCTCCTTGAGAGCAAGCTCTGCGAACGGGTTGATCAGCTTGGTCAGAGTGAGCGCCATGATGACTTCCTCGAGGTTGAGGCTGGTCTTGTCGTGGAGGATCCCCGCCTTTGTACTCGACATGCTCTCAAAAATCGGCGGCGATATGATCAGCATGTCGTCCTGGATTCCCGCCAGTTTCTTGATGGCGTTGAGCACCATGGCCGCCGTAGCCACCATTCTGCGTGATGATCTTCCGGTCACGATCGTACCGTCAGGCAGCTGCATGGCAGATACCACCACGTTCTCGTATCTTTCAGGGTTCTGCGCCCTCTTGATTTCTGCGTATTCCTCCGCTGCAGCAACTACCGGCCTGTCGTATCTTGAAGCTCCGACTTCTTCCATCAGGAGCTTGCATCTTTCGAGTGTTGATGCCTCGATAGTGCCTTTTCTGTATGAGCATTCCGCGATCAGGTATCTGCGTACGATCTCCTGCTTGGCGGCCTCTCTGCAGACTTCGTCATCGGTTATGGCAAAGCCGCATCTGTTTACGCCCATGTCAGTAGGTGATTTATATCCTTCGTCCGAGCCGGTAATCGCGTGGAGTATTCTCCTGAGCACAGGGAATGCGTCTACATCTCTGTTGTAGTTGACCGCAGTCTGGCCGTAAGCGTCGAGGTGGAACGGGTCGATCATGTTGAAGTCCTTGAGGTCCGCGGTGGCAGCCTCATAGGCGATGTTCACAGGGTGCTTAAGCGGCAGGTTCCAGATCGGGAAGGTCTCAAACTTGGCGTATCTTGCCTTGCGGCCGCGCTTATACTCATGATAGACCTGTGAGAGCGATGTCGCCAGCTTGCCTGAACCTCCGCCCGGGCCGGTCACAACGATCAGAGGCTTCGATACTTCGATGTACGGATTGGCTCCATAACCTGCCTCGGATACGATAGTGTCCACGTCTGTCGGATAGCCCTTGGTGAACATGTGCTTATACGTGCGGATCCCGCGCCTTTCGAGCTTGGCCATGAACTGGTTGACTGACGGAGCATCCTCATACCTCGTGACAACAACGGAGTTGACCGAAAGGTCGAAGCTTCTGAACTCGTCGATCAGTCTCATGACTTCCAGATCGTATGTGATGCCGAAGTCCTGGCGTGTCTTGCTCTTGATGATGTCGCCTGCATAAATGCAGATGATTATCTCGGCCTGATCGCTCATCCTTTGCAGCAGTTTGATCTTGGCATTCTCATCAAAGCCCGGAAGCACTCTCATGGCATGCTTGTCTTCGACCAGCTTACCGCCGAATTCAAGATACAGCCTGCCTTCGCCGCTTCTGATCCTTTCAAGAATGTATTTTGACTGCTCCTCGATGTATTGCTCTGTGCTGAAACCCACTTTTTTCATGTCTACCTCTTTCATTTATGAAGGCATAACCTCAATCTCGAGTATGTTTCGCCTCGAGAAGAATTTGTCGAATTTGATCTTGTAGTCTACGGAGACCTTGCCATATCCATCTTCGTCGAGGTTATCCTCGAGCTTGTTGGTGTATACTTCAAGGTTCACCGAAGGCATCATAGGGACCTGATATCTCGTAATATTGAGTATGCCCGGCTTGAGCGTCATGTCCATGCCCTCTTCATCCTCGTTTCTGGTGTATTTGCGTATGCGAATAGAACCGTCCTCGAGTTTGAACAGAGTACGGATGTCTTCCGTACCGAGGGCCTCCAGTTCCTCATAGGTGATGTATGTCGCGTTGTTGCGCGAATACATGGTGCCTTCGGTTAGGATCTCCATCGAGTCCTCAAGCTCGAGCTCACGGCGGAATGCTTCCCCGCTCGGTTTGAGGTTTTCGATATATTGAGTGCTTGTGATCCTCAGGTTGACGCTTTTTTTCATAACAGAAATATTTTATAACATTTGACATAATTGACACAATATCGTCATATTTGAAAACTTTAATATTTCATGTACAATTAAAAAAATTTTTAAGTTTCATTTTAGTTTAGAGCTATACTATATATATGGAAAGGAAACGGCAGCGGATATGCTGCCAGGCAGGTATTGTAATATGGATGATAATGAAAAAGACATAGTAAGTTTCGTAAAGGAATTTGAAGAACCTGAAATGGACCGGGGCAAGACGGTAGAAATAGATTATCCTAAGACGGTCATCGACAAGCCGGCTCATGCAGCTCCGTCAGGCCCATCGCACAGCAAGCCAAAAGAGAAGAAATATGTAACCAAGGGCGCCCTTGTCGTCTGCATGATACTGACGATGATACTGAGCTCTCTGCTTGGCGCATTCATATCAGGCACATATTTCAGCAGGACCACTTCAGACGGCAGAACAGCCAGACACGATTCCGAGCTGTCGCAGCTCGATCTCGGTGACGCAACAGGAAGTGAGCTGACCGTTGCGCAGATCGTTGACAAGAATGAGAATGCCGTAGTTGAGATCTTGATGTCAGGTACACAGCAGAACATGTGGGGCCAGATGCAGCTCGTTCAGGGTGCAGGCTCGGGTGTCATAGTAAAGGAAGACGGATATATCGCTACAAATTATCACGTCATTCAGGGAGCCAATAAGGTAGAGGTAACTCTTCACAACGGTGAATCATATGTAGCGCGCATAGTCGGAAGCGATCCGGCTAACGACATCGCTGTAATCAAGATCGATGCAAAGGGTCTCACCACCGCAACGATCGGTGACAGCAGTACTGTAGACGTAGGCGATCTGGCAGTAGCCATCGGTAACCCTCTGGGACAGCTCGGCGGCACCGCCACAACGGGTATAATCAGTGCTCTCGACAGAACGCTCGATGTAGAAGGTACAACTCTCACACTGATGCAGACAGATGCTGCCATCAACGGCGGGAATTCCGGCGGTGGACTCTTCAACAACAAGGGCGAGCTGATCGGCATCGTAGAATCAAAGGCATCTGCAGTAGGCGTCGAGGGACTCGCATTCGCGCTGCCTATCAACACGGTTTCGCCTATTATCAATGATCTGATCGAAAACGGCGGCAAAACTCAGGCAGCTGAAGGAACACCTGCCGTAGGTATCGTAATAAGCGATGTTTCTGAGGATAATGCTCAGTACTACGGACTCGAATCCGCAGGTGTATACATCGCTCAGGTCACAGGTGAAAATGCCGCGAAGGCAGGATTCCAGCCAGAGGACCGTATCGTATCGTTCAACGGCAAGGAGATCTCCAACAGCAACGAATTCATCACTCTTGTAAGAAAGTGCAAGGTGGGCGATACAGTATCAATAGTTGTAAGCAGAAAGGGTCAGCAGATCGAGATCAAGACTGTTCTCGAAGAACTCCAGCAACAGCAGCCGTGATAGTATCCGGCACAGGCCAAAATAAATACCCCGCGTGCGAAAGCATGCGGGGTTATTGTTTGCTTAAAAATACGGGTGGGAATTACTCGATCTCGCCCATGGATTCCATCTTTTTGCCAAGTGCAAAGACGAACTCCTTAAGAGCTTTTACATGAGCATCCGCCTCAACTCTTGCCTCACTGTCGCGGCCGGCGTTGATGGCCTCCATGATGCGGTTATGCTGCTCAGCTGTCGACTCGTAAAGCGAAAAATCATCATAATACAGATATCTGAATCTCAGAGAGAGTTCCTGCACGTACTTGACCAGTTCGCTCAGGGTCTCATTGCCGCTGCACTTTACGATAAAGTTGTGGAACTTCTCGTCGAGCTCGATGATGTGCTCTTTGTCATCAGCCTTCTCGATTGCTTCCTCATATTCAGCAGCGATCGCTCTGAGCGTTTCTTTCTCCTCGTCTGTGATCCTCTGTGCTGCGAGCTTTGCAACAAAGCCCTCCATGTCTTCTCTGACTTCGAACACGTCGAGCATGTCCTTGATCGAGATGTTTGCTACATAGGCGCCGCGTCTTGGCTCCACCTTTACAAGTCCGTCATCGGAGAGTCTCTTGATAGCTTCTCTGATTGGCGTACGGCTAACATTCATCTTTTCGGAAAGGTCGATCTCCATCAGTCTTGTCTGCGACACGATCTCTCCTGTAAGAATCTTGTGCTTTAACTCCAGATACACCAGGTCCTTTAACGGCTTTTGTACCTTAAGTTGAATATCAGTCATAACTTCCCCCTCTATTATTTGCCTGTATCGGTCAGCCACGCCCTTATGGAGGCGTCTCCTGCAGCCAACTCAGCAAGAGTAGCAATGCCTTTACCGGCTTTATCGATGTCTTTATAATAAGCGACCATTGTAGGCCCGCTTCCGCTCATAAGGACCTCGTCTGCATCCAGTTTTGCAAGCATGAATCTCTTCAGAGATGCTGCCTTCGGGTCTGCCTTGAGCGTATATTTTTCCATGTCGTTGACGAAAATCTGTCCGGCCTTGTCCGTATCAGTATATCCGATCTCATCGAAGGCTTTATAAGCTGCCTTTGTAAGAACTGCAGTACCCGGATTTGCCAGGATAACATATCTTGGGATGCTTTCCGCCGCTTCGACTATATCACCTATTCCGGCAGTCCATGCTGAATCGCTTGCTTCTTCGAGCCCATCGAGCCCGGCGAGTACTTCACGGTTCCGGTAAGCATTCATGAATGTAGAGAACGGAACGTCAGCCCCAAATGCGGCGCCAATGCTCATGAGCTGTCTCAGCGTGAACGGTCTGCCGGTCATCTCGTTGAGTCCCAGAAGACATGCAGCCGCGTTGGCGCTTCCTCCGCCTATGCCTGCAGATACCGGAAGGTCCTTGCGGATATCTATGAGCATGGTATCAGTCAATCCGAACTTTTCATAATCGCTGTCTCCCAGGGCATCCGTAAATGCCTTTACGGCTCTGAACGCCAGATTGTCCATGTCCGTCGGGATTGTTTTTGCATCCGTACATAAATATACAACAATGCCATTTACAGTGCAATGAGGCAGCTTGTATTTTGTTGCTTTTTGAGTACATTTTTCTATGCTCAGCACATCATGAAGGCCCAGGCCCTGCATGAATGAGACTAAATCATGATAGCCGTCAGGTCTTTTCCCGGTGATCTCGAGAGACAGATTGATTTTTGCGTGAGCATTAAGTGTTATCTTATCCATGGTCAATGAAACAGGGGAGGTTGCGCTCCCCTGAAATATTCCTTTTATTTTTTCTTTGTGATCTTGCTCTTTGAGCTGTTCTTCTCAGCCTTTCTGTAGGCTCTCAGGGCTTCTATTGAACGGTCTTCCTTATTAACAGGAGCCGGTGCATG
>JAFWMD010000045.1 GCA_017510725.1 Mogibacterium sp. | reverse complement strand
TGATACGCTCCCTTTATGAGAGACAGTGAAAAAGAAAATCACTGTTAATCATGAAGGGAGCTTTTATGTCACACAAAACGAAATATAGTCCTGAATTTAAAATAAGTGTCGCACGACGATGCATAGAAGGATCATTAAGTCTGCGATCTGCAGCAAAAGAAGTTGGTACAAGCTCTGCAACTATTCACAAATGGGTTACCATATATAGGTTTCAAGGAGAATATGGCTTTTTTCCAGTAGAAAAGAACCGTGTGTATTCTGAAGACTTTAGATTAAGGGCAGTGCTTGAATGTATAAATGAGCACAGCTCACCGATCGTTGTAGCTGCAAAATATGGGATTCGATCGTGTTCCCGTTTGGAAGAGTGGATAAAGATGTATAATAACGGCGAGGACTTCTCACACAAGATGTCAGGAGGAAGCCGTATGAAAACCTCAAGAAGCACCACAAAAGAAGAACGCATCCAGATTGTAAAGGACTGTATCGCCAATGGCTGCAACTATGGAGAGATGGCCATCAAGCATAACGTCAGCTACCAACAGGTGTATGGTTGGGTCCAGCGTTACAAGGAGCTTGGTGAATCTGGTCTTGAAGATCGCCGTGGTAAACGCAAGGTGGATCAGGAACCTCGCAGTGAAGTTGAAAAGCTCCAGATCGAGATCGAAAAACTGAAGCACCAGCTGTATATGACAGAAATGGAGCGTGATCTGTTAAAAAAATTGAACGAGCTGGAGAGAGAAGAACTCTTTCGCAAGTAAGGCAGTCCCATCTCTACAGCTCGATCAAATACTGTAATGAAACCAAAGGATATCCGATAGAGTCGTGTTGTGTTATTCTGCATGTTTCAAGGTCAGCATACTACAAGTGGTTACGAGGTGATGTTGGCGAAAGAGTCAGACAGAACACGCTCATCGCCGAAAAAATGGAGGAGATCCATCTGAAGGATCCATCCAAGGGCTATCGGCGGATCAATGATGACCTGCTCCGTAAACATGGCATCAAGATAAACGACAAGCGAGCACTGCGGATATGCAGAGCCAAAGATATTAAATCTACGATCAAGTACAGAAACCTCGGATGCACACGCCAGGCAGATAATCCGCAGTTCATCGCAGAAAACATCTTGAACAGAGAGTTCACAGCAGATAAACCAAACGAGAAATGGCTCACCGATGTTACTGAATTCAAGTGGTATGACGAAGACAAGGAGAAGCATAAGATCTATCTTAGTGCGATCCTTGATCTATACGACAGACGGATAGTCTCTTACTCGATTGGTAACAACAATGACAATCTTCTCGTCTTCGATACGTTCGATCAGGCTATAGCTGCAAATCCGGGAGCCACTCCTCTTTGTCACAGTGACAGAGGCTACCAATATACTAGCAGGACATTTCACAGTAAGCTTGAAGCTGTCGGAATGACACAAAGCATGTCCCGAGTTGCCAAGTGCATCGACAATGGTCCGATGGAAGGCTTCTGGGGAATCCTGAAGAGAGAACGGTATTACGGTAAGCGCTTCAACAGCCGTGAAGAACTCATGGCAATGATTGAAAACTACATTTACTACTACAATAACGAGAGATACCAGCGTCGATTTGGAGTACTTACTCCAATGGAAAAGCATGAGTCATATCTTTTCGCAGCATGATACCTCTCGAATCTACGATACACTTCAACAAACGCAGGGAGCGGGAACGGAGTCAAGTGACAGTACGCTGGCCGAAGGCCGGGCAGCACTTGACGTACTGACACGGAATACCCTCTTCTGCGTCAGCAGCGGGAACACGCTGCTGACCCGCCTACCCGGCGAGGGAAGCAACTAAAAAACAACCAGCAACATTGCTGTTACTGGTTGCAAAAATCTTTTAATTTTTCACTGTCCTCTTGACGGGTAGCAGTTCATATTTTAGTGCGACAGCCCCTTTTCTGGTTTTTGCTTATTCGCCTTCGGTTTCAGTTTCAGTCTCAGCTGCATCGGCATCAGCATCAGCATCGGTGTCAGATTCAGTCTCTGCTTTCTCTGCTTCTTCTTCCGCCTTTTTCTGTGCATCCTTTACGAACTTCTTTGCCTCGCTGTAGGACATCTCTACGTAGTTGATCGACTCGTCACCCTTTTTAGCTTTTACTTTGACAGTTCCGCTGAGAGCACGTGTCTCCGGTTTCGTTGATGTCAGGAAATACGATCCCATATTCTTGAGCGTCTCTATGCCTTCTTCGCCCTGGTACTGAGCAAGTTCTTCTTCTGTAGCATCCTCGTCCGCAAGAATCCAGATCTTTATTGTATTCTTTTCAGTGCGCATCTTCATCGTCGTATGTTCACTGACCGGAAGTTCCTTATACATCTCATCGATCCCGTTGTCAGCCATATACTTCTCGATCGTGGCCGGTTTACTGAAATAATTGTATCCGCCCGCAAACGCAAACATTATGATGAGGACTCCGAAGATCATGACGGCAAGCAATATATTATTAGGTCTGCTCTTTTTGTCTTCTGCCTTGTTTGCTTCCTTACGCGCCGCCTTGGCGTCCCTTCTGTCTGCCTTTTTCTGTCTCTTGGATTCGGTTGATGCCTTGAGTTCTTTGTTTTCTGCCATTTCTAAATCTCTCTTCCTATTACAAAGTCCCGTTTATTATAGCCCTGACAACGCTTTTGGGCAATGAAGTTTAAAAAGTTTTTTGTCTTTAGAACATAATGCCGAACATGTCGATCAGAACACCCCAGCATATGCCAAGCATAAGGATCGTTGCTGTTATGGCAATATTCTCCCTGTGATGATTGTTGGTCCTGAACAGTACAAGAAGTCCGACTCCGGCTCCTACCAGAAGACCTGACATCAGCTGGCCGCTCGTGAGAAGGCCTTCAAGATACATCTGTGTTATTACGACCGATGCGGCGCAGTTAGGGATCAGTCCTATGATCCCGGTGAAGATCGTGCCCAGCAGCGGGACTGCTGACAGCAGCGACGCGATGGTTTCCTTGCCTGCAAATCCCATCAGAAGGCTCAGTACAAATGATATAGCGAATATGAAACCCGTGATCTTAAGTGTATGAACGAGCGCAGAATGGATTATGCCGCCCTCTTCATCTTCACAGCCGCACTGCTCACGCTCGCAGAGGTCGTGAATATGCTTGTCGGCATGGAAGCCGTAGCGTATGACATGTGAGGCCGCATCAACGACAATGCCGCTGATGAGAGCAATGACAAACTTGGCTGCGAGTATTTTGCCTATGGTGGCCGGCGCCACCGATGAGCTGATAAAGATCGGTATCATCTCGTCGGAGGTAGAAAGGAACACGGCTATCAATGTACCTGCCGTGATCACTCCTCCTGAGTACAGACTCGCGGCTCCGGCCGAGAATCCGCACTGAGGTATAAGTCCGATTCCTGCTCCCAGTACATGGCTGAATTTATTTATACGCGAAAGCACTGCGACAGACTGATCTTCGGTTTTATCCTCGAGCCATTCCATCACCAGATAGGTAATAAACAGGAACGGTATCAGAGTAACCGTATCCTTTATCGTGTCTTTTAATGAGTCAATAATTACAGCCATGCGCCTATTATACAAGAATGTATTTTCAAGTCAATGAGCTTCTCAGTTACGCATTGACACGGCGTTCGGAACGTGATATAAGAATGATATCAAAATGATATCACTTAACATCTGTTATTCAAAACAATATAAATAGAAACATCTGACAAGGAGGATATAAATATGGCAGACGATAAGCATGTTGAATTTGAGACCCAGGTCGAACAAGCTGCTGAAGTAAAGACAACAGTCAGGACCGAGCCTGTAGTGCAGAAGATAATAAACCCGCCAAGCGGCCTGCTCGTGCTGGTCATACTCATCTTCCTCTGCCTCATGGTACCTGTGCTCTTCATAAGCGGAGCAACGTCATGGTATGGCGGCGGCATCAGAGTAATACTGGCGATACTGCTCTGCATAGTGCTCCCGTTCATGTTCGCCGGACTGCGCAGCGTGAGGCCTAACGAAGCTCTGGTACTCACTCTCTTCGGTAAATACTACGGCACAATAGTAAAACCGGGATTCTTCTTCGTGAACCCTTTCGCGAGATACAACAACCCGGCATATGAAAGCCAGGCGGCAGCTGAACTCGCAGAAGCAGGCAACGCCCTGAAAGGCAGCAGCCTCAAGTCCAGCAAGACCGGCAGCACAAGAGTCAGAAAGACCGTATCGCTCAAGCGTGCGACACTCGACAACGGCACACAGAAGGTCAATGATGCCCTCGGCAACCCTATCATCATCGGTGCAGTCGTGCTCTGGCACGTTGAAGATCCTACAAAGGCTGTATTCAATGTTGAAAACTACACTGAATTCCTGTCGATACAGACGGACTCCACCATCAGAAACATGGCAAGGCTCTATCCTTACGATGTGTTTGACGATGGGCTTGATGATGACACGTCGGCCAAGGCCGAGCAGACTCTGCGCGGAAGCTCGCAGGAAATAGCAGAGAAGATGCAGGTAGAGCTCGCTGAGAAAGTAGCATTCGCAGGACTCGTCATCGAAGAAGTACGTATAACCCACATCGCTTACGCTGAGGAGATAGCGGCAGCCATGCTCCAGAGGCAGCAGGCATCGGCAATAATCGCAGCCCGCGCCAAGATCGTAGACGGAGCTGTCAGCATGGTAAAGATGGCCATCGATAAACTGAGCGATGAGGATATCGTAAATCTCGATGAGGAACGCAAGGCTCAGATGGTGTCCAACCTGCTCGTAGTACTTTGCGGCAACAAGGACGCACAGCCGATAGTCAACAGCGGTTCGATCTACTGATAATGTGAGGTATCCATGCCCGGAAGCAATAATGAAAACAACGGAATAAGCGGACCTGAGCTTGATGCCCGTGAAGAAAAGCTGCTTAAGCGCAAGGAGAAGCTCGACGCTCTCGAAGCCAATATCAGGGTCAGAGAAAAGGAGCTTGCAGCGAAAGAATCAAAAAGAAAGCAGATCGTGCTACGTCTGCCCGAATCGCTGTGGAACGAAATAGCGAGATGGGCCGAAGATGATTTCAGGTCGATAAACGGACAGATCGAATATCTGCTCACAAAAAGTGTCAGAGAGCGCAAATAGCTCTCTGACTTTTTTACTTCTGTCTTATTAAGTATTCGAGTACTCTGCCGTTGAAGTCCTTTGCCTGTTCGTACACCCCGTGGCTGTATCCCTCATACATATACAGTTCTGCACCCGGTATCTTATCCGCAAGTTCTTCAGACGCCTCTCCGCCAAGTACTTTGTCGCTGTCCGCTCCGATTATGAATGCCGGACAGTTTATTTTATTCAGGTCATCATATGCGTCATGTTCAAGGCAGGATTCACATAGTATCCGGAATCTCGTGTAATCTTTCGGCTTGGCGAGTGCAATCAGCTTGTTCAGCTTTCTGCCCCGCTCCAGATAAGTGCCGGTATATGAACGCTCTGCGGTATCGAGCATTATCCCTTTATAATCGCCTTTGTCAGCCATTCCGAGCCATGATATCAGTGCTTCTCTCATCACCCCGGTCGGACGGGATGCAGTAACAGCAAGCACCAGGCTCTCTACCTTATCCGGATGGTGGATCGCCATCTGCTGCGCGATCATTCCGCCCTGCGACACTCCGAATACATGTGCCGCCCCGATGCCAAGCCTCTTCATGATGGCATCAAGGTCATCAGCCATGTCTTTAGTCGTGAAGCCTTTAAGCATTCTGTTCCTTCTGCTGAAAACAAACACCCTGAAGTCCTTGGCAAAACAGCGGTACATAATCGAGAACGGTACCGCAATCCCTCTTGCCGTCCTGAATCCGTCCCCTACTCCCGGAAGCATTATCAGCACATCATCGCCGGATCCGAAGCTTATGTAATCGCAGTCGTGCCCGTTGAATCTTATATTTCCATTTTTCGCGTTCAGAAACATTTTCTCCCTCCGTCCGTATCAGTCCGTTCTGCGGTTCATCAGCATGATGGAAACAAGTATCAATGCAGTGCCCGCAAGCGATGCAGGCGGAAGATTTTCATTAAAAAGCAGCCCCCCGAGCATCGTAGCCACCACGAGCTCCAGCGAGCAGAACACAGGTACCTTGCTCGTTTCCGTAAGGCCCTGTATGCCTGCAAAGTAAAGCAGGTATGCGATAGTAGTAGGAATAAGGCCGAAAAGGAGTCCCCATATCAGTATCTGAGGATCGAACGGGTTGCTCGTATTTGAAAACGGCCTGGCGACCGCCAGTGTGAAAACAGCTGCAAAGAAGAAATTGTATGTTGCCACAACGAAAGGTGAAGCCTCATCCGTAGCAAGCCTTCCGAATATGTTCTGAGTCGAGTATGCAAACGCAGCCCCGATGCCGAACAGCAATCCTATGACCGAGACCCCTTCGAGTGACAGCCTGCCTCCTGTTGCAGCCAGTACACAGCCAAGCACATTGAATGCCAGTGCTATCAGCTTGTTTCTTCCGATCCTTTCATGGAACAGCAGCTTAGACTGCATGCTCGTGAATATTGGCGCCATGTAAAGGATCGCGGCAGCGAGCGACATGCCAAGCCTGCTGACCGCGTTGGTGTAGCAAAGGTTGTTGAGCGACATCGACACGAATCCGAGCAGCGCGCACGAAAGCAGCGTCCGACTTCCTACCCTGAAGGATGCGGCCCCCTCTTTTACAAGGGTGATCGCAAGCAGGAGCAGGAACGCAAAGGTCATCCTCATGAACGTGGTGTATTCTGAGGTAGACCCTTTTGCATCGAGCACTTTGACGAACAGTCCGATCGTTCCCCAGAGAATGCCCGACAGCATTATTAGCAAATATTTCCTGAAAACCCTGTTATCCATTTTTAAGTGATTCAGAGACGGCCGGAGCCGTCTCTGTTTTATGATTTCTTCTGTTTTATTTCGGTGTGTATTCAGCAGGTACTTCGATCACCATGTCTGACGTCGGGAACGTAGCGCATGGGTGGATGTAATCCCATTTGACGTCCGCCCATCTCCTGTTCTCGTTTTCAGCCGGAGCAAAATATGAGCCGGAGATCACCTTAGAGCGGCACCAGCCGCACTCACCGCTTCTGCAGCGCGACGGAGCTGTTATGCCTGCCCTCTCTACCGCGACCAGAATAGGTTCTTCAGCATTCGCCTTGAGGAAGTATTCATAAGCTCCCTGTCTGACCGTAATGTCAAATTCCCTGCCCACTGCATCTTCAGGGAAGCCTTCCGCTTCAGCGATCTTCTTCGTAACTCCGAGCATCTCGCATCTGATGTTCTTCTTCGGGAGGCCAAGCTTGTCGAGCTCTCCCTTGAGGAATCTGTACATCGCTTCAGGTCCGCAGACGAATACGCTGTATGGCTCCTTCGCGTATTTCTTAATGAGTTCAGCTGTGATAAATCCGTGCTCAAAGCCTTCAGCCTCTTCATCTGAAAGAACGTGAACGACATGTACTTTATCGCACTTTTCTGCTATGTAATCGAGCTCTTCCTTAAAGAGTATCTGATCTTTGGTCCTGCTTCCGAAGAGTATCGTCAGATCGAAGTCCTCTGTTCCGTCTGCGATCGCCTGTGCCATCGAGAGGAAAGGTGTGATGCCGCTTCCGCCTGCAAGAGCTACTATATGCTCAGGATCACGCAGAGGCTCATAATAGAAATTGCCCTGCGGTCCGGACGAGAGCACCTCGTCGCCTTCCCTGAACTCTTTCAGCATGTGCTCTGCCGCAAATCCGCCCGGATTGCTGCGGACCGTTACTGATACAACTCCTTTCAGAGCATCCTTTGGGCATGAGCTTATTGAATAAGGCCTGCTGATCGAGCTGCCGTCAATATTCAGCTTCAGTGAGAGATACTGTCCTGCGCGGAAGTAAGCGACCGGGCCGCCGTTCTTTGAGCGCATGAGGAAGGTTTTTGCGCCTGCTCCTTCATGGTCGATCACCTTATCTACTACCAGTTCCTGGAAATCCGGATGCAGGTCTCTGGCATGGTTGTTGATCGCATAATCAGCTGTGATCTCATTGGCAGGAGCAGCCTGGATAGCCATTTCGCGCACCTTTGCCATGTTCTTGAACTTCAGCATGTCGAGCGCACCGATCAGTCCGATTTTAACTTTTACTGCCATGACTCTACCTCCCTTCTTCCTTAAGATCCCTGATAGCAAGGCGAGCCATCAGCCTGCCGCATACGTAAGCCGAGCTGTATCCGTCTCCTCTCGGGCCTGCAGCGCCAATCGGTCTGAGTCCCTTGATTGGATAATCCTCGTTCAGCATCATCATTCTCGCCATCATGCCGTCCCAGTCAGCTGTCTCGTAGCCATATACGGAGCCTTCAGGTGTTCCAAGATACCTTGCGAAAGTCCACGGCGATGCTACGCATATCTCTTCGATGTATGGCTCAATGTCAATGCCCGCGCGGTCCTTCAGCGTCTTGATGAACTTTTTGGCGTATTTGTTCTTGTATGCAACGTAGTCTTCCTGGGAAAGATCGCTCCACTCCTCACGATTGCCCATGGATGTGAAGAATCCCATGGAAGTTCCCGCAGGCGAAGCGTCAGGATTAACGACATTGTTGCAGAGGAAGATCGTAAAATTGTTCTTATCGAATCCGCCGAGAATGTTCTTATATTCCTCTACTGAATCCGATGTATCAGCAAAGAATATGCAGTAGTCCTTGATCCCGAGCTCTTCGGCGGTCTTGTTAAGGCCTACATAAACGGTATACATTCTGGCGCTGTAGTTTTTGCCTCTTGCAGCAGACAGCTTTTTCTCCCTTTCAGGGATAAGCTCCTTAGGTACCATCTTCGCGTAGATGATATCCGGATTGATATTTGCAAGCACGTAGTCGCATTCGACTTCTCCGCAGCTTGTGCGGACTCCGCACAGCTGATCTCCGTCAAACAGGAACTCTTCAGCCCTGCAGTTGAACCAGATGTCTCCGCCGAGCTCCCTGAGCCTCTCTATCATCGCATTGCTTATCTCATGCGATGTGTGAGCCGGAATGTAAGCGGCTCGCGACACATACTTCATGAACATGTTGCAGTAATGGATGAACGCCATGCGGTCGAGGTCTATTCCTAGATATCCCCAGTATGTAGACATGATATCGCAGCATCTCTGAGGAATACCCATGGCCTTCCATACCTTTGTAACAGGGTACGAACCCGTCCTGAGCAGGTTCGGATACTTCTCCTTGAGAACGCCCGAATCGGCCTTTCCGTTTGACGCGCTGATATATGCAGTACCTGCAACCGTCTCGTTCAGAAGTTCAAAATACTCTTCCATCTTCGGACGTGAACCCGGAACGTAGTATTCCATCTTGTCGATGAAGTTTTCGCATCCGAAAGGCATGCTGACATCCATCGGAGCTCCGTCCTTATACTTGCTTATGATGCGGAAGCAGTCAGGTACTTCCTTCCAGTCCACTTTCACTCCATAGTCCATCATCATCTGACGGATCTCTGCAGGATCATCTTCGCTTCCTATGTCGCAGAGCTCGTGCAGTGAAGGCTCAAATTCAAACCTTCCCCTTCTGAAACTTGTTGCGCAGCCGCCCGGCAGATTATGTTGCTCTATAAGCAGCACCTTTTTACCCTCGACAGCACTGTGAAGAGCTGCCGACAGACCCGCATTGCCTGCGCCGACAACAACTATGTCATAATGTTTTTTCAAGCAATACACCCCCTTTGTCAATTGGGCAAACAACAGTATTTATCAACGCTTAAGTTAACATTCGATAATTAATTATATTCCCATAATTGTTTGAAAAAAAGGTCAAAATGCTTATCATTAAATCATGGACAATCTTACCGAGCGTGACCGTCAGGCACAGGAATTATCAGGTGAAATAATCACTCTTGCCAGGAATTCGATCCTTGTTAATCTTCGTTTCATGGATCGGGCTGTTGGCAATTTTCGCTGTGTCCCGAACATGAATTACGGTTTTGCATCAGGCGGCGGATTCGTGATGTACAGTCCATGGACTCTTATAATATCTTACAGGCAGGAGCAGAACCTCATACCCCGCAACCTGCTTCACAGCATTCTTCACAGTGTCTTCAGGCACAGCATCGTGGGTCCGGGTATTGAAAGACTGAGATGGGATCTGGCATGTGACATTGCGGTCGAAGATTCGATCAACGGACTGGGACGCGACTTCCTCATTGTGAAACGTCAGGACAGCCAGTTTTCCGTCATCTCCATGCTGAGAGAAAAACTGCCGGCGCTTACTGCCGAAAGGATCTACAATTATCTCAGCAGCGGCGAGGTTTCAATGACCAGATGCTATGAGTGGAGTGAATTGTTTGCCGGGGATCAGCATGACCTATGGTATGGCGGAGGCACACCGGATCAGACCATCACCAGCGAAATAGACCTCCGTGAGCTCTGGGATGACATATCCAGGCGAATGCAGACAGAGCTTGAACTGTTCCGCAATGACAGCAGCGCACTTACGCAGAACCTCAGGGATATCAATCGTGTGAGATACAATTATACGGAATTCCTGAAACGTTTCGGCATTCACTCCGAAACGATACGGCTGTCCGAAGAAGAATTTGACAACAACTACTACACTTACGGGCTGGATCTCTACGGTGACATACCGCTTATTGAGCCGCTCGAATACAGAGATAAGAAGAACATCAGGGACTTCGTCATCGCCATAGATACATCAGGCAGTGTCAAAGGCGAGGTCGTTCAGAAATTCGTACAGCATACGCACGACGTTCTGGCAGCACAGAATTCTTTTGACACCAGCATCAACCTGTATATCATCCAGTGTGATGATGAGATCAGGGATGTCGAAATCATCAGATCGGCTGACGATTTTGACAGGTACTTTATAGATAAAGAGATCAAAGGCCTGGGACGCACGGACTTCAGGCCGGTCTTTGAATATGTGGGCAAGCTTCTGGAAGAGCGCAGGCTTACTGATCTGCGGGGGGTGCTCTACTTCACCGACGGCATGGGCAGGTTCCCGGAAAAAGCACCCGGCTACGATGTGGCATTTATAATACATAATGACAGCATGCGCGATATATGGGTCCCGGACTGGGCCATGAAGATCGAAATGCAGGGCGAAGAAATAATGGGTCTGTAAGAGGCATCAATGGGAAGATTTGAGATCGGAAAAGAAAAAATACTGAACGGGCGCATAATCGAAGGCGCATTTGCAGAAGACCTCAGCATCACATCAGTCGTCATACCCGAAGGCATCACAGATATAGGCGAAATCGCCTTCTATGGATGCGCAAACCTGCGGGAAGTCGTTTTCCCTTCGAGCCTGCGTTACATACGTGAAGAAGCGTTTGGTGAAACTGCTATTACAGAGGCGTTGCTGCCCGCCGGGCTGGAGCTTATCGAAGAGAAAGCATTCTTCAGCTGTGAATCGCTTCGCAGGATAGAAGTGCCGGGGAGCTCAACCGCGATAAACAGTGATGCTTTCGGATGCTGTGATAACCTCCGCGAGGGATATATTGCATGCGGCTATCCCGGAAAAACAAGGCATCACGAGGAGCTGCAGTACACCCTTCTCTGGTGCTCCTGCCCAGACCGGCACACCGCAGCCACCTCTGAGCGGGCAGAAAAATTCATACATGAATACGAAGAGCTTATAATGGAATGGATAATAAAACACAATAACATTCCGGCCATGAGCGGGATCGCAGGCCGGAACCTGCTGTGCGGAAATATAAGCAGATACATAATAGAGTCAAATCTCGCAGGAACAAACGAGATCACAGCCCTGCTGATGTCCATTAAAGGACACGCAGAAGAAGGAGAGTTCGAACTATGAATATTGCAGAAGCCAAGACCCAGCTCGTCAATACGATAAAAGCATATTCTGTAAGGGACAGATTCGGCAATTATCTGCTGCCTGTCGAAGACCAGAGGCCTCTCTTCCTGATGGGCCCTCCGGGGATAGGCAAAACAGCCATCGTGCGCCAGGTTGCCGAGGAGCTCGGAATAGGCCTGGTAAGTTACTCCATAACCCACCACACAAGGCAGTCAGCTCTTGGACTCCCCAAGATAGTTCATAAGACCTATGAAGGCAATGAATACGACGTATCCGAATACACGATGAGTGAGATCATCTCATCCGTTTATGATGTAATGTCGGAGACAGGCCTCAGGGAAGGCATTCTGTTCCTGGACGAAGTCAACTGCGCGTCGGAGACCCTCACCCCTTCCATGCTGCAGTTCCTGCAGTTCAAGACATTTGGCAAGCACAAGGTGCCGGAGGGATGGATCATAGTCACCGCAGGCAATCCGGTCGAATACAACCGCAACGCAAAGGAATTCGATGTCGTGATATGGGACAGGCTCAAGCGCATCGACATAGATCCGGATTTTGATGCCTGGAAGTCATACTCATACAGCACGGGTATACACGCTTCCGTTGTCACCTATCTTGAGGCCCGCAGATCCAACTTCTACAGGATCGAAGAGACCGCACTCGGAAAACGCTTTGTAACTGCCAGAGGCTGGACTGACCTCAGCAGGATCATAAGCATTTATGAAGAACTCGGACTTGCAGTCGACAAGGCCCTTGTTGCTCAGTATCTGCAGTATCCTGAAACAGCAGACGATTTTGCGTCTTACTATGACCTGTTTAAAAAATATAAGTCTGATTATAAAATTGCGGAGATCCTGTCCGGCACGGAAGACCCGGTAATTGCTCAGCGCGCAAAAGATGCGCCTTTTGATGAGAGGCTTGCTCTCACCGGCCTCCTCCTCGACAATGTCAATTCGGATATATCAGAAGTAATAAAGACAGAAGACTGTGTAGCTGAACTGGTCAGACTGCTCAGACAGGTAAAGGAAGGTGCTGATATCTCGGAGATAACAAGCGAAGAGGAAGCGGTCTATCATCGCTTCCGCAGGATGGGTGTTCTCTCTGCAGACGCCCGTCTCAAATATGAGACCGTGCTTGATTTCCTGCGGCATCACGAACACGCAGATTTTGCAGCCATAAAGGCTGACTACGATAAGATGGCAGCGGACATGAAAGCCGCTGCCGCTAAGGCCCGCATAAAGCTGGATAATCTTTTCGCTTTTGCTGAGAAGGTCTGGGGTCAGGGACAGGAAATGGTGATCCTGGTCACCGAACTTACATTAGGTTCATATTCATCGAGATTCATATCCAGATATGGATGCGATGCATATTATAAAAACAATGATTCACTAAAGCTGTATGAAAGAAAACTTGAAATCCTTAAGAAAGGAGAAGAATTATGGCAGCAAAGTACGATGTAGTAGTTGTCGGAGCCGGAAACGCCGGCCTCAGTGCAGCTGTTAAATGTGCTGTCGAGGGGAAAAAGACCCTGCTCATTGATCAGCACAATCTGCCTGGAGGATGTGCGTCCAGCTTCAGAAGAGGACGGTTCGAGTTTGACCCGAGCGTCCATGAGATCTGTGACTTCGGCCCCGAAGATAACAAAGGCCATGTCAGACTTCTCATGGAAAGAAACGGTGTAAACGTCGACTGGATCACTGTACCTGAATGTTACAGGTGCATTTCCACGTACTCTGACGGAACTCCTATGGACGTCACAATGCCGTGCGGCCGCAAGGAATTCATAGCCGCGATGGAAAAGTACGTCCCGGGTTCAAAGAATTCCATGGAGAAGTTCTTCGACCTGCTTCTTGAAGTCAGGGCAGCCAAGGTTTACATGAACGACGGTACTCCGAACGACGCCAAGTACATGCAAAAGCACTTCCCTAACACCCTGAGGGCATGCGGATACAATGCGCTCAGAGTAATGCAGGCACTGAAGATCCCTCAGAGGGCAATCGACATACTTGGCGTATACTGGCCTTACCTCGGAATCCCTCTGGACGAGATCAACTTCTTCCACTTCGGAAACATGATCGACATGTATGTCATCCGTCAGGCGGTCATCCCTCACCATACGTCCCACGAGATTTCAATGACCTTCATGAACAGGTTCTATGAGCTTGGCGGCGAAGCATGGTTCAACTGCAGAGCAGAGCAGTTCCTCTTTGACGGGGACAAAGTCTGCGGCGTCAAAACGAGCCTCGGAGATGTAGAGTGTGAGCAGGTGCTTGCCAACATCAACCCGGATATCATAGACGCGAAGATGATACCTAAGGAACTCGTGCCTGAGCGCGACAAGAAACTCTCAGCCGCAAGGAACAAGAAGTTCAGTACAAAGTTCTGCATGGTCTACATGGCTCTCAACAAACCGGTCGAAGAGATAGGCATCAAGGATTACTGCATTTTCTTCGCGGAGACTGCTGATTCCCGCAAGGAATACGAATACATGAAGAGCATCGATAACGATTACAATATCCTTATCAGCTACAACACCCTGATTCCTGATTTCTCGCCGGAAGGCACATGCGTAGTCAGCTTCACCAAGCTGTTCAGCGAGTCCGATGACTGGGCAAAACTGACTCCGGAAGAATACTACAAAATCAAGGATAAAATGATCGCAAAGTGCATAGATGACGTAAAGAAGAATCTTGGTATCGACCTTACTCCGTACATCGAGGAAGTCGAAGTCGCAACGCCGATGACCTTCGCAAGATACCTCGGCACACCGGACGGCACGCCTTACGGATTCGAGGTAAGCGACTGGGACGGCATCATCGCGAGAATGATGGACGTACAGGCAGACTTCACTATCAAGGGTCTCCGCCACATCGGTGCAGGATCGTTCATGGCAGACGGATACTCATCCACATGGATCAACGGAGACCTCTGCGCACAGATGGTCTGTGCAGATCTCAGGGAAGGAGGTAACAAGTAATGGCACTCAATTTCAAAGTAGGCCTTATAGGACTTCTGGACATGCTTAAGTTTGCGAATCTAGCCAAGGACAGGGAAAAAGTAATCGCGGCAGCTCCTGCAAAAGAGATCACAGCAGATTATCCGGTCAACAATTTCGCGAAGGCCATGCATCCTGACTTCCAGCCTCTGGTTATCGATAAGATCATAGACCACGCTGCTGCCGGCGCAAAGACATTCGTATTCAAAAGAGCTGACGGAAAACCGGCTTCATATTTCAGGGCCGGTCAGTATATATCTCTTAAGCTCCCTATCGGAGAAAGCTTTGTTACACGTCCGTACTCGATCTCATCCTCGCCTAAGTGGGCTCTCGAGGGTAAGGTGGCAGTTACGGTCAAGGCCAATCCCGGCGGTTTTGCTGCTGACTGGATGCTCGACAGCTTCAAGGTCGGAGATGAGGTAAAAGGTTCCGAGGGACTTGGCGCATTTTATTATCAGAAGTACAGGGATGCAGACCACGTTGTAGCTCTGGCAGGCGGTTCCGGTATCACTCCTTTCCTCTCCATGGCATATGCCATAAGAGACGGAATTGAAGATTTCAAACTGACGATTCTCTTCGGAAGCAGAAAAGAAGAGGCCATCCTCTTCAGGGATGAGTTCGATAAAATCATGGCTGAGACCGACAAAGTAGAGGTCATTCACGTGCTTTCGGATGAAAAGAAAGACGGATTTGAGCACGGCTTCATCACGGCCGATCTCATTAAGAAATACGCGGGTGAAGAACCTTACAGCGTGTTCATATGCGGACCGGAAGCAATGTACCGCTTCATCGGCAAGGAAGTTGCTAAGCTTGGCCTTGAGAAGAAATTCATTCGCAGCGAATTCCTCGGCGCGACCAAGACTGTATGGGAGCAGCCTGGCTATCCTCAGGAAGCTAAAGACAAAGTATTCAAGCTCACTGTAAAGCAGGGACCAAATGAGTACGTTTGCGACTGTCTGGCAAATGAGCCGATCCTGGTAGCTATAGAGCGCGCAGGTATCAAAGCCCCTTCAAAGTGCCGTTCAGGCGACTGCGGATGGTGCCGCTCAAGAGTCACAGCAGGCAAGGTATTCATTCCTGAAGAAACAGACGGCAGAAGATGGGCTGACAAGCAGTGCGGTGAGATCCACCCATGCACTTCATTTGCGCTTTCAGACATAACCATCATAGTACCTGGCGAATACTATTAAAAAATAAATCATCAAAACAGGAACGGAGGGCCTATGCCCTCCGTTTTTCTCGTTAACTATCTTCCGGCCTCTGCAGCACTACTTCTTCAGGCCGGCGTTTTCCTTGCTCCAGAGCCTGTCATATCTGAATCCGGTCACTTTCTCAAGCATCTTTTTCTCTTCTTCCGTTGTTACGCTCGCATCCTCTCCCTTGCGGCGTGCAACTTCCTTCTGAACAAGGTCGAACTCCTCGCTTGTCATAGGGAAGAGTACAGCTACGATAAGCAGAAGTGCCGAAAGGATTGCCGGTGCCATTATGAAGCAGATCCCGATGCCATGCTGTGTTGCAGCACTCTGTGCCATTCCTGCATTCGCAAGAGCTTCATCATAGTGAACAGCCGACAGCATGAATCCGATCAGGGCTGCTGAGATGCCCGAAGCGATCTTTCTGATGAATGTGGCCATGCTGGATACGATACCCGGTCTGCATACAGATGTGATAAGTTCGTCCACGTCCGTCATGTCTGCCATGATCGCGAAGATTCCCGTAAGGGAACCTGCATTGCCGAGTCCTATCAGGGCCGCCAGAGCCAGGATAGGCACAAGAGATACACCCGGATGTGAAAACGCGAACAGTCCCAGGACACCGACCAGCCTTACAGGGGCAGCAATCACGATCGCCATCTTCTTGGAAGTTTTTCTCATCAGCGGTCCGAATATGAGCATGCCGATAAGCTGCGCTATCATCAGTACTGCCAGTATAGGCAGGTAGTAGTTCACCTTGTCATTGTACGCATCGAGCGTATGTTTTACGTAGTAAACGGCCATGCCGGATATGAAGTCCATGCCGCCCTGTCCGAAGAGGTAAAGACCGAGGAAGAGCAGGAATGAACGGCTCCTGAATACGCTTGCCGCCTGTGTGAAACTCTCTCCAAGAGTTGTTTTTACAGGATCCTTCTGCTTCTCCCAGGTACCGAAGAAAACGGTTATCGATACTACGAAGAACAGTACGCCGAATATGAGTCCGCACTTCATGTAGAGTGCAGGTTCATTGGTCGGATTGATGATCATTCCCGGAACCAGTCCGCAGATCATAGCTCCGAGGGTCGAAAAGATCATGCGCATGTTGGAAAATTTCGCACGCATCCTGTAATCGTCCATCATGTCCGGAAGCAGTCCGTTGTATGGGACGCTCAGCACCGTGAATGCCGTGTTGAACAGGCAGTACATGACCATATAGAACACGTACTTTGCAGTCATTGACGGCGTATTGATGTTCATCCAGATAAGGACGAACGTGATTGCCGAAGCGAAACTGCCGATCAGGATGTAGAACCTCTTGGCACCATACTTTGAGTGTGTCCTCTCCGTTATGTTTCCCATAATAGGGTCCGTGATGGCATCCCAGATCTTTCCCACCATCGGAATGGTGCCTGCAAGCGCCGCGTTCATGCCCATGGCATCCGTGAGGAAGACGATGAAGAATGCATTAATGATAACGAAGCATCCTCCTCCGAATATCTCACCCACTCCATAGGTCAGTCTGTTAAAAAAGCCGTACCCGGGCTTTCTGCCTGCGATTTCCTCTTTCATTTTGTTTTCCCTCTCCTTGATACAGCAACAACGCTACATCTATATTAGCATATAACTAACAATATCAGACAGTCTCAGGCTTCAATAATATCGGCAGGTGACTCGAGGACGCCGGTACTTAGCGACTGGCAAGCCGTCAGGCACAGACAGAGCTTAGTACCGCTGCGTCCGAATGTCAGCGAGAGCGTGCCTGACGATATTAATGAAGTCTGCCTTACATCGGACCTTTGTCGCGCAGAAAACTGTTCCACTCCTTGAGCCTGCACTGCGCAGGACCGATCAGGCCGCCGCCCTTTCCGTCGAAGAGCCTGAACTTATTGTTCTTTTTGCTGATTGCCGGCCAGTTCTGAAGACCCGTTCCGTTAGGATCACCGGTCTTAACGAAATTGGCTATATAGTCCGCCATCTCGTCCTTGAGCCTGCGGTCGTTCTCATCGAACGGGCGCCAGCTCTTGTCAAAGTTTCCGAACACATACCAGAGATCCGCTGCATGGTAGGCCTTGAACCTGTCTCCCGGCGGAGTCTTGTCAAACATGTAACCCCATACCGGGGACTGTCCCCGTTTAGCATGCAGTTTACCCAGCCTGAGTGCGAGATCGTATATCAGATAAGGCATGAAATCCTGTGATGTTACTCCGGCTATTATCGGAACGTCAAGATAAGTGTTTTCCTTCATTATCTTTGACGGCATCTTAGGGATAATCAATCCGTCGATTCCCGGCTGCTGAGTGCGTACGTTTCCGATCTCACGGCCGGTGGTGTACCAGGCGTCAAATATCGTCTGATCCGGGAGTGTTCTGAATTCCTCCTCACTCTTAGCCCCGGCGCGTTCCCTTACCTTTGACCAGAATATTTCATCGGATTCATCAGGAGTGTAAGGACCTGCAAAGTCCGGCACGTTCCCTGCGCCCGACATCATCACTGCGCCTTTAACAACATCCTTCAGGAGCTGAGTATAAAGCAGGTCCATCACCGCCATTGCTCCTGCAGACTGTCCCATTATCGTGATGCGCTCAGGATCACCGCCGAAATCCGCTATGTGATCCTTTACCCAACGAAGTCCGAACACCATGTCATGGAGTCCGTAGTTGCCTGATTTGTATAGACCAAACACATTCAGTCTGTATCCGAGCGATACGTATACTATTCCGCGCTCAGCATACTCCGTACTCGTTCCGTATGGATGCTCTCCCACGTTTCCGTTCTCGAATGATCCTCCGTGTATGAAAACGAGCACGGGGTCCTTCTTAGCCTCTGATCGTGCGATCACATTCAGAGTCATCGGTGATTCGGCGAATTTCCAGTCACGTATGTCCTGGCCATATCTGAATTCGCTGTGGTAGAACCAGTAACGGCCAATGGATTCCTTATGATAAGCCCTGAACTGGAAGCAGTCGGTTCCCGGGCCGGTCGCGTCAAGCTCGTCCCAGGCCGGATACGGCTTTGGAAGCTCAAAACGCTCCGTTATCGCATATGGAATGCCGCGGAACATGCGTATGCCATTTTCTTCAGTACCGGTCACTTTTCCAAGGCCGGTCTCAATGGTTACCTTTTCCATCTTTCTCCTTTGCCTTCGCTAATATGCGGCATCTCTTCCGCCGTCGGATTTTCTGTCCTCTGCCTCTATATGGTCTTGCCCGAGGTGGTAAGGCAGATCCACAGTTCTCACAGGAGGCAGCTTTTCACCCTTTCCTTCCAGGAATTCTCTGAGCACCCACGGTCTGTCCGTAATGATGCCATCGACTCCCATCTCATACATTTTATCTATGTCAGCTTTTGAATTCACGGTCCAGGGCACTACTTTCATGTGAAGCCTGTGTGCCTCATCGGTGAGTTCCTTAGTTATTTCCTTAAAGTACGGACTTACATCATCGATGCCGAGCGAGTGTGCTGCACGTACCGGATTTCCATCAAAATCCCGGATATCGATCCCGCCCAGCCATGGTGACGGCTCATCCCTGTCAAGCCACAGCGTAGTACCTTCAGGTACGCCCCAGGAAGGCTGTTCGCTGTAAAGTGCTATCGTCCTGATCCCCGGATCGAGTTCCTTCATCTTTACGAGTACAAGCCAGTCAAACGACTGCAGTATCACCCTGTCACGGAAACCGAACTCATTTACGAGCGAGAGAAATTCTCTGAGCAGCTCATCGTAATCAGGATTCTTCTCGTACCTGATCCCAAGAGCGGGATCAGGATAAGCCTTAGCCTCGATACTCATTCTTATTTCTTCATTGCCGCTGTCTCTCACCAGCTCGAACATCTGGCGCAGCGAAGGGATGAAGGCATCCGTCTGCACCTGAGTGCGGCCATGAAGTTCATAATATTCGATCGAAGGATCCATTCTGCCGACATTGAACGACTGCACTTCCTGCAGCGTCATGTCGTGTATATAGTGATCACTGTCTTCAATACGCTTACCCGCACTGTCTGTTGTAATATCCGGATTCAGCGCCGGATTGTGCGACATTACGATCTCTCCGTCAGCAGTCATCTGCATGTCGCATTCTATAGTCAACGCCCCTTTCTCAAGTGAATACTGATAAGAATAAAGTGTATTCTCCGGGCGTGCATCCCTGCCTCCCCTGTGAAATTCCATATCGTAGTAATGCATGGCATTCTCCTGTATCACTTTCTTCGGTCCTTTTCTTTTCTATGTATTTGACGTTTTTCCGTCATCATGCAGTTTTGCGAATGGTCCAGGTATTATCACATCTGTACGGACATCGCCGAAATAATCTGTATCAAAAATGATATCCGATCCGTCCGGTGACTCAAACCGCTGCTCCGGCTCGAATGCCTTGCCGAGTATGTCCGAAGTGATCATCCTGCATTTCCCCTTCTTCTCATGTCTGCAGGCTTTCGCTCCATTGAGATAGATATTGCCCTCTGACCATACAGGCAGATGGCCGAAGTGCGCCTTCTCAAGCTCAGCCATATCCGCAGGCCTTGAAAAATCGAACTGCGAATACCACTCCCCGAAGGTCGGATACTCATCGAACACCCATGTCCCGACCCTGCGGTTCTCATACTCCCGTCCGTCATCGTAATCATGCAGTATCACCGCATCATCAGCCGGCCACGTCTGTATGAAGATGTTATTGCAGAATCTGTTGTCACCGTGCAGTGTTGTCATGAATCCCATGACCTCTGTTCGATGCGGTATATGATAAGGTGTATACCTCCAGTCCGTACCGGCCCCCACACAGGTAAAGGCTCCGCAGATGAGGTTGTGAATCATCGCAATTCCCTGAGCGGCGAAACGGAGACTCACATCGGAAAACAGTATGTTATTGTCGATAAGTGTCGGACCGTGGCTTACTTCCACGAACAGATCCTGCGACATCATGCCGCCCTTCAGCTGCTTAACACCTTCCGGGCGCTGATTATCGTGCAGATAATTGCAGCTTATCCTGGTACCCTGAGCTTCCCAGTCGCACCAGATACCCATTGTACAGTGGTGGATATGGTTCCTCCGGATTATGACATCTATTGCTGCATGAAGCTTGATTCCGGCGATTTCCGCGCCTCCAAGCTCCATCATGTTATTGATGTGATGAATGTGATTGTCTTCAATGATGCTGAAGACAGCTCCCATGCGGCCGATGATGCCGCCCTGCTGACAATGATGTATGTTATTGCGGCGAATGATGTGGCCGCCTATGTTCTCTTTGAGCCAGCCGTGATACTGCCCGCGGCACACGGAATCTCTTTCCATCTGTGTAGGGCTTTTGACATATTTTGTTGTAAAGTAATTGTTGTTTTCAGGGTCATAGTATCTGCCGAGGGAGATCCCTGCGCACTTGCTGTTGACTATCTCGCAGTCTTCTATGATCCAGCCCCTGCTCCAGTGAGGTCCTATCATGCCATCCTGAAAGGCTGCAGGAGGTGCCCATGTAGTGGCAGCCTTTTCGACCTTAAACCCTCTGACCGTGATATAGTTCCTCCCTGTTTCTGATGGCCAGAAGCACTCTCTCCTGACATTGATCTCAACATTTTCGCAGTTTGGATCCACACCCTGAAAGTTCGCATATATAACAGTTTCATTGCGTTCTTCATCCTGCTCTGCATACCATTTATATATGGAATTATCAGGATCCCAGCTGACTTCACTGACCTCTCCACGCATGCACGCTTCAAGATCCGGAGTTTCATACATCGCCTCATCGTTCAGATAGACACATCCCGTATGCTTGTCAGCCTTAGCAAAATACCAGTCACCATACACCAGCGTCGTATAAGGATTGTAATCTCCGAACAGGCTGTTATCGACTCTTGCGACCCATACACTCCCTGAATAACGCTCCCACGATGATACCCTCTCCGAACCCGTGATAACTGCAGCCAGCGGTTCGGTGCTGACATAAGTTATCCTTTTGCTTTCGGTTCCTGAATTCAAAGGATTTACTGATTCACGATAAAGTCCGGGAGACACCCAAACAGTATCCCCCGGTTCTGCAATTACAGCCGCTTCGTTTATGCTTCTGAATGGCCTTTCCTGACTTCCGTCACCGCCACTCCTTGCTTTTATATCTACATAAATATCCATATCATTCACCAATTCTCCCCGGCCTTGTTTCTGTTATCAGGGGCTGGGCTGTTCAGACAAATAAACGACCTCCCGGTAAACACCCCTTTCGGAGTATTCTTTTCCTATTCCTTCTCCGATGTTAGGTCCAAAAATTTTACAGCAGATTATATCGATCACAAACAGAGTTATCAGTACAGAGCATAAGATCTTCCCCCTCTTATCTCCAAGCCTGTGCATCATGTTTTTAATAAGAGGACCTACAATGAATATTCCCAGGAACCCTCCGATATCAAATGCGATAAGTCCTGCCAGACACACTCTGCCGTTCAGATTCAGCTGCATGTCATGGTAATCCCAGTATGACCTGTTGCTGAAAAACTCGATCACAAAACTGGTAAAGTACTCAAGTATGCCGCACAGCACCATTGTTGAAACGAACAGTTTGAATTTATGGTGCTTCAGTCTGTTAAGCAAGGCGATGATAAACACACCGCCGGCGCCATATATCGGAAGCCAAGGGCCATACATGACACCCCTGTTTACAAATACCATGTCCTTTACAAGATGCAGTCCGACTTCCCACAGCCAACCTATAAAGCAGAATATGAAAAACATGGCAATATAGTCTATGATCCGGTAATCGTCTGCTGCATCAAAGCTGGAATTCCTGATATGCATATCCTGCATCAGATATTCCGGATGGATATCTTCCGGCTTTTCCCCTGCCTTGATCCTGTCAACATATGCATCACCATCAAATGCGGTCTCTATGAACCGTTTCCTGCTGATATCAGGCCTCTGCCTGAGGGTGAAATACATTTCAGTGTCCATCGTATAATCGATCGGCATAACGAGAAAGAGGTCACTGATCGGAATAAGAAATCCAGGTATAAGAAGATAAAGATATGACATTTCAGTCAGGAACATTTTCCACTTGTACCAGTGTGTCATTTTACTGGAAAGATTTCTTGCTTTCTTCCAGCTCAGGTCCGGATTCTCAGCCAGTAAATAAGGCACAAATAAGTATTGATAATGCTTTATGATACCTCCTATGATGGTCAACCACCACAGCGCCATCACGATGACATAAATACTCATCACACCTATCACATGCAGGAACTTGTGGTTGCCGAAAGGTGCAAAAATACGCCGGATCTTAACATCCCTCTGAAACCTGTTTTCCATGACAGCTCTGTGAAGCCCGACAGCCAGTGTTTTCTTAAAAAAGGATGTAATGCCTTTATACAGCAACATGAACAGCATAACAAACGCAAACACCTCTCCGATATTTCGTTCCATGTATGCATGATTCATGGCTAAGAGGTTGATAAGCCAGCTGTACGTAGACAGAGTGCCCCAGATGATGTCGACGACTATTTCTTCTCTTATAAATTCAGGCAGTGACTGCATAAACGGAGTGCCTCTTACATAGTCAAGGATATTTAAGATGTCATCCTTGTTAACGACACCCCTGCCAAATTGCATATCCAGGGTGTTTATGATCCCGGAAGCATTAATTTGCAGTATTCCTATGAATGAAAACAGAAAGATAATGAGAACAAGCACAAAATATGGCTTTACGCCCTTTGTAAAGACCGTTCGCCTTATTCTGCGTCTTATCTCCTTATAGCTCCATTTGAATTCAGCTGTGTCACTATTCATTCTTCAATCTCTTGATGTGCGGTATTTATAGGAAATACCTTCATTTGAATGTAACATTTACCACTGTCACTTCACTGTCAGTTCCGAATCTCATCGGCGGGCCATAATAGCCAACTCCGGCAGTTACAACTGTTGCTGATCCATACAGTTCTTTGACCCCATATCCATTTTCATTAAAGAACGGGACCACAAGATTTCCCGGGAATATCTGACCGTTATGCGTATGTCCGCAGAGGACAAGATCCGCACCGCTGTCAGCCAGGCTCTTGAATTCGATAGGCTCATGCTGAAGCACTACGATCGGTTTCGATTTATCAGTATCTTTTAAAAGAATTTCCGGGCTTAGTCGGTTGCTGGTACCATCCCCGGCTTTTTCTCCATCGATTCTTCCTGCAAGTGTAAAGAGCCCGTCACCGATATCAACGCTTTCATCGTACAGAACAGTGAATCCGGAATCAGCAAAGAACTTCTCCATCTCAGGTGTTCTGAACGCCTCGGAAACTGGAGAAATGGAGAACCCTCCTATAAGGTCTTCATCCACATCATGATTGCCACACACTGCATATACTCCGTATTTTGCATGCATGCGGCTCATTGCATCGGAGTATTTTTCAGGATTCTTCAGACCTTCAAAATTACTTGTGAAAATATCTCCGGCGATAACGACAATGTCCGGGTCACACGAATTTACGAGCTCAACCATCTTTTCCGTTGCCTTTACATCGGAATTGACGCTAAGGTGGAGATCTGCAATCAGAACTATTTTTGCTTTTTCACCTTTAGCTGCTTCATTTGCCAGTTCAACATCATAATTGACGAGTTTTGGCTGCTGAGCATGAACAAGGCCATATACGACTATGATTAACGCTGCCAGAAAAGCAAACTGGAAAGCCCTGCCTATAAGTGATTTGTCCTCCTTTTCCCTTTTTTTAATAATGATCTGAAGGACAGGGAAAAGCAGCAGGACAAAAATGGAATAATATATGAAAAATCCGAGCCATACGTTTCCGAGTCCCATGCAGAAATACTTAAACTGACTTTTCGGGAGGTATGCCCCCAGCACAGGGACAATGGCCAGAAATGCATATATGAATATTCTTATTATCCTGGTCTTACCGCCTATCTTACTGAAAAACCTGTGGTTTTTAATAGAATACTCTGTAAGAACAGAAATCAGGATCTGACCTATAACGTAAAGGACCAGGAAAATCTTTCCAAACATAGTTACTCCGGATTTTAACGTTTATCGAATTATTGTTGCAAAATGACTGCCGGTATCTGCATTGCGCAAGCATCGGATTCCGTCAAACGACCAGATAAATTATAGCATAGAAAAAGTTAAAGGTGCCTACTTAATAGCCCGGCCAGTGTTCTTCCGGTAATCATCGCATCGGTACCTCTTTCTTCCATTAGTTATCTCTTTATATTCTATTGCTTCCACCGGGCAGTTCTGGATACACGCCATGCAATGGGCGCATGTCCTTCCTTTCCATTGCGGCCTTCCATCACGCATAGAAATAATATTTAACGGGCACTTTTTCTCGCAAAGTCCGCAGGCGATGCAGCCGTCAGTGGCATAGAATCCTTTAACACGGTGTCCGATCAGGCTTAATACCGGATTGGACGGATAATCTATCAGTTTTTCAAGGAGCCAGATGTGTCTGTGTCTGAGAGGTTGGCCTGATCTGATTATATCTGCAACCGGCTCTATCTTTTGACAGGTATCGCTTATCCTCTTCTCTATTTCTTCCTTACCCGGAAGCTTGTGGCTTTTGTTGGCAATATAATTCGGCGGCATTTTAAACTCCGCGCAGCCTTTATAGTTCATATGCTTTTTTCGAATGATTGCCCGTGCTATATCACTGCTTATTCCCGAATACCCCCCGCTTGTGGATATCATATAAACATCAGGGCTTCCGGCAAGATCGACTCTCCTCAGAAAGTCATAGAAAAACGCTGGTGCTGCGCATACATATGTTGGTGCGCAGAAGACAAACGGCTTGTCAGACCGGATAGTTTCATAATCATGCTGCTTTACCTTGCTGCACAGATCCAGCGCCTCATCTTCAAGATGCTTCGCGAGCTCAGTTGCCACAAATCTTGTGTTTCCCGTTGCACTGAAATACAGAACCATAGTTCATTCCTCTTTCCGTTTTGCATTATTATAGCACAGCAAAAGAGACAGGGGAGACAGGGGACGGTTCTGTGTCTCCTCATTGGAGACACAGAACCGTCCCCTGTCTTCCCTGTCTCCCCTCTTCTTGTCTCTTTTATTCTTCCGGCTGAGGCGGAACGCATTTTATTGCTTCAGCAAGATCCTCATCTGTAGGAATATAATCCGTCATTGTGCCATCGTTGAACTGCTGATATGCCACGAGATCAAAGTAACCGGTTCCGGAAAGTCCAAAAAGTATAGTCTTGGCCTCTCCGCTTTCCTTGCATTCGAGTGCAGTATCTATTGCAGCTTTGATTGCATGACTGCTTTCAGGGGCCGGAAGTATACCTTCGGCTCTTGCAAACATCTCTGCAGCCTCGAATACCTCTGTCTGCTCATATGCGACTGCCTCCATCATGCCCTGGTCATACAGCTCTGAGATTATTGTACTCATTCCGTGGAACCGGAGTCCGCCTGCATGTATCGGTGACGGGATGAATTTATTTCCGAGAGTATACATTTTTGCCAGAGGGCATACATTGCCTGTATCGCAGAAGTCATACATGTATCTGCCCCTGGTAAGGCTCGGGCAGGAAGCCGGCTCAGCTGCAATGAATCTGTAATCTTCTTCGCCACTTAATTTTTCTCCCATGAATGGCGCGATCAGCCCGCCAAGATTCGATCCTCCGCCTGTACATCCGATGATGATGTCAGGTTTCACTCCCAGCTTTTTAAGCGCTGTATAGGCCTCCTGTCCTATCACACTCTGATGCAGTAACACCTGATTGAGTACACTGCCGAGTACATATCTGTATCCTTCTGTTCCGACTGCAACTTCCACAGCTTCCGAGATTGCACAGCCCAGGCTCCCTGTTGTTCCCGGGAACTGCTCAAGAAGTGCACGTCCTACCTGCGTTGTATCTGACGGGGATGCAACAACATCTGCTCCATAAGTACGCATCACTTCGCGGCGGAACGGTTTCTGATCATATGATCCCTTTACCATAAAGACCTTGCACTCAAGTCCGAAATGAGCGCATGCCATCGACATGGCCGTACCCCACTGGCCGGCTCCTGTTTCAGTCGTGATTCCCTTCAACCCCTGCTTTTTAGCGTAATATGCCTGAGCGGCAGCTGAATTAAGTTTGTGTGAGCCGGAAGTATTATTACCTTCGAATTTGAAGTAGATAGCGGCAGGAGTTCCGAGCTGCTTTTCCAGATTGTATGCGCGGACAACAGGCGAAGGTCTGTATGTTCTGTAGTAGTCTCTTATCTCCTCCGGGATCTCGATGTATCTCGTATCGTTGTCGAGCTCCTGTGCTACAAGCTCCTCGCAGAACACCCCTTTAAGCTCTTCCGCTGTCATCGGCTGCATCGTGCCGGGATTAAGCAGTGGAGCAGGCTTTTTCTTCATGTCTGCTCTCAGGTTGTAATAATGTGTAGGGATTTCTTCTTCTGTCAGATAGATGCGGTAGTTTTCCATTGTTTTCTCCTTTTCTCCAGTCTCCGATAAGTGAGTTAATGTAAGCGGACCGGTTATACCTGACCTGTCCGATGCCTGAAGGGGAGAAACAAAAACGCTCCCGTCCCGGCATAATACATGCTGGGACAGAAGCATGATAATACAAAACTTCTGCGGTGCCACCCGGCTTGGCAGAGTCGCCCCTGCCCACTCACTGCATACCATCATATGCATCATTTGTTAACGAAGTTTTTTCTCCGTCTTCCATACTCAGGATCTTCATCCCTTTCCTGTCGCCCTCAGGAGTCCATTCAATCCCGCCTCCACATGCTGCCCTCTCACCGCCGGCAGTTCGCTCATATGTAAGCATCGGAACCTACTCACTCTCCATCAAAGGTTTATTGGTATTAAGTTATTGCTACTGTAGCATTGATTTTGTGAATTGTAAACAAATATCAGCCGAAAGTTTACAATTTTTTGTGTTTTTCCTCAAGTGCAATCGCTGATATATTTAATGATGCATCAGTTCCAGGATCAAGCCCTGCCAGGCCTGCATGTGTATGCACCCCTGCATTTGTTCATGAGTTACGGACGGATTCAGGTTGTCCAGCAGTATCCTGTATTCACAGCCGACATCTATCTCCTCAGACTCTGACTTGAGATTAGCCAGAACCAGCACAATACGGTCTGCCCTGCGGTAATAGGCCATCAGTCCTTTTCTGTCTTCATACGCCGGATCAAACTCACCCCATACCAGAGTCTCCCGGTAGTCCGGATTTTTTCTCAGCGCTGTGAGCTGTCTGTAAAAATTGTAAACTGAATCCGGTCGGTCAGCCTGTTCGCTCACATTTATCACTTTATAATCAGGGTTTACCGGCAGCCAGGGAACTGCCTCGCTGAAGCCGGCATTACGGCCGGCATCCCACTGCATAGGTGTTCTGGCGTTGTCTCTTGAATAACGGCCAGCCACCTTCATAGCCTCTTCTTCGCTCAACCCCGCATCAACAGACACATGATATTCACCAATAGTGCCTACATCATCGAAATCATCGGGTGTATTGAATACAGTATTTTCCATGCCTATTTCCTGTCCCTGATAAATAAAAGGAAGTCCTCTCAGCATGAAATATGCCAGCGCAAGACACTTTTTGCCTGTTTCCGTCCTGCCTGATTCCGGCAGGTAATAACTTGCCGCACGCGGTCTGTCGTGATTTTCGATCACATTTGAGAAGAAGCCGATATCTCCTATTCTTTTTTGTGCGGCAAAAACGCAGCGTTTATAATCATCAACGCTGATTTTTCGGTGGTCATAACAGCCCAGACGGCTCTGCCCTTCAACTACATGTGAAAAGTCGAACATAGAAGAAAAGTATCCGTCTTCTCCTATGAAAGCCCCTAGTTCATCATACTTCTCATTGAACACTTCACCTATAGTAAGAGCTTTATACGGCGCGAAAGCTGTATCTCTCATTTCACCGAGGAATTCTCCTATGCCCTCGGCATTCTCAAGCATGGCGCTTATATCACACAGGCCATCCTCTCTTCCGGCTGCATAGTCTCTGAAAGGCAGCGCCTTTTTGATATCGATTATGGCATCGATCCTGAAGCCCGCAATGCCTCTTTCCATCCACCACTTTATGATGTTGTACACTTCTTCGCGCACTTCCGGATTTTCCCAGTTCAGATCAGGCTGTTTTTTGTGAAATATATGGAGATAGCACATATCAGGATGTCCAGGAAGCGGCTCCCAGACAGAGCCTCCGAAAGCAGAACGCCAGTTGCATGGCACACCGCCCGAGGAGTCTCTTTTTTCGATATAAAAGTACTTACCATACTTGCCGCAAGGATCCTCACATGCCTTTCTGAACCACTCATGCTCGTCCGAGCAGTGATTCACGACCAGATCCATCAGTATGTACATGTCACGCTTTCGCGCTTCCCGGATAAGCTGATCCATGTCATCCATGGTACCAAATCTTGGATCTACGTTGTAATAATCGGAAATATCGTAGCCCTGATCCGCCCATGGAGACGGGTAACACGGTGAGACCCATATTATATCAACGCCAAGTGACTGCAGATAATCAAGCCGGGAAATAATGCCCTGAATATCTCCGATCCCGTCTCCGTTTGAATCGCAGAAGCTTTTGGGATATATCTGATACGCTGTTTTATCGTGCCACCACTTCTTTTTCATATTTATTATCTCCAATCGTTGGCATATATCAAAAGACCCAGTCATACGACTGAGCCTGCGTACGGCAGCTTGCCTGTTACTGTTTCCGTAACGCTCTTTGTCATAAGCTGAGAATATCCGAAGGTACGGAAGCTATATAGTCAGCTCCTGCATTCGTAAGCTCATCGATGCTTCCGTATCCCCACAGCACTCCCGCACAGTGAAGATCGTTTGCTTTCGCCCCATCAACATCCTGATCCCGGTCTCCGATCATCAGAACAGATGATTTATCTGTCACCTCAAGCCTATCAAGAAGGTGCCTGATAACATCTGCCTTACCGCTGATGCGTCCATCCATTGTTGCTGCTCCGACATGATCGAAATACTGATGCAAATCAAAATGATCGAGTATCTGAACAGTAAATTCATACGGCTTGGATGTGGCAAGCGCAACCGTTGCATTTCTGCTTTTCAGCTCTCCCAGCATTTCCGGAATTCCTTCATAAACCGCATTCTCGAAAATCCCGCCTGCACGAAAATACTCCCTGTAGTATTCAACAGCCTGAAGCGCATCTTTCTCATTAAAGCCAAAATACTTCTTAAATGAGTCTGTAAGCGGGGGCCCGATAAACGGATATAATTCTTTTCTGTCTGATACATGTATACCGAACTTTTCCAGTGCATACATGACAGAATTGGTTATGCCGATGCCGGAATCCGTCAGAGTTCCGTCAAGGTCGAAAAGATAGTATTTGTATTTCATTGTTTTAGTTCCTCATTGCGTTGAACCACTTCCAGCCTGATATCTCTTATAGGACTCAGCAGTTTTTTCAGGTTTTTGATATCGTGATTGATAGTCGTACTGATAGTGATGGCATCTTTGATGCCCATCGTACCGAGAAGTGAAATAATCGTCAGAAGCAGCTCATCCAGATAGACCGTAAGCATTATACCAAGGGCGCAGAATAAAAAGCCGAGAACTCCCTCCCATATAATTCTGCGCTTGTTCCTGGCAATCTGCCTGTCAAATTCCGCAATGTCTCTTTCAACAGCATCATGAAGAACTCTTTGGAACCTGTCCGTATCTATCGGGCCGTCTGTAATGATCTGAAGAGTGTCATGAACATGTTTCGAGGCCTCTAGCGGGGAACAGTATGTTTTCAGGTAGTGATAAACGCCTTCGTTGATCCTCGTCTGAGAGGGATCATATGGATTGTACAGATCAGATTCATTTTTTATAAGCAGTTGGATCATCGTTATCCAGGCTCCTTTCAGTTTCCCCCTCTTCTCAGACAAGGAGATATTATATTTTCATTACAATGATTCTATCACTTTTGCAGAAAAGTTTGTATGCGCCTCTATTGAATGGTACAGGTGCTGTGCGTTCATTAGATTCATGCAAAACAAAGGCCTCCGGAGCATTGCTCTGGAGGCTTGATTTCGTACCCTCTTTTGATTGTATGGCTTATGTCGTGGGTTCGATTCCTTGATTCACTCCAATTATTTATCACTTTCCTCCAGCGGAATACGCAATGAGAATACGCTTCCCCTTCCAGGGGCACTCTCTACCGACACACTCCCTCCGTGGAACTCAGCAATCTCCTTTACCATGGCCAGGCCCAGGCCGCTGCTGCCGTTTTCGCCCCGTGAAGGATCTGCCTGCCAGAATCTCTGCCATATTTTGTCCTGATCTTCCGTAGCGATGCCTATACCATTATCTTCTACGCTCAAAGCAGCCATCTCTCCGTCACGCCCAAGCGTCAGTTTTACATATCCGTTTTCACTGCCGTATTTATATGCATTCTGGAGCAGGTTATATATGGCACGCGAAATGAGTGACGCATTGAAGCTGCATATGATCCCGTCTTCGATATTCGTTTCGAGCCGTATCCCTCTGTCGTCCTGCGGAACGAAGCCTTCTGTTGTAAGGCTCACAAACTCGCTGAAGTCACCTTTTCTCAAAGGGTACTTCTCCGTGCCCTGCTGGAGTCTTGTGATCCCCAGAAGCTCTTCTATGAGCGCGGACATGCGCTGCCCCTGTTCCTCTATATGTCCGATCGACTCGAGATATTCTTCCGCTGTCCTGTCCCTTCGTTTCGCGTGATCGCATTCAGCGAGTATCACGGAAGTAGGTGTCCTGAGTTCATGCGATGCATCAGAAGTGAACTGGCGCTCAGCCTCAAACAGCTTCTCGAGCCGCTCAAACATCCTGTCGAACGATCCTGCAAGCTGTCTCATTTCCTTAGGTCCTCTTTTCAGGTTTATCCTGTCTGTCAGATCGTCAGCGTCATTGATCGAATTGGCAGTTTCAACAATCTTCTCGATCGGCCTGAATGTGCGGGATGAGATCCAAAGCGCGCCAAGGAATGTGATGATAAGTATTGCCGGAAGTATAATCACAGTGAGCCTGAGTATTATGTCAGTGATTCCCTGATGGCTGTCAGTCATGGTCATGCCTCTTATCCAGAGCCCGGAAACCTCCATATCCACATACGCGTCATATAAATAGAATTCACGTCCGCCGGAGCCAACTGTCCTTATCCGGTTTGCAATGAACGGCTCAGAGGAAAAATCCATGTCTTCCTTGTTTGCCGAAAGCAGCAGTTCTCCATTAGTGTTATAAAAGGAGCAATAGACACCGCGTTTATAGACCGACAGATCGTCCCACTCAAAAGTGCCCCTGTCAAACTCGACATCATTCGCATTGTCTATTACGACATCGACAAGATAGGCCGCAGGATCCTCCGGCAGACTGTGTCTGTTTATGACCAGTACAAACACAAGTACCATTGTCGATACCAGCAGCACCATGAATGTGACCCACAATGCAAGTCTGAGTTTTGCAGACATTTTTAATTATCCTCCCTGAGGACCCAGCCTGTCCCCCTCACCGTGTGGATGAGCTTTTTTTCAAATCCTTTATCTATCTTGCGGCGCAGGTAGCCGATGTATACATCAACTACATTAGTCCCGCCTTCATAATCAAAATTCCAGAGATTGTCTTCAATCATCTCACGTGAGAGCACTATCCCACGGTTGCGTATCATGTACTCGAGCAGGGCGAACTCCTTCGATGTAAGCTCTATGGTCTCTCCCGCGCGGACTACCGTCCTGGCAGAAGTGTCGACCTTCAGGTCCGCTACGGAATACTCATCAGTCCTGTTGCCGGTGTACTTGCGCGCCATTACCTTTACTACGGCGCGGAGCTCATCAAAGCTGAATGGCTTGGTAAGATAGTAATCGCCTCCGGCACCAAGGCCGGTCACCTTGTCGGCTATGCTGTCCCTTGCGGTAAGAAAGAGTACCGGAGAAACACACCCTTCGCCCCTTAACTTCTCAACTACGGCAAAACCGTCCATCTTAGGCAGATTCACATCGAGTATTATCACATCGTAATCCACTGCCAGCGCGTAGTCCAAAGCTTCCTGCCCGTCAAAGCAGCTGTCGACGCTGTACTTTTCATCTTTCATCGCCTCGCTGATAAGGCGGTTCATGTTTTTCTCGTCTTCTACTACAAGGATCCTCATGTTACATGGTCCTCTCTCTGTATTGCTCATGCCCTATCGGCAGGGTGTCATCATGCCCGCCTTCGATTACAAAGTAATTCTACCTTATAATTCTAAGAATTCAATTAGCCGAATGATGTTTAGTATATCGCGCAATATTATTCAAAAATAACCATTTTCTAATAATTCTCTTAATTTTGGGTTCTATACTACAACCATCAGATGAAAACAGAGCACCGGCAGCATGAGCCGGAGCTTAGAGGATAAGCGAAATCTCAAAGATAAAGGAGGAAAATGAAATGACTAACAGCTTCACAACGATCTATACAATCATCACAAAAGCCGCAGCCGAGGCAGGCATCATGGATAATGAGAACTACAAGGTAAGAATCATCAGCAGAGAGAACGACATGCTCGAGTTTGAGTTGGAGACCGAATGGAATGTGACCACCTGCTATGCAGATATGGAGTCCACACAGATCCTGGGGCTCATGACCGAGCCAAAGCCAATCGAGGCCCTTTTTGACGATATCGCCAGCACAAAGGGCAGAGCAAGCAGCCCTCTCAAAGCAGCATAATAAGCCAACATCACAGTCACGCATAAGGAAAGATCCCTGCCGCAGGCAACTGCCCGGCAGGGAGCTTTCTTTGAAGCGGGTGAAGGGAATATCCGGCTGTCAAGGAGCTTCGCCCGCTCCGCGGCGCTCCCGCGTCCTTGACCGCCGTTTTCGGGGTGTCTTTTGTTTCTACACCCCGATACGAACCCTCTTTGATTGTATGGCTTACGTCTCGGGTTCGATGCCTCATGTCGCTCCACCGAAAAACGCCCCTGTTGGGGCGTTTTCGTTGGAGCGGGTGAAGGGAATCGCTTTTGTAGACCCCAGTAATTTCAACGGTTCCAGAGCCTTTGTTCTGATTTCCTCCAATTTTTGCTCGATTTCCTCCAACCGGTCCTTAAGTGGAGATGTATCTTTTCGGTCTGTTGGAGAAAAAAGAAATGAGCTCCCGGATTTCTTTCCGA
>JAFWMD010000004.1 GCA_017510725.1 Mogibacterium sp. | reverse complement strand
TCAGAGCCTTGAACGTGTCAATTTGATATGCACAAATAGTATTATAAAAAATAATATGTAAATGTATTGTTTTTTCTTTTCATACTGAGTAAGCCACATTATAATATAATAAGCGCATTATGATAATGCTCTTATTTGGATGCCCAAAATAAACCGCATCATTTATAATGAAAAATTAGATAAACCGGCTGCTGAACAGCTGCAAATTGATAAGACACATCTGAAAGGACAAATACTATGCACGATCACCATAATCATGAACATTCTCATGAGAACATAACTGCTTTCGACAGTACTGAACAGGCAGTGAAAGTGCTCGATTATATGCTGGATCACAATATACATCATGCTGAAGAGCTTCATGAGATCTGTCACAAGCTGGAGCTATCGGGCGAAGCCGAAGCTGCTGAATATCTTGACAAAGCAGTTGATGCTTTCCGCAGCGGAAACGATCTTATGCATAAAGCGCTTCACCTTCTGAACAAAGAGGAGAAATAACACATGTGTCTCTCTACACTATATAGGGTCAACGACAACAATGAGCGAGTAAAACTCGGTGAATATATAAGCAATGTGGAATGCAGAGACGGCGAATATGTTTTTACAGACGTTATGGGTGATGAGTTCTCCGTAATAGGCTGCATCCGTTCGTTGGATCTTGTTCGCAACGAGATCACTATCAAGGTCGATGAGCAGGAAGACAAATGAAATACGAGTTGATCCGCGAAATATATAACAAATGCTCCGGAAACCAGATGCGGGATGTCTTCATAAGCAATCCTGATACAGATGATCCGGAGGAATATGTACGTGATATGCTTAAAGGAAAGCTCGTAAAAATCGAAAAAGAGGTGTTTCCGGACGGTACAGTTATCATTGATGCAGACGTCGCCGGACTGCAGCAGAGATTTACTTTTTCACCGGACTAAAAAAGCTGACCATAACATAGATATTTACAACATAAATTGGAGGCATTTATGGCTACATATACACTAGCAGTTGCCGGCAAGGGAGGAACAGGCAAGACCACTATCTGCGGTATGCTGATTGACTGGCTGTGCAAAAACGGAAAAACTCCTGTGCTAGCAGTTGACGCTGACGCCAACTCAAACCTTAACGAAGTTCTCGGCGTCGAGGTCGAACACACTCTTGGAGAGATCAGGGAGACTATTGCATCAGCTGATAAAGCTGAGGTCAACCCTATCCCTGCCAGCATGAGCAAAAAAGAATACATGGACGCTAAGTTCCACACTGCATTGATCGAAGAAGATGATTTCGATATGCTTGTCATGGGGCGTACACAGGGTAAAGGATGCTATTGCTTTGTTAACGATCTTTTGAGCGCTGAACTTAGAAAGCTGCAAGGCGCGTATAAGTATATGATAGTTGATAATGAAGCCGGAATGGAGCACATAAGCAGAGGCGTCCTTCCATCCGTAAACTGTATCGTGCTTGTTTCTGATTGTTCAAGAAGAGGCATTCAGGCGGTAAGCCGTATTGCAGAGCTTGTAAAGGAAGTCGATATCGGAGTCGACCATGCCTATCTTATTGTTAACCGTGCACCGGGCGGCGTCCTGAATGCAGGAGTAAAGGAAGAGATAGAGAAAAACGGTCTTGATTTGATAGGTGTCGTTCCTCACGACGAAATGGTCTATGAGTATGATTCTGAAGGAAGGCCTACCGCAAAACTTCCGGATGACTCTCCAGCCAGAGCCGCCGTCAACGAAATAGCAAAAAAACTATTTGCATAAGGCATCATGATCTGCCAAAGCAATTAGAATATAAAAACAATATCATATACTTATGATATGGAGGTAAAAACATGGCTTTTACACGCAAGCCACAGGTCTTTTCCTCATCCATCAACGAAGTAACTCTCGGTGTTGGAGAAAAGGCCGTGACCCTCGGCGGTTCAAACACGATGCCGCTGTACACCTTTGATGCTCCGGCAAAGCACAAAGTCGCTATCGGAGTAGAAATCACTGATACTGGCGTAGACCGGACACTTCCGGGAATCGCGGCTTATTATGAAGGCGCAGAGACTATTGCAGAAGTCGCAGCGCGTGCCGCAGAGATGCCTGGCGCTGATTTCGTTGTTTTGGCACTCAACGGTGCTGATCCCAACGGAGATAACCGTTCTGTTGAAGAGTGCGTCGAGATTGCAAAGCAAGTCGCTGAAGCAATCGATGTACCGCTCGCAATCGTTGGTGCAAGAAACGTTGAAAAAGACGCTGCTCTTTTCACAAGCCTTGCAGAAGCTCTTCAGGGCAAAAATGTACTCTTCGTCTCCGCAAGAGAGGAAGACTATAAGACTGTCGCCGCATCTGCAGTTATGGCTTATGGCAACAAGATCTCTGCTGAGTCTGCAGTTGATATCAACCTTGCAAAGCAGCTTAACGTATTGCTTTCTCAGATGGGAATCAAGCCTGAATCTTATGTCATGAATGTCGGCTCTGCAGCTGCCGGATATGGTTATGACTATGTTGCTTCCACTCTTGACAGAGTTAAGGATGCTGCACTTGCACAAAACGACGTAATGCTGCAGATGCCTATAATCACTCCTGTATCTCAGGAAGCATGGGCAGTCAAGGAATCTATCGTCTCTGAAGAAGATTTCCCTGAGTGGGGAGACAGAGAGACCCGCGGTGTTGACATGGAAGTATGCACAGCTGCTGCTGTTATCGCTGGCGGAGCTGACGCAGTTATCCTGAGACATCCACAGTCCGTGGCGACGATCTCCGGCATGATTGCCGATCTTATGTAAGGGAGGGATAATTCCATGGCATTAAAAGGACTAGATATTTTCAAACTTACACCTAAAACCAACTGCAAGGAATGCGGAAATCCCACCTGTATGGCATTCGCCATGAAAGTGGCTCAGGGTGCTATCCCTATCGAAAAATGTCCGCACATGTCTGCAGAGGCTCTCGCAACTCTTTCAGAGGCAACAGCTCCTCCAATGAAGTCCCTTAAGGTCGGCACCGCCGCCGCAGAGCATACACTGGGTGGAGAGACTGTTCTCCACCGCCACGAGAAGACATTCGTTTCAGAAAACCTATTCGCTGTGTCTGTCAGCGCTGACAATATTGACGAAAAGCTTCCCGAAATCGAGAAGGTAGATTATGAGCGTATCGGTGAGCGCATGTATGTAGAAGCTCTCAACCTTGAGTTCACTGATAAAGGCTCTTATGTTCAGCTTGTACAGAAGGCTGCCGGAAAAGGCCGTTTGCTCATCCTTGATGTAAAGGACGCTGAGGCTGCCGAAGCCGCTCTTGAAGTTTGCGCTTCAGAGAAACCCATTCTCAACGGTGCTACTCCGGACAACTACACTACGTTTACTGAGCTCGCCAAAAAATACGGTGTTGTTCTTGGTATCAGCGCACCTGACCTCGATGCTCTGCATGATACAACAGCAGCAGTTGAAGGCTTAGGATTTAAGGACCTTATCCTCGATGTTACAGGTTCAACTGTTAAAGATACATTTGCTAATGCAGTACAGGTCCGCAGAGCTGCACTGAAAGACGGAGACAGAACATTCGGTTATCCTTCAATCGTCAATGTTAAGAAAGTTGCCGAAGGTGATCCGCATAAACAGACCGCTCTGGCGGCCATGTTTGTCATCAAATACGGTTCCATCATAATCATGGAAGGCATGTCATATGCACAGGCCCTGCCGCTTTACGGACTGAGACAGAATATCTTTACAGATCCTCAGAAACCGATGAAAGTTGCACCTGGTCTCTATCCTATCAACAAGGCCGACGAGAACAGCATCTGCGCTACAACAGTCGACTTTGCACTGACATATTTCGTAGTCTCAGGCGAAATGGAACGCAGCGGTGTTCCGATCAACCTGCTGATATCTGATGCAGGCGGTTACTCTGTACTTACTGCATGGGCTGCAGGAAAGTTCATTGCCGGCAGCATTACCAAGTTCATTAAGGAGAACGATATCGAGAACAAGATCAAGAACCGTACCCTGATCATCCCCGGAAAAGTCGCTGTTCTCAAGGGTGAGCTCGAGGAACGCCTTCCGGAGTGGACCATCGTCGTAGCTCCTAATGAAGCAACCAACCTGGTAAAATTCTTAAAAGAATTAAACGCATAAAGGAGAACAGTCATGGGCAAATTCGTTATCATCGGTGAGCGCATTCACTGCATCTCACCTATCATCAAAAAGGCTATGGAAGAGATGAATCCGGATCCCATTATCAAAAGGGCTAAGGAACAAATCGCTGCAGGAGCAACTTATATTGACGTTAATATCGGACCTGCAGAAAAAAACGGTCCTGAATTAATGAAATGGGCTGTACAGACTATTCAGGAAGCATGCGACAATGTACCTCTTGCACTGGACACAGCTAACCGCGCAGCCATCGAAGCAGGCATCTCAGTATATAACCGCTCAAAAGGCAAACCGATCGTCAACTCCGCTGACGCCGGCGACAGGATCGAGAACGTTGATCTTGCAGCTGCCAATGACGCTATCGTCATTGCACTTTGCTCAAAAGCAGGCGTTCCTGCTGACAACGATGAGCGTATGGCTTACTGCCAGGAACTGCTGGAGCGCGGACTCATGGCAGGTATGGAAGCAGAAGATATGTGGTTTGACCCGCTGTTCCTTGTTATCAAAGGAATGCAGGACAAACAGATGGACGTTCTGGATTTCGTAGGTCAGCTTTCTGATATGGGATTAAACTCCACAGGCGGACTTTCCAACGTCTCCAACGGCACACCCAAACATATCCGTCCTATCCTTGACAGTGCTACAGTTGCTATGGCAATGTGCAAAGGACTGACATCCGCAATAATGAACCCCTGCGACACAAGACTGGTTGAGACCATCAAAGCAGCGGATATCATTAAAAACAATTTCTTGTATGCTGACTCCTTCTTGGAGCTCTAGATAAAACTTAAGAGAGGAAAGAAATATGAGTGTTTTAACAGATCTTATCTACGGCGGCTCTAATGCGGTAGCAGGTCTTACCGAAGGTGCGGTAAATGACGCGATCGCTAAATACGGAGCGGACAAGCCCGTAAACATGCCTGGTACGGCATACTTCCTTCCTACAATCTATGCTGCAACAGGCGTAAAGGTCGAGAAACTTGGCGACCTGCCGGCATGTGTAGGAGTACTTAAATCCCTTATTACCAACCAAGAAGACCTTGGCCAGGCTCTGAACGCCGGTCTTGCTACAGCTGTTGGTGCAGAGATCCTTGAGGCATTGAAATATGTCGAGAGCGATGATCCGTATGCTGACGAACCCGGCATAGGATTCGTACCGGACCCGATCATCAGATCTCTCGGTGTACCGCTTGTTACAGGCGATATCCCTGGCGTAGCTGTTGTTCTCGGTGAAGCAGAGAATCCTGATGATGTCGCTGCAGTAGTCAGAGATTATCAGGACAAAGGTCTGCTCACATTCCTCGTAGGTAATGTTATCGATCAGATACTTGAGAAAAACGTTAAAGTCGGTCTTGATTACCGTGTAATCCCGCTTGGACACGCTGTCACTGCAGTTATTCACGTTGTTACTGTTGCTGTACGTGCTGCCCTTATTTTCGGCGGACTGACCCCCGGCGATCTGCCCGGACTGCTGGCCTATACCAAGGAAAGAGTTCCTGCATTCGTCAACACCTTTGGTGCTCTTGACAGCGTAGTAGTATCTGCTGGCGCAGGCGCTATTGCACTCGGCTTCCCGGTCATCGTCGACGTTGATCTCGGCGAAAATCAGGTTCCTGGCGCTCTGGTATCTGTACTGGATCATTCTGAAACAGTTAAGACATCTCTTGAGCTCCGCAACATCAAGGTCAAGGCAAAAGCCGTCTCCCTCCCGGTAGGCTTCGCTTCCGCTTTCGAGGGTGAGATCATCCGCAGGCCCAACACCTATGTTGAGTTCGACTCCGATCACAACCCCACCTGCGAGCTCCTTACCATGGTAGATAATCCTGACGAGATCGAAGATCACAAGATCGAGCTCATCGGACCGGAAGTTCCTGAAGGACTGACCGAGCTTCTCCGCCTGCCTCTTGCCACCAGAGTCAAGGTATACGGCGCAAAGATGCAGAAAGACTTCGAGTCTGTTATCGAGAGAAGAATCCACACATGGTTCAACTATATTGAAGGTGTTATGCACACCGGACAGAGAAACCTGTTCCGCATCCGTATCAGCAAAGATACATTCAATGCCGGTTTCCGTCTCCGTGATCTTGGAGAAGTTCTCTACAGCATGATCATGGATGAGTTCGGAAATGTCGTCGACAAATGCCAGGTGACCTTGATCACAGATAAAGCACTGGTCGAGAAAATGCTTGAAGAAGAAGGAATGCCTGTATACCGCTTCCGCGACAACAGACTTTCTTCTCTCAGTGATGAGAGCGTTGATCAGTTCTACACCTGCATTCTGTGCCAGAGCTTTGCTCCTGCACACTGCTGCGTAATAACTCCTGAACGTCTCGGACTCTGCGGTGCAGTTTCCTGGCTCGATGCAAAAGCTACCTATGAACTGAATGCTACCGGTCCATCCCAGCCGATTCCAAAGGAAGGTCTGATCGATGCAAGACTGGGAAGATACGAGGCTGTCAACAAAGCCGTCGGTATGGCAACTCATGGTGCAGTAGAGAACGTTACACTTTACTCCCTTATCGAAGATCCGATGACCAGCTGCGGCTGCTTCGAGTGCATCTGCGGTATTGAGCCTCTCTCCAACGGTGTCGTTATCGTCAACCGTGAGTATTCCGGCATGACCCCGACAGGTATGACTTTCGGCGAGCTGGCCTCTATGACCGGCGGTGGCGTGCAGACCCCTGGCTTCATGGGACATGGCCGTCACTTTATCGCTTCCAAGAAGTTCATCAGCGCTGAAGGCGGCACAGCCCGTATCGTCTGGATGCCAAAAGAGCTGAAAGAGGACCTCAGAACCCGTCTTAACAAGACAGCTAAAGAGACCCTTGGCATTGATGATTTCGTAGATATGATCGGCGACGAGACAATCGCTACAGATCCTGAGACTCTGCTTGAGTTCCTGACCGAAAAAGGACACCCGGCACTGAGCATGGATCCGATTATGTAAGATTCTAATACCATCTGACATCACCGGGTTCATCCCGGTGATGTTCTTATAGGAGCTGATATGTATACTCTTACTTTCAAAATCGAAAACCAAAGGCAGGACATCAAGTGTCAGGTCGAGGCTGGTGAGAACGTTCTGAGAGCCGCTCAGCGCGCGGGGATCGAAATCGATGCGCCATGCGCCGGAAACGGAACATGCGGCAAATGCCGTGTCAGGCTGATATCCGGAGCTCTGGAAATGCCCCAGAATCCTCGCCTGCCATATGCCGATTATGAGGAAATGTGGAGACTTGCCTGTCAGAGCAAAGTGATAGGAGACGCAGTTGTATGGGTTCCTGCGACCGCAAGCGCTTTCAAGGAGAACATTGCTACTGCTGACCTTTCCACCTCAGAAGAACTGGAAAGATATGAGAATTCTATAGATAACATCTTTTCATCAGGGCTATCCAAATCTACCTGCTCGGAAGGCTGCGGTATCGCTATCGATATCGGAACTACTACTGTTGCGGCTGCTCTTCTTGATCTTAAGACCGGCAAAGTCCTTTCCAAGGCCAGCCGTGGCAATGGACAGATCCGCTATGGCGCCGATGTTATCAACCGTATCATTCAGCAGACTAGACCCGGCGGAAAAGAGAGATTACAAAAAGCAGTAAGAGAAGAGACCATCGTTCCAATAATGCAGGCTCTTTTCAGAGACAGCGGAAAGAACGCATCCGATGTTTCCCGCATAGTGATCGCAGGAAACACAACTATGGAGCATCTCTTTATTGGTGCAGACGGAGATTCTATCAGGCTTGAACCATATGTGCCTGAGTTCCTGGAATTAACAGGCATTGATGCGAATAAAGCCGGCCTTCCCGTGCCTCCTGATTCTCCGGTTATCTTTGCTCCTAATGTAGGAAGCTACGTCGGAGGTGATATTACTGCCGGTGTTCTTGATACCCTTTTATGGGATTCGGAACAGATGACTCTTTTTATAGACCTCGGGACAAACGGTGAGCTGGTATTCGGAAACAATGAGTACATGCTGTGCTGTGCATGTTCAGCAGGGCCAGCCTTTGAAGGAGGCGACATCAGCTGCGGAATGCGTGCCACTACCGGTGCAATAGACAGTGTCCACATCGATGAAGAAACCCTGGAACCTGATTACACCCTCATTTCCGGTGATAAGCCTCTTGGCCTCTGCGGAAGCGGATTGATTGATATCATCAGCGAACTGTTCCGCACAGGTGCAGTTAACTCAAAAGGGAAATTTGTCAGAGAATCTCCGAGAATACGCTATGACGAATACGGCGGTAATTATATCGTTGCATTTGCATCTGAAAGCGGCACCGGCAAAGACATAGAGCTGAATGAAGGTGACCTCGACAACTTTATACGCGCAAAAGCTGCAATCTTCTCGGCTATCCGCACTATGCTGAAATCTTTAGCAATGAGTGTAGATGATATCGACAGAGTCATCATTGCCGGAGGTATCGGAAGCGGGATCAATATTGAAAAAGCTATCAGCATCGGTATGCTTCCAATGATTCCTACTGATAAGTATTCGTATATAGGAAACTCCTCTCTCACAGGAGCGTGTGCAATGCTCCTTTCTGATGAAGCTGTGGATAAAGTCTTTGATATCGGTAGAAATATGACATATATTGAGCTCTCAACAGAGCCCGGCTATATGGATGAATTCCTCGCTGCCTGCTTCCTGCCCCACACTGACCACAGACTGTTTGAAAAAGATTGAAAGAAGGTCCAATTTATGGAAGTTAAAAACAATAAAACAGAGAACCCTCTTAAATACTATCGAAGCAAAGCAGCTGAATCTGATCCCTATGCCCTATCTCTGAAAAGCGGTGTTCCTTTCGATGGAAAGATGTTTCACCTGACCATAATGAACAGGCCAGTCAGTCTTCAGTGGCCGGAACTGCTGTGCAAATATGAAGACGATGGAAAAGATACATCGAGTGCATTTATCATTCTGATGTCCCGCCTTATAATGAACGGCGTTTTATCACCCGGAACCGGAAAAATGCTCTCATATATAGAGATTCCGTGGGGTGCCCATTATTACAAGGCTTTTCAGGCAAGATGCCTGAACCGCTTATCCGGCACATACGGTCATTGTGCTAAAAAACTAGCAGAAGACGGCGCATCATTCGGGGCACAAGAAGTTCCAGGCGGTGACTGCACAATTGAGTTTGACTATATTCCCGGTCTGAAAGTAAGAGCTACTGTTTGGGAGGGCGATGAAGAGTTCCCTGCAAACTCACAGATCCTCTTTTCTGACAATTTCCTTCTGGCTTTTTCAGCTGAAGAGATAGCTGTTGTAGGTGACACTTTTATGAATGCTTTAAAAGGCAGAAGATAAAACGCAAACTTTTCATAAGCAATACATTGTCAATTTAATAAATTTAGGGCTGTTGCATCGCAACAGCCCTTTACGT
>JAFWMD010000044.1 GCA_017510725.1 Mogibacterium sp. | reverse complement strand
TTGCTGTTGGTGATACATGCGCAGCTCTCCTCGCTGGTCTCGCTATCATGCCTGCTTGCTCAGCATTCGGCATCGACTTCGGTGCTGGCCCTGGACTGCTCTTCGTATCCATGCCTACAGTATTCAATGACATGAAGGGCGGAGCAATCTTCGCATTCCTGTTCTGGCTCCTCGTATTCTTCGCTTGCCTCTCCTCCTCGATCGGCATGATGGAAGGCGGTATCTCCGCTATCCTCGACAGCCGCATCAAGGCCGGTAAGTCAGCTAACAGATTCGGAGTTACAATGGTAATGGCAGCATGGGCACTCATCGGTAACTTGATGACTACTCTCGACGGACTTGGAGAAAGAACTACAATGCAGTGGTTCCACCTCTTCGGAATTCCAGATGTACTCGACGTTTGGGATGCTGTAGCTGAAGGAATCCTGATGCCTCTGACAGGTCTCATCATGGCTATCCTCATCGGCTGGGTAGTTCCTCACTACATCGATGACGAAGTTGAGTCAAGCTCGGCATTCAAGTCGAAAGGCTTCTTCAACTTCTGCATCAAGTGGCTTGGACCTCTCTTCATGGCCCTGATCGTTTGGGGACAGATTCAGAGCGTAATAAGCCTTACACAGGGCTAATACTTTTAGAAGCATAAATACTTAATATTATCTAAAAAGTCCCGGACCCATCCGGGACTTTTACTTTGGACAGCAAAAATGTATAATAACAGCTAAATTGGAAAAATGGAGGTGCCGTTTATGATAGTAGATAAATTTCCATGGCTTCTTGAGCCGAATTTGCTTACACTCGTAATACGTACCCTGTTGGCCATTGTTTGTGCAGGTGTTATCGGTTTTGAACGAGACGCCCATGGTTCAGCTGCTGGCCTCAGGACACATATTCTTGTATGTTTTGGCGCAATGATCGCAATGAGTACCGGAACATTTACTGCTACACATTTCAGCGGTGATGCATCCCGAATAGGAGCGCAGGTCGTATCAGGCATAGGTTTTCTCGGAGCTGGTACCATTATGGTTAACCGTGGCCATATCAAAGGACTCACTACTGCTGCAGGACTCTGGGCTTCAGCCTGCATCGGACTTGCAATCGGTACAGGATTTTACGAAGCCGCCATTGTGGGTACCATTGCCGTATTCTTCGTTGAGCGAGGTCTCAAGGACTGGTCAAAAAACATAATAAAGAAACATGGTCATTGGGATGAAGAATCTTCTTTGGGAGCCAAAGAGATCGACAAAATTGAATGATATTCCCCTATTCCGATTTATATGTATCAAAATGAATAATTACTTGCATTAATGGCATTTTAAGAATATATTGGAGTACGGAACGAAAATTATTTTATTACAAAGGAGTGATTACCGTGGAAACTAATTTATCAAAGATAGATCGTATTGCTTATTGCGCAGGTATGGATCCTGAGGATTACAAGGCCGCCAGCTTCATCGCACCTGATGCTGTCCGTGTTGACTGTGCAAACTATGACAAGACTTATGAAGCAGTAGTATCTGGCGACTGTGACGCATGCGTGCTTCCTTTCGAGCGCAGCAGAAGCGGAATGGTTCCTTATGTCATGGATATGTTCTATAAGGGTGATCTCAGCATCGTAAAAGTTTTCAAATGGACTGCCAATGATGAGGTTGCTCGCTATGCAGTTCTCTCAAGGAACGAAAACAAAACTTGCTGCGAAGAAGGTTCGCGTTTTATGATGATCTTCACCGTTAAAAATGTTCAGGGCTCACTCGTCAAGGCGATAAATGCAATCAGCAGCAATGGATTCAATATCCGTTTCCTTCACACAAGACCTCTCAACTATGAGGAATGGGGATATTACTTCTACACTGAATGCGATGGTGATGACCAGTCTGCTGAAGGTCAGAAGATGCTTGCTGATCTGAGATCAGTTTGCGAAACCCTGAAGTTTGTAGGACGTTACCCATCAAAGTAAACACCGCTTTCAATAAAGCAATTAAACAGGCTCTGAGACGCCGATATTTCGTCTCAGAGCCATTTTTATACACTGATTGATAATTTATACATTCCTTAAATTTCTGCCCAGTATTCTCTTACATTCAGGATAGTCTCGCCGTCTATCTGAACAGCACATGGTTCAGAAAACCTTACATGGATCTTCTTTCCGCTGATAACTTTGACCATGTCTGTCAGCTCAACATGCTTTCCTTCGAAGATCAATGGGAAGTTCTTAAGTGACCGGAGTTTTGACTTGCTCATGTAGACTATTACAGTCAGCTTGTCTGAATGTCTGTCCTGATCCGGTGCCAGCATCATGCCCCCGCCGCAGTATCTTCCCTTCATGGCCGGTGCAAGCCAGCAATTATCAAATTCATACTCTTTTCCGTCTACTTCCACCCATGCGTGACGAGGCTTAAAAGCATATAAAAGGCCCTTTATTGCTATAGCGGTGTAATTAATTTTCTTTTTAGGCTTTTTCGCTTTAATTTTATCGGCTTCTTCGCAGCAGTAACCGTCGATGCCAAAACTCATATTATTGATATACTTATACTTTTTCCCGTTTACCGTAGCAGTAGGAAGATTGACCAGATAAGGATTGAGCAGTATTTCCTTTCCCGGCTTTTCGTTTATATCATTCAGAAAATCATTGCCTGTCCCATTACCGTAAAGGTAAACGTTGTTCTTAAGAGCTTCTATGTCAACGTGATTTATAAAATAATTGATGGTGCCGTCCCCTCCTATCAGGACAACTTCATCTTCATCTGTCAGGCCTGCAAAAAATTCAGGATAGTCTGTCTTTGAAGCATCGATAAGCTTAGCTCCCTCAGGTATGTGTGTCTTTATGCCATTATTGGCCAATGGATTGTAGAGATAATATTTCATTGGGTCGCCTCCTTATGCAATTATTACCCTAGGACAAAGCTGAAATACGCATTCATTTCCTCTTTTTCAGTAAATTTCGCCATATATACATATCTGCCCATAGACGGCCAGTCAATAGGCGGCATCTCTTCCTGCATGACAATGGAATCTTTATACAAATCCATTATTTCTTCATGAGCATGCGTAAAATTATGCCCGTCTTTTCGTGCAGCATATGCACAGAAATACCTTTCATCAGATTCAGGCATTATCCTTCTGTCCTGAGTGACCATCTCACCGTATATGCGGAAAACATCCATGGACTGTGCGTAATTCATCATGTCAGGATCATGACCTCCCGCAGGTCTCATATTGACTTCCATCACAGCAAAATCTCCTGCTTTGCCGATTCCCTCATAATCCCCGGTTAATCTGATAAACTCAAAATGCACAAACCTGCTGTCAGCACCAAATGCCTTTACGGTCTTCCGTCCGAGTGTGCGCAGGCTCTCAGGCATAGAAGGGCTTGTAAAAAAATGGATGTTTTCGTCATTCTGCACGGAGTCTATAACCGGTGGGTATGTACACATCGATTCGAATAAAGGCTCGCAGCGGGAATCAATTACAGCATCATATGTACAGATGTCGCCTGACAGGAATTCTTCCATTACATAAGGTTCCGGCGGAAGATTTCTGTAAAAATAAGCCAGATCAGATTCATTTTCGATCTTCATGGCACCATTTGCACCGACGCCGATATCAGGCTTGACAATAACAGGATATCCGACTACTGCTACGAATTCTTTGCCTGATTCGAAATCAGAAACGATATGCTGACGTGCAGTTGGTATTCCTGCCTCGATAAAGTTCTTTTTCATCTCTGATTTTCTTATCATTTCACTGATCTGATCTTCACGGGTACCAACAGCAATATTGAAGTCTGTACGCAGTTTTGCATCAGACTGAAGCCAGTATTCATTCATGGATTCAAGCCAGTCTATGCGTCCATATTTATGAATAAAGAATGCAATTGCCCTGTATACCTGATCATAGTTTTCAAGGGAGTTCACATAGTAATACTCAGTCAGAGAATTTTTCAGACTATCATTCAATTCGTCATATGGCACATCCCCTATTCCGAGCACAGTTACTCCAAGTTTATTCAGACTGTTACAGAACTTAGTACAGGTAACAGGATATGCAGGTGAAATAAAAACATAGTTCATAGTACACTCCGTTTTGTTGTATGTTCATCTAATTTAGAATAGTGATCACTCTTCTTCAGGATAAGTCATTCCCCACTGATTCCGGGCTTTCGTCATCAGCTCCATGACATCTATCGTATAATCCAGATGCAAAAAATCTTTCTTGTTGTTTGTGACTGCAGCTTCAAAGTCTTCAAGTTCGTATTTCAGAGCATCCGCATGCTCGCCTGTGCATATGGTGGTAACTTCTCCGCTTACAGCATCAGTTATTCTTGCTTCCCATGCACGTGGATATTCCATGATCTCGATATATCCCTTATCACAGGATATCATTGCCCTTTTCGGCTGTTTGGAATGGAGAGATAATGCGACCGCAGCCATCTGCCCTTCCTTGTTGGAAAGGAGCATCGTCACTTGTTCATCCACACCGGTAGGAGCAAGCCTCACATCAGTGATCATTCTTTCCGGATCAGGTCTCATGAACCAGCGTATAAGCGAGAGTGCATAGACTCCGATGTCCAGCATTGCTCCACCTGCCAGACTGCGATTGAAAAAGCGGTTGCTCATATCATAGTCCTTAAAACTGCCAAAGTTTGCGGTTATCATATTCACCCTGCCAAGTTCGCCGGATTCCATGATTTCTTTCAGCTTTTTATATACAGGCATATGATAGATTGTCATAGCCTCTCCTATCAGCACATTATGCTTTTCAGCAAGAGCAACGGCTTCTTCCAGCTCAGAGCTGTTAAGTGTAATTGATTTCTCTGCAAAGATATGCTTTCCGCCTTCAATTGCCTTACGCATAAATCTGATATGTGTATTATGCGGAGTAGTAATATATATTGCATCTACATCCGGGTCAGTAAACATATCATTGAAATCGGAATAAACTTTTTCCACACCGTACTTTTCAGCAAAAGCAACAGCCTTGGAATAAGTTCTGTTGCCAACAGCATAAAGCTTTTTCCCGGATTTCTGAAGTGCCTGCGCCATTTCGTTCGCGATGACACCGGTGCCGAGAACCGCCCATCTGATATCATTTATTACTTCTTTACCCATACGCCTTTTCGCCCTGCTTTAGCAGACCTTTACTTATACAAATCTTTTTATATATCCACTGTTCCTAATAGTATAACACACAATAAAAGCGAAACGTTTTACAAACAAAGCAAGAGGACAGCACTTTGTGCTGCCCTCTTCTTTTGCCGTCTTGTTATTTCAGGTCAAGACAGGAGGAAAGTTTTGTTAACGCATCATTTTACTTTGATTTTGAAAGTTACAATCTTTACAGCAGATGGATTGTAATTGTTGTTGCCCGCAGCCCTGACTTTGACTTTAACTTTGTAGGTGCCCTTCTTAAGGCCCTTTTTAACCGTCACTTTTCCTGTGTTCTTATTGATTGTGATCTTTTTGTTTCCCTTGACCTTGGTATAAATCTTTTTGTCGCTGATCTGTTTTGTGAAAGTGATCACCTTAGCAGCTGTAAGTGTCTGACTCTTTTTCTTCAGCTTTTTACGGCTTAATGTCGCAGTCTTTGCTTTTACAGCGAGAGGGTTTACGGCCTTTGTAATTCTGTACTGAACTTTTACTGATCCGGTACATATTCCTGTTCCGCTGATAGTCAGATAATATGTTCCCGCATTCTTCGAACTTCCATCAGACCATTTAGCTGTATAATCCAGTCCTTCTTTAAGCGTAAACCCGTTTATGCTTATAATACCCGGCCTCCTCACTTTGCCATTATATACATAAGTAGTTGAAGACAGCTTTACAGAAGCATTCGTTAGGTCCATACCGCCTGCTTTCAGGAGCTTTATTCTGCTCTCATATGCAGCTATTTCATTTGCATCAACAAGTGTTTTTGCTGCGTTACTCAGCGCTTCATATTTGTTCCTTACCTCTATGATTGCACTCTCATCTTTGAGTTCAAGGTTTTCCAGCGCAGGAAGTTCACTCAGCTTTTCATTTACTGCAGACGCAGCAAGCTGATCTTCTATTGAAATATTGCTGTCCTTGCTTGGCTTTGTAACCCCGGAGAGAGCATATCCGTATACAGGAATATCTTCCGCAACTCCATTTACATAATGTTTCATGCCGGACGGCCATCTTGCCATTTTAAATGAGAAATTGTAGTCATCTCCCCTCATGCTTGCCGGCATGTCCTTGACTTTCAGGCCATTGACTTCGCAGGAAAGACCTTGTTCACTGGTCTGAGTTTTTGTAATACTTTCACCTGTCATGTACTGCAGTGATGTGGTAAGTCCTACGTACAGTGATGCAGGCCCTACGTTCGGTCCCATTGCGATCGTAGCATCATATGTGAACCCGTGGGACATGTTTTCTGTAACGCCGATAGATGTGTTCGATGTTTTGCTCCATGATACGGATTCTGAGTTGTGTCCCAGTCTTAAAGGAGTTTCCTGCAGTATCTTGTATCCGCTGTCGTTTTTGAACTTGTTGTTAGTCCACTTTATATACTTTGACGGATCCCCTTCGTGACCCAGCCACTGATTGTCAAGGAGATCCAGTGTATGATACTGCTTCATGTAATCAGGGACATCCGTATTATGATAATCCTTCAGATATTTTGAATCCGTCAGCAGTTTATTATAGTATTTCGCAAAGGCATTGTACTTTTCGACTCCCATTGTTACCAGACTCGGTCTGCACGGCACGGTAACGACCATGCATTCCCCGTCCCAGTCTCCATTCTGTGACTGGATCTCGTAATAGTAACTGACAGCCGGCTTTCTCTGAACCAAAACGAGATCTTCTTCTTTAGCTGCCCATCCTAATTTTACTGAATCTGTTTGCCCTTCTGTAAATTCCTGTGACCAATCCATGGCATAGCCTGCAGTCATCTCCATCTGTATGGCCGGACTTTCCATGCCTGCGACTACTCCTACGCCGTAAGAAACGCTGTTGGATTTCGTTCTGTCGAAGGAGTAACTTTCTACTACTTCGTATGCAGTTGCCGAGGTGTCTGTCATGTAGTCTTTTACTTCCTTAAAATATGGCGGAGCCTGCAGAACACAAAGGACCTCAGGGTCGGAATAAATCACGGCTTTTTCTTTATATCTGGCGAGAACACCATCATTATCATTATCAGCTGAGACTACAATGCAGTTGAGTCCCTGATGTTCACTGATATATCCGGACGCATTATCCTTGCCGCGTCCCGGCCAGGCATAATCATCACTCATCCTGTTTGCGGCTGTAGAATAGTATTCCCGCGCGATACCTGTTGTATCATTATGTTTTTTGCCGCCTACTACGCCGCGCATGTAATCATAACTGCGCTTGTCTTTTGTTTTGCAGCTTACTGTATATGCAATCTGCTCATAGCCCTTATTATTCCCATCGAAATTTCCTGCTGCAGTGGACTGTACATACATATTGGACGATGCCTTGCTTGACAGATTATCACTATCACTTTTGAAGATCTCCGGCGTATGCACATCCTTCAGCCCATTTTTATCCAGTTTATAAAGAGTGCCTGATATAAAAATCTGATCTGCATTTCCAAGGCCATTTATAGCGGCACACTGTACTCCTGTCTTGTTCCAGATTTTATCACCATCGTAAAATCCGCTTCTGGTCCATGCATTTGTACCTATCTTTGCCGTATACTCACGTTCTGCCTCGTTTTCATTATTTATTCCGATGATGCAGACAAATATATTATTAACATCGATATCATCGTGTATCCTCTCGGAGGTTTTTTCGGATTTCTTTTTCTGATCACAGGATATGCCTGCCGCAACTATTTCTTCCATACCGTCGTGGTCGACATCTCCGATGCTCATACCCGGCGAGATCATGGAATTAAACCACCAGCCTTGTTCCCATGACCAGACTTCCGCCTCTGTGCTGGTAGATTTTGTCAATTCCCCTGCACCTGCCTCTCCATATGTAATTGCGACGAACGGCCTGTACGTCTCGAGAGTCAGGCTGTTGTCATTATAATTGCCTATATAAGTCAGGGCTGCCAGGTCGTCCAGGCCATCGCCGTTGAGATCACCGGTATCCAGTTCACATGCCATTCTGGTTTCAATTGTGTTCATTCTGGCTAAAGTATCACCGTACTTATCATGTTTAAGAGCCCATCCCTCCGGATTGTTTTCGTAATAATCAAGGCCGGATGAGCTGTATTCCAGTTCATACAGCGAGTATCCGTCTATCCCATCAAATGAGCAGAAACCCACAATGGTATCACATCCATCGCCATCGTAATCTCCGGCTGTAATTGAAAGGAAGTTAACTGCCTCATAATCAGTTATTTTCTTATTCTGCATCCAGTTGCAGTATGCCCCCCTCTCTTTGCCCAGATTGAATTCAGAGCTCCATGACCGGTTCTTTGTGTTATATACCCACACGTAGCATCTTGCATTGCTCCCATCGTGATAAACGCCGATGAATGCAATATGATCATCACGGCCGGATCCCGTTGGATCAAAAGATACCGCCTGTACAAAATAAGCTTGCTTCAGCTTTGACGGAGGTGCCTTCAATGCACTGGTCTTGCTGCCTTTCAGCACGTCGTCATCGGAAGATTCCTTCAGCTTATCGAAGAAAGAATTGATATCTCCGGAGCTTTCCTTACTCGTCTGATAAAACAGCAGTTCTGACTGTTTATTCATGAAGAACGGAACATCCACACCGTATCCATATGGTTCAAAGCTTTCATCATCATAGTTCGCAGGATCTTCTATAGTCATTACATCGCGATATGCACTCTTACCGAGGTCATTGTCTTCAGCGCTGACTTCCAGCGATCCAAAGGCAGGTACTAACGTAATCATCATTACCGCTGCCATCAGTATCGAAAGGATCCTGGCTTCCCTTTTCTGCTTCATTGCATTTCCTCCTTTTGAAATTAACAACCAAACATTATGCCTTTTGTTTTCTGTCATTCTCTCTTTCTGTTTCTTATGATCAGCACTGTAATAATCACCCCCGCAAAGAATGCCGCAAGTGCTACCAGGATATATCCGCCTACACTGCTTGAGAGCAGAGATGAGCCTGTGTTCTGGCTGCTCATCAGTTCATGATGCAGACTCTCCGTCTGCTGCATCATTATTACCAGGCAGACCGCAAGTCCGGCAGAGACAAATCCCGCTATTCTTATGCCGGCTTTTTCCCTGGCCTTTTTAAGTTCTGCTGCCCTCTTATGCATTTTCAGGAGTCTTTCTTCTTGATCTCTCATCAGTACACTTCTCCTTCTGCACGCATTTGATACTTTCCTGAAACGTTTTTATATAAATACCCCTTTATATAATTAGATACATGCAAACTAAAAATCTCCCCGCTATGCGGAGAGATTTTTTAGAAATTTTGGAAATTATTTTGACGGGCCATGTTTTAGAAAGGCTTTTCGGTTCAAAGGTATGACTACCGCAAAAGCTGTTGCCAACGGTATGAAGTACCCTGCGACAGCAGGTATGCCCGGTTTTGCTACCAGCATATTGTAAATGCCATGATAAGTAACTGCAATTGTCAGAAGCCCAATGGTGCCTGCAATCTGAAGCCATATTTTATCCCATAGATACAGAAGTCCTATACCGATTATCGCACCGCACACAACATGCATTGCACCTGTTCCGAACCCTCTTATAAGCAGATGGAAAAAGTTTTGTGCTCCATTCTGAGACAGATAACAGGCATTTTCAAGAGTTGCATATCCGACTGCTGTCATCAGTACGCTTCCCGAAATACCTTCTCTTCCGGGCTCAAATACAAGCAGATAGAAGAATACCGGACACAGTTTCATTATTTCCTCTACAAAAGGAGATATTTCAAGGGATGCAGTCAAGGCATCAACATGCTCAACAGAAGCAATAAACGTGCTTATATATGAGGACAGCAGACAGACCGTCATGCCACCGAGTACAAAGATCATCATTCTGCGGCCTCTGGTATGTATGCACAGAATAGCAATAAATATCGGTGCTGCAAGGCAGACGTAAATATTTTCTATATAATTCATTCGTCCACCACCTTTCGCATTTGTGCTGCATAAAGGATAAAGCAGACCGAGAGCATTGTATCAAACCAGAAATACGGATTTGTAATTCTGTCACCTATCCAGAAACACGATGCCGTCCACATGGCATATTCGAGAAAGCAGAAAACAATAGTCAATACATATATTTTTCCTTTAGGATTCTGACTGTCACCGTCTGAAGCCAGATTTTTAAGTCCTTCTACTGAATTCCACAGCAGAACAGTCATCAGACACAGTGTAAGCAGATTGCTGAAAACATCTCCGCCTTCATAAATGAAAAATACGCACATGACAGTTGTAAATACGGGTATGAGAAACATGGGTGCCGACGGATTCCATCTTCTCTTCTCAAACTTAAATAACATGATAAGAAGTATCAGAAAATAGTATGAGGTATACCAGCACAGATAAGGGATAAAAGACTCAAAAGGTGTACTCGAGTACAGAATAAGATATAGTATATAGTAGACGTCTCCCAGAAAGAAAACACCCGAAAACAGACCCAGCAGGATCCATTCCCTTCTGCCCGATAACACAGCTCTGTATGCTGAATAAACAGTGCATATCCCTGTTAATAAGATCTGAATTATGTTTTCAGTATTCTCAATCATAAGCAGCCTTTGAGTTCTCTTCCTGTTCCCATTTCTTCAGGCGGAAACACAGCACGGTAACTGCTGTCCCCAGAAGGAATGCGAGTATGCCTATCACAATATAACCGAGCATAGGACTGTCGGTAAAAATACTTGCATTCATTTCACCCGTTGCTGTTTCTGCTAATGTACTGCTCCTGAATCCGGGCATAAGAATAGCTGTCGTTACAATCACTGCCAGGCAGATAATTATGCTTGCGGTCTGTGCAATAAGAACTTTGCGTCTTCTTGACTCCCTTCCGTATTCAGCAGCCCGCTTATGCATTGATGCTATTCGTTCTTCATTCGATCGCATTTGTGATTCCTTCCTTCATAAGTTCCTTTTTCATGCTTTGCTTTCCTCTGCTAAGAAGATGGTCGATTTTCTTGGTATTCACTTTCATTACTTCTGCGGCTTCGGCATAGCTCATTCTCTCAATATATACCAGCCACAGGGCTTCTTTCTCAAGCGGATCTATCCTTTCAAGACATACTCCGAGAGCCCTTTTCTGTTCATCGCTGATAATTCTCTCTTCTACAAGCTCATGACCGGTCAGATCGTTTTCGATATCATCAAAAGATATCTGCATGACCCTTGTTCTTCGTGAATGGAATCTTGAAGCAAGATTCCGTCCCGTTCTGAAAAGATATGCCTTGAAACTTCCATCCTGGATTCTTGGTTTCTTAACCATGATCCGTGCAAAAGCTTCTATCATCAGGTCTTCAGCATCCTGCCAGTCATGCAGATAGCCATATAAATACAGCGTCAGGCTGTCACCATGACGGATCATGAGTTGATCATATGCTGTTGTATCTCCGTCAAGAAAACTGAGGTACAGTTTTCCGTCTTCCGATGTCACTGAATTAATCATAATAGTATTATATCCATGAGCAATACAAATTAACACCTGTTAAAAAAAGAGGATGACCTGATTGCCATCCTCAATTATCTTTGCCCATCCTTTTGCCTGCGGGCAATTTTTTTTAACAAATGGATGCTCTGATGTACTGACACTATTTTGCTTTTTTAAACAACCGCTTCATCATGTTTAAATGGTTTTCAGCAAGCTTGTAATCAGTTTTTACCCATACCATGACAGACGGCATATCGGCAAAATAAACAGCAAAGGCACTCGACAGTTTATATGCAGCCTCATCGTTATTATAAAGTGCTCTGCTTGTCAGTTCCTCTAAACACTTTACTGATTCCTTAACAAAACTGTTTTCGGTTTCCCTTGCTGCTGCAACAATAATGAGAGGTTTCACATATCTAAGCCACTCCTCAGTTTTCCGGATAAAACCATCGACCCATCCGCAATTAAACGGAAGGAATTCCACTTTCCATTCCATTTTACCGGCAGTTTTACGAAGTATTTTCGTCTGCTCGCGCAATTCATTCTGCATGCGGGACTCATAATCGTCGATCAGCACCGGTAACAACGAGTGGGCCTGTTCTTTTGCAGTTCCTTTCTTATAGCTTTCAGAAAGTATGTTTATCAGATCCACATATTCCTCTGTATTGATTGACGCAAGAATCTCTGATATAGCATGCCCGCTGTCTGTTATGTATTTCTCCGGGCTCCTCTCACGTGTTCTCTTGCAGGTCCGGCATCCAGCGCATCTTTGAAAACACTTATCCAACTCAAGAATTGATCCGGCCGTTTCTTCTGTTGATACACATCCTTTTTCGATGCTGAGTTTCAGATCATCTATCTGCGTCATAACATCGCAATTAGCGGTATCCTGCATAAGATCTTTTCCCGGAATGATGATATCCCGGGATCCCGGTGAGACTACGATTCCATCCAGTTTTTCTTTCAGGACGAACTCCCTGGCAGTTTCGTAGCAGATTACACCGATTCTGATATTTTTCCCGAAGATTGCTATGATCTGATTGTATGAGGTAAACAGCGGAATGAATCTCTTACCACCAGGAGCTTTCAGTGTCTGGTAATGCATGATTTTTTTACCAGCTGCTTTGGCTGGAGTGAATCCATCCGGTATATCGTCACAAACCAGCTTTGATCCGATCATTGTCATCTGAGCTTCACGAACTCCAAAGTGAAGTTCATAATCAGGTTCTTCCGTAAATTCTGCTTCACCTTCAAATGCTACAGGTATAAGGAATAAAGATGTCTTCATGTCCTGCTCACTAAGACCAGACTGGTCCTTAGAGGCACTTTTCCCGAGTTTCATGGCATCCTCTGATCCGAATGACCGGCGAATTACCGTCTCCACATATTTTCTGATCAGAAGTTCATCCTCCACAAGCGTAAGAATCCGGATTGCACGGGTCTGATTTACCCATACTATTTTTACGGGGGCTTTGATTGCTTCAGAATTGCCGGCAATGGAAAGAAACCCCTGCTCCTTTTTCAGCTCAGGAGTTTCGCTGCATTTATTATTATGTTCATGGTATGAGTCTGTGATATTTACAGTATTTACCCTGAAATCTCCGGTCTGCACTTCAGTAATGCACTTAACATCAGCCGAAGCCATGTAATCTGCACTGTCCAGCATATAATCCCAGCCATAGCCCTGAGCATCAAGAAGCACATCGTACTGGTGCCATGGTCCCATCGGTAAATGTCTGATATCCTTGATATATGAAATATCATCAAGGTATTCATCGTTGAATTGTTTCATAGTTTTGTCCTTGAACGCCCTCTCTTTCCATAAGGCATTTTATCCATGCATGAGCTATAGTCTTATGGCCTTCCGCAGTTGGATGAGTACCATCGAGAGTCTCATACCTGATATTCTGCTTTGCAATATCTGCCAGTAATATATTTTTTTGTTTTGTTATTCTGCGTATTGCATCATTATAATCTTCAAATCTTACACCTGCATATGATTCAGGAAATATCCAGTCTTCATGCCTTTTTACTTTGCTGCGAAGCAGTGTTCCACAAATGATTTTCGCATCAGTATATTGTTCCTGTATCTGACTTATCATATATTCATAAGCATCTTCAAAATAAAGCAAATTATTGTTTCCGGGATTTGTGACCCGGTCTTGCCTTATTTTTACGCCATTGCCAAAGTCATTAACGCCAATATAGACCAGAATATAATCCGGGCTGGAAGAAGCTGTCTTTAAGCGCGATATTCGCTCAATACTTGAGGCAGCAGGGAAACCGTTTCCCGTAACTTTGCTTCCCGAATATGAATTGTTTACACAAAGATATGCATGCATTCTTTGGTTTACTTTTGCCCACCAGGTATCGTAAACACTGTTAAGCCCGTTTACTTGCTGCATTTCCTTATCATAGTAAACAGCGTATTCAGGCGGATTGTAACCTTCGTATGTACTTATCGAATCTCCTACTATTGATACAAATATCATAATAAATCTTCTTTAGCATATGCTGCCTTTGAGCATTTTTCTGCTGCTGCGTTTCTTACAAAAAACCTCTCGTTACGGCTTTTGAAAGCTAATAGCGGGAAGTCATTTTAAGCGCCTACTTCACGACAATCTTAATGATCTTCGTCCTGGCCTTGCGGTTCTTATTTGCTTTGGATGTTGCCTTCACATAAATAGTACACTTTCTGATTCTCTTCTTCAGGGTGATCTTGCCGGTCCTGCTGTTGATTTTGACCCTGGACTTCTGACCATGGGTGACTTTTTTGACCGAGAAGCGAACCTTGGAAGAACCCTTTGAAAGGCTGATCACTTTGACTCTTTTCTTAGACGCTTTCACCTTAAAACTGGTTTTGCCTTCGCGATGACGATGGCACCTGCTTCTTTCAAAATGTACGAGCCGAGACCACGGAGTCGGAGCGACGCTTCTACAAACAGTGCATCGGCAGTCTCCTCTTTTACTGCGCGTCTTTAGGCAAGATAGAAAGAGAAGAGAACTTTTCAGCATTTTTCTTGGCTCTTACCAGCACATAGATCAAAAGAACAACATTTGTCAAAACTGCTGCGCCGCCAAGTATGCCACCTACAACAAAATCTCCACCCTTCATAACAGGATAATTAAAAATTGTTCCGGCATCATACAGGGTATGTAAAGCCATTGGGATGATGAGCCCCAAAGCCCAGTATAATGCAGTCTGTCCTTCGCCTTTTTGTTTGTTATACTTTGCCCTGCCAATAAACTCTCCCATGATCATGTTAAGTGTCATATGCGTGAACATTAAAGGCGTTCTGATCAATAATACAACCATCGTCTCTCCAAAAGTAAAGTCTTCCACAACCGTAAAGCCAAAGCCTACAGCTGCGCCAAGGATGATATACTCATAAACGTTCTTTACCTTATTTTTTAAGATGGCGATTGTGATTATGATTGCAAGAAACTTAAACAGTTCCTCCACTCCTCCCGCCACGAAGAAGGCTGTAAAAAAAGACGCCGGCAGAGTTGCCATTGTTTCACCCGTTATCCCAATGGTTTTAAATGCATATATCAATCCAATACCGGCAGGACCGGAAACCAGCACGCAGATGCCGCCCAAAATTACCGGCAGGATTGCCTGGAGTTTCCCTATAGTCTCAGGAACTTCCCTTTTGATCATTCGAAGGTAAATAAGTCCACATATAATTAAGGCTAATAATGCAGAAATAATAGAAAAAATAGTTGTTTTTACGTCCATGATAATTTTTTCTTCTCAAAAAGTTGCTTTAAACAGTGCCCCTATAGTAATTCTCAGCATCCACACCGATCTCAACACAGTCCATCGGCTTTTTTGTTGCTCAAAAGGCAAACGCACTCCACATGTTTGGTCAACGGGAAGTTGTCATATGCCTTGATGGATCTGATTTCATATCCATTGGCACGGAAGCTGTCCAGATTTATACAAAGTGTCTTTGGATTGCAGCTGACATACACTATTTCATCAATTCCATATCTGCATAGCATTGCAACAGCTTTGTCGTGTATGCCTACGCGCGGAGGATCTACGACTATCACATCCGGCTTTTCAGGTATCTCATCGAGTTTCTCTTTTACATCTCCACAGATATAGTGGCAGTTGGAGATACCGTTAAGCTCTGTATTGGAACGGGCAGCCTCAATGGAATCATCCACGATATCTATTCCGTAGACGTCCTTAGCCTTTGATGCCATCAGCTGGGATATCGTGCCTGTACCGCAGTAAAGGTCGTAAACAGTTTTGCCGCTTACATTAGGGACGACTTCAAGCACATCGCTGTACAGTCTTTCTACTGCATCTATGTTAGTCTGGAAGAACGCAAATGCCTTAACCCTGAACTTCAGCCCAAGGATCTCCTCATTGTAGTAATCACGTCCCCATAACACCTTATGCCCTTCATCTATAACGGCATCTGCCAGACTGTCATTAAGGGTTCTCATAATACCGACGATTTTCATATTGCCGGTGTCCAGGCCAAGCAAAGCATCACGGAATCCTTCTTCATCGAAATATGCATTGGCTCCATTGGCTTCACCGTCACTTGCTGTAACAATATTTACCAGAAGCTCACCGGTCCTGACTCCGCATCTCACCACGAGATTTCTAAGCAGGCCTTCGTGTGTTTTTCGATGGTACGGTCTGTACCCCCTTGAACGGCAGAATTCAAGTGCACAGCGGAGAACGGCATTAAAAGCTCCGGGTACGATCTGACATTCATCTGTCGTTATTATTGACATCCATCGGCCTTTGTAGTGCATGCCGAGTTCGAGCTCTCCGTCCTTCTCAAGGTCTCCGAATGTATATTCCATCTTGTTTCTGTAACCGCCTGTACAAATCGCCGGCTCCATTCCGAGATATACGGACTCGTCAATGTCGTGCTTATCAAGCAGTCGCCTTACAGCCTTGTCTTTCTGCCTGTACTGTTCCGCATAGTCCACGCCCTGATAAATACAGCCGCCGCAATGTTCAGCGGCCGGACAGAGCTTGTCAGTATTTAAAATCTTTATATCTTTCAGATCCATATCTATTTCTTTCCTTTAGTCATGATCCAGAAAGCAGCAAAAACAAATCTCCTGAACGGGGTATCTCCGCCGTCACACATATCGATGGGATCAGCGAACCTTTTTACCCAACGCAGAAGCAGTACCTTTTCACAGAAGAAAAAAGCCAGCGCATGAAAATATATCTCATGCGCAAGCTGCAGTTCGCTCATGCCGCTGATTCTCCCCTTTGAAATGATCTCTCGGGCTTTCTCCATGCATATATCCTTGCTGAGGAACGCATTTTTTACTTTTATGGAAAGTGTTTTCATTACTTATTATTGTAGTATCTTGAATAAAATTCAGCTTTATACTCCGGGAATCTGTCTTCATCTATAGCATCCCTGATGTTTTCGCACATATGTGAAAGGAATCTGAGATTGTGCTCTGAGAGCAGCATATGCGAGAGTGTTTCGCCTTCCCTGAAAAGATGTCTAAGATATGCCCTGCTGTAGTTTCTGCAGGTGTAGCAATCACATTCAGGATCAAGCGGTCCGAAATCCCTTGCGAACTTTGCGTTCTTGATACTTATGCGTCCCTGACTCGTCATTGCCATACCGTGACGCGCGATTCTTGTAGGTTCAACGCAGTCAAACATGTCAACACCATGTTCAACAGCTTCGAAGATATAGTCAGGCGTTCCGATACCCATTACATAGCGAGGCTTGTTTTCAGGCAGCAGGTCAGGAGCATACTCGAGCACTCCGATATACTCATCCTTTGTTTCCCCGACCGAAATTCCTCCTATCGCATAACCCGGAAGATCAAAGTCAACTATTGCCGCTGCACTCTTTTCTCTGAGGTCCCTGAAGAAACCGCCCTGCATTATGCCAAACAGAGCCTGCTTCTCAGTGTTTTTATGAGCGGCTATGCATCTCTCGAGCCAGCGCGTAGTCATGGCCTGGGATTTCTCAATATATGCGTAGTCCGCATCAGGCGGAGCGCATTCGTCAAATGCCATCATAATGTCTGAACCGAGATCAGTCTGTATCTCTATGGACTTCTCCGGAGTAAGCATGTGCCTGCTTCCGTCAATATAAGACTGGAACTTCACGCCTTCTTCGGTGATCTTGCGCATGTGGCCGAGACTGAATACCTGATAACCGCCGCTGTCAGTAAGTATCGGTTTATTCCAGTTCATGAACCTGTGAAGTCCGCCCGCTTCCCTGATTATGTCGCTGCCGGGTCTCAGATAGAGGTGATATGTATTGCCCAGAATGATCTGTGCTCCTGTCTCTTCAACAGATTCAGGCTTCATTGCTTTTACTGTTGCCTGGGTTCCGACGGGCATAAATACAGGAGTCTCTATAACGCCGTGAGGAGTAGTGATACGTCCTCGTCTGGCTTTTGTCCTTGCGTCTTTATGTAGTAATTCGAAAATGAGTGCAGAATTGCCCATTATATTCTCCTATTTGATCAGCATTGCGTCGCCGTAGCTGAAGAATCTGTATCTTTCTTTTACAGCTATCTCGTAAGCCTTCAGTATCTCTTCCCTGTCGTAAAGCGCAGATATGAGCATCAGCAGTGTGGATTTTGGCAGATGGAAGTTAGTAATAAGCGCATCGACTATCTTGAATTCATATCCCGGATAGATAAAGATGCCTGTAGAAGTCTCTCCGGCTTTCACTCTGAAGAGTTTATCTGAGGAGCTTTTGCCGGAGAACGGCTGGAACGGCATTCCTGCCATGCTCTCAAGCGTTCTGGTCGATGTGGTTCCCACTGATATGATCCGTCCGCCCTGCTCTATGGTATCATTGATGATCGCAGCATTCTCCTCATCTATGGAGCACTCCTCGAAATGCATCTTGTGATCTTCTATGTTATCTACCTTAACGGGTCTGAACGTACCGATTCCTACATGGAGTGTCACGTACGCTATGCGCACGCCTTTTTCTTCAGCCTTTGCCAGAAGTTCCTTCGTAAAATGGAGGCCTGCAGTAGGAGCTGCAACGGATCCGTCGATCCTGCTGTATACCGTCTGATACATCTCTTTGTCATCATCAGTTGCAGCTCTTGTAATATATGGCGGAAGAGGCATCGAACCTATTTCTTCAAGTCTTTCCATGAAGATGCCTTCGTACTCAAACTCCACCAGTCTTGTTCCGTTGTCTTTATCATGGATATCCAGGATATGTGCCAGAAACGGCTGCTCGATTCCGTTTACGAGAGTATAGCCTTCCTCAGGAGCTTCACATCCGGCAGGAATAGTGTCTGTCTTTCCTGCAAGTATAACAGTATCGCCCTCGTGAAGTCTTTTTCCCGGTTTCACCATGCACTCCCATTTGTCTCCCTCGATGCGCTTGATCAGAAGAAGTTCAATATGAGCGCCCGTGCCTTTCTTAAGGCCGTACATCCTGGCAGGAATTACTCTGGAGTCGTTGAGCACCAGACAATCCCCCGGATTTAAATAATCTAATATATCGTAAAAATGACGGTGTTCGACCGTCTTTTCATGTCTGTCGAGGACCATAAGCCTGCATCCGTCTCTTTGTTCAAGCGGAGACTGAGCTATCAGCTCCTCAGGTAGATAATAATCAAAATCTTCAAGTTTCATTTTATTCTATATCCATTCTGAGCTGCTCCGTTTCAGGCTCCCTGTAAAGCCCGAGCATGCCCATGTGTTCATATGCAGCGCGTGATGCTACTCTGCCCTTTTGAGTTCTGTAGATCAGACCTGCCTGTATCAGATAAGGTTCGTTGGCGTCTTCGATGGTGACCCTCTCCTCACCGATTGCGGAGGCGATCGTCTCTATACCGACAGGGCCGCCGTTGAACCCCTTTATTATCGTGGTAAGAATGTCTCTGTCCAGCTTCTCCAGACCAAGCTCATCAACACCCAGGGCGTTGAGGGCTTTCATTGTGATGTCAATGTCGATATTTCCGTCAGAAATGACAGATGAAAAGTCCCTTACGCGCTTTATGAGTCTGTTGCCGATACGCGGAGTGCCTCTGGACCGTCTTGCTATTTCATCAAGTGAGGATTCATCGATCGAGGCATCCAGTACATTTGCGGTCCTGCGAAGTATCTCTTTGATCTCTGCAGGTGTGTAGAACTCAAACTTTTCTACGATACCGAATCTGTCCCTCAGAGGTCCGGAAAGACTGCCGGCGCGCGTGGTAGCTCCGATCAGTGTGAACTTCGCGATATCTATTCTGAGAGATCTTGCAGCCGGGCCCTTACCGATGATAATGTCGAGAACATAGTCTTCCATCGCTGAATACAGGACTTCCTCGACCGAACGGTTCAGTCTGTGGATCTCATCAATAAAAAGCACATCATTATCATTCAGATTAGTGAGAATGGCAGCCAGATCACCGGCTCTTCCTATGGCAGGGCCTGAGGTGATCTTGATGTCTACTCCCATCTCATTTGCAATGATGCCCGCAAGCGTGGTTTTGCCAAGTCCCGGAGGGCCGTAAAAAAGCACGTGATCGAGAGGCTCGCCTCTCATCTTGGCTGCCTCTATATATATTGACAGATTGTCTTTAGCGGCTGTCTGTCCGCAGTATTCGCTAAGATACTGCGGCCGGAGTGTCATCTCACCTGCCAGCTCGCCCGGTGTTGCTTTTGTCTGTGTTACTCTGTTATCCATTTAGTTCACTTAATCCTTGAGTTGTACAAGTATATTTATCGCCTTACAGCAGGAACTTCAGTGATTTCTTTACGTACTCTTCTGCGCTCAGGTCATCATCAGGTACCGAAGCAACAGCTGACTCCGCCTCTTTCTTGCTGTATCCGAGGGTCGTTAGAGCTATCACCGCTTCGCCCCGCTCTCCGCTTCCAGGTGCTGCAGCAGGAGCGATGCCTCCGCTAAGATCAGCTCCATCGATCGGAAGCACGGACACCTTATCTTTCAACTCAAGAATGACTCTTTCAGCAGTCTTTTTACCGACACCCTGAGCCATTGATATCGACGCGGCGTCTCCTGATGAAATCACAGCCTTTATCTGGTTAGGCGTACCGAGTGACATTATCGCCAGACCTGCCTTAGGACCTACTCCCTTTACGGTTATAAGCTGCTCGAAAAGCGCAAGTGCATCAGCATCTGCAAATCCGAAGAGAGCCATGCCGTCTTCCTTTACCTGCATGTAGGTGTAGACGCTGACTTCTTCACCTTCACGTGCTGTCAGAAGACTGCTGGTGTCTGACACATTGACCCTGAAGCCTATGCCTCCGGCCGTCTCAATTATCATTGCGCCGGATTCGTAATAAAGATATTGACCTCTGAGAAATCTGATCATCTTTCTGTTTCCCTTTTGTTTTATTTATTCCTCAGCGCTTCATCAGTGCTGCGAGTCTGCCGCCCGCATGATGCGCGTGGCAGATGGCCGCTGCAAGCGCGTCAGCAGTATCGTCCGGTTTAGGAACCTCGCTGAGGTTGAGAATCATCTTTACCATAGTCTGAACCTGCTTTTTGTCTGCCCTGCCATAACCGGTAAGTGATGATTTTATCTGAAGCGGTGTATACTCTGATATCTTTATCCCTGATTTTGCGCACGCAAGAAGCGCCATGCCCCTTGCTTCACCTACCATGATAGCCGTAGTAGCGTTCGTGTTGTAGAAGAGTTCTTCTACGGACGCTTCCTCAGGCTTGTACTCTTTGATTATGCGGCTGAGCTCATCATACAGAACCATCAGTCGTTCCTCATTCGGAGTATGTGCTTCAGTGGTGATAGAACCGTAAGTGACAGGCGTAAATTTGCTGCCTTTATAGTCTACTATCCCGTAACCCATTATGGCGTAACCCGGGTCGATTCCTAGTATCCTCATGCATTGGATTCTACCATTTTTAGTATATATTGTCTATGTTCGTTTTTTGTTCTTTTTTGCTGCGGATTCACTGCCTGCTACTGTTTTTTCTTAAAACGGGAATCGTATGAATTTCGTCAGAAAATGACTCTTTTGAGACATATTATTCACTTTTTTCTTTATTTATTCATCCGAGCGTATTTTTATGCTATACTACATAGGAAACAGGTACCCGTTGAACGGAGGCATACATGAGACTTTCAAGACAGAATAAGATATTAGAAATCATCAAGACACATGATGTTGAGACACAGGATCAGCTTCTCTCCCTTCTGAGGGAAGCCGGATACAGCGTAACACAGGCTACGGTATCAAGGGATATACGCGAGCTCCAGCTTGTAAAGGGTCAGGGTAAGGACGGAAGATACAGATATACTTCCGGAAATTACGAAAACAGACCTATTTCCGATCGTTTTATCAAGATCTTCAGGGAGACCACACTTTCATATGCATGCGCTCAGAACCTGATAGTCGTCAAGACTCTTTCGGGCTGCGCAGGTGCGGCTGGTGAAGCCATCGATACCCTCAGCCTCGAGCATGTTGTAGGCTCGGTCTGCGGTGATAATACAATGCTTATCATCGTGGATAAGGAAGAGAATGTTCCGTACATTACTGCTGAATTCGATAAGGTACTCAACTCCAACGAATAAATACAAATGATAGATCGAATAGAGATAAACAATTTTGCAACCATCGAGCACCTCTCGTTTGACCTGGGTGCCGGTTTTAATGTTATCACGGGCGAGACAGGCGCCGGTAAGTCTGTACTGATAACCGCTATCAGCACCGTACTTGGAGACAGGGCTGATACAACCATGGTCCGTACCGGTTCAGACCGTGCTTTCATTCAGATAGCCGGAGTCAGGGACGGTGAAGATGTTATTATTTCGCGTGAGATTCTAGCAGGTGGCAAATCCATCTCAAAACTCAACGGAGAAATAGTAACACTGGGCCAGATAAGGAGTTTCTGCGGCGACTGGGTCGACATACACGGGCAGTACGACAACCAGCAGATACTTGATCCTGAAAACCATATCCGCATAACCGACAGTTTTCACAATGATGTGCTTGCACCTGAACTTGAGAAGCTGCACATCTGCTATGATGACTACAAGGCTGCCCAGAAGGAATATGAAGGCCTCCTGAAAGCTGAGGCCAACGCAGTCAGGCAGCAGGACTATTATAAGTTCGAATACAAATACATCCAGGACCTTGGACTCTATGCCGGTGAAGATGAGGAACTGCAGGACCGTCTTGCCATGATGAAAAACAGTTCCAGAATCTTCCAGAGCGTACGTTCATCATATGATCTGCTTCAGGGTACCGGCTACGATGGCGGCCCTTCCCTTCTTGATGATCTGAGCCGCGTGGCATCTGATCTCAGCGACATCGGAAGTTACAGTGATCAGATATCTTCAATGGCTTCGCAAGCCTATGATGCGTATTACGCCCTTGATGATATAGCTTCAGGTCTGAGGGATCTTCTCTCTACTCTGAGCTTTTCAGAGCAGGATATGGATGATGTATCGAGCCGTCTGGCTGTCATCGAAGATGCCAAGCGTAAGTACCGCAAGTCTGTTGCTGAGATACTTGAATTCAGGGATGAGATCCGCGGCAGGCTCGAGATGATGCAGAACTTTGACTCAGATAAGAAGAGGCTCGCTGAAGCCGCACACAAAAAATACGCTGCGCTTGAAGCGCAGGCTGAGCATGTCAGTGAGCTCAGGCATATAATCGCTGCAAGGCTTGAGTCTGCAATAGTAAAGGAACTGAACGATCTGGAATTTGCAAATTCAGAGTTTAAGATCGATATAAGCAGGCAGGATGAAATCGGTCCTCTTGGCTTTGATAAAGTTGAGTTTCTGATTTCTACAAATCCGGGCGACCCTCTCATGCCGCTCACAAAAATCGCTTCAGGTGGTGAAATATCAAGGATAATGCTTGCTTTTAAGCATATAATCGGGGAGACTGACCGCGTTGAGACAATGATATTTGATGAAATAGACACGGGTATCAGCGGACACACTGCACTTGTTGTCGGGAAAAAGCTTGCAGAGATAGCCAGTCACAGGCAGATAATCTCAGTCACCCACCTTCCTCAGATCGCAGCATATGGTGACGATAATTATCTTATCAGTAAGTCGATCGACAACGAAAAATCCTATACCAACATAGGCCATCTGGATGAAGAATCCAAGGTGCGCATGATAGCTGCGCTGTTCAGCGGTTCATCCGAAAGCGAGAACGCTCTCCAGGCCGCCCGCGAGCTTATCGATTCCACGAAAAAATAAAGCCTGCCGTCATGGGCAGGCAGATATTGCTATCAGTTCCAGGGCAACATCCTTATCGATGTTGCCGCTTTTTATGTCTCTGTCTGTGTTGTACAGTTCTGTGAGTATTTTCCCTATGCGCCTCTTGCTGTATCTTCCTGCGGCATTGAACGCCCTCTTGAATCTGAACTCGTTTACACCGGTTTTCTTAGCCATCTGGGAGATGCTGTACCCTTTTTCGTTCAGCTCAACAGCATCATACATGATCTCAAACTGTTTTGTAAGAAGAGCAAGCACAGCCATGGATCCGTCCTCATCCCGTATTATAGCTTCAGCTATCGCAAGGGCCTTTCCCCTGTCACCCGCTACCAGAGCATCCACCAGACCGAATACGAATCTGTCGCTGTCACCTATAAGGATTTCCTCTATAAGCTGTACATTAATGGCATCTCCGCTGCAGGCTCTGACTATTTTATCGGTATCTTTCTCGAGCTGAGCAAGATCATACTGACTTCCTTTATTGTAGTACCCGGTCACATCTATCATGTGTTCCAGCTCGCGCCTTGCGATCATCTTGCCTGCCTTGTGCACACGCTTAGTTATGAAATTCTTAAGATCCGCACGTTCAAGGCGTGCAAACTCATACGAACCGCAGGCCTTTACGAGCTTCTTTCCGTACGATGTGAGATCCGGTGAATATCTGCTTTCGACTACGAATATTACTACGGATGCATCCTGTGGTTTTGAAGCAAAGTCAAGCAGCTCATCAGCAGCTGTATCTGCAGCCTTCCTGAACAGAGGGAGATAATTGCGTACAACAATTACTCTCCTTTCGGAGAACATCGAATACGCTCTCGCCTGAGCCATGATATCTGCTGCCGTAACCTGCTCTCCCTCAAGATGGATCAGATCGATATCCCTTGCAGCTTCATCCACATAGTCGCTCACTATGCTTTCTACAGCCCAGTTCATCAGAAAATCTTCCGCGCCGTAGAAGAGCAGAACGTCTTTCAGGATTCCTTTATTCTTGTCATTTACAAAATCTTTGTATGCCATTGGCGATATTATACTACAAAAAACAGATATCCATACAAAGAAAAATGCCTGCAGGATATCTCCCGCAGGCATCCGTATGTTACTTAAAACATCTTATTTTTTGATCTTGACTGTAACGGTAACTGTCTTGGAACCTGCCAGATAATTGTCATTGCCCTTAGCAGTAACTGTTATATTGACCTTATATGTTCCTTTTTTAAGACCCTTCTTGACCGTTATCTTGCCGTTGCTTGCAACTGTGATCTTCTTGTTGCCTTTGGCCTTCGCATAAGTGACACTTCCTGCGTTATTCTTTACAGTAATAGCCTTTGCAGCGGCGACTTTTGCAGATTTCTTCTTTACTTTAGAAGCCTTAAGAGAAACTGTCTTACCCGCAGCAGTCATTGGCTGAGCACCCTTTTTCTTGAGCGCATCCTTTGCCTTTACAAGAGCTTCCGTTGCAGCATCAAAGTCTTCCTTTGCAGCATCTGCTTTATTAAGTACTGCTTTTGCAGCCTCTAAAGCATCCATGTATGATTTATAGGAATCCTTTGTATATGTATTTGCGGATACTCCGCTTGCTGCAGCTGCAATCATCTCAGTTGCGAGCTTGGAGAGAGACTCAGTCTTATCCTTAGCTGCTGCAGCCTCATCCTTAGCTGCTGCAGCTTCAAGCTTAGCCTCTGCAGCTTCGAGTTTTTCCTTGGTTCCTGCAGGAAGAGCAGCCTTTTCTTCATCCGTAAGGGAATCATAGAATTCTTTTGCGCTATTGATAGCGTCCGCATCTGCAGCGCTGACATCGTCCGGAATCGAATTGATCTCATCAGCGACCTCTTCTGCTTTAGTAGCATAAATAGTAATCCTTCCCTGAGGTTCAGCATATGTTTCATCAATGACTCTGTCGAGATGATCAATTACATACTCGACCACAGCATAGTCCATTGGGATTCCTGTATCGAACTGAGATGAAGCAGCTTTGAACGCATAGTATGTATCTCCGCCTGCTGAGCAGAAGTTGTTTGTAAGTACAACATACTCAGCTTCAGGGTCAAATGCTTCTCCGTTGACACTATCGATAGTTACTCTGTTAATGCTTGCCGGTCCGTAATATGTAGAGTCAGGATATGTTTCCGGTTGTCTATCGTAATCATTATATGCTCTGATAGTGATTTTCATTCCTTCGATCTGAGGGAATCCTCCGACCGCTGTGGCAGGAGTGCCGAAAGTCGAAGCCTCAAGTGCCTCAAGAAGTTCGCTGCCCTTAACAGTTACGGCAGCTATAGTATTTCCGAAAGGAAGAACTGTCAGTATGTCATTCTTAGAAACATCTCCGGCATGAATCGCTGCACGGATACCTCCGCCGTTTGTAATAGTTACAACATGGTTAGCAGGCACGCCGAGATCGGCACCGTCCTTCATGACATACCATTTGATAGCGTCAGTAATGAGATCGCCGGAGTTCGTCTCGCCATCTCTGTTGCCGTATACGCCGTTCGAGAGACTCTTCGCTCCATTGAGCTCTACTTTGGATTCAGCGATCTTGGCGCCATATGCAGCATCAACTTCTGCAATAATTTTGTCAGAAATGGTCTTCACATCATCATCTGGTACCAGAGCTTCTGTATACGGATCTCCGTCTTTATCTCTGAGATGATAAAGATCGTTATCTTCGATCATCTTGTTCTTCTCATCAATAATTGTGACACCGATGTTCGTGAACTTTGTTCCTGTGGACATGATTGCTTTGCCGCCTTCACCTACTGTCATGACAGTATGGGAATGTCCGTCAAGCATCATGTCGATACCATCTACTGCAGCCATCATATCAGTTGAACGATAAGGTTCGGATTCAGCATCTACACCCAGGTGAGCGAGGCATACGATTACATCAGCTCCATCGTTTTTGAGCTGATCTACAGTATCCTGTGCAATCTGGTAAAAATCATCTTTTGATGGGAATTTGATATTCTCAAAGTTTGTCGGGATTGACTTTGTCTGGGTCTCAGGTGTGGCCATTCCGAAGAATCCGATCTTAAGTCCGCTATCTTCATCTTCGTATATGTCGCTTGGGACAAAAGTTGGTGCGTTGTCAACCTTGTTGAGTATATCAGCGCAAAGGACCTTAAACTCAGCCTCTTCGACATTTCTGAGCACTATATTAGGCCCGAAGTCAAATTCGTGATTGCCCAAAGTTGCATAATCATACCCTGCCAGATTCATCAGTTGAATAGCAGAAAGGCCTTTTGACTCGCTGACATATGTAGTGCCCTGCGAGTAATCTCCGGCATCTACAGTGATAACGTCTGCTCCACGTGCTGTGAATTCTTTTTCCAGTGCCTTCATATAGGCATAACCGTCTACAGCACCGTGTACATCGTTAGACGAGAGAATAACAGTCTTACCTGTATAATCATCCGCTAACTCCATGTCCGCGTTAACAAAAATGCTGAAAGCCATAATCATAATTACAGCCATCAGCAACGTTAACAACCTGTTAGTTTTGGGTTTCATTGCTACCTCCTGTTACAAAAATCAACATAATGCAAACGGAAATAACTTGTTGATATAAATATATCATAAATATTTGTTAAGATTTACACTTTAATCATCTTTATTTTTGTAACAATCCACGAAATATGGATCTGAATGATTGCCCTTGATATCTATTCCCACAGCCCCGTTAAGATCGGTCCTGAAGACTTTGATATTGCGTTCTTCCAGTCGTTCGAGTGTCTGCTTATGGGGATGTCCGTAAAAGTTGTTGCGTCCGCACTGTATCACTGCCAGGCGTGGGCTTGCTGCGTCAAGAAATGCTTCGCTTGAGCTCGACTTGCTTCCGTGATGCGCGACTTTAAGGATATCGCACTTCAAAGTATCTGTATTCCTGTAGTATTCGATCATTGCCTTCTCGTCTGCTTCCAGAAGATCGCCGGTTACCATGACTTTTATGTCTTTATAGTGGATCATATATACCATGTTATGCTCGTTCGGATCATCAGCTGCTATTGGCTCTTCTGAAGCCTCCACAGGCCAGATGACTTCTATAGATACGTCATCAGTTATATCTACTTTTGAATCAGGCCTTATCAGAATGATCTTTGCTGAAAGATCTCCTTTATCAAGCGAGTCTCTGTAATCTATGGGAACGCCAATGGCTCCGACCGGAAAAACCTCAGATAGTTCATCTATACCTTTATAGTGGTCAGCATGAAGATGCGTTACAAGTGCGATTTCAACCGCATCGGCGTTGCTGTGCATCAGATATGGCATGAGTATGTTTTCACCGGTATTGTATCCGTTTTCTTTGTCTTTATCTTCTTTGAATTTGCTCCCGTAGGAGGTCTGGCCTCCGCCGTCTATCAGCACATCGTGACCTTCAGCACGGATATGAGTGCAGTCTCCCTGTCCGACCGCAACGAATACTATCTCATCATCGGATATCGGTTCATACATGCATGAGAAAAGCATTGCGAGCGGCATCAGAAGCAGTATTCCCTGCTTCAGGATTGCCTTGGATTCTCTACGTAGAAGCATTACTCTGGTCCATTCTGACGCAAGACCAAAAATCAGGATATAAATTACAATGATTGCCGCAGCACCCGGCCCGGCTGTTTTTATGGAAAAGCTCCCTCCGAAGCTGAGCAGATGATTGATCTTCAGTACGGCGTATGAAATCAGTTCTGCAAGTTTGATTCCTGTCTCAGGCACACTGCCTGTACCGGCTTCAAGCATGAGCATGAGTATGCATACCGGTACAAGTACCGATGCAAGCAATATTACAGGCACATTGATAAGTATCGACAATGGATTTATTCTGCAGAAAGAGTATGCTATCACCGGCATCGTTCCCATTTGAACCGCGAACATTACCCCCAGTGCCTCACCGGTAAGCGATGAGACCGGGCCTGTGAAGAAAGCGATTCCGCTCAGTGCCAGAAAAGAAAGCTGGAATCCGGAATTGAACAGCTGATACGGCTGAAATGTCAGTATCAGAAAAGCTGCCAGACTTATTGATGTCAGCAGATCTGAACGCCTTCTGAAATGAGTTGAACAGAGGCTGATTGTCAGGACGATGCATGCCCTTACAGTTGCAGGGCTCCACATGGTCATCTCGCCGTAAAGCAATATTACAGCTATTATCAGCACTGATACAGGAAGAGTCCTTCTGCGGGTAGTCAAAAGTCTCAGCAGACCGTACAGGAAGCCTATATGCAGTCCGCTTACTGCTAGGATGTGACCTGTGGAGTTATTGTTGAATTCCTCCAGTATGTTTTCATCGATTCCGGTCTTATCACCGAATATGACGCCTCGGATAAAGCCTTGCGTATCATCATCAAACCTGCTTATGAAAGACTCTCTTGCATCATATAAATTGCACTTTATTCGTGTTCCGGCTGATACACTTGAGTCTGTAACCTCAAGTATGTAAGCCTCAAACTGAACGGTAACTCCTCTGCTTTTCATGTAGAGGCTGTAGTCAAAGCATCCGGGATTATCTGCGGAAGGTATCTCACTGTATTTCCCACGGGCTTCTATATTTGCTCCAATGTATCCGTATGCTCCTGACCTTACGAAAGCTTCAGCTGTATGCGAACCTGCCAGCTCGGCTGCTCTTTGTGCAGCAGGCTTATCCAGCGTCACAAGCACTTTCGACGGGCCTGTTTTACTGTTCTTTACGATCATCCTGATCTTATCGTTTTTTACAGATACCGAACAAACCCTTCCGCGGATATAGTTCTTTCCGTGAATAAACGTAAGCGCATCATTGTATGACATCGATCTGAAAGCTATTAACAGAAACCCTGTAAGAAAGAATATCAGAAGTATTGTTTTCTGCTTATTAAGCGCCTCCCTTTTCAGATCCAGATGTCTGGCGTTATAAGTCTCACTTTTCAGTCTTTCTTTTTTAGGAAAAACACCCGATGAAACTCCCGGATCTGTAAATAAAACAGCCGCGATCACTGCAGCACAAAAGGCTGCCGATTCTGTTATCCGCGACCTTTCAAACATAAAAAAGCCGGCAGTGATACCGGCAATGTAAAGCAATGTGTATGATGTTAGTTTTCTTCTTAGCATGGCAGGCATCTCCTGCCGCTAATTCTAAGCAGTTTTATGTTTCAAAACTGTACAGTTTTCAGAGTTGAAAAGCGGTTAGCTTTCATACGTTTTTTGCAGAGTTCCACGTATTAGCCTTTTATTGCAGTTATCGCAGCTGTCCTGTCTGCAGCCTTGAACACTGCTGATCCTGCAACTATCATGTCAACACCTGCATCTCTGACAAGATGTGCATTTGCAGCTCCGACGCCTCCGTCGACAGAAATCACATAATCAAATCCGAGTTCCTCGCGCTTTGCCTTGTAATAAGCTATCTTAGGCAGACAGCTGTCCATGAACTTCTGGCCGCCGAATCCCGGTTCAACTGACATGACCAGGATCTGATCAATATCTTTAAGATAATCATCAAGCACTTCAGGCGCAGTGCCCGGTTTGATCGAAACACCGGCTTTTGCTCCGGCTTCCTTTATGTGGCTGATAGTATGAGCCAGGTCATCACAGGCCTCGTAATGAACCGTGATAAATTCGGTGACCGGTGTAATGAAGTTTTCAATATATCTGTCCGGATCCCATATCATCAGATGCACATCATACGGTACAGTTGTGATTTTGTTAAGACTCTTCATTACGTCTGCGCCGAAGCTGATGTTCGGAACGAATGAACCATCCATGACATCTATGTGAATATAGTCACTGCCCTTGTCACATATGTCTTTTACATCTTCTCCCAGCCTTGCAAAGTCTGCCGCAAGTATCGAAGGAGCTATTTTTGCCATCTCTTTACCTCCTCTATCATCGATTTATACGATTCATATCTGGATACAGGTATTTTACCACTTTTCAGTGCTTCCTTGACTGCACATTCAGGTTCATTTATGTGGATGCAGTCAGAGTAGCGGCATTCGCTGCCGGGTGACCGGAATTCAGGGAACAGATTCCTCACGGCTGTTGGTTCTATTACCGGCATGTCAAGTGATGTGAATCCCGGCGTGTCGTAAAGCATCGTTCCGTCAGACAGAGGGAAAATCTCCACATGTCTCGTGGTGTGTTTTCCACGACCGGTTTTTTTGCTTATGCGTCCGGTTGCCGCTTTGAGCAGTGCCTCTTCGGCTTCAGCTATGCCAGGCTCGCCTGCGTGGAGCAGGTTTGTTATTGTCGATTTACCTACTCCGGATGGACCTGCCAGAGCCACTTTTTTTTCGCTTATAATCTTACGCAGATCTTCAATCCCTTCACCGGTCATGCCGTTTACGCTTATTGACGGATAAATATCCGAATAAACAGCAAGAGCTTCTGTCAATGCTTCAGGCTCAGCAAGATCTGCCTTTGATATGCAGATCACCGGGTCGATCCCTGCAAGCTCACAGCCTGCGATCAGCTTGTCGATTACCGGATAATTGACAGCCGGCTGTACTAATGAAAACACGACCACAAGGATATCCAGATTGGATACCGGTGGTCGTGCCAGACAATTCTTTCTCTCAATTACGCGGTGGATGACACACTCGCCGTCCTTGTCGTTTTCGTCAATATCAAAATCAACTATATCGCCCACGTAGATGAGTTCTTTATTTCTTTTGAGATTTCCACGCGCCTTGCCCATGACGACAGAACTGCCGTCATATACAAAGTAGAATCCCCCTATTCCTTTGACAACAGTTCCTGTCATACGCGCGGTCCGTTTCGTTAGCCGTTGTTGTCCTTATCCTTATCAGCATCTTTATCGTCTTCTGTATCTGTTGATTCTTCATCAACATCCGGTTCTTCAGGCGGTGGTTCAGGTCCTGAACTTACCTGAAGATCGATAGGTGTTCCCTTATCGAGCTGGGAATTAGCCTGATACTGCTGATAGATGACATATCCCTTACCGATGGACGAATCCCAGTCATATGTGATATTGCCGACTTTGAAGCCCGCAGCTTTAATGGCTTTCTTTGCATCCTCTAGCGACATTCTTGTCACTGAAGGAACGAGAGCCTTCTCAACACCTTTACCGTCGGATACAGTGATATCCACCGTGCTCTCCTTATCAAGAGTAGAACCGGCTGAAGGCTCCTGTGAAAGGACCTTTCCCTCCTTTTCGTGTGAAGTTTCGATCTTCACATTACCAAGCGCGTATCCGTATGACTTGAGGTATGCTTCAACATCTTCCTGCTGCATTCCGATAAGGCTTGGGACGAGTCCTTCCTTGTTGCCCTTGGAGACGTTTACGGTAATGGTGCCTTCTTTCGGCATCTCTACGCCAGGCTCAGGATCCTGCATGCATATCCTTCCTTCTGCATATTCGGACGAATATATGTCTTTGCCCTTCTTTACCTTGAATCCTTCGGATTCTGCAATTTCCTTTGCTTCATCGAATGTTTTGTCGAGCAGGTCAGGCGCCGCCTTTGTTGATGAGAACACTCCCATCTTCCATGCTGCATATCCGCCTATTGCCGCTCCGAGCACCAGTACGACCGCAGTTATGATAGCCATCATTTTTCTGCGTTTTCTCTTTCTGTCGCGCTCCCTTGCTTCTACGACTTCTTCGATGTCTTTCTCAAGGTCCTGTTTGCGTTTATTGCGTTTTTCTACGACAGTTGTAGATTCAAAGATCGAATCCGGAGCGATCGCCGTAACGAATGAAACGTTATCGAGGTCCTGAATAAGCTCATCAGCGTTCGCATACCTGTTGGTCTGGAACTTGCTGGTAGCCTTCATGACGATCCTCTCGAGCGCAGGCGGTATGCTCGGCTCGAGTTCCCTAGGTGGTACGATCTCTTCATTTATATGCTTGAGAGCAACTGTAACCGGATTATCGCCGTCGAACGGCACCTTTCCGGTAAGCATCTCATACATGACGATACCCAGGGAATAGATATCGGAACGTTCATCTACATAGTTTCCTCTTGCCTGCTCAGGCGAGAAGTAATGCACCGAACCCACGATCTTGCTTCCTGTCGAAAGAGTCGCGTCATTGACTGCCCTGGCGATACCAAAGTCAGCAAGCTTTACGACTCCGTCGTTGGTCACCATTATGTTGTGAGGTTTTACGTCTCTGTGAATGATCTTATTTTTGTGAGCTATCCTGAGGGCGGAAGCTACCTGCTTTGAGATGTCGATCACCTTGCGGTAATCCATCGGTGCTTCCTTTTCGATGATCTTATTGAGCGTATCACCCTCGATAAGCTCCATTACTATATAATTGATGTTGCCTTCACGGCCTACATCGTAAACGCCCACGATGTTCGGATGAGAGAGTCCTGCAGCAGCCTGCGATTCCCTTTTGAAGTTCTCAACGAACGTCGCGTCTTTTGTAAACTCCGGTCTTAAGATCTTGACAGCAATAAAGCGGTTAAGGAGTTTATCCTTACCCTTATATACGACAGCCATACCGCCGTCGCCGATCTTCTCCAGAAGTTCATAACGCCCGGAAAGTATCCTGCTTGCCATGCTTAATCCTCCAAATCAACGCAGATGACGGAAATATTGTCATTGCCGCCGTTTTCGTTAGCCATATAAACCAGGTCTTCTGCGCAGACATTCATATCATCATATCTGTTGAGCACTGAAAGAATAGTGTCATCGTCAACTTCATCATAGAGACCGTCGCTGCAAAGCAGTATGCGGTCACCCTTTTCAACCGGTACGCTGAAGCAGTCCGGTTCGTTGTTTGCGTTGGCTCCGATAGCTCTTGTTATCACGTTTTTGCGTGCATGGAGATGAGCTTCGTCCTTCGTAATAGCACCCATTTTTACGAGATCATTGACATATGTATGATCGTCAGTGATCTGCTGTATCATGTCGCCGTGTGCAAGATAAACTCTGCTGTCGCCGACATTTGCGACATACATCTCGTCGCCTCTTATATATGCAAATGTAAGTGTGGTTGCCATGCCGCCGTACTGTGGCTTGGCGCCGGACAGTTTGATGATAAACTGATTCACATAATTGACAGCAGCTCTGAAATATCTGAATACTTCATCGCGCGAGCCCAGCCATTCAGGCGGGTTGTGGCGTACGAATTTTTCAAGAGCATCAAGTGCCGACTGGCTGGCTATTTCGCCCGACCGGTTGCCTCCTACTCCGTCTGCGAGCATGAAGAAATTAAGATCTTCACAGGCTCTTAGTGAGTCCTCGTTGGTTGGTCTGCGTCTTCCTCTATCTGTCATGTAGCCAATTCTCATGGTTATCAGTTCTCCGTCCTGTCAAATTGTATTTTTCCCGATAATACAGTAGTAAAATCCTACTTTGCCATTATATGGCATAAAAGTAGTCATTTCAATAATACGTGCTGAAGTGATTTCTTTACTTAATACATGTTTAACAACCTCTTCGTTCTCATTTTTATTGAGAGTACAGGTTGAATATTCGAGCCTCCCGCCAGGCTTCACATAGCGAAGTGCGTTGGTCAGAATGCTCTTCTGGATGGCGATCAATCCGTCGTATTCAGACGGATCCGCGGAGAGTTTTATCTCCGGCTTGCTCGCGATGACACCCAGTCCGGAACACGGAACATCCGCAAGAACATAGTCAAAGGAACCGGCAAGTGATTCATCGTAAACTGCAGCATCGCGCTCTTCCAGAGCGCATATGCTCACGCCCAGTCTCTTCATTGCAGCCTGCGTGAGCATCAGCCTGTGAGGGTGAACATCACAGGCTGTGATGCTGCCCCTGTTCCCCATCAGCTCAGCCATGTATCCGGTCTTTCCTCCGGGAGCGGCGCAAAGATCGAGCACTCTGCTTCCCGGTGCCGGCGCAAGGGCTTTTACGGCCATCATCGAAGACAGGCTCTGAATCGTATAATAGCCTTGCCTGAACAGTTCGCAATTAACGATGCCGCTCCCTTTCGCAAGGATGGCTTCGCTGTTTTCCTCCGCTCCGCGGCCTTCTATTCCGTATTCGGCAAGTCTCCTTATGACTTCCTCACGGTCTGCCTTAAGCGTATTTGCTCTTAAATAGACTTCTGACGGCTCGTTCAGAGCCTCAGCTATACGGACAGCCTCTTCGCCGTATTGTTCGCTCAGAAGCGAAAATACATCCTTGCTCAACGAGTACCTGATATGAGGCTCCAGCTTGTCCGGAGAAAAGTCAGCCCTCCTTCTCAGGTAATTTCTGAGCATGCCGTTCACGAAGCGGTCACTGCCTTTTGCAACTGACTTTGCAAGTTCAACTGCTTCGTTCACGGCTGCGTGATCTGGCACGCTGTCCAGTTCATCGATGGCATATATTCCCATTCTTAGAATTATGAGCGGTCTTTGCCGGATACTTTTGATGCCTTTACCGGCAAGGCTGTCAATCACATGATCGATCCTGATACTTTGCCTGATGACGCCTTTAGCAAACGAGCGAACGAAGCTCTCCCGCAGTCCTTTACGGTGCGAAACAGCTTCGTTGATTGAAATATTGGAAAATGCTCCATCGGTATAAACGGCTTTCAGCGCCTCAAATACCGCAAGCCAGTCCTTATTCATCCGGCCTTATCTCCTCCTGCCTGCGATCACGAAAATTCTGAGCAGGCTGGCGATCGCTGTAGCAAGTGCGGCTACATAAGTCATAGCTGCAGCCTTGAGGACAGCCCTTGATCCGATGTAGTCGTCTTCGTTCACAAGTCTGAGTTCTCTCAGGTTGGCCAGTGCGCGGTTTGATGCGTTGAATTCGACCGGCAGCGTGATCAGATGGAAGAATACTACGAAAAGGAAGCATATGACTCCGATGAGGAACATCAGGCTTCCGTAAGGCGACGCTGCGGACATGATGAGCCCGAAGAAAATCAGCGGCCAGGATACCATCTGGGTAAGATTGACTACCGGCACGATGCCGTTCCTCAGTGCGAGAGGCGCATAATGTGTTGCATCCTGAATGGCATGCCCGACTTCGTGGCAGGCTATGCATACTGCTGATACAGACCTTGAAGCGTAAACCTCCCTTGAAAGATTGAGGCTCTTTGTCTTTGGATCATAGTAATTGGTAAGAGAATTTCCTCCATTAAGTACATTGATCGCAACACCCCGGAGTCCGTTTGCGTCCATCATTGCTCTTGCGGCCTCAGCACCGGTGATGCCAGTGCTTACAGGTACCTGCGAATATGTTCTGTACGCGCTGTTGATCCTTGCCTGTGTGATCATTGTAAAAATGATCGCCGGCAGAAGGACAAACCATGAATAATCATAGTAGTAATACATTATTTTCCCTCCTCTGCACCGAATCTGTCTCCGGTCGAGAGCTTATGCCCTCTCATGAAGTCACCGGCACTCATTCTTTTTTTGCCCTGGAGCTGCTGCTCAAGAACTCTCAGCCTGCCGCTCCCGCAATTGATGATATAACTTTTCTTATCTGTGCTGCTTACTGTTCCCGGCTCACCGTCCGGATCTTCATCAACAACTTCCGCTTTATAGAATTTGACCTGTTGTCCGTCAAGATAGCTGTAGCACGCAGGCCATTCAATGAACGCTCTGATCTTGCGTTCTATGCGATCCGCCGGTTCGTTGAAATCCGTATAACCATCTGTTTTTGAGATCATGCCGGCATATGTTGCCTCAGCATCATTCTGCACCTCGTATACGGCAGTTCCGTCTGCAATATGAGGTATCGTCTCTGCAAGAAGTTCTGCTCCTGCTTCTGCAAGTATCTCCGACACCTCGGTAAAGTCCTTGCCCTTTATGTCGCACGCGCGCTTGCTGATCATGTCTCCGGTATCGAGGCCCTCGGCCATGCGCATTATGGTTATGCCCGACTCATCAAAGCCCTCGAGCACGGCAGCCTGCATTGGCGAAGCTCCCCTGAGTTTAGGAAGCAGCGAGCCATGAACATTTATGCATCCGAACTTCGGGATGTCGAGCACCGACTTAGGCAGGATCTGTCCGAAAGCCGCAACGACTATCATGTCCGGAGCGATTTCTCTCAGGCGCTCTATCAGCTCGGGATCCCTTTTGATCCTGACGGGTTGTGCAGTCTCGATACCGTTTTCGAGAGCCAGCTTTCTGACTTCTGACAGAACCATCCTGTTGCGGTTGCCCTTTCTGTCAGGCTGTGTCACGACCAGCGGGATCTCATATCCCTCATCTATTAACTTTTGAAGTGACCGCGCCGCAAATGCGGGCGTACCCATGAAAACTATCCTCATTTACTGATTGCTTCTTTCCTTTTTCTTTTCCCAGATTTCTGCATTATCTGCGTCATCATCGTCTTCTCCATGGAGTTCCTGCAGTTCGTGGAGTATCTCAGAATACTCCTCCACAGTCATCATGTCCTTTGCGATATCCGAGTAAAGTATGCCATCGAGGTGATCGTATTCATGACAGAATACCGTAGCTTCAAAACCCTCGAACTCATACTCATGCTCAACGCCCTGAAGGTCAGTTCCTTTTATCCTGATTTTGTAAGGTCTGTCTACGAGACCCATGTATCCAGGTACTGACAGACATCCTTCGCTTGACTCCTGAGTACCCTCCCTGTATGTGATCTCAGGATTGATCATGACGTAGATTTTGTCCCTTGTCTCCTCATCTTCGGCATCCACATGCGGCATCGCTATGAAGAATCTCTTCATGATGCCGACCTGAGGGGCTGCAATGCCCACTCCGTCAGCAGCAAGCATGGTCTCTACCATGTCTGCGCATGCCTCTGCTATGCGTGGAGTTATCTCTTTTACCGGTTTGCATTTTTTGGCGAGTACCTCATCGCCCCTGATAGTGATGTTTCTAAGTGCCATAGTTTCTTCTTTCCTGTGATTTATATTGATCCGTAAGGATTTATGTCTATTTCTATAAAGGCCGGAGCCCTGTTTTCTATCATTCGGTCACGGAATGCCATGTATTCGCTCACATACCCCGCTCTTGTACCCTGCGGTGCCTTTATCATGAATACCGCTCTGGATTTTCCGTCGTTTCGCCTTTCATCGAGCCTTGGCATCATTACCGTCGCTCCCTTTGGAGCTGATCTCAGGCCGGTCAGCCTGTTTCTGAATGCATTCGCGTAAGCCATTGCCGTTTCATCGTCATCTGCGACAAGCCCGACGGAGATTATATCAGAGTACGGCGGATAATTCATAATACTTCTGTGAAGAAGTTCCGACTCGTAGAAGCTCTCGTAGTCACCTGCCGCGGCTTCGCGTATCACATCGCTTTCAGGTTCGTATGTCTGTATGATAACGCTGCTTTCGCCTCCGGCTCTTCCGGCGCGTCCCGCAACCTGCGTAATCAGCTGGTAAGTGCGCTCTGACGACCTGTAATCCGGGATATTGAGGCTTACATCGGCATTTATTATTCCGACAAGTCCGACATTCCTGAAATCCAGTCCTTTGGCGAGCAGCTGCGTACCAACAAGTATGTCGGTGCGGCCTTTCTGGAAATCCCTTATAACCTTGACGGGGTCATCTGCTGCTGATGCCGTGTCTATGTCAAACCTGTCAACTCCGGCTTCAGGCCATATTCTCCTTACTTCTTCTTCGACTTTCTCCGTACCGGTGCCGACATATCTGATGAACTTGCTTCCGCAATCAGGACAATCTGACGGTACCGGGAATTTGCGTCCGCAGTAATGGCAGACGGCAGCGTTCACAGACTTATGATATGTCAGGGATATGCCGCAGTCCGGGCAGGTCATTACAAACCCGCAGTCCGGACACAGTATGCGTGTGGAAAAGCCTCTGCGGTTCAGGAACAGTATCACCTGCTCCTTTCGCGAAAGTGCCATCTCTATCCTCCGGGCGAGTTCCCTGGATATGACGCCGGTGTTGCCGGCGGCGGCCTCCTTTCGCATGTCGATGATCTCAAGCTTAGGCATAACGCTTTCGCCTATGCGTTTTTTCATCTCTATGAGCTCATAAATGCCTGATTTTGCCCTGAAATACGACGTTACACCCGGAGTCGCGCTGCCGAGCACAAGCACTGCATCTGACAGCGATGCTCTTTTGAATGCTACATCAACAGTTTCATACTTAGGATTATGATCGGACTTGTATGTGCTCTCATGTTCCTCGTCAATGACAATAACTCCTATATCGTCAAGAGGTGCAAATACCGAAGTCCTGGCTCCTATAACTATTTTTGCTTCACCGCGTCTGATTCTCAGCCACTCTGACAGTCGCTCTGATTTCCTGAGTCTGCTGTGGAGAGTGGCTATTTTATCACTTCCGAAGCGTTCCCTGAAGCGTCCGGCTACCTGCGATGCAAGTGCTATCTCAGGCAGAAGTATTATTGCGGTCCTTCCCGTCTCCAGAGCCTTTTCGGCAGCTCTTATGTATACTTCTGTCTTACCGCTGTTGGTCACGCCCTTTATGAGATATGTCTTTGCTTCACGCTTTTCGACAGAGGTACAGATCTTTTCTGCAGCTGCCTTCTGCTCTTCTGTCAGCTTATATCCCGGGTCTGATGCCTCTATGCCTGCGCCTGCCTTCAGGGCTTTTTCGCGCTTACCTTCGACAGCGAACATCTTAAGCCCGTCAATGTATTTGACGCCGTAGCGCCTGCGCATCCACATCGCAGTCTGCACCATCTCACTGTTGAGAGAACGTTCAGGCTCATATGTATCGATTTCCTTTACCCTTGAATCTTCGAGAGCACAGGCGACGCCGGTATCAACGCAGTATGCATCGACGCTTTTGCTCCTTCTGGCGAAAGGCACTGTCAGTTTCGTACCCACTTTCACTTCATCCGGTGCCTTGTAGGTGTAGAAACTGTCCGTATTTACGCTCTTGTTGTCAATGACTACGTCGATATACTGCATTTAATGTTCTCACACGTTTTACAGGAGGAAAATATTATGCTCTGCGCACTCCTCGTACATTTCATCAGGCCATACCGAAACCTGCACCTCTCCTATATGAGCTTTCCTGAGGAAATACATGCAGAGTCTGCTCTGTCCGATACCTCCGCCTATGCTGAGAGGAAGTCTGTCGTTGATGATGTCCTGATGGAATTTAAGTTCTTTTCTTTCTTCTTTGCCTGCCAGCTCGAGCTGTCGGAGCATGGATTCGGAATCAACACGGATACCCATTGAACTTATCTCGAAAGCATCTTCAAGAACAGGGTTCCAGAGAATGATGTCTCCGTTGAGTTCCCAGTCATCATAGTCAGGAGCTCTTCCGTCATGAGGCTTTCCTGATCTGAGCTTTCCTCCGATGCGCTTTACGAAAATTGCACCGAACTCCTCAGCTGCGAAGCGTTCCCTTTCCTTGGAAGTGTTGTCAGGATACCAGTTCTCAAGCTCCTGGGAATCGATGAACCTTATTCTGTCAGGGAGCTCAACTCCTATCTGCGGATAATGGTCATTTACGTAGTCGGCAAGATCCTTCATGCACCAGTAAATGACTCTTACCGTATGTTCAAGATATTCATCGTTTCTCTGATCGACAGTGATGACTTTCTCCCAGTCCCACTGGTCAACATATATAGAATGGATGTTGTCGAGTTCTTCGTCTCTTCTGATCGCATTCATGTCGGTATAAAGACCGCGTCCCGGTTCCACACCGTATCTTCCGAGCGCCATTCTCTTCCATTTTGCGAGCGACTGAACGACTTCAACGTTTTTCTCATCAAAATCCTTGATGGTGAACTCTACTCTTCTTTCGTAACCGTTCAGATTATCGTTGAGTCCCGATTCAGGTATAACAAACAGAGGAGCTGTTACTCTTCCGAGATTGAGATTGCGTGCAAGCTCTTTCTGGAAGTGATCTTTGATCCTTTTGATTGCTCTCTGCGTTTCTGTCGGGTCTAGCAGCGGCTTGTAGTCTTTTGGAATGAATAGTTTGCTCATCGTTCTTTCTCCTTTTATCTTAAGTCCCTTTAGTTATTTGCCTGCATATCTGGCGAAATCACATCCGCAGAAGTTCTGTCTGTATAGTCCGTATTTCTTTGAAAGCTCCACACTGCGTCCGAATCCGTTCTTCTTCTTGAAATCAATATCAAGGAATCTGACTCCGGTCTCTTCTTCAAGTGCCAGTCCGAGTGCTTTGATCTTATCGTAGTTTTTATGCGGGCTTACCGACATTGTTGTTGTGAAATATTCCATGCCGAGCTCTTTTGCCATTCTGGCAGTCTCGGTAAGTCTGAGTGCAAAACAGAGGTCGCAGCGTCTTCCGCCTTCAGGTTCATCCGAGAGAGGCGATGCCTTTAGTATGAATCTGTCCGGTTCATATGCTCCTTCGATATACCCCACTGTGAACATGTCCTTATGCTCATCATTGAAAGCATTGAGGAAGTGAAGCAGGGTATCGCGCCTCAGGTAGTACTCTTCTCTGTCTGTGATATTTGGATTATAATAGTACAGGGTAAGAGCATAGTCAGCTGCCGTCCTCTCAACGCATGAAGTTGAGCATGGTCCGCAGCATGCATGCATAAGAACTGAAGGCTTCTTAGGCATGAGTGCCACTCCGGAAAGTTCTCCGGAAACAAGACTCAGTTCTTCACAGTTTATCTTTGGCATGCAGCCCGAAGTTTTTTTCAATGTTCTTCCCTTTCCACTTTCTGCGTTCATGTATGTACGCAACAATTCATAATATTGTATCACAAAAGGAGGTCACGTGATACATGCAAGGCGGTGAAAGATATAATTCCATAAGTGATCATCTGAAGTCGGTATTTGGATGCAAGACCGTAAAGTTAAGCATCGATGCCGGTTTCACCTGTCCTAACCGTGACGGCACAAAGGGATATGGCGGTTGTGCCTTCTGTTCTGAAGGCGGATCCGGCGAACTTGCAGCTCACGCATCATTATCTGATTCTGATTATTCAGCATCGATAAGCGAGCAGATAGACAAGCTTTCTGAAAAATGGCCTGATGCATGCTACCTCGCCTACTTCCAGTCATTCACAAACACATATGCACCGGTGGAAACACTTCGCTCACGCTACTGCGCTGCCCTCGATGACCCAAGGATAAGCGGTATAGCAATAGCTACAAGACCTGACTGCCTCGGTGATGACGTGCTCGATCTTCTCGAAGAGATAAACCGTGATCACTTCATGTGGGTGGAGCTTGGCCTTCAGAGCACTCATAATGATACACTCCGGGCCATGAATACCTGCTATACATTTGAGGATTACGAAAAAGCAGCCGGTAAGCTCATCTCACGCGGAATACGCGTAGTCACTCATCTCATACTCGGGCTTCCGGGTGAGACTCAGGATATGATGCTTGAATCAGTCAGCAAGGTCTGCAGCCTCCCGGTATTCGGTCTGAAGCTTCATCTGATGAACATAGTAAAGACATCGCCTCTTTACAAGGCGATGCCTGACTACAAACCATTTGATTCAATTGAGGAATATGTTGATCTCGTTGTTCGATGCCTGGAGATCATACCTCCTGAAGTAACCATACACCGGCTCACTGGAGACGTGCCTCGTAAAATACTCATATCTCCTGAATGGAGCTACCGGAAGCGCACCATTCTCAATATGATAAACAGCGAACTGAAAAGCCGCGATACCCGTCAGGGAGCTGCGTTACATGACTAAAAAATGTCTCCGGACGGAGACATTTTTTATTACGGTAGTTTTGTTGAAGTCGGCATGCTTTTATATATCGGGATCTCGAATACCAGCGGCTGGTTCATTATGCCGTATTTTGAGTACGAGCTCTTTGTTGCTCCGGCTTCGCTGTAAGGCGCCATGATGTTCGTCATGTACTGATGCGAACCTGCCTTGCTTTCACCGTTTCTGACATTGAATCTCTGATAATAAATAGTGTACTGTCCCTTGTTTATATAATTCTTGGCCAGCTCTTTGGCGCCTCCCTCAACTGCCTTTGCCTGAGTCGTCCAGCCCTTTTCGTATGCATAAACAAGTCCGTTGTACAGAGGATTTGTTCCTCCGAAAGCACCTATGTTGAACGGGTTATATACCTTTTTCCCGAGGATCTTCGTGCCGTTTACAGCGTCGCCTCCGCCGCCGGTCTCCTGCCTTGCTCTCGAAGCGAGGAATACAGGGCTAACGTTATTGGACTTGCCAGCATTCACAAACATGGTTGCCGTGAATCCGTATGAAGGCAGCTTAGTAGGCGACAGTATCGCACTGACGACAGACGCAGTCTGGTATCCAGGCTTGTACGACAGATCCTCAAACATGAATATTCCGTTCTCATTCAGGAAGTTGCACGGATCCATGTAATATGCCACAACCTTGCTGTTTGCCTTATACCAGCCCTTCTCATACTGCTTGGTGCCATCCCGGTATCTGGCAGGATATATGCTTGATACCAGTGACGTTCCTCCTTTGGTCTGTTTGGACAGAGCAGTCTTCCAGCTTATATTTGTCTTATAACCTACAAATCCCCAGTTAGGATGGACCTTGTGCAGCTGGATCAGCCTTTTTCTGTAAGACTCCGGGAAACCCTCATTCTTCAGATATCTTTCAAACTGCTCATCGGTCATTTTTGCCGGAGGGTCTATATATGATGTATTGGCAGGATCTGCCGAAGCCTTTACAGCGGAGCCGGTAAGCTTGATCTTGCTCGAACATACATAGTAATACTTTCTGCCGGCCTTTATCTTGTACCACGTACTGCTGGTCCCTCTGGTCGATGACACAGGTTTTGCCTTCATTACGATGGTCACTTTGATTCCTTTCCTGAAGGTGCCTTTCTTCTTCATTCTGGTGCCGGCACCCTTGCGGTAATTGACCTGGGCTTTTGTCTTACCCTTGACGGAACCGTATCTGATATTGTCAACAAGATCGGCTCTTACATAGCCTTTCTTTCCGTTTGCCGTTACATAATACCATTTGTTCTTCTTCGAAATGCTTGTCTTGGACTTAAACACTTCTTTCCTGATCGTTATCCTTGTGTTATCAGACAGAACGCATAGTTTTGCTGAGCCCGTGTTTGATGACTTTCTTAGAATCGCCCCGTCAGGTGAGTTTATCTGACCGCTTGCAGCCGGCACGGATACAGCATAAGCACCGGAAGAGAAAACTGCCATTATCGTCATAAACAGAAATGCGATAATGAACGTATTTAGTTTTGCTGTGTTTGTATTTTTCATAATTTTATGAATAATTCATTATTTGTAAACTAAAAAGCGGACAAAGGCGACAATACGCCACTATGTCCGTGATTTTATAACTATTAGTGTCTGCAGGGGACAATTATTATCAAATATTCATAAAGAAAAAAGCTCCTCCGGGAGCTATCTGAAACGGTTCGGATGAATGAATATCTCTTCTATCGGCATGTCCAGAAGATACGCTATATCCATTGCAAGTTCAAGGGATGGAGTGCATCTGCCGTTTTCAATGGAGCTTATCGACTGTCTGGAGACTCCCAGCTGCTCGACCAGATAACTCTGCCCTATCTTTTTCTCTTTTCTGATCTTCGCAAGATTGTTTTCCATAAGGCTCCGTATCGAACACTTGTGCAACTTTCTAATGCTATTTTACCACTTAATGATTATGTGTCAAGTATTCTTTACGTTTGCCGAATGATTACATAAAGAAAAAGACCTGTCGCTTCTGCAACAGATCTTCCTGGTGCTCAGGCCCGGAATCGAACCAGGGACACGGGGATTTTCAGTCCCCTGCTCTACCTACTGAGCTACCTGAGCAAATTGGTGGGCCATCTTGGGGTCGAACCAAGGACCGACCGGTTATGAGCCGGTTGCTCTAACCTCTGAGCTAATGGCCCATTTGATTATCGAGGTCTATTTAGAAAATGGTCGGGGTGGCAGGATTTGAACCCGCGGCCCACTGGTCCCAAACCAGTTGCGCTACCAAACTGCGCTACACCCCGAAGTGAAAACTTATTAATTTGTAAAATGGCAGGGGCAGTATGACTTGAACCCACGGCACGCGGTTTTGGAGACCGCTGCTCTACCAACTGAGCTATACCCCATAAAAAGGTGGCGGAGAAGATGGGATTCGAACCCATGCTGCCCTTATCGAACACTAACGGTTTAGCA
>JAFWMD010000003.1 GCA_017510725.1 Mogibacterium sp. | reverse complement strand
TCATAATGAGAATTATCCCTTCTATAAATGACGGATTCATTCTTATCGCGCTTGATCTTTCCCTCAGCTATCAATCTCTCTTTTTCAGCGCGGATCCTCTCCAACAAGACATATGCCGGTTCATCATTCGGATCCTGTGGTACGAGCTTTCCCTGAACCGCCATTTGAAGAATCGATTTCTTTAGTTTCTCTGGAAAGCCTTCGTTTATTGAGTTGAGCCTTGCTTCAGCCACTGCGTATCTTTCGATATAAGGTTCTAACTCTTTAATTAATTTAACAATACGTTTCTGCTCTTCTATTGGCGGGATGGGCACCAAGAATCCTCCTACCTTATCTGTGGAGATATGAACAATAATATCCCCGGTGGCAGTTCGCCTTTTTTGCTCAATACAATAAGGAGATGCCATGTAATAAACTAAATATAACGGATTCATTCCATGTGCAGTCCAGAATGCCATATCTCCCCCTACTGCTACTTGATTATCACCACTATAAGCAACAGCCTTTGCAATATCGGCCTTGTTTTCTCCAGTTAGCGTGAAGATAATATCTCCTCTCGAAAAGTGGAGACAACTCTCATCAAGAGAGGTAGGAATAAAAGATTTCGTTTCTGAGAATTCTGTATTGTATGATGTATATATCTCTCCATACCTGACACAAGGGAGCCCGTGATCAACCGTTTCTGTTCGCTTGATTCCTTTTCCTCTAACCATTTTTCCTAGTGAAGATGCTCTTGTCCATTCCCAATTATCCGGTATCTCAAACGGGATTTCGTCAGCTATACTTACTGGATCATTGTTGCCGACTTTCTCATAAGGCGTATTATCGGAACAATTAAATCGGTAAATAATTACCCGTTGCAATTCTCTATTACAAATGAATATAGAAGAGTGTTGAAACGTATATTATAATAAAAGAAATAATTAAGATAACCCAGTTAAAGACAAAAGGTGCGACTAATGGTTTCAGAAGAAAAAAGGGTGTGGGGAATTCACACACAAGATGATCACCTCTTTCTACACGGAAATGTAGTAGCTATAGGTTGGAAAGAGATGGGAGACTTACGGACGATCAATGCTGACCGGGACTCATTTAAGATCAAGTATACCGAAACTTATCCAGATGTAAAGAAGGGCAGCATTCCAACCAGCTCAGGTATGTTGTTCAGGTTTATACACGAAATGCAAATAGGCGACTATATAGTCTTTCCTTCTAAGACCGATCGAATGATCAACATTGGGACGGTAGATGGTGACTATGAGTACGTGGAAACTGCGCATGAATATGTTCAGCAACGGAAAGTGAAATGGGTGAAGCATATACCACGTACTCTATTTACACAAGGCGCATTGCATGAGCTGGGATCTGCAATGTCACTTTTCATGTTAAAAAACTATGCAGAAGAGTTCTTGGCGGCATTAGATAAAGACTTTAAGAAGAATGCTACTTCTGGAACTATAGATGAAACTGTTGGAGCTACCGCGGACGAAATCATAGAAAGCACAAGGGATTTCGTTTTAAAGGAACTTAGCAGACAACTAAAAGGATATGATCTTGAAAAGTTTGTGGCAGACTTGCTTAATGCAATGGGATATAGGACAACTGTCTCACCGCAAGGAGGAGATAGCGGTATTGACATAACTGCATATAAGGATGAACTACCTCCAAGAATCCTGGTACAGGTCAAGAGTGGTGATGGAAACATAAAGGAATCAACTATTCAATCCCTCAAAGGCGCAATGAGAGAAGGAGACTATGGGTTGTTTATAACTCTTTCCGATTATACAAAAAACGCAAAGAAATACCTTGAAGGCGTTCCAATCATCAAGGGAATTAACGGGACAGAGTTGGTTGACTTGATTCTAAAATACTATGATCACCTGAGTGACAAGTATAAAAGAATGATACCGCTTAAGATGGTCTATATCCCAGTGTCACTTGAAGAATAGAATGCGTTGACAATGCGGAATCATACATGGGTTGAAGGCAGAAGCATGATGCAAAGAAGAACTGTAATCAAATCTATGAATAGATAGGGCACAGGAGATGTAGAAAATGAAAACAGCGATCGTATATTACTCACAGCATCACGGCAATACCAGAAAGCTGCTGGATGCAATAGCAGATAAGCATGATGTAACACTTATTGATGTAGTCAAAGACAAGGATACTGATATATCTGAATATGACAGGATCGGATTTGCATCCGGTATATATTTCAGCACATTCGCTAAGCAGATCACTGCTTTTGCCGAAGAAAAGCTGCCGGAGAATAAGGAAGTGTTCTTCATCGCTACATGTGGCGCTGCACCGACAAATACATTCTTCAACGGCATCCGCAAAATCACGGACAGCAAACACTGCCGCTTTGCCGGACAGTATATCTGCACTGGCTATGACACCTTTGGACCGTTCAAATTGGTGGGAGGTCTCAAGAAGGGACACCCGGATGCAGATGAGATCCGCAAGGCAGTAGAGTTCTATGAAGGACTGAAATAAAACTTGATAATGGACAGGATAGTTAACACAGCAAGTCTAAAGGATGCGGAGAACTGCAGATCATTCGTTGTCTTTGATACGGAGACGACCGGACTGTATCCTTGGCGTGACAAGATAATTGAGATAGGTGCCGTCAGGTTCTGTAATGGAGAGCCTGTGGAGACATTCCACTCAATGGTGGATCCCGGAGTGCGCATCCCGGAGATGGTCACGCAGATAAACCACATCACTAACGAGATGGTAGCCGGAGCACCTGCAATAACAGACGTTTTGCCCGCCTTCGAAGACTTCGTCGGTGAGGACGCGCTCGTCGGACACAATATAGACTTCGACCTGAGATTCATAAAGGCCGCCGGAAGCAAACTGCCTGACAAAGAGCGCCTATACGTAGATACCGCAGAACTCTCTCGGCAGATGATAAAAGGTCCGGATAAAGTATATGACGAAACATCCGGCAGATGGCGCAACGACTACAATTCGCAGTATGAGGTGAAGGGACACAACCTCGGGCTCATGTGCGAGTTTTACGGGATAGAGCATGGTGAACTTCACAGAGCTGATGAGGATGCTCTTGTCACCGGCAAGCTGCTTGTAGCGCTTATTGGCGATAAAGAGCGCATAATGAAAGCGAAGAGGAACTCAAAGATGGCTAAGGATTTTGAATTCGATATCGTAGAACACATTGGTATTCTTGCCGAGAAGACCAAAGGCTGGAAGAGAGAGGTCAACCTTATATCTTGGGGCGGAGCCGAGCCTAAGATAGATATCAGAGACTGGTCACCAGATCACAGCAAGATGGGTAAAGGCATTACCCTGACAGCAGAAGAGATAGAGAAGCTGAAGGAGCTTATATAAGAGCCGGAGGTCGCCACATGGCAGAAAAGAGTAGCGAAAAGGTAGTCAAACCTAGACTGCTGGTGCTTTCTAAGATGTTTTATGAATTAACAGATGAAGCTCATCCTATGAGCACATTTGAGATCATAGATTATCTCGCTGAGAACGGAGTGCCTGCAAATACCAAGACGCTGCGCAGCGATTTAAAACTGCTCAAGGACATGGATATAGATATCGTTACGGTGCCAGGTAGACCAAATAAGTACTTCCTGGGCGCCAGACTCTTTGAGATGCCTGAGGTCAAGCTGCTCCTTGATGCAGTCGCCTCTTCGCGCTTCATCACAAAAAGAAAAAGCAAAGAGCTAAGTCTTAAGTTGGCAAGCCTGTCCAGCGGGACTCAGAGAAAACAGCTTATCAGACACATGTACACGACTGGCAGGGTCAAGCCAGGGAATGAGAACATATTCTACTACATAGATATCATAAACAATGCCATCGAGCTCAAGAAGAAGATCAGTTTTAAGATCACAGAATTCGACGGGCGGAAGAAAAAGACTCAGAGAAATAGCGGAGAAATATATGTAATCAGCCCATATGCTATGTATTGGAATGATGATTATTACTATGCTGTAGGCTGGTCGGACAAGAGAAAGAAGATGGTGGCAAACAGAATCGACCGCATGGAAGATCTGCAGATCCTGGATGAGAAAGCTGAGAAGAAACCAAAAGGTTTCAGACTTACAGACTACTCACACAAAGTCTTCGAGATGTTCGACGGAGAAGAGGTCAGAGTCATGCTCGAGTGTCGGAATGATCTCATGAAATATGTCATAGACAGATTCGGCATGAAGTTTGAGACGGAACCTGCAACCGATGATACGACATACTGCTATGTAGACGTCTGTCTCAGCCCAACTTTCTACGGCTGGGTGTTTGGATTTGGTGGAGACATACGAATAGTAGAGCCTGCAACAGCTGTAGATAAGATGAAAAAAATGTTGAAGAGCATGACGGAGGCAGAGGCAGATATCCAATGTGATTGAGCAACTCAACATGCAATAAAGACATCTGAAAAGGCATAAAAGTCAAAAGAGGCTTAAAGATCTAAATACAGGAGTAGTGTATATAATAATTTTCATGTAATGCGAAAGAGGGGATTTACCTCTTTTTTATTTGCAAGAAAATACCTGAATTCTGAGGCAGTTGGACGTCACAGAATGAATTACGTGGTTCATCAAGCGGAAATGTAACAGTTCCTCTTAAAGAGCTGCTGACTGATGGTGAGAGATTTGATATGATCATCACGATCGGACCTCTGATCATGATGAAGTTCGTAACACTGACAGCCAAGGAATATGGTGTTCCCGTCACGGCTTCCATGAGCCCTATCATGGTGGACGGCACAGGCATGTGCGGATGCTGCAGACTTACCCTTCATACCGAAGAGGGAAGCGTAATGAAATTTGCCTGTGTGGACGGACCGGATTTCAACGGCTACGAAGTTGACTTCGATGAAGCCATTGCAAGAGGGCGTTCATATTTTGAATTTGAAAGGCGCGCACACGATCATGTGTGCAATATGTATAAGGCCGCGGATGAACTGAAGAGCGGTAAGAACGCATAGAAAGGGGGGAAGAGAAATGGCAATCAATCCTAAGAAACATGAAATGCCTGCACAGGACCCTGAAGTGCGTGCACACAATTTCGAAGAGGTAGCACTTGGTTATGATGCGGCTACAGCACTGGATGAGGCTGCAAGATTCCTGAATTGCAAGAACAGGCCTTGTGTCGCAGGATGTCCGGTAAATGTTCAGATTCCGGAGTTCATACAAAAGGTCAAGGAAGGAAACTCAATGCGAGGAGGTATGTTCTCTTGGCATCAAATTCGATCCTGTAGGTATCGGACGCCTTGAGAGATTCGTAGCTGACTGGCACAACGCGAATGTCAAAGAAGCGGCAGAAGTCCCGAAATCAAACGGACATAAAGTAGCCATAGTCGGTGCCGGTCCTGCAGGACTCACATGTGCAGGGGATCTCGCAAAGAAAGGTTATAAAGTATCCATCTTTGAAGCCCTTCACACACCTGGCGGAGTGCTCGTATAAGGCATCCCGGAGTTCCGCCCGCCAAAGGCCATAGTAGCCAGAGAAGTTGAAGGACTCAAAGACCTTGGCGTAGAAGTGGTTACTAATGCAGTAATAGGTAAGACTCTCACGATAGATGAGCTCTTTGATGAGATGGGATTTGAGGCAATATTTGTAGGATCTGGAGCCGGGCTTCCAAACTTTATGAATATCCCGGGCGAGTCCCTGAGAGGTGTATATTCAGCAAACGAGTACCTGACACGTTCAAATCTTATAAAAGCATACAAAGACGATCCGGACACTCCTATCATGAAGGGAGGCAAAGTTGCGGTTGTAGGCGGTGGAAATGTTGCAATGGATGCTGCAAGAACCGCACTCAGGCTCGGAGCTGAAAAGGTGTATATAGTATACAGAAGATCCATGGAAGAGCTTCCGGCACGTGCTGAGGAAGTCGAGCATGCACAGGAAGAGGGCATAGATTTCCGTCTGCTCACCAACCCTGTTGAGATCCTTGGGTACGAGAATCATGATGATCCGAGAGATCCAGCGAACGGAAGCGTCAGGGCCATACGCTGCATAAAAATGGAACTTGGTGAACCGGATGACTCAGGACGAAGGAGACCGGTTCCCGTACAGGGAAGCGAATTTGAGCTTGAAGTTGATGCTGTGATCATGTCTATCGGTACAAGTCCTAATCCTCTCATCAAGGATACGACGGAGGGCCTTGGGGTCAACCGTCGTGGCTGCATCGTCGTAGACGAGGGAGGCCTTACTTCCCGCAAGGCAGTATATGCCGGCGGAGACGCGGTCACTGGCGCAGCGACTGTAATATCTGCCATGGGTGCTGGCAAAGTCGCGGCAAGATCTATTGATGAAGCACTTACTTCAAATTAAGGGGACAAGTCAGCGATATTCTGTTAGACATCGGACCGAGAAAATAAGTCAATGTTGACATTCATAACGGTATAATTTAGAATTAGAATAATTCTAAATTTGGAGATGAGTATGACAAAATATGCTCAACAAATCTTGAATATAGTTGACTCTTCTTCTGAGCATCTTACCGCTGAGCAGATATATTTACTGCTTAAAGAAACTTCACCGAAGGTCGTTCTGGCAACTGTATACAATAATTTGAACCAGTTATATGAGCAGAATTTGATCCGTAAAGTTTCTGTAGAAGGACATCCGGATCGTTATGACAAAGCAGTAAAGCATGATCATATGGTATGCCGGAAATGCGGGAGCCTTTCAGACATATATCTGTCTGATCTGACATCGCATCTGCAACTACAGATTCCAGAAGAAATATTATCTTACGACCTCAAGATCGAGTATATTTGTCCCAAATGCAGGAATAATGTAAACAAGAAGAATGATGATAGGAGGGACTGACATGAAATATGTATGCAAAATATGCGGTTATGTTTATGAAGGCGATAGCGCACCTGAAGTGTGCCCAATGTGCAAACAGAAAGATGTGATGGAACCTGTTCCTGAACCAAAAAATCCATATGCGGGAACACAGACTGAAAAAAATCTTGAGGCTGCTTTTGCAGGAGAATCACAGGCTCGCAATAAGTATACCTATTACGCATCCAAAGCAAAAAAAGAAGGATTTGAGCAGATTGCTGCACTGTTTTTAAAGACAGCGGATAACGAAAAGGAACATGCTAAGCTTTGGTTCAAGGAGCTGAATGGCATAGGGAATACTGCCGAAAACCTTGCGGCAGCAGCCGATGGAGAAAACTACGAATGGACAGATATGTACGAGGGCTTTGCAAAGACTGCTGAAGAAGAAGGATTTCCTGAATTGGCGTCTAAGTTCCGCATGGTTGGGGAAATAGAAAAACATCATGAAGAACGTTATCGTGCACTGCTTCACAATGTGGAAGCACAGGAAGTATTCTCCAAGAGCTCTGTGAAAGTATGGGAATGCAGAAACTGCGGACATATCATTGTTGGCACAAATGCCCCTGATGTATGCCCGGTATGCGCGCATCCGCAGAGCTATTTCGAGCTGAACGCAGAGAACTATTAAACGAAGAAAAGAGGAAATTACAATGGAAATGAAGTTTTATAGATGCGCACACTGTGGACAGATAGTTGCAATCGTAAAGAAGACAGGAGTTCCTGTTATTTGCTGTGGAGAACCGATGAAGGAGCTTATTCCGGGTACAACTGATGCAGCTGCTGAAAAACACGTTCCTAGTTTTGAAGTCAAGGGTGATGTTGTAGAGGTAACTGTAGGTTCAGTTGAACATCCAATGATCAATGAGCATTATATTGAATGGATCGCAGTACAGACCAAGCAGGGCAATCAGAGAAAGTCTCTGGAGCCGGGCGAGCCACCTAAGGCATGCTTCCGTATCTGCGATGGTGATGAAGTGGAAGCAGTCTATGCTTACTGCAATCTGCACTCGCTTTGGAAGGCTGAATAGGTTTTTGTCAGTATACGAAGGCCAAAATTAAGCTTTTTATGATATGGCTTTCGAAATAGATGTGATTGAGTATCTGAAAGGTAAGGCATAACGGTCTGCGGAACCAAGGACGAGGCAGTTTTCCAGATCCCTCTATGACGGCTCATGAGCAGATAAATGATTTGACGTGGCCTGTTCCTGGAGACAGACTACGTCATTTTATTTGGATAAATGTGATTCCTATTGCCAGAGAAACGAAAAAAAATATATCCGGCGGCTAAACAGAATACAGTTACTTTTTTCGGTCTTGGACTTATCCTTTCCATAAAAGATTTTCACATAAATCATGTAAGGAGGTACATATGACTGAGAATAAGCAAAGTGCACTTGCTGCATACAGGTATCCTATCATACTGATAGTTTTTGTGCTTATCGGTGCAGTGCTGGGAATAATTCTGGGGGATAAAGCATCATTCCTGTTCCCAATCGGGCAGATATGGTTAAACCTGCTGTTCGTCCTGCTTGTGCCACTCATTTTCTTCTCGATTTCAAGCTCAATCTCTAATATTGCAAATACGAGAAAAGTAGGCAAGCTTCTAGGACTGACAATTCTTATATTCATTGTTACAGCTGCTGTTGCCGGAATATACATGTTCATTGTGACCGGAATAATAGTGCCCAAAGACAATTTTCTAAGGAAGACCAATCATTACGATTAGACACTGCGGCAAAAGCATGAATAGTAGTTATTGCCGGCTATAACTCTTGATATGAATCTTAGATTACCAAACTCAATAACATAACACCTACGATCAATGCAGGCTTTTCCTGTCTCTTTTCCATTTGCTTCTATTCCAGCGGTGGCATGATCATATCCGGGTCGAGGAGTTCGTAGTCGTTGTATTGCTTGCCGTCCTGGGCGATGGCTATTAGTGCGCGCATTGCGTAGGTGATGCGGTGTGCTCTCTTGGCGTAGAACTTGATGTATCGTGTTCCATATTCAGGCAGTACTTTATAGAAGCTCGCTTTGGCGTTGATAGGCATGGCTTTGATGAGCTCGTCGCTTGCGAATGTGGCGCCGATGCCTGAGTAGGCTACATTCAATGCTGTAGCGGACTGGCTGAATGAGGCTATGATGTTAGGCTGGTATGAGTAGTGTTTGAATAGCTGGCGGGATTTCACATATGTGTCGGTCTCGGGATTCATCGAAACGAAAGGCAAGCTGCCGAGATAATTGATTGGAAGAGGTTTTTTGTCCGGAGAGAGGTGCCGGTTGTTCATTATGTCATCATGATCAAGGGCGTATTTGCTTACATTACGCTTGAATTTGAGATTATCCGGGACGACGAGTAATAGGTTCTCCCTTACATAAAGATAGTGCTGGAACACTTTGGCGTCCACTTCGCAGCTGTCGATCAGCAGATCAAGCTCGCCATCCGCTAGCTTGCGGAGCAGCACATCAATATTTCCTTCGACGAGCTTGAGCTCTATCGCAGGATACTTCGCAATGAATAGTTTTATTATCGGCGGAAGTATATATGAGATGTTCATATTGCTTCCGCCTATTATAATGCTTCCTTTTGTCAGATTCCGGTAGTCATCGAGGTATGACAGGAAGTCTTTCTCGGATTCTATTATGGACAGAGCTGATGCTACATATTGCTTGCCGCAGTCTGTGAGCCTGATCGGATGAGCGGACCGGTCGAAAAGAGGCTCGCCTATCTGTTTTTCCAGTCTTTTGATCACCATGCTTAGCGCCGGCTGAGAGACATATAGATTAGCTGCCGCCTGTGAAAAGCTTCCGGTTTTGTATATTTCCAGTACATAATCTTTTGCTTCAAACATTGTATTTCTCCAAGAACATAATAAAATCAACAGCTACAAAACTTTATAACACTGAAGTTATAAAACACATTATAAACTATATATTTCCAAATATAAATATCTGATGATAATCTGCAATTAACCGGAGGCAGTGTCCCTTGTCCGGAAAGGGTCTGCCATGAGCGCCGTGACAGGCGACTCCCGGGGACCGGCCGAAATAAACTATTGGGAATCAGTTGGAGGATAGCAGAAGTGAAGATTACTAAAATTCAAATCAATTCACTTGAGGTACCGCTTCTCCACCCGTATCACCTGTCCAAGGAATATGGGATATTCAGTACGGCAACGCCAATAATCGTTTCTGTCTTTACTGATGAGGGGATAGTCGGCTACGGTGAATGCGATCCTTGGCCACTCTTCACCGGAGACAGCGCAGCTAGTTCTGCCCTCATTCTTGAGAAACATCTCGGAACGATGCTTATAGGCGCAGATCCTGAGAATATCAACGAGATCCACAGGACTATGGATGCAACTATCCGCAATCAGCATCTTACCAAGTCCGCCATCGATATGGCTGTATATGACATCTGGGGCAAATCCCGCAATATGCCTGTACACCAGCTCCTTGGCGGGAAGCGCAGAGACAAGATGCGCTGTATGTGGTCAATCGGAGGAAGCACTCCGGAAGAGAGTGCGAAAGAAGTATTGGAGGCCAAAAATCTGGGATACGACGGCTGCATGATCAAGATCGGCGGGCCGGATTACAAGCTCGATGCGGCCAGAACCTGTGCAGTGCGCGAGGCTGTCGGTAAGGATTATCCGCTCATCGTGGATGCCAACCAGGGCTGGGACGTAGATACTGCAATAAGGTACTGGAAGCTGATCAGAAACTGTGACATCCTGTTCTATGAACAGCCGCTGCAGAGCTGGGACGTGGATGGTATGGCACGCGTCCGCAGGGCAATCGACATACCACTGTCCGCAGACGAGGGAGTAATGACATTGCAGGATGCGAGAGCGCTCGTCAAGGCCGAAGCGGTTGATATCTTCAGTATTAAGGTCACAAAGAACGGCGGCATTATGCCCGCCAAGGCAATCTGTGAGTATGCTGACGCCAATGGGATCCAGGTCTTCTTCAACTCTATGATAGAAGAAGGGATCACAGAGGCGGCCAGTCTGCATATAGGTGTTACCTGCAAGAACATCGTCAATACTATCGGGCATGCATTTTTCTCGCCTAACAGACTTGCGAGCGATATCTGCAGCTATCATGAACAGATCCATCCTGAAGAAGGATGCACGTTTGTTTCAGATGAGCCGGGCCTTGGTATAACAATCGATGAAGAGGCTGTAAACCGTTACACAGTTGCCAAGTATATCGTTGAGTAGATATTAGATATGTAGGTTTTGGAATATTAATGGAAGGAGAATAGAAATGGATTGGCTAATAATAGGTTCAGTAATATTCTTCGTTGCGGCCATGCTGCTCGTTGGAATCATAGTATCTAAGAAAGTTAATGACGCGGACGACTTCTTCGCCGGCGGACGTAAAACACCTGAATTCCTGATCGTAGCTACACTGCTTGCTTCCGAAGTAGGCGGAGGAGTAATGATTGGATCGGTAGGATATGGATATTCCCTTGGCTGGGGAGCACTCTGGTATCTCGCACCTATGGCAATCGGACTTGTACTGTTCGGCCTGATCATGGGAGCGCGCCTCAAGAAAGAAGGAGACGAGAAAGGCTATCTGTCGATGTTCGAATGGCTGTCAGGCCGTTTTGGCGACAAAAACGATATCCGTCTCATCGGCGGTATCGTAATGCTGACAGGATTCATCGGATCCCTGGCATCGCAGTTCAAAGCTATGGGCACATCGCTTTCGACAATTGCTCATATCGACCCGGTATGGGGACTTCTGATTGGAGCAATCATCATCATCATCTACGCTTCCCTCGGCGGTCTTATGTCGGTTATGTGGACTGACCTCCTGCAGGCAGCTGTATTCATCTTCGGCATGGTAGTCTTCCTGCCTATGCTCTGCGCAAGACCGGAAGTCGGAGGCCTCGCAAACCTGCTGGCATATGCGGGATCCAATTATCCTGGAGTAATGTCGGTGTCAACTGCTGACTGGAGACTCGGAATGATCTGCACTATGACCGTAGCTCCGTTCGTACGTCAATACTACTATCAGAGGATGTTCGCATCCAAGAGCCCTAAGGTAGCCAGAAACTCAATGCTCTGGCAGGCGCTCTTCCTGGTGGCTGTAGCTATATGGACGGTACTCGTCGGTGTCGGTGTAAACATGCTCAACAATGCTCTTGAGAATCCTGAAGGAGCAATGCCATGGGCTCTCGCAGAGGTAATGCCAAGAATAATTGCAGCTGTAGTACTCGGTGCTATCACAGCATGCATCATGTCAACGGCTGATACATTCGTTAACGCAGCTGCTCTGACATTCGTAAGAGATATCTACGGCATCATCAATAAGATCAATGGTAAGGAAATCAGCAAGGAAAAAGAGCTCAAGGTCGCAAGAGTATCATCGTTCGTTATCGGATGTCTTGCACTTGTAATCGCACTCTTTGCTGCTTCAGTAATGACTGTTATACAGAAAGCCTGGGCTATACTCGGCGGCGGACTCTTCTGCCCGATGGTAGTCTCGTACTTCTGGAAGAAGTCCTCGCACAGAGGCGTCGTCCTCTCGATGGTACTTGGCTTCACCGCTACGCTTCTTTGCACACTCTTCGCTTCATTCAATGCGATTTTTGTCGGACTGCCTGTAGGATTAGTGGCCCTCATCATCGGATCTATTGCAATGCCTGATGAAAAGCCTGCGGTCGCATAGGCTGCGGACACAGATGACAATCACATAATAATTGTGAAAGGAGCTATAGAATGAAAAAGACTTGGGCAATTATAGGTGGTGGTAACGGTGGTCAGTCTATCGCCGGACACCTTGCATCAATGGGTGAGAAAGTCCGCCTGTTCGATGTGGTACCTGCCACTGTTGATGCCATTAACGCAAAAGGCGGAATACAGATACATCACGCGCTTGAAGCATTCGGAGAACTCGAATTCGCTTCTACTGATATGGGCAAGGTCATGGATGGAGCAGATGTCGTTATGATGACTCTCCCTTCCATCTACCATGAGAGCATGGCAAAGCAGATCGCTCCTCATCTTAAAGACGGAATGGTGGTATTCCTTCATCCTGAAGCATCCTGCGGAGCTATTGCGTTCCGCAAGGTGATGAAGGATATGGGATGTACGGCAGACGTAGTAGTCGGTGCAGCCTGCACTCTCCTGTACTCGACAAGAATACAGACACCTGGTGAAGTGTACATATTCAGCATCAAGAACGAGGTGCCGATGGCCGCTCTGCCGGCATGTGACAATGACAAGCTGGCTGCTGCAATCAGACCGGAACTGCCATGGTTCAAACTGGTGTCCAGTGTACTCGAGACAAGTATCGACAACCTCAATGCTATGATGCATCCGGCACCGATGCTGCTTAATACCAGCCGTATCGAGGCAGATCCTTTCGTCCCGTTCCAGTACTATCTTGACGGAATAACCCCGTCGGTAGGAAAGTTCGTGGAAACGATGGACAAAGAAAGAATCGCTATTGCGGAAGCATTCGGTTTCCATCAGAGGTCGATATGTCAGGAATATATAGATATGTATTCCTGCGGAGATGAAACGACACCGCTTTACAGACTTTGCAAAGATAATAAGGGATATGAAGGCATCATGTGCGGAAATACGTTATCCACGAGATACTGCCTCGAGGACATCCCTTATTCACTGGAGGCGATCAGAGCTCTGGGCAAGGTTGCCGGCGTTCCTACACCTTGCATCGATGCGATCATAACTATCGGAAGAGTCACTCTCGCCGGTCAGATCACAGAGGGAAGGACCGGAAAGATGCTAGGTATCGAAGGAATGAGCAAGGAAGAACTGCTCAAATACATAATGGGTTAATAAATCACCTCCTTACTATCGGGGGAGCGCATACGCTTACAGTTTGCGCTCCCCTTTGAGGAACTATAAGACTTATAGCTATAGTGGAGGCCGTTCGTAATGAAGATATATGAAGACAAGACCAGAGTAATGTCCTGGGGTAAGGCACTGGCAATAGGGTTTTCGATGACAGCGATCGCGTACGGCCTGACTGCGTGGTCGCTCCACAGTTTGCTGCTGGACCGGGTATACCTGTACGCAGCGTGCTTCCTTTTTGTCTCTTACTTCCTCAGGAACAAAACAGCAGCTCCGGAGCGGCAATGCTACATAAATATGTATGAAGATTACTTTACCTGCAAGGGCATGTATGGATCATTGCAGCGCGGGAAGAAGCCGAGATATGTCAAAGAAGGCGAACAGTTCAGTTACGCCGATGTAAGTTTTGTGCACCGCAACCAGATCAATCTGATAGTTGATGTCGGTGACATCCGGGTGATGCTGCTGTCGATGGAGAATGCAAAAGAAACCGAAAAAAGGCTCAAAGCGAAAGTCGGGGAGTACAGTTCGTAGGGGATGGGAGAGAGAATGGTTTCTGGACTAAAGAAATCTGCTGTATTCTGGATGATAGTTTCTGTCATGGGATTCTCATTCATGCAGCTATTCGTAAAGCTGTCAGGCGAAGACATATCGGTCTATCTGCAGGTGCTCTGCCGGAATGCTCTGGGAATGATCATCGCAGGCTATTATGTCAGGAAAGAAGGTCTGCCGGTATTCGGACCGGCCGCCGAGCAGCCATATCTTTTTGCCCGCTCGATTGCGGGATTCCTGGGGCTCGTCACGTTCTTCTGCGCCACGAGACTCGGAGACATTGCCGACGCTACGATCATCAACAGGACGGGACCTTTTTTCACCACGCTGTTCTCGGTGATCTTCCTGAAGGAGAAGACCAGGCTTCCGCAGTGGATAGCGCTGATGCTTGTATTCTGCGGCGGACTTATTGCCGGGAACCCGGGCCTGAGCTCATCTATGGCGCCAATGCTGCTCGCACTGGCATCTGCAGTGTGTAATGGGATAGCATATACGCTCCTTGCGCATTTCAGGGACAAAGTACCTGCGATGACTGTGGTGATGCACTTCTCGGTAGTGTGCGTCATATGCGCTCTGCCGTTTGTTATCAGGGCTTTTACGATGCCCGGTGCACGGGACATTCTCATGCTGGCAATGATAGCACTGACCGGCTGCCTTGGCCTTATCTCAATTACCATTGCGTACAGGCTGGCCCCGGCATCTGAAATATCGATATATGATCAGCTGGGCATAGTGATGTCTGTACTGATCGGGTGGATATGCCTGGGAGAGACCCCATCCGTGTCCACAATAGCCGGAGGACTGATCGTACTGACAGTCTCATCATGGATCTTCTTCTATAACAAAAATAAGAATACAAATCATAAGGAATAAAAAATCCTTGCAATACCTTATATAATGCGTGGGAAGGGCTGCAGACTTTTGCTTTAAGAGTCTGCATTTTTCTTGGAAAAATGTTTGTCGTTGCCTGACATGTCCCCTGCGTGCTAATCTCTGATTACAAGACAACGCGTTATGTTTTTGAGAATGCACATGTGTAAGGAAAATAAGATCATCTACAACAGAGCAACGCAAAGCAGGCGGCTGCATCCACCGGATATTCCTGAAAAAGAGTGGAGTGATTTCAGATGTGACTATGAGTCTGGTATGACACTTAAGATGATCGCTGAGAAGTATTTCTGTGATCCGAGGACTGTCAGAAAATGCATAATGACAAACAAGTCCAGTAGTGCAATTGGCAAACAGTCTGAACCAACAAAGCTTGCAGCGTATGTTGAGCAGATAGACAGCTTATATCAGGACTTCATTCTCATACAGCAGACATTGCATAAGAAACCGGGGATATGCGATATAAGCAGAAAGATCACCAGGATACTTGCAGATGAAGGATATACCGGCAGCGAGCGCACTGTCCGCAACTATCTGAGAAACACTTATCAATTTGTTACTGACCCGGATGAACCGTGGGAGGAGATATAAAAATGCTTAAGGTAAGATCGACACCTAATCTATACGGCGTGACCCTCATGGGTGACTATGATGATCTGGATAAGCTCTATGACAGTATCAGCAATTATCTGGCATTCTATCAGGATAACAGCGTATGGTTCCCATATCCTGAGTATGAATACATGCTCTCACTTAATTATGATATCCGCCACTGCTATCAGGGAGACAGAGGATATGAAGCAGTAGATAACTGGGCTGACCGTTTTGAGGCGTATGGATCTCCGGATTACGGTCTCCCGGTTGAAAGCAGAAAAGAATACAGAAAGCTATACAAGGATTTCAAGAACGGTAACCTCTACTATAAAGTCGAAATACTGTACCCGCTCATACTGCACTATATGGTTACATTTGAGCAGATTCTTGAGGATGAACCTACTGAGGACTGGCTTGATACTGAAAATGAGATCGGAGACAAATGGAGTGAGCGGTACTCGATGATCGATGCTATGAGAGATAGAGCTGCCATCAGTCACCTTGTGTCGCTGTTCTGGGAAAACCTTCAGGATGTTCTGGGAGGAGAGAAGGCGGCAGCGCTCCATAGATATTACGTCACCAATGAGTGCCCTACACCTTCCGCTATCTACTGCGATGCATTGATCCATTGCCAGCTTGTCAATTTTGAAGAGATGACAAGAGAAAAAAAGCTTGATTTCCTTCTTGCGGCAGCCTACGAGATTATGGGTGTCGACGATATGGAAGAGTACCCGGATGAGCACGAGGAAGATGCATATCTTTACAACGCGGCAACCGAACGGCTGAACACAGGAGAACACAGAAGATTCCCGGTAAGGCAGGCCTTCTATGATGCAATGGACGAGGCTTTTGATCCATCCAAGCCGGTGTACCGCAATGATTTTGATCAATTCCTTAATGATAAATACGGTGTTTATCAGAATCCATTCGAGACTGGTGACTTTGAGTGGTGATATAAAGGAATATATTTGGTAGCTGTTTCCGGCGAGCCCCAAAATATAGAAACACAGTGGACAATAACAATATCCGTGTAATGCAAAGGAGGTAATTATTTACCTCTTTTGTTGTGCTTTCAAAAAACCTTTCCAGGATATATTGACGAACAAATGTTCATAAATATATAATCCAATTACAGCTGATAGAGAATACAACCGCGGGAAAAATGCTTGCATGCAGCATGAATATAGGAGGAACAACATGATGGAAATGATGATAGAAAGAGCAGCTGATGCAGCAGATAAGTATGAATTGATGTCAGACGGGATCGTTGCTGAGATCGAAGATAAGCTTTTCATGATATTCACATACGGCCCGGAACCAAGGTATTACCTTGCAGATATACATGCCGGAAAGATAGTTGCAGCGATCAGCATGTTTGAAGGCTGCAAATGTGTGTTTGCATATGATGAGAAGGAAGGCTGGAGAATAGATGCAGTAAATGAGAATGGAGACATAGACGGAAGCCTTAAGCTATGCAGGACAGGCATCGATCTTGAGGCAATGAGTAAATCAAGCCGGAGGAGAACTTCAAAAAATGGTGATATCCCAAGACTAATCGCCAGCGACTTCAAGGAGGCGGATGATCATGGTACAGGCTATAGATGTGATCGTGATCTTCGACAAAATGATAAAAGAGCCTAAGCCTGTCAGATTCAAGATATATGACAGCGGGCAATGGAAGTCCGTCAATGTGGAAAGGATATACAACGTCGAATGGATGCGTCTCGATGGTAAAGTGCAGATCGTATATAACTGTGCATCCAGAAGCTGCAACGGACAGATGATAAGCTACAAGCTCAGATACATACAACAGGAGATTCGCTGGGAGATGGACTTGGGAGGTCCGGTGATCAGCTCCGGGCGGAGGATATCCTGAGAACTTCAATAAAACACACTTAAAACAAAAGAGGATTTTGCGCTTGATGCACCATAGTTACAGGCTGGGATGATACGGGACCTTTTCCCTTGTTCCATACACCCTGGCTCAAGGACAGAAGGGACATACGCGCAGGACCATTCACAAGGGAGGAAAAGAAAATGGCAGGTAGTCTGGACACAAGAATAGACAGATTATGCAAATTGATTGGAAGAACAACTGATGACATGCAGCGTGAGGGGGAATTCATCCTGAGTATCGTAAGCGATGCCTGCAGGGACACCGGACTGTATGCACAGGAAATGGTAGAGAATTTCTGCAGTGATTCCTATGAAAGTGATGAATACAGGAAGATGTGTGTAGGCCTGACGAAGCTCGAGTTCTTCACACCAGAGGCGACCCGGCAGAGATATCAGGCTGAAATAAACGAGATCTTTCGCACTGCATGGATGATAAAGGTCATAGATACTATAAAAGATAATATATATACATTCAAAAAATACGGTCCGCAGTTCGTCTCGATACTTACGCTTGCTTATACGAGCAGCTTCAATTCCACTGTAGAAGAGATGGCTGAAGAACTGAACATGTCCACGCAGAACTTCTATAAGAAGAAAAGATACGCGACAATACTGTTCGCATATGAGTTTGAGAGATTCAGGAACGCGCTGATAATGTCAAAGGAGCCTGCAGGATGGCATGGCGAGCAGATGACGATCGAGGACTTTATGAAAACAGAGAGTTCCCGAAGAGATTTCGGAGAAAAAACGGAGAATTATCAGAGAATTATCTGATAGTTTTCGGACAGGAAACAGAGAGGAAACAAGTAGGGACAAGAGAATTGTCAAGGGGTACACTGTATATGCTGGGAGACCAGCAGCGTAACAATTAAATAAGAAACAGGCGATGCCTCGTATTCACGAAAGTGGGTGCGGGGCTCTTTTTATGCCCTGATTCAGCTGCATGTCTGCCAGACACTACCGAAAGGAGCATGGCAGGCATGCATATACATTCATCAATTCTGCCTCAGAGCAGATCACCGTGATTCCCGATTTTTCAAAACGTTACATCAAACATTTCGAAAAATCGGAGGAATCACAAATGAAGAAAATCATTAACGGACATATCTATGTACAGAACAAGAACTCTCTATATATTGACGGAAACATGGAGTATCAGGCTGTGAACCTGATATCCGAATACGGGAGCAAACTCAATGACTGCAAATATGCACTTACTTCCAATCACGGTCAGAAGAAGATGGAAGAAATGTATGCCGATGATATCGAGAAATTCAGACCATATATCTTTCTGACTCCGGAGGAATATGCGCCTATCCGAGCATATAAGAACAATGGCAGTAAATTTCATCAGAGAGATATCAATTTTCATGAAGGCTTTGATTATCAGGAAGAGATATCTGAATCAGGGCATGAGTGTGTATCGCTTCTGGCTGATACGGAACCGGACGTGCTGACCTTGATCATTGAAGCAGAGGAGCAGGCCGAAATGCAGAAATATATAGCTGCACTGCCGGCTGCACTTGCATCGCTTACAGCAAAGCAAAGAAGCAGGATTGTCAAGCACTTCTATAAAGGCATGACCTTTAGAGAAATCGCTAAAGCAGAGAATGCAGATGTCAGCTCGGTAAGGGACTCTATCAGTCTTGCTAAGGAGAATATCAAAACTTTTTTGAAAAAAATATAAAAATCATACCCCACAACAAGCGTTCCTATTTCTTACTAGTGAGAGGAGCAATTAAAACCTCTCGTGAACTTTGGAAAACTGAATACACATTCTATCAGGTACGAGCCCTGGAATATGAGGCGACAAGCTTTGAGCATGCAGGATCGATGCGCCAAGACTCCGCTCAGCGGACGAGCGATAAACATCATGGATTCAAAAGGAAGATGGCAACTTCAACGTGCGGTGACAATCCCAGGGTATAATGATACTTCCGCTTAGTCACAGCACATCGCAATGAGGGCGGCTCCGTAAGATCTGCGGGGAAGGGTAACGCCTTATGAAGGGATCCGCTAGTCCCTGCCTGATGGTTTCCCGGTGGACTGGGGGCGTCGAGGACAAATACAGGATCGAAACAATGATAAAGAATACGGCGTGTCTGAGGATACTTTTTGCATTCTCCGGCACGCCTTTCTTATATACATACTTTTCGACTTGTAACTCGAAACAGTAACCACCGGGGAACCTGTGTATTCGAGACAGGAAACGGAGGAAAAGAAATGGCAAAACTTATCAGGAACAACTATAAGACCAATCCGTATGTATACGGCATGGTCAATGTACTTGCAAGCTTCTGCAGAGACTACAACGAGGCAAACAAGGCTCTGGAGAAAATGCCCAATGATGCGAGATGCATGATGGTCAGATCCTATTGCTTCGACTTTGCAAACTGGCTGAGCGAAACGACCGGACTTGATTACGGCTCGGTAGGTCAGCTGATCGTCAGGATGATGGAGGCCAGCGATGATGAGGAATAACTATAGAGATGACGGCTGCGTCTGGTTCGATGATCAGATATGCGAGCTGGCGGATCTCCTGCTTGGAACTGAAGGAATAAAGTTCATCTATCTAAGGAGACACGACAGGACTTGGATCAGAAGGATCGGGGATGATGACATGAAATACGCTGTCATGAGCATGACGGAGATCCAGATCAGGATCATTGAGATGCTGGTCTTCGAAGACAGAACCATCACGGATGTCCGCAGGATACTGGATATCACTCTGACGGAATTCAGGATGGAGATCAGAAAAATGAGAAAGGCACTGCTTGCAGCAATGTAATGGTAATAAAGATGAGAAGAATTTATTTCGATAACAAATACGGTTATGAATCTCTGGCGCAAAGCATAGTGCTTCAGGCAGTAAAGGACTATATCCGCTCTTACCGGGCAGTGCTTAAGAATCCAAGGAATGATGAAGCCGCTGCGATGATGAAGGAGTGCGAAGACTTCATAGAGTCAAGATGGTTCAGAATGCTTTGTGATCTTGATCCGGAGGAACTCCTTTACAGACTCGACAGGGAGATTGAAGCACCCTACTACAGGAGGACGTAATGGATGAAGTAGTTAATAAGTGGGAGAAACCCTTCCACATTGAGCGGGGCGATGTGTACATGGCTGATCTGGGCCCGGAGTACGCAGCAGATAAAGGAATACAGGCCGGTTACAGACCTTTGGTCGTAACGCAAAGCGACTGGCAGAATAAGAAATCAACATCTGTAATTGTAGCCCCTGGAACATCGGAGATGAAAAAGACTGAGATGCGCACGCATGTAATCTTGCCGATGATCAAGGGGCTTCCTAAGCAGACGATGATTCTCGGGGAGCAGCGTTTCACGATCTCTTCTGACGATCTGGACAGATATTGCTGCACTCTGCCACCTGACATCATGAAAAAGATCACCAGGGCCATCCGTTTCGCTGAAAGAGGAAACAAAATCAAATGCAGAAAAACAAAAAAATAGCAAGACTATTTGGCAAATGCTGCATACACGGTACAGAGACTTGAAACAGGGATAGGATATAGCCATCCCGGGAAGATAAGGTAACGAAATGGAAGCAAACGTGATGGCAGAAGAACAGCGTTTTGTCCCATGCGAGATCAGATTCTACACAGTGGATGATCTCATGCAGATGCTTGGATGGAGCAAGACAACAGTGCTGAAGCTGTTCAACGATCCCAAGTTTCCATCAACCGATTTCGGAAGGAACAAGGTTGTAGAAGCACATGCACTTATCGATTATTTTTCGGTAAGGCATGAGAAAGCAAGGGATCGTCACTGGAGATGAAAAGGAGACATGATATGTCAGGACGCAAAGCAAATATAAAGGCAGAAAACGGAGAAGGCTCTTTCCGCTACAATTCTGCAGGCAATCTTGAGTACAGATTTTCATATAAGAATGAGGAAGGACAGTCAAAGAGAAAGTCTGTTACCGGAAAAGATATGAATGAATGCTACAAAAAAGCAGAAGCTTTCCAGAACAGAATGGTTCTGAAGGCTAACAAGATCAATCCGGACATGACGATCATAACTGTTCTTGAGAACAGGTATAAGAAGGATCTGACCATGGGATATGTTGGAGAGCAGGGCTACTGCCGGAATCTCAGCAACCTTAACATCCTTAAAAAGGCTGACCTTGCAAAGAAGCCGATCAGGGATGTTACGGAGGATGATGTCTTAGCGTATGTTAAATCTCTCAGCAAGTATTCCAACAGTATGGTGAAGCAGCTGTTCAGACAGGTGAAAAGAGGTTTTACTATCGCGAAGGAAATGAATCTCATACAGGATAATATCATGGAATCACCGGATATGAAGACCCCGAAAATCGGGAAGCCGGTCAAGAAGATCAGTGCTCTGACCAGGGAGGAACAGAAGAAACTGGTTGACGGGATGAGCAGTAAGACACCGCCCGAAGGAAGAAATGATTATCGGCTGCAACTTTTCATAGAGCTTTACAGCGGCATGAGAATGGGAGAGGTCAATGCGTTAAGGGCGGAGGATATCGATCTCGATAATAACGTGATACATGTGAGATCGACCATCTCAAGAGGCCTCAACTACAGGGAATTCGTAAAAGACGGAACAAAGACGGATACCGGAAAGAGAGATATTCCTATAAGCAAGACTCTCAGGCCTTATGTTGAGGAGGCTCTCAGAAAGCAGCAACCCAACAGGGAAAACCTCATATTCTTTGATTACAATAAGGACGATGTAATAAGCACAACTCAGGTGAACTGCTACTTTCAGAGACTTTGCAGGGATATAGGAATTCCTGCATTAGGTCAACACTCACTCCGTCATACCTTCGCAACAAGGTGTATTGAGTCCGGTGTACCTGCCGTAGTACTCAAAACATGGCTGGGACATACGGACATTCATATCACACTAGATACTTATACCGATGTATTTGAGCAACTCGATCAGAGCGCAGTAAATACACTGGATGATTACCTAGAAGCAATATGATTCATAACCTCCATATATAATAAGTAGAGAACTGGAGACCTTCGGATATGAATCCGGAGGTCTCTTGCTCTGCAGAGTACATTTCTTAGGCATGGAGGAATGATATCCTCCTCTGCTATCGTGTTATAATTAATGACGTGAAAAATACTGAGTTTTATATACTGAAGACAGTCAGATTGAAAAAATTTTTTGAAAACCTCTTGACCTTCCCCTTTGTGGAAGGACTATTTTCAGGGCAGAGATACGGAAGACCGGAGGCGAGCGATGAAGATCAATCAGGCTGCCGAGCTGGCAGGCATCACAAGCAAGAATATTAGGTTCTATGAAGACCAGGGCCTTATTACTCCCGCACGTGATTCCGGCAACGGATACAGAGACTATTCGATGGAGGACGTCGAGCAGCTCTATAGGATCAAGCTGCTGCGCATGCTGGGTATATCCTGCGAGAACATCCGCAGGCTCCAGTCATGCGAACTTGATTTTGACAAGTGCATGGATGACCGTGTTGCCGAACTTGAGAAGACCTGCAGCAATATCGAACACATGAAGACCATGTGCATAGTGCTGAGAGACGAGGTCGACAGCTTGTCTGAAGTCAAAGCTTCCGTGTATCTCGAGAGAATGGCCGAACTTGAGAAGGGAGGTGCAAAATTCGTGAATGCGCGAATGACAGATATGAGGAAAAGAAAGACAGGCGCAATAATATCGGCAATAGTCATGATAGCATTCGTGATACTGGTCCTGGGAGCGATGCTTTATTTTAACAAGACCGACCCTGCACCGAAGGGAGTGATAGCATTTTTTATCATTATGGCTGCAGTAATAGCCGTATCAATAGGGTACGTGCTGAAGCAAAGGATCGATGAGGTCAAGAAAGGAGAGATCGATGAAGCTTCTAAGTATTGATTACATACCGGGTGCTGAAATAGAGGTGCTTGGAGTAGTGAAGGGAACGATAGTTCAGAGCAAGAACATCGGGCGTGACTTCATGGCCGGAATGAAGACTCTTGTAGGAGGAGAGATCAAAGGCTACACAGAGATGCTGGTCGAAGCAAGACAGCTCGCGACCAAGCGTATGGTGGATGAAGCCGAAGAACTTGGAGCAGACGCTATAGTCGGTCTGAGATATGGATCATCGCAGGTCATGGACGGAGCAGCTGAGGTGCTGGCATATGGAACAGCAGTAAAAATCGTCGGTAAGAAATAAAAAGGGTTTGATTAACTGTGCCATAGCATGGGCTTTCGGAAAGACTTTCGGGAGCTCATTTCTTTTTTCTCCAACAGACCGAAAGGATACATCCCAGATCAAGAATCAGTTGGAGGAGATCGAGTAAAGATTGGAGGAATTTCGAACAGAGGCTCTG
>JAFWMD010000043.1 GCA_017510725.1 Mogibacterium sp. | reverse complement strand
CCGGTAGTGAAATTCCTCTATTTCATTGACTGCGCCAAGTATCGCATAGAAGTAACTCAGGAAAAATGAAACTCCGTTTGTTTTGGCTGTACGATAAGCGTGACTGGCATCCACACGCACAGTGACCCCGAGGTTGGGATTAATAAAATCGCGGAAAAATTCAAAGTTACCGCGGCGACTCCAGGTAGAAATATCAATCATGCGTTTTCCCGGTCTTTTATACTGTTTCATGTTTGTCATTTTGTATTCTCCTATGGACGCATCTCTGAACACTAATTGTTACAGATCAATATACCACACCAGACATAATAAAAGGCCTGAAATATTCAGAGCACAGTCTATGGAGTAGGATCGTCTATTTTTGTCCTGCTGTTGATCGCTTCGATACTATCGCGATACATATAAGCAGGTTTACCAGTGCCGCCGCCGTCATCAAAGCCATGACTATGAAAATACTATGGTTTTTCAGCAGTATCGTTGCTGCTGCGGAAAGCACTAATGCTCCTGCCTTCTTTGCACCGTTGAGCGCAATCAGCATGCCTTGCTGTTTGTGTATTTCATTGATCTCAAGTGATATGTTCTGGACGAGCGTAATATACGGATCACGTATAAACGCGAGAAGCAGATACCCCGCGCAGAGCAGTGCGACCGTGATATCCGTATCCTTTATCCATGGCAGCATCTGGAGCAGCAATCCGCACAGCGACAGTGATGAAGCGATGATCAATGCTTTGCTGCCTAACGCAGCATATGTCTCCCTCAAGATCACATTGGACAAGCCCCTTATCAGGTAGATCAGAGAAGTGACCGTGCTCAGGAAAAGCATCACTTTTGCCGGACTGTTCCCGGTCAGGACTTCCTGAAAGTTGAGTCTCGCATAGGAAAGGCCTGTCCCTGTAAGGGCGGTAAATACAGCAAAGGCCGCAAAGATCAGTACGGCCTGTAAAGTCCGGAACTGCTTCTGCCCCTGTGCCATCTGTCTGAAATCACCGGCTGAAATAATATCTGCCGAAGATCTTTCGTCGCGGCTTATATACCAGGAAGAGGCAACACCTGCTGCGCTGAACAGGATGCATGCATACATCGGGAAGTATTCGTTCAGGTGAAACAGATATCCGCACAGCAGTGAAGTCAGCATCATAAAGGCGCATGCCATCGTGTTGGCGTCGGACTGATAATCTACATACTGGTCTGCATTATGATCTGTCTCCAGCCTGTTTTTCAGAACGGCTGTCCCGATCGAATTGAATGTATGACCTATGCATTTCAGGAATCCTCCGATAAGGACCATAAAGAATCCCGTTGAGAATGTTATGCAGAAGGCGGAGAGCAGCATAAATATGCTTCCCGCACGCACAGTCTTCCTGTTCCCCATCCTGTTGATGCATTTGAGCAGCGGATACTGAATCAACAGGGAAAACAAAAGGGACAGAAATGTAACGCGGGAGTACTGGACCAGGGTAAGATGCTTTACCTTAGTCAGAAACATCGCGTCACAGACCACGAAGAACAGCAGGTCTGTCTCCAGGCCTGTGTATATCAGATAATTCCGGTAAAACCCGTCCCGGTATCTTTCCATCGCTTTCACTCCAGAACACTCCAGTGAGATGGATCTCTGAGCCGGCCATTAGTGCAGTATCCTTCGGCAAAGCGGACAGCCCGTCGCCTGGCTTCGATTAGCATTTCATCTGTCAGTGCTCCCGGCATCCTTACAGACGCAAGGCAAATGACAGCGGCATGCACCCCTCTGATCAGTGATCCGGCCGTCAAAAGGTCTGCCGCGTCCGCTCCGGATAAGTATGTTTCAAGGAAGCTGCCGAACAGCTCCTCCGCTTCTTTTTTTGTCATATTGTTCTTCGATATGTATGCCTCTTCACTGACGAAAGAAGGAATGAAAACATAATGAGAATACATGCCTATGAGATCAAAGACCGGATGCCCTTTTCCCGAGAACATCAGATCTATGAACCGGATATCTCCGTTATCCATCTTTGCATTGCCCGGGTGACAGTCGCCGTGGACGAAGGTCTCTGCATGAGGGATGCATTCGAAGACCGATTTTATCATCGCGGCCTCTTCTTCGGAACAGAAGTCACGGTCAAGCTGTCCGCACAGATATATCGATTCTTCCCGTATATCCGTTGCATCGCTGTCCTCCATGCTTATCTGATGAAGCTCCCTGACCGCCCCGACAAAGTATATGATCAGTTCAGGCCTCTCATCAGGGTTTTCCCTGATAAGCGTTTCCAGGCCGATTCCGGGCATCCTGTCCATCAGTATCCCGTATCTGTCATCAGCGCGCACGATCTCATAGCTGTCCGGCACGGGTATCCCCAAGCTGCGCGCCGTATGCATCTGTATAAGCTCCTTGTGTATCGTACTGTATGGGATGGATGGAAGGAACAGCTTCAGGGCTATTTCTCCTCCAATGTCGTACACGCAGGCGGTCCGCCCCATGCCGATGACCGGTAATTCAGCGGCGGTATTATTCCTGAACTGATCCCAGCTTCCTTCAGGCGGAAGCAGACTGAGCTTATCGATCTTTCCCGACGGGAGAAGCGGGAAATCACTCATATGTATGTAAGTCGTCGGTATCATGTATTCCGGAAGCGAACCAAGCAGTTTCTCCCGCATGTCAGCAGGATCGATCTGTACATCGTCCGTATAGAAAACGACAACAGAAGAAATATTCCTGTAAACAAATCCTCTGACCACTGCATGTGAAAGGCCGGCAACCATCGTTACAGCATTGGCCACCTCATCCGGTTCGATGCGATACCCTCCGATCTTGAACATCTCGTCGATACGTCCGCGGACAACAAGATCGCCGTCGTCATTTATCTCCCCTGCATCGCCTGTATGGAAAAGATCATCCTCCCTCCTGTATCCATTACCATCCTTCTGCAGATCGATATATCCGCGGACATAAGGGGTCCTGAAGCATATCTCTCCGGTCTCTCCGGGCGGAGCCTTTGTGCCGTTCTCATCAACAATAAGCAGTTCCACATCCGAATACGACCTTCCGACAGGAGCAGGCGACATCGGTTTTTTCAGTTCATATACTGAAAGAAGACATCCTGCCTCTGTTGAGGCATAGGTGTTATAGCAGTGCATGCCCGGGATATACAGGCCGTCAGCCGGCTCAGCTGATAATATGCAGAAATGCCACGGATAATCAAACGGCAGATGCTTCAGCAGGAAGGAAGGCGTTACATAACCGCAGCTCACTCCGGCTCTCACCAGATAATCTGAAAAGCTTTCCCTGCTTTCAGCGTAATGATACGGCATTATGGCGATCGTGCATCCATGTCCGCATGAATAGGCGAAGATGATAGGCATCGCTACAAAGTTCATCGGACTCATTGAAAGGAATGTATCCGTGTCTGTCATCATCGGCTTCCCATCCACCATAACGGCTTTCCATGCGTTGTCAAGTGAGCCGTATTCATGCATCACGCCTTTGGGATGGCCTGTCGTTCCTGATGTATAAGCGATGTAACACAAGCTGTGGAGCTGTGCCGGTTCATAGCCTTCCAGAGACTGACAGCTGAGGATATCCTGCATATTCTTTTCGTCAACGTACAAGCTGCATCCGGAGTTTTCTCTGATGAAAGCCGTTCTTTCAGCTTCATTCTCCGACTCTGCCAGAACGAATGCAGCGCCGGCGCGCATAGTGCCCACCATACAGGCATACAGAAACACGCCCCGCGGCAGACAGTACATTACGACATCTTCTCTTCCTATGCCTTTTTCTTTCAGCCATGCATATATCTTTCCGGAAAGGACCCAAAGCTCTTTGAAGGTAAGACTTTCATCCGGCTCAAAAATCACTGCATCGCGGTCCGGGGCCTGACGCACATACTGTTCAAGTCTCTCCAGTGCCGAAGTCGCTGAGATATTTATCATATCCTTTTTCTCTCTCCTGCAGTTCCCTGTTATAAAGTTCCGACTCATTCAAACTGTCTTCTCTATATTTATCTTTAATATATCACATCATTCAAAATAAAAGGCTCGGAATATTCCGAACCTGAACTGTGGAGCGAGTGAACAGATTCGTAGTTTCTAAACACCAGTAATTGCAACACTCACAGAGTCTATGTTCGTGATTTCTCCAACTTTTTCATGCTTTCCACCAACAGATTCTCCGTCGGATTCATTCTTTTTTAACTAACGATGTAGACTATTTTATTGCAGCTCGCTTCCTATCTCTGCATAAAGGTCTAACTGTTTTCCATGGGAGAGGGCATTATACTTAGACTGCCTTATTTGATCAGTAAATTTCAAAATGTCCTCCGGCGAAGATAATGCGTTCGCCTTTCCTTCGTCAATAAGTTTTTTATTACCTGAATAGTCTCCACCCCGGTCTGTATAATAACAAACTACCGGTTTTTTCATATTAAGAGCAGCTTCAACAGTATGCATCGTGCCACTTTTGGCACCACATTCAATTACAAGTATCCCATCTGATAATGCAGCAACAAGAGCGTCACGTCTTATATATGTATACTGAGCTGCATCTTCATTCAGTCCATATTCAGAAATAAGGCAACCATTTCCGTCTGAAATGACATTGGCAAGCATTTTGTTTGATGCTGGCACAACATTATGGATCCCGCTAGGTAGAACAGCAATTGTTTTTTGTTCCAATCTCAATTGCTGTTTCGTGTGCGATTTTATCCGTCCCAAGAGCAAGCCCACTGACCACAGTCACACCCATAAGCTCCTTGACCAGCTTCTTATTCGCGCTGACTCCATATATAGAAGGCCTTCTGGTTCCAATAACCGCAATAGTGTCGCTGTTTAGTAGCTCTTT
>JAFWMD010000002.1 GCA_017510725.1 Mogibacterium sp. | reverse complement strand
TGAAGGTGACCGGAATTGAACAGACGTCCAAGTACTAAGTTTTCAATGTTTCAGAAAACACTGCAGACTCACTAGCGGACTCAGCCATAGGTCTGAGTGTTACCCAACTAGGTCGATTGGCTAAAAGACTTGCTCTTTTCTGGTGAAAATGGTGTTATCCGGTTATCATAAGCACTCTCTTCAGGCCATGCTCGCCTACTTCTCTCACTGTTTTTAGTAGCTCGTGCCAGGATATCTCATACTCCCCTCTCAGCCATTTGCGGTAAATGCTGAGGGCACCTGAAATGAAATAATCTGCGTATACCCTGAGCACCTTCTCATCGATCTCCGGCGCTGTGTGAGGCTTATAGATCTCGACAGCTTTTTCTGTCAGAACATCACTTATCTGCTTCCACAGATCGTTATACGACTCACTCGCTGATATGCTTTCAAGAAATTCAAGTTCTGCTTCATTGGCACTGTTGATAATGCTGTAGATGATCCCGACGTTGAACGGGTCTGTCAGGTAGTCTGTATCCGCAAGCAGTGCTTCTATGTGCGATATACGTTCCTCTATGTATTCATCGAGAACGTCCTTCAGCGAATCATAGTGAAGATAAAACGTCTTCCGGTCAATGTCCGCCCGCCTAGCTACCTCTGAAATAGTGATCCTTGTAGTGCCTCTTTCTCTTATAAGCGAAAAATAGGCATCCTTTATGGCCTGATCAGTCCTTGCAACTCTTCTGTCCATTTCCACACTTCTTTCGTAATTGTTGATTATTCAACGCTTCCGTAATGCTGGCAATTGAACTCCGCTTGTAAAAGAGTATAATACGGTAACAACAGATAATCAACATGTGTGGAAAAACCCTAAGGAGGTATGATCATGGCTATAAAGCAAGCTGTAGCATCCGTGGCAGTCAATCAGGCCCTGGCATATCTGGAAAAAGATCCGGAAAGAAACATTGAAAAGCTGCTCAATTGGATCGACGCTTTCGACCGCAGAGGCCGCATCGACAAACATATGAAGGCTGCCCGTCCTGCGCTTACGGACCCTGACAGCAACTGGCGCAAGCTGGTGCTCAAAATGTATTCAGACATCGACAAAGATGTACGGATGACTATCTTCCGTAACTTCGTCGTTAACGCGACCATAATAGGCGGCGACATGCAGTTTGACAATGAACAGAAGTATGACTGCAACATCCCGTGGGCCATACTTTTCGACCCGACCAGTGCGTGCAACAAGCATTGCATAGGATGCTGGGCAGCTGAGTACGGCAACCAGCTCAATCTCAGTTATGAAGAAATGAGCAGCATAGTATCTCAGGGCAAGGCTCTCGGCACTTTTATGTATCTGTTCACAGGCGGCGAACCGCTGGTACGAAAAAAAGATATTATCAGACTTTGCGAGGAGCATAGCGACTGCGTGTTCAGCGCGTTCACTAACGGCTCGCTCATAGATGACGCGTTTGCAGAAGACATGCTGAGGGTGAAGAATTTTGTCCCTGCCATTTCAATCGAAGGTTTCGAGGAGGCGACGGATTCAAGACGCGGAAAAGGTACATATCAGGAAACGATACGCGCAATGAATATCCTCAGGGAGCATAAGCTGCCGTTTGGAATATCGTGCTGCTATACATCAGCAAACGCTGATGTTATTGGGAGCGAAGAGTTCTTTGATGCCATGATAGATATGGGTGCTCTGTTCGCCTGGATCTTCACATACATGCCTGTAGGCAAAAAAGCCGTCCCTGAGCTTATGGTAACAGCTGAACAGAGAGAATTCATGTATCACCAGGTGCGGAAGTTCAGAAAGACAAAACCTCTTTTCACAGTAGACTTCTGGAACGACGGAGAATTCGTCGGAGGGTGTATCGCCGGCGGGCGGTCATATTGCCATATCAATGCCAATGGTGACATCGAACCGTGCGCGTTCATCCACTATTCGGATTCCAACATCCGTGAAAAGACTCTTCTCGAGGCCTATCAGTCACCGCTCTTCATGGGTTATAGGCACAATCAGCCTTTCAACGGCAACATGTTGAGGCCTTGCCCTGTTCTCGATAATCCGGGAAGGCTGACCGCTATTGTTGAAGAGTCCGGCGCGGTTTCGACCGACTACTCTGACACCGAGTCCGCAAAGGAATACTCGGATAAGTGTGTTGAGAAAGCGGCTCTCTGGAAGCCGGTATCTGAAAAACTCTGGACAGGATCCGGGCACGAACTCTGATAACCTCTGCAAAACATAAGACCTCCCTTGATGAAGATGGGAGGTCTTTCTTTATGTTCTTTATGGGACGGCCTTCACATTACCATCAATAGAGTTCCTGCGCCTATCAGGATACAGCCGATAATGGATCTTGAGGTGAATTGCTCATGTAAAAAGATAAATGCCAGGAACAGCGTTATCACAACGCTCAATTTGTCAATTGGCACGACCTTGGATACCTCTCCCATCTGAAGGGCTTTATAATAACAGAGCCATGATGCACCAGTAGCAAGCCCTGAAAGGATCAGAAATGTCCAGCTTTTTTGGCTGATCTGCCCGATACCGTTCTGAGCGCTCGTAAGAAAGACCATTCCCCAGGCCATGATAAGTACCACAGCCGTCCTGATTGCTGTTGCCAAATTTGAGTCCACCCCTTCTATACCGACTTTAGCAAGAATAGATGTCAACGCTGCAAAGATGGACGAAAGAATTGCAAAAACCAGCCACATATATATTTCTCCTAAATCAATATCTATAATCTTTATTTATAATAGCATAATCAATGCACAACCAATGCCCTGGAGCTATTCCAAGGCATTGATTTTAGTTTAAGGTGTTCGGAATCAAGCATGCAAATATTCAAAAGGGCCGATTTTCGGGACAATAACATGACTTTTTTAATCAAAAGCCAAACCGACAACACGTGACACATCGTCACGGGTTCATTCAGGCCCGCGCGTTACCGGAGCTGGCCCATTTCTCCGGTAACGCATCTATACAGATCATGAATTTCTCCAGCTTGTAGGACGGCGTTTCTCATTGCCCGTCAGATAGTCTTCCAGCTTTACCTGGCTGCTGTCATTCAGGTGATTGAATACGTCCGCATAGGTATCGAGAGTTATGTGAATATCCGTGTGGCCCATCCATGTTTTAAGGACAACCGGCTGTACACCGGCTTCGATGCACCTTGTTGCAAAAGTGTGACGAAGCGAGTGCTGTCCATAGTATGGCAGATCATACTTATCGCATACCCTTCTGAAGAAATAGCAAACCTGTTGAGTGGATATGATATCACCTTTCCTATAATCATAGAACACGGTTCCTGCCTTGTTGTTTCTGGCCTCTGCCAATGCTTCTTCCAGTATAGGGCGCACGAGTTCATTGATAGGGACATCTCTGACTCCTGCATCGGTCTTAGGATGTTCTTTCCAGAAGTTCCTTCCGCCAAGGCCCATCGAGATCGTAGCCCTCACATGGATCACACCGTTGGCAAGGTCTATGTCCTCCGGCTTGAGGGCATTGATCTCCCCCATTCTCATTCCCGTATAGAGCTCGATCATCAGCTGCTTTTTGTAATTGTTGCTGCCGCTTGTTTTATATTCCTTAACGCAGGATAATACAACCGGCACGTCTATAGGAAAGCAGCCCTTTTGGGGCTGCTCATAATCTCTCATTCTTCCCATTACGGTTGGGTCTTTTCAGTATAGTACTCTCCGCGGGACCACACTACATCGTCCGGCTGCGGCGGATACTCGCCCTCTGTTATATCCGGAATCTGCCTCATTATCCTGCTCCACAGAAGAGCTGCTGTTCCGGACGATCCGCTCATTACTGTATTATGATCTGTCCCTATCCAGAGCGCAGCGGAGTATTTCGGCGTAAATCCGACGAACCAGTAATCGTAGTTATCATTCGTGGTTCCCGTCTTGCCGCCTACCTGCACGCCGTAGATCGATGCGTTCCGGCCTATTCCCCTCGACACTACAGATTCGAGGCAGTCTCTCATTATGAACGCTACGTTCTCATCGAGCACTTTGGTCTCTTCAGTCTTTTTCTCAAGGAGAGTCTTTCCTTTTGCGTCAGTCACCTTTGTGTATGCAACAGCTGAGTCTCTTATGCCCCTGTTCGGGAATGCTCCATAAGCAAGTGCCATGTCAAGCGGCGTCGTTCCGTATGTCATCGCTCCCAGAGCCAGAGCTGCCGGATTTAAGTCATTAGTCGGGAGGGAAGCATCATCGACGACCGTAGATATCCCGTATTTTCTGAGCATCTCCATTGAGTAGTCCGCTCCGACCTGCAGCTGTATCTTCACAGCGCAGGTATTGATCGACTGCTGCAATGCCGTCCTGAATGTCCTGTATCCGGAGAAGCTCCTTGAGAAATTCATCGGCCATATCTCACCGTTTATCTTCAGTCTCTCATCGACCACTACCGATCCGGCAGTGATATAGTCTCCCCAGAGTCTTGTGCCCTGCCTGTCAATTTCGTAATCAACAAACGGGAACGTTTGCATATGCTTAGCATAATCTTCACTTTTCTGGAGAGCAGCAGAGTATACGGCCAGTGGTTTGATCGACGATCCCGGCTGACGCGGCGATGTTGCCCTGTTGAACAGCATCTGACCGGAGGTATTTCTGCCTCCTGCCATCGCGCGGATCTTACCCGTGCCGACTTCGGCAACTACCATTGCGGCTTGAGGATCTTCAGCAGAGTATGGGAAGTTCCAGTCGTCGCTGAATTCGGTATTGATCGCATGCTGTATATCCTGATCGATCGTTGAATAAATGCGGAGTCCGCCTGTGTGTATGAGCAGCTCTGCCTTTTCCTCAGTCATGGAATACTGATCCGCGAGGTCTTTTGCTACCTCTTTTGTGAGGAAGTCTGTGAAGTACGTCAGCTCTCTAGGCTTTTTCTCTATGTGCGGATGAAGAATCTCCTTCATCTTCTTTTTTGCCTTCTCTGCCTGCGCGGAGTCGATATAGCCCTGCTCCGCCATTAGATCGAGCACAAGATCGCGTCGTTCAGTGGCAAGATTATTCGCATACAACTTATACTTTTTCATATAAGTCGTATCCTCACCCTTTTCGTCTTTCAGGAGGGCGTAACTGTCAGGAGCCTGAGGCAATGCCGCTAGGGCAGCGCTTTCCTCAAGAGACAGCTCGCTTACTTCCTTTCCGAAATATGTATAAGCTGCGGCTTTGATACCATAGCAGCCATATCCAAGATATATGGTGTTCAGATATGCTTCAAGTATCTCGTCTTTTGAATATGCCCTTTCGATCTTGAGAGCATAGATCATTTCCCGGAACTTACGTCTCAGTGTCCTCTCACTCTTTATATCCGAAAGGAACACATTCCTGGCCAGCTGCTGCGTAATGGTGGATGTACCGCTTATCTCATCCGAGCGTCCGGTCAGCTTGCTGAGGACCGCACCAAACAACCTCTTGTAGTTCAGGCCATGATGCTTGTAGAACGTTTTGTCCTCTATAGCTATAAAGGCGTTCTTTGTATTCTCCGGGATGTCTTTTATTGAGACGATCTCTCTGTCTTCGGTGTAATAGAGCTTGTCGATCTCCTCTCCCTTTGAATCATAAATGATAGAGCTGAGATCGATATTTGAATATATGTTGCTGGCATCAGGATCAATGTCCGGAACTGTATTGTAGGCATATATGAAGGTGCCCAGAAGTGCAACAGCGATGAGGCATAGCACGCCGAAGAGCACACGCCACTTAGTCAGACGTATAGCTTTCCTGGCCGGTTTGTCTTCTACAGTGGATTCATCTGCCTTTACTTCTTCCGATTCTTCGGTTTCGTCTGCCTTTGCTTCTTCATGTTCTGCGGGCTCGCCATCCTGGTCAATTTCTTCAGATTCTACCGCCTCTGCGGTTTCGACAGGCTCAACCACTTGTGCCTCTTCTTCAGATACGTCTGTTTCGACAGTTTCAATAGCCTCGGCCACCTGAACCTTCTCGTCAGATGTTTCTGGCTCGACAGTTTCGATAACTTCTGTCTCCTGAGTAGTCTCGATGTCTTTGGCCATCTCTTCCGACTCTTCAGTCATGACTGGCTCGGTTGGTTTGTCAGGCCCTGTAGGTTCTGCCACTTCAACAGATTCTGCCGGTTTATTCGGTTTTGCCACCTGAACAGATTCGTCAGGCTTTTTGCTTTCGAAAACCTTTGCAAACTCAGCAGTCTTTCGTTTTATAAAGTTAAATAAACTTCCTCTGGATTTCTTTCTGAAAGGCTCGTCAATCTCTTTCCAGGTGAAGTTTATTTTTTCGTCACTATTAATATTTTCTTTTTCTTTGTCGTTTATATTATCTGCCACAGATGTTACCTAAATAAGTCAGACAGCCCTTGTAGAGCTGTCCCTGTTTAGCCACTTATTTCACTATTGGGCTACATATGCAATTGTACCAAAAGAGCAACTATCATTAAACAAGCTAATTGAAAAAAGCCGGCAAATTGCCGGCCTAGTTTAATAATAAAAAAGCAGAAGCGTGCGCTTCTGCTCTTATGTTTTCATTAACAGCTGAAATTATGCCAACAGCATTTGATGAGGATATATTTTTTTAGTATAAGAACGCTTAATAGTAATGATGATTTTTCAGATATGATACATTAATGCTAATGCAGTCAATGGAGAAATAGTATGAAATATAAGAAAAAGAAATTTTTGCGAACTGTATTTGTAATACTGTAATACTATCCTTAAATTTCAGGATTTAAAGAAAAAGCATGCTCCAATCTTTAGTAAAGTAAAGAATGTAATGCTTTCAAATGATAAGTATTCGGCAAAGGAAAAAGAACAGATTCGCAATATGAATTATGAGGATGTTGGCGAATTCATGCTTGGTAAATATAAACAGCTGTATACAGATGGTGATTTCATATTTGATACTGATTATGGACTTACCCCGTTCAAGCCAATTTCTAATACCAACATTCTGGAAGCGAAGGACTATCTTAGAGGATTATGCAATGAGTCTGGAGAAGTATTAACATGGGAAAGGCGTGGTTCATGCGGTGTTCCCAGTACTGACTGGATAGTTGATATTTATGACGGCTTTATAAATGATAAAAAAATTATCACAATTTATATCAACCCTTATGGAATAGTTACGTCCAAAAAACTACCGCAAGAGCCTTCTTTAACACGAAAAGTAAATAACTGAATAAAGGCGATAACATTTTTCTCAAAAAAAGAGGCGTCTCGCCAGATGGTTTGACACCTCCATAAATATTAGACTTCTGTATTTATCCTTCGATCTGAATCAGTTT
>JAFWMD010000042.1 GCA_017510725.1 Mogibacterium sp. | reverse complement strand
ATGGCGAGAGCAGGATCATCGTCAAAACAGGTAAGATTGCAGCAAACAATTGAATAGCGTTCTGATCCGCTTCCCAGCGGAACAGATAGCTATACATTTCATAAAGCCGCAGATAACAGTGCTTATCTGCGGCTCCCTCTCATTATCGTGAAAATGCATATTGATCGAATTTCTCCGCATGGCCGTCAGCATGACGCTGATCGTGAAGGTCGAGAATCTCAAAGCCCATATCCAAGCCGCACAGGAACGGGCTTCCACGCGCGTTCATTTCTTTTTCGCTTTTCGCTCCGAGCGTCCCCTCGTCGAACATCTGAGGGAGGCGCATGAGGCGATGTTGCCAGAGAAGATAAAGATAGAAACGGCAAGGTATTATAAGGTCAAGACCAGCGACATCGAATCCAAGAAGCGCAGCGCGGATATAACACTGCCAAGGATGGTTGCAATGTATCTGATAAGGGAGAATACAGACGTATCACTGGCGGATATCGGAAAGCTCTTTGGCGGCAGAAACCATGCAACAGTTATACATGCAATAGAGAAAATGGAGAAGGCGATAACAGAAGACTCGCAGCTACAAACTGCGGTCGAGGCAATAGAAAAGAAAACGAGAGAAAAGAGTAAATAGCTTTCCATAAATTGGATACTATATGGTGAGCTGCACAATATATATGATTCATCGTGGTCAGGAGGGGAGAGATCTTCTCCTGATTTTCGCATTTTTGAGAAAGATACAGAAAAATACAAAAAGAACACTTGTTCGGAAAATATGTTCATGCTATCATTCAGACACAAGCTAAGAATGACCTGAGACAGGACATCGGAATATAAATAGATCCCGGTAAGCGCCTTCCATAGCGCGACCGGTGTCCGTCCCAGGGAGCTTGGGAAAGGGAACCAAATGTACGAGAACACCAATACATTCGGACGCTTCGTCCGCGAGAAGAGACTGGACGCAGGAGATGTCACATTAAAGGATATCGGATACGCAGTCGGCGTTTCGCTCTCGTATTACAGTGATATAGAGCACGACAGAAGGAATCCGGGAGAAGGATTCGATTATGAGGCATTGGCGAAGCTCCTGAAACTGTCGGAAAGTGAGAAGGCTCATATGTACGATCTGGCGGGAAAGTGCCGCAAGACCGTACCTGAGGATATAGAAGATGTCATGATGAACACCGAGTCAGGTAACATGGCCAGGATGGCGCTTCGCATGACGAAGGCAGGCATAGCTAAAGAGGATGACTGGAAGGAATTCATCCGCCAGCTCGAGAGAAAGAAGCTTGAAGAGCAGAAGGAGTGATATCTGATGATAGAGTTCAGCTGCAGCAGGACAAGTGAAGATAATACCCCTGTTATCAGGGACATAGAGATCGCGAAGTTCGCACAGTGTGTGCTCTACGACTACAGGCCAGAGCTGCTAACATACACATCATATGGAGAGGACCCATACTACGAACCTGCGCTCCTGGACCCATATGATTTCGCAAACAACTATCTTGGATCCAATATAGAAGTCCACGATATCTATACGGAATCGGACAAAGATGTGATTGCAGGCGCTGCAGTATTCAATCTGCAGAAGGTGAAAGTCTTCGACAAGGAGCATATGTGCACCAGAGAGATCCTGGTCCCGCCAGGCACCATACTACTGGACAGCGAGACAACGAAGAACTGGCACAAGGGCTTCGAATTCTTCACCATAATGCATGAATGCGGGCACCTGATGCTACACCAGAAGGTATACAGAAGACAGCCTGAACAGGGCTTCTACACCACAGGCAATGTGCCGGATGCTGCTGGAAACGCCGTACTGTGCATGAGAAGCAACATAGGAAGAGGCGGTGGGGCCCTCAGGACCAGCGAGGATTTCAGAGAACATCAGGCAAATACCTTCGCAGGATGCATGCTGATGCCGCCTAGGATATTCATCCCGTATGTGCAGAAGCAGATGAAGCAGTTCAACCGCTTCGAAGACGAACTCATGGTGACCCACACTGTTAATGACGGGAGCCGGGAGTACTGGAGATACAGGGATGTCGTGAGGCAGGCAGCGAAGCAGTTCGGAGTATCGATCCGGGCAGCCGAAGTACAAATGACAAAGTACGGACTGCAGGCGGACCCGAAGGATGAGAAGATAAAGGAAGCCAGAAGGCGTCTGCGGATGTACCAGAGCCTCTACAGATGATGCGGATAAGACTTGAAAGAAGATCCTGCCGTCAGGATATGGCGGCAGGAAAATAAAAACCCAGGATTTACGCGTAAAGGAGTAACAATAAAACTCAGGAGGTAAACCAAATAAAACACACTATTCGTTAATGGAGCGGATGCTGAGCAGAGAGGAGGATAATCAGCAATTGAAAAGCATCTGCCGGACAGATCTCCCCGGAGATGCGTTATGGGATACAGCTTTATGAATCACACAGGAGATGATGAATGCTATGATACGAGCACCGATACGTAACAAGGACAACGAAAGAGTCTGTGATGTCATACTATATGAGAATACTTCCAAAGTTGCTATAGCGACCAAGGAAGGCAGGCAGACCAGATACATAGATTACGAAGAACTCAAGGAACAGGTAGAATCCCTGAAGACAACAACTGAATGACTTGCTACCGAGCCCTGACCCGTTAGAACTAACGAGGTACTAAATTGCCGGAGTTGCTTAATTGACCACTCAAACCCCCAAGCAAGGTCAAGCAACTCCGTTTTTTTTGTTAAAGGACCTGTCCCGGGCGTGACATAAAACCGCCTCTTCTGCGACTGCAGCTACCGGAGCACTACCCAATGCACAGCAGAAGCAACTTAATAACAAGCCGGGCGATTGGGTATGACCGGCCACTATATGAAGCGAGAGCTCCATGTGGCTTGCCATACCCAATTTATTTGCCGGTCCATGTCTCCGCTTCGAATGAAGAAAGGAGACAAAAATGTCTGACAATATGGAACTCATGAAGATGCTTTCGCAGAAAAGAGATGCCGCCAGGATCGGCCGCGTTAAGGAAGATTTCGGAGAGATGATGGAACGCCTGATGAAGGAGAAGGGCTTTTCGAGCAGGACGCTGTCATATGTATCCTGCCTCTCCGACAGAACGATCAGAAGGATGAAAGGCGACGATATGTATGAGCCGACAAGAGAAATGGTCATAGCCGCATGCGTCGGCCTGGGACTGACACTTGACGAGTCCCTTGATCTCATCCATAAGTCTGCCTATCGGCTGAGAAGGGACGCCCCAATCGATGCAGTTTATCTTGAGATCCTCGAGAACAGGGAGGGATTAAGCGTTGCAGAATGGAACATGGTTCTTGATCTGATGGGTATGAAGAACCTTGGGGGAGGACGCTGAAACCCATGAAAACGGTCTGTGTCAGACCGATTGCAATCGGTCTGGCGCAGTCAACAAAACGGATTTCAAATCTGCTATTATACGGACACACCAAGGGAACAGAGGTCACAGAGAACTGTAAAAGACAGCCAAAAACGAAGACTGAAAGTTCCGGGTGAAGGAACTTTGGAAACTGAATACACAGTAAGGCAGTTGCTGATACTTTCAGCATTTGTACATTCTTAATCCGGCTCTGTAAAAGGAGAGCGCCATCCGATGATACGCCATGACCCGCAAGGTGAGCGAGACAATCTGAAGGATCAAGCAGGGGGCACCCTGCCGAGCGCGATGACACCGGATGGGTATAATGATACGCTTCCCCAGTCTCAGTCCGTGCGTTAAAAGCGTCCCAGGCAAAGAGGGGAAACCGATAGATCGTCGGTGGGGTTAGTGACCCCGTGAGTGTGATTCGCCATCACACGCCTGCTTTATTCCCTGATCCGGGGGTGTGGTGGACAAATGCGGATAGATACAGGAAAACGAAGCGGTGCAGCAGGGAGCAGTGCGCACTCTGAGGCATCGCTTTTATACATATCGATCTGCAGACACCTTTTTCAGGGAAACTGTGTATTCAGTATCACAGAAACTGGAGGAGAAATGGAACTAATCAATTCAGAAGAAAGAGTTTTCCGCAGAGGCGAGATATATGACATAGGAGAGCTCAATATCGCCGGCAGCGAACAGCAGGGCAACCGCCCGATCCTGATCGTGAGCTGCGATGAGATAAACGATTACTCTCCCGAAGTCATAATAGCTTTCATAACCAGTCAGCTCGACAAGCGGGGAAAGCAATATCATATAAATCTTCCTGGCGTAATTGGTCTGGAAAAGAAGTCGATGGTTCTGGCGGAGCAGCTCCGGACAGCCGACAAGAGCAGGATGCTCGAGAAGAGAGGGCAGCTGGATCTAGCAACCATGAATCGGGTCGACAGAGGACTCAAAAAAGCTCTTGCTCTTGGCAAGACGAAAGAGAGCAAGGAGATTAAGGAAGAGGAAAAGAAAGAAAAGATGAAAGCTTTCGCCGAATGGAAAAAACAGAATCAGTACAAAGAAGAAGTCAAACGCAGCCCGGCGATGTACTGCCAGGGCATGAAGTAAGAAAGGATATGGTGAAGGAAATGATCGAAACGACAGGATATGTACACGATGAAAATAACGATATGGATCCGATAATGGATACCATCCTCAAGAGAGTGGCAACCAAAAGGCTCAAAGGACCTGTTGGTGATGAGTGGATCGGCGGAGCAGGCCACAGGAATATGGAGGATGCACTCAGATATATGATGCCGAAGGAGCAGGAGATAGTGAAGAAGTTCTTCCTCGAGGATAAGACGCTCCTGGATATCTCGATAGAGATGAACATGTCCATGGATCTCCTTGGGGGATATATAAAATCCGCGGAGGCGCAGATAAAGATATGGATGTGAGTCGTGCTGTCAGCACGGTCATGGCAGAAAGTCAAGAATGTCGATTTAAGTCCTGCATCATTGCAGGTATGCCACAACAGTGGCTAAATCAGTGACACGGGAAGCGTGTCACTGATCAGGACAAGTCTAATGAAAAGATAAGGAGAATACTACAATGGCAGATAATAGTTTTGAGAATACGATCATGCAGAGCATAAAAATAGCATGCCTTTCTTCACTCAGAGAGGATGGACTGATTTCCGACAGACAGTATGATGAACTGCTCGATAGAATAAGTGAGATGAGTAGCAAAGCTGCAGAGAAGCAGAGAGATTCAAAAAAAGCTGCTGGCCAGGATATGGAACAGCAGGAGAAAACAAGAGTGTACCATGTTGATGGCAAGGAGTGCCCGATTTGGGAAAAGAGTTTGCTGACCATGCAGGAAGCTTCAATCTACTTTAACATGGGTTATCCTAAGCTCAGTGCTCTTACATCAGACGACGACTGCGAATATGTGGTGTGGAATGGCACACGCAGACTGATAAAGAGAGAACGCTTTGCAGAATTCCTAGATTCACAGTTCTCAGTATAAATGATATCCGGAAATGGAGGCAGCTATGGCAGCGAAAAGAAAAGACGATAAAGGCCGCCTGCTCAAGACAGGTGAGCGGCAGCGTAATGACGGGACATACGAATACAGGTATCAGATCCGTGGCAAGAGACAGTCTCTTTACTCATCCACTCTTGAGGGTCTGCGTAAACTGGAAGACCAGCTGGTATCAGACAGACATGCAGGCATCAAGATCAGCAACAACTCAGCCAAACTCGACGACTTCTTCAACGTCTGGTGTGATACTAAAAGAGGACTGAAGGACAATACGTATAACAACTATAAGTATATGTATAGACAATTTGTTTCTCCGGCTCTTGGGAGGGAGAAGGTATCAAGTATAAAGAAGTCAGATATAAAGCGGTTCTATAACCGTGTTCTAGAGATAGATGGTGTAAAGCTGTCCACAGCAGATAATATACAGACTGTTCTGCATCAGGTGCTCCAGGTAGCGGTTGATGACAATTATATCCGTATCAACCCTTCAGATAATGCTCTCAAGGAACTCAAACTGTCACATAATTACGACAGCGACAAAAGAATGGCACTTACCGTTGAACAGCAGAGACTGCTTATGTCATATCTGGACGAGAGTGAAATGTTCAAACATTGGAGACCGATAATCACAGTCATGCTTGGAACGGGTATGAGGGCCGGAGAGGTAACGGGCCTGCGCTGGAAGGATGTGGATCTTGAGAACGGTACCATCGATGTGAATCACACGCTGGTATTCTATAACAGGAATCATAAACAGACATATGCCATAAATACTCCTAAAACACCGAGCAGCATTCGAACAATACCAATGCTCGACTCAGTCAAAGAGGCATTTCTGGAGGAAAAGCGCAATCAAGAGGAGAGCGGTCTGTACTGTAAGAGTATTATTGACGGGTATCAGGACTTCGTGTTCTGTAACAGATTTGGTGAAGTTCTGAATCTGGGGGTCATCAACAAGGCTCTCAGAAGGATCATGGTAGATTGCAACGAGAAAGTGTGGGAAAACCATGAGGGCGACGATATGCCGTTGCTTCTGCCGAGGATCAGTTGCCACTCGTTCAGGCACACATATGCGACTCGTCTGTGCGAATCCGGAATGAATATTAAAGTCATTCAGGGGTTGCTTGGGCACTCAGACATAAGCACTACAATGAATATCTATGTGGATGTTACGAAAGAACTTCGGGATATGGCTATGGATGATCTTGCCAAATACCTTGAGGAGAAGAAAATAAGCTAAAACAAATCTTTCCATAATGCTCATTTTGCGATAGGGAGGGCGCATCAGACGTCCTCCCTTTCCCGTGGTCGTACATTTGCTCCTGTATCCCAACTAGGTAGAGGAACGGACAGCATATCCTTCAGTTGCCGGTTCAACTCCGGTCAGGAGCACCAAAATGTGAGGTGTGAGATAGGAGGATCTTATATAATGCATTGACCTCGTTACTAGAACGAGATGTATAGTTAAAAAGTGCGTTTAGCAACAGCAGCATTATGGCAGAGTATCTGAAAAGCATCTTCCTGACATGCGCAGGATATGAAAATACTCTGTGGGATGAGCTTTATTCGTAGAAAAGGGTAACAAGAAAAAGGCGCTTGCCGCATCGATGAGCGGCAGGCGCCTTTTCGGATGATATTCCGTTAATTGAGTGGCACAGGATCCCAGCCGTAGTCTTTGTAATAATCAATGCCGAGTCCGTTGCTGAGTACGTAATCGTTGATCGCTTCTTTTCTGACTTTTTCGTCAATACTGTCGCCTGCAAAATACATCTCGTAGAGTCCCGGGAAGCCTTCGGTCATCTTCTTGATGCTCTCTTCGTACCGCTCTCCGTCTTCGGCGGCATCTATGCTTGCGATCTTATAAGTGTCACCGTCTTTGACAAGGTGGAAGCATCCCGGAAGAGCCCCGCCGCTGACTGATATAAGTGTGTTGCCGTTCTTGCAGTAAGTATCTGTCCAGAAGTATCCGAAGACAAGTAGTTCTCCGCTTACCTTCTCCTGTCTGTAAATGGTCGGAGCCGGGATAGCAACGTTCCTGCCGGCAGCGTAATTCTCCCGTGAATACTCTCCTGCCAGGTATTCGCAGATCGCACCAATAGCCGGATCATCACCGTTGTATTTATATTCAGGGAGCCTGTTCAGTTCGCTGACCTCATCTCTCATAGCATCTGTGATGCCGAGGTTGAGCTGTGTAAATACAGGCTCAGATCCCTTGCTGCCTGTCTCAGTGCAAAGCTCATATGAATGAGCATCTTTGCTGCGGCAGACCAGAACGCTCTTGGCAAGAGCCTTTTCGTCTGCGCCGGAAACGAATGCATTTTCACTATATGATCCAATGCCGTATCCGACTATATCGTCCATTTCGTCCGACTGCATGTACGCCATGTGGTCAAACGCATCCAGCAGGTGTTCATGCTCATATGCACTGCCTGCTTCGATGAATCCTTTGATTTTGTCCTTATCGTCGCCGGATTCGATGCATTCCATCAGAGCCGCATCATTCCCGGTCTGACTGAGATCAAATACGTGATAGTATCCCCATGGCTCGGGCGTTTCTTCTGTGTTCTCAAAATCATCTCCTGCATTCTCAGTCAGATTTCCGCCGCTTGACTTAGTGTTGTATACGATGAGCCTGTCATCCTGAACAAGCACATGAGTCCTGATCGTATCCGTATTGTAATACCCGCTGCATATCGCCTGCATGTCCACAAGGCCTTCCACTCTGGAATCTGCCAGATCGTAAATGACAAGGCCGGTTCCGTTACCGAATATCAGCATATCTGAATCCAGATAATAAATAGCCGGAGCATATACATCCAGATCTTTATGTGCGGCAGGATCACCTGTGAATACGAGCACTTCGTTGGCTGTCATGTCTGTTGCTCTGCTTTCTGCTGCATAAACGTATCCGGAAAGGCTTGGCGGCAGTTCTTCTGTT
>JAFWMD010000041.1 GCA_017510725.1 Mogibacterium sp. | reverse complement strand
TTGGATTCTGTTCCATACTTTTGTTGACATTTTCGCTCATGTGGGAAATAACCTCCTTGATAATCCACTCGGGCGTCGAAGCGCCCGCTATGCAACCAATTTTAGTATATTTTGTCAACCTATTCAACAGTAAATTTTTCGAGTTCTCAATAAATATGCTGTTTTTATTGTTTTTTTTCGCAATCTCATAAAGCTTTCTCGAATTGGAGCCGTGTTCGTCACCTATAACTATCATTGCTTCGACCTGTGAAGCAAGTTCTGCACAGCTTTCCTGTCTTTCTCTGGTTGCGTTGCATATTGTATTGCGGATATCATAGCTGATTCCTGCCCTGTCAAAGACTGAAAGCACCTCATTAAGAAGCTCTTCCTTGATGGTAGTCTGGCATACAATTATCGGCTCCGAACCTAAAATTTTATCAACCTCGGCATAAGCTTCTTCCGCATTGCCTATTACATGCGCGCTGTATCCGCACCATCCGTTGGTTGCCTTTACTTCCTGATGCTCTCTGTCACCTATAACAACTACAGGGATGCCAGCCTCATGAGCTTTGGAAACGATGTCATGTATCTTCTTAACGAAGACGCATGTTGTGTCTATCAGCTCAATTCCTCTTTCAGCAGCTTTATCATAAAACTCCCGCGGCTCGCCGTGTGATCTGACTATAACAGTATCGCCCTTATCTGCCTCGTCCAGAGACTCGATCATGGTAACGCCCATTGACTCCAGCCTCTTTACTACATCCTTGTTGTGAATAAGGTATCCGCACGTAAACAGACGTCCCTGACGGTCTTTCTTATCAGCCTCGCTGAAGGCCATGTCTATGGCCCTGTTTACACCGAAGCAGAATCCCGAATGTTTTGCTCTGATTATTTCCACGTTTTTTCTCTCTTCCAAAATGTGGCCGGCGGGATAGCCGCCGGCCGGAATTTACATTTCGAACTATTGCTGAACAGTTTAGAACTTGCCTGCTGTTGCTGCTTCTTCAACGGAAACTGCTACGGATACAGTCATTCCTACCATAGGGTTGTTGCCTGCTCCGATGAGGCCCATCATCTCTACGTGTGCAGGTACCGAGGAGGAGCCTGCGAACTGAGCGTCAGAGTGCATACGTCCCATTGTATCTGTCATGCCGTATGATGCAGGACCTGCAGCCATGTTGTCAGGATGCAGTGTACGTCCTGTACCGCCGCCGGAAGCTACTGAGAAGTACTTCTTGCCGGCTTCGAGTCTTTCCTTCTTGTATGTTCCTGCTACAGGATGCTGGAATCTTGTCGGGTTTGTCGAGTTACCTGTGATGGAAACGTCTACATTCTCCTTCCACAGAATAGCTACGCCTTCCTGTACGTCGTTAGCGCCATAGCAGTTGACCTTTGCTCTTGGGCTCTCAGGATCCTTGGAGTAGCACTTTCTGAATACTTCCTTGAGCTCGCCTGTTGCGTAATCATATTCAGTCTCAACATATGTGAATCCGTTGATTCTGGAGATGACCTGAGCTGCGTCCTTGCCGAGACCGTCGAGGATTACTCTGAGCGGTTTCTGACGTACCTTGTTAGCCTTGGAAGCGATACCGATAGCTCCCTCAGCAGCAGCGAAAGACTCGTGACCTGCGAGGAATGCGAAGCACTCAGTATCCTCTTCGAGAAGCATCTTTCCGAGGTTTCCGTGTCCGAGACCTACCTTACGGCGGTCAGCAACGGAACCAGGAATGCAGAATGCCTGAAGGCCTTCGCCGATAGCTGCTGCTGCGTCAGCAGCCTTGCGGCAGCCCTTCTTGATAGCGATAGCAGCGCCTACCGTGTAAGCCCATTTTGCGTTTTCAAAGCAGATAGGCTGGATGTTCTCGATCATGTGATAAACATCAAGACCGGCGTCCTTAGTGATCTGCTCTGCTTCTTCAATAGATCCGATACCGTACTCAGCCAGCTTGGAAAGGATCTGTTTTTCTCTTCTATCGTAAGATTCAAATGTAATCATGTCTCTTTCCTCCCTGAATTATTCTTTACGCGGATCAATGAATTTAACAGCGTCAGCAACACGTCCGTACTGGCCGGATGCCTTCTCTATAGCCTTTGCCGGATCATCGCCTGCCTTGATGAAGTCCATCATCTTGCCGAAGTTGAGATACTTGTAGCCAATGATCTCGTCATCTTCGTCAAGAGCAAGCTGTGTGATATAACCTTCAGTGAGGTCGAGATATCTTGGGCCCTTCTCAAGGGTACCGTATGTAGTTCCGACCATGGATCTTGTTCCCTTGCCGAGGTCCTCAAGGCCTGCTCCGATCTGGAGGCCGCCTTCTGAGAAAGCACTCTGCGAACGTCCGTAAACGATCTGCAGGAAGATCTCTCTCATTGCTGTGTTGATAGCATCGCATACAAGGTCTGTGTTGAGAGCTTCGAGTACTGTAAGACCCGGAAGGATCTCAGCGGCCATAGCTGCGGAATGTGTCATTCCGGAGCAGCCGATAGTTTCTACCAGAGCTTCCTGGATGATACCGTCTTTAACGTTGAGTGAAAGCTTGCAGGCTCCCTGCTGAGGTGCACACCAGCCAACACCGTGGGTGTATCCTGAAATATCGGATATCTGCTGTGGCTTTACCCACTTTCCTTCTTCAGGAATCGGTGCAGAGCCGTGATGTACTCCCTGGTGAACAGGGCACATGCCTTTCACTTCTGCTGAATAAATCATAATAGTAACCTCCTGATCATCAGTGAAATTGAAATCTAGCTTATACACATCCATTGTATCTCATACATGGAAATACAACAAGCTTTGTTTGACTGAAATAGATTATGCCTATACTTCGAAATCGCAGGCTACCGATCCGCTGCGGACCTCATGCATGCGTTTTTTGACAGGCATATGGACCGGATGTGTCTGATACGCGTCGAAAGCTTCTCTGTTTTCGAACAGGGTAACCAGTGCCAGATCATATGATCTCTCGCTGTGAAGTATGTCAGCTCCTGCCTCCAGTTCAAGCATTCCCTCGATTCTTCCCTTCATGCCGTAGAAATTCTTTACCAGCTGCGGGATCTCATCCTTGAACTCATCCTTTATTCTGAACATTACGATATGTCTTATCATAAATATGGCCTCCCCTTTCAGTTCACAATAACGCCTGATTGATTATAAATTGCGGAGACCTGTGTTTGCAAGAACAGCAGTCAGTTCATATTGCTTTCGAGCCTGAGTATGGTCTTGTCCAGAAACATTTTGAGACGGTTTATATCTCCGGGTTCTGCTGCTGATCTTATGCGTTCTGCCATCTCACGTTCCTCCCTTTTGCTCTTGTCCAGTATCCTGTCCGCAAACAGGACTATTTTGTACCTGAATTCCAGTTTTTAACATCCGGGTAATAAAGCAGTTTCAGACTGTTTATGTCCACGTTCCCACCTTTTGCATATACCAGTTCAGGCTCAAGCAGGTAGCTCTCCGCGTCTATGAGATGATCAGATGTGTTCTCACTCAGGCTTATCAGGTTTCGGATAAGCAGAAGCTTGTCGTAAAGTCCCATTGATGCCGGATCCAGCCTGATGAGTCCTGCCGGTTTATAGCTGAAAGAGTAATTACCGCTGTCCCGTATGATCGACATTCTGACGAAGTTCTTGCAGTAATTCTCAGTTAAGATCTCTTCTATGTATGCGGGCATCCTGTATCCCGTCATGTTCTGATTTATCCTTTGCATGTATCCCTCCTTTTAGCCCCCGCACTTGCTGCACGCCGTATATCCGCGCCTTCGTGCGGTATCTCTGTCTATTTCTATATAATTCCTCTGCAATGAAGGGCAGCCCGGCAGATGATAATCTTCTCCATCTGACGGAAAGTAATAGATAAGTGATCCGTTCCCCGCCTTACTGCTATGACAAAGCGGACATGATCTGTACTTTCTTCTGATAGATGCTGACAAAGCTGATGAAGTCGATGCCGCTCTGAGGAAAGTACAGCCTTTGGAATGATATTTTTCGCCTCTTTTAGGAAATATATACACGGGTTCAGCATCCTCATCCGCGAATTCTTCAGCTGACATGTTTTTTTCGTCCCGTTCACGGCCTACATAAGCCCTCGTTGCCAGAGCAAGATCATAATCCGCTTCAGCTTTTATTCCAAGCGGATTGCCGGTCTTCATTCTCAGCCTGAAGTCGACAAGCAGCAGCTCGTCTATCCCCCATCTTTCGCACCGGTAACCCTCATCGATCAGTCCTGCAGACCGCACCTGTGAATGACCGTTCTCAATTTCTTTTCTTATCCTGTAAGGAAGCGCTATGGACGTATCTGCAATGACAGCTTCCGCCGCACCGCGCCTCAGTTCATTTGCAGCCATGAAGGTGCAGTCCTCTATGCATGCATACATCAGGATCACGGAGCTCATCACAATGACAGCTATAATGAATACCGGCAAAGCTATTGCAGCTTCAACAAGATAGCTGCCCTTCTTATTTATAAGCATCTTCAAATTCATGGCTTTTACCGTTTGCTTCCAGGGTGAACCTTATACCCGTGTAGTATTCCAGCATGTTGAAATCCGCATAATACCTGTACTTCATGTTTATCTGGATTAGATCCATGATTCTGAGTATTCTTACACTGTCGCTCAGAGAGCAGATCATCAGCATCAGATATTCATCATAATTCAGTCCGTCCGCGAACTGTGTGACAGTACCTATCCTTTCTGACAGGCCTGTTATCTCATCACGTTTCTCATCAAGCAGTTCTTTTGACTCATCATCCAGCTTATCCTTTACTTTCTCTGACCCCAGAACTGCCCCTATGTCCGTCTTCCATTGTCCCGGTGATTTAAGCACCGGTACCCTTCTGTCATGATACAGATCCTCAATGTCTTCTTCGGTCTCCAGCGCTGCCCAGGCTTCCGCCAGCAGCGCCTGAGTTGCAAGCCCAAGCGGGCCGGGTGTTATGGACTCTGCTATCGAAACTATTATCTCCACCTTGGCAGGGTCCTCATAAATCGCTATCAGATTCAGCGCATTCCTTGCGATAAAAAGCCTTCTTCTGATAGCCCTGTAGTTTTCCTCATCGTCCATGCTTCCTTTGATAACATACTCCCATTCGTTTACCAATAAGTGGTCCTTGTCATCTGCTTTGGTTACATGGTTATCAAAGCATTTTTCCAGCAGCAGAACTTCCGCGCCTGCACCGGAAAGCATCCCGAACAGTCCGTTTTCGTTTTCTGCAGACCTGGCTATCTCTGTCAGTTCCTCACCCGACACGCTGCCGCCTGTACCATGAGACGGCAGTGTGTCTATGACCACAGGATTGCATATAACGCGTCCCTCTTCATCAAAGCCTTCACCTGTATCAAGATTCCGGTATGTCCTTCCTCTTCCGTTAATTATTTCGGACGCTGCGTTTCCCGCGAATCCGAGCCTCAGTGCTTTTCTGAAGTTTGCCGGATCCCCAAGTTCATAGCCCGTGAGGTCCGCATTTGCACCCTTAATGTGCGCTCCAAGCCTGTCCTGGGTGGAATATTTCAGGTAAGAATCCAGTTTGGCAGTCACTTCATCATCATTGCCGAAATAGGCCATGATGGAATAGTCATCCAGCAGATGTACGTCATATTCAGACAGTATTGCCTTAGTCCACAGCCTTCCGAATGTTTCGCATTCACTGCTCACTACAAGCCTTCTTGAGACCCCTATTGCTCCTGCTATGCACATCGCAAAGCCCGTGAACACTATAGCGAGCATCACAAGTGATGACCCCTTCTTATTCGTGATATATTCAATCAAGTACTTCACCGCTTCTTACCAGAAAATCCTCGTTTGTCAGATATGCCTTAACATCAATTCTCTTGCTTACATTCCTTCTGAGCACGCCTCCTCTGAGCAGTATCACCTCTTCCGAGGTCTCATAAGTGCGTAACATTACACCGCTGTATGCATCCTGCGCTTCAAGAGCCTTCCTGTGTTCCTTTATACCTGTCGTAAGGATATCTAAATAGAACACGAAAAGCCTTATGAGAAGCATTGCAGTAATAATTATCAGAGGCAGGGAGATTGCAGCTTCTGCCATCTGCGACCCTCTTTTGCTGTTCAGAAAACGTATGATTTTCATATTTAGAAATTTGCCGCATCGAGATTGCCGAAAATGCGGTTCACGAAGTCCACTACGGATGACTTGAATATGATACCCGCTGCAACAGCTATGGCTATAAGTATCGCCACCTGTACCATCTCCATGCCTCTTTTGTTGCCGAGCAAAACAGCAATCTTGCTCCTTATCCTCTTCATAGTTCCTCTCCTTTCTCCTAAATGTTCATCAGTGCAGGTGCCATCGTTATGACTATCAGCACAATAAGCAGCAGCCCCAGCGGGTATGACATCTTAGTGTCTATGGCCTTGCCGCATTCTCTTGCCACTGTTTTCCTTTCTTCCCACAGATATCTGCTCTCGCGCTCCAGGCTCTCCACAACATCGCTTCCTCTTCTTTCGTTCTCAGTTAGTATCGCAGCTATCCTTATCATCTCCTTTACGTCGTGCCTTACCGCGTACTCGTTGATCACCTGCGCTGTGCTTACGCGGTGCCCGTCTGTAGCATCTTTCAGCTCCGCCAGGTCTTTTTCGAACGAACTGCTGCTTTCACTTATCCTGTATCCGTCGCTTATGGTATCGAAAGCATCACTCAGTATGAGCCCGGCATTCATCATAAGATACAGCTGGTTGCAGAACCTCGGGAGGCCTCTCATTATTGACCTTCGTTTCTCTGTGGCTGTCTTGTCAGTCTTCATTGAACTTGCTGCCATCAGGATGACCAGGCTCACATACATGACAGGTATAATGAGCATGAACGGCCTGCTGCTTCGTTCTGCCCCCATCCATCTGACGGAAGTTCCGTCCGGAAGTTCTGACGGCAGCTTAATTTTCTTTTCTCTCGAGTATTCAATACTGCTTATCATGTTGTCTACGGCAGCATCTATCTCCGCCTCACGGCTGTCAGCTCTGTCTGTTCTCATTACGCTTCTGCCGTCTGTTCCTGCCTGAAGTGTCAGGGTCACATCCCGCGTCATGATCTCACTCCCATCTTCTATCTCCAGGCTTAAGTCATACCTCTCGCTACGGTCCATGCTTCTTCTGTTTATCCCTATGATGTTGCCGTTTCTGTCCGCTACTAGTTTTCCGCTCTCTTCGGGCCCCTTCACAACAAGTGCGAGTATAAGAAGTGCGGTCACGAGTGTCACGGCATATATCCCCGACATAAGCTTTTTGTCATTCAGAAGTTCTTTAAATCTCGACATTTGTGATCCTCTGTATCATTGCGTAAATCCCTATATTGGATGCCAGTACAGCAGTCATGATTATCCTTCCGGCAACTGTCTCATACAGCGGGGCTATGTAATCCGGAGCAGTGAGATTCAGGAAGAGTATTATGACCGCCGGCATGGCGAATATGACCAGTCCTTCGCCCTCCTTTCTTCTGACCAGTTCTTCTATCTCCCTGTCTATGCTCATCTTCTCCATGATGACTCCGGCGGCTTTTCCCAGGGCAGTTATCAGGCTTGCTCCCGTCGTCTTGCATATCGAATAAACTGTTACGAAGTCCTTAACATCCTCAAGATCCGAAGCGTCAGCCAGATCAAGCAGTACGCTGACATCATTCTCACCTCCGGTCTCCATTCTTTCATAAGCTTTGGAAAGGTCTCCTGCCAGTATCGATCTTTTGCCGTATATATTCAGAAGGGACGGGACAGACTCAGATATGGCATCCTTCATTGAACGCCCCGCCCCTATGGCTGTTGATGCCATGAAGAGGAAGTCCTTGAACTCCGCCATGTATCTTCTTCGCCTGTTCCTGATGATAAAGTCCGTTACGAAGCCTTTGATTTTACGTGCAAAAGGTATTATCACGACTGAAAAAAGCATGTTCCTGTACATCAGGTATGAGATTATGAGGCCTGCTGCTGCAAGGCAGCTGTAGAAAACGGCATTTTCCCTCCTGCTGAACTCATATTTTGATAATTCTGTCATCGGTCCCTGCCTATGCGCTCCTGACACCTGTCATCATGGAATCATATCCGCACCTTATGAGTCTCTCCCGGTCCTTGAGCCCGTTGCCGGTGGAAGCAAGCACTCCGTCTTCACCTGCCTTGTACAGATAATTCAGCTTATAATCCGTGCCGTCATAATCCGTCATTTCGGCTACCTCTTCTACGTAGCGTCTGCCTTTTGCATCACGTCTCAGGTGGACAAAAATATCTATGGCATTCGCTATCTGGTTCCTTACAGAATCAACTGAAACCTGTGAATCAGTGAGATACATAGTCTCCAGCCTGTTGAGCATGCCTTTGATCGAATTGCCGTGGCCCGTCGACATGCTGCCGTCGTGCCCTGTATTCATAGCCTGTATCATATCCACGACTTCCTTTCCTCTTACTTCTCCTACGATTATCCGGTCAGGCCTCATGCGGAGGCTCGTCTTTATCAGCTGAGTCATGCTGACTTCGCCCTTGCCAATTGAATTTGCTGCACGGCATTCCATCTGCACCTTGTTCTCAATGTGACTTATGACCAGTTCTGCAGAGTCCTCTATGGTTATGACCCTTTCATTAGGCCCTATATACGCCGTCAGAGCGTTTAAAAAGGTTGTCTTGCCCGATGAGGTGCCTCCGCTTATAAATACGTTGTATCCGCTTCTGACGAGCGCTGCCAGGTCTTCAGCACACTCCCGTGAAAGGCTTGCACATCCTACCAGCTCATCCATCTCTATTTCCTTCTCCCTGAACTTACGTATGGTCAGTATGGGACCGTTGAGTGCGATGCTGCGCAGCACGCCGTTGACCCTGAATCCGCTTGGCAGCCTTGCATCAACTATTGGATTCGCCTCGTTTATTTCCCTGTGGACGTCAGACGCAAACATCCTTATCATCTCTTCAAGTTCTTCGCACGAGGTGAACGCGTCATCTACCCTTATCAGCACTCTTTCTCTCTCAACATAGATCCTGTCAGGACCGTTCACCATGATCTCGTTTATGAGCGGATCATCAAGAAGTCCGCTCAGTATTCCATATCTTCCGCTCAGTCTGCTGCGAAGGCTGTCTATTATCATCACAGTCTCATGCGAGCTGGTTTTGAGCGAGATCTCAGATCCGAAAAACTCATCCTCGCATTTCGTGAGTATCTCATCTGCTGAAGGCGGCTCGTCATTTCCGGTGATCCACTTTCTGACATTCCTTACTATTCTTTCTATTTCAGTTCCGTATTTCCTTACTGTTTCTGCCCTTGATACTTTCATTTTTACCCGTCCCGAACATCTTCTTAAGACATTCATCCATTGCTAACACGTCCTCAGTGCCGCCTGTAAGTTTTACCCTTATCAGCCTTTTCAATGCATCCTCTTCCAGTATTTCTTCAATGCCAGTCACTCTTCTTCCCCGTTCGAATAAAATTATGTTTTCTGATCCCTTCATTATTGCGATGTTTTCTTTCCTGAAACAGCTGGCAGCGTCTGCGATTATGGTGTCAAATTTCCCTGATAGTCCGGATACAAGCGTTCTCAGTTCTTCTTCATCAAGATAAGCGACCGGATTGCGTCCCTTGCTCAGCAGAAGAGAAGAAACTCCATAGCTGTCTGTATATGTAACTCCTTCGAGGCCGTTATCTCTCCCGCACTGAATGGAATACAGAAGTCTTGAAAGGCTGTTGCTCCTTATCGTGTCATCAACCCCGTAGTCATTAATGTAAGAGAGAGGCAGAATCAGTACACTTCCGCCATGCAGGTAAATGATCTGTCCTGCCAGGGCTCTGCATCGTTCAGCTGAATATGAATCAGTCTCACAGCATACCGTTATGAGACGGGATGTATGATTTATTCCGGGGCCAAGTCCATGCCATCTGTTAAACACAAGTGACAGTTCGGATATCATCTCCGGAATGCTGCAGAACTTAAATATAGTATTGCAGTCATCACGTACATTCTTTTCTGAATCAATTATGAATACGGTTCTAGGTTTAAGAGCGTTGAGAACCTTTGAATCCAGGCCTAACGGAGATATATCCGTCAATATTACGCTTCCGGAAGCATCTTTTATGTTGTTACCAATTATGTTGACGTATATATCATTATCGTATTTAGAAAGCTTTTGAACCAGTGCATCCCTGTATTCACTGTCCTTTATCATTATTCCGACTCTCATATCATCCCTCCCGTATCCACAACTATACGGGAAACGTATTCAAAAAACTGTACACATTTCAGTGTTGGAAAATTGCCGGATATCGTGTTTTTTGAGATGTTTTAAGGGCATAAAAATAGACTTCCGTGCCTATACACAGAAGTCATCTATGGTGCGGACGAAAGGACTCGAACCTTCACGCCTGAGCACAAGAACCTAAATCTTGCGTGTCTGCCAATTCCACCACGTCCGCGAATAATAAAAAAAGGAATCTCTTCGGATTCCCTTTCGTTATGGTGACCCCACCGGGACTCGAACCCGGGTTACCGCCGTGAAAGGGCGATGTCTTAACCGCTTGACCATGGGGCCTAAAGAAAAAGCGGCGACGTCCTAATTTCCCAGAGGGTCACCCCCCAAGTATCATCGGCGCTAAGGAGCTTAACTACTGTGTTCGGGATGGGAACAGGTGGATC
>JAFWMD010000040.1 GCA_017510725.1 Mogibacterium sp. | reverse complement strand
CAGTAATGGTCAGAAGCGGAATGTGGAATCTGGTGCAAAGGTCTATCAGCTTTGCAGCCTTGTTGCAGCCGGCAGCTGTCAGACGCTTTTTGCCCTCATACTCATTGCAGGCCACCACTCCGAGAGGCATGCCCGCGATTCTGATGAATCCGGTCACTATGCTCTGACCTTCGTCGCTCCTGCATTCTATTAGACGGCCGTCATCAGACAGCTCAGCGAGTATCGCTCTTGCATCTCCGAGGCTGTCTTCGATACCGTCGCAGCTGCGGTTGAGATCTTCGTCGCTTACCTCAAGAACATTCGGCGCAAACTTGCTGCTCGGCGGCAGGATGTCCACTATGCCATGGATCTTCTCTACGATCTCTGCCCACTCAAATGTACCGTCATTGAGTGCCTCAACATATGGATTGTCACCGATGGCGTTGCTTACAACTCTCTGCGGGTTAACGAATATGCTTCCCTTATCCTTCTCAATAAAGACAAAGTCTGCAAGCTGTGCAGCGATCGACATTCCCCCGCCGCACTGTCCTATTACCGCAACTATCTGCGGTATGATGTGCGAAGCCTCTGTCTGTCTCTTGTAAAGCTTCGCAAACTGATAAAGTCCGTCCAGCCCTTCTTCAATACGGAAACCTGCACAGTCAAGGAGTCCGATCACAGGAGCATTTGCTTTGATAGCATGCTCGTACAGATCGACTATCTTGCGTCCGTGCTGTTCACCGAATGTGCCGCCCATTACTTCATTGTCCTGGGCATAGACAAATACAAGGTTCCCATTTATCGTGCCGTAACCGGTCACCACACCGTCTGACTCCTTAACGGAGTCCGGGTGATAGAACTCGGTAAACCTCGCCGATACATGTTCGCCCATCTCCATGAAGCTGCCCGGATCCAGAAGTTCCATGACCCTGGAAACCACGGCAGTTCTTTCATCACTTGCGATTACCTTCATAAGTTTCCTCCTTATGAGCTTATGATAATAGCACTACAATTTTTCCTGATTCTATTCTACATTGAAAGAGGGGGTTATTCAAACAAAACGGGGCAAACAGAACAAAGCAAAACATAGAAAAGACTTATTGTTGTTAATGTTCAGTGCAATTGATAAAATAGCTGAAGAACAGAGTGTCAGGGGGTATTACATGCAGAAACTATCGAAAAAAACAGAACATTTTACGGATTCCGTAATAAGGCGCATGACCAGAATCGCCTATCAGTATGATTCCATCAACCTGTCCCAGGGATTCCCTGATTTCGCACCTCCTGAGATGCTGCTTAAGAGACTTGGAGAAACTGCTGACATGCTCGATGTGCATCAGTACTCAATAACTTTCGGAGATCCGGAATTCCGCCGGGCACTTGCCGAAAAGCAGAGCCGTTTCATGGGAATGGACATCGATCCCGATACCGAGATAACCGTAACATGCGGGAGTACTGAAGCGATGATGTCTTCCGTGCTCACGGTTGCTGACCCGGGCGATAAGGTCATCATATTCTCTCCGTTCTATGAAAACTACGGTGCAGATACCATTTTGTCCGGTGCCGAGCCTATATATGTGCCTCTGGTACCGCCTGATTTTCACTTTGATCCGGAAGTGCTCGAGGACGCCTTCAGACAGCATCCGAAGGCGATGATACTATGCAATCCTTCCAACCCGACAGGCAAGGTGTTTACACGTGAAGAACTGGAGATCATAGCGGATCTGGCTATAAAATACGATACATATGTCATCACTGATGAAGTCTACGAGCACATCGTTTATGAGCCATATAAGCACACCTATATCGCATCCCTGCCGGGAATGCGCGAGCGTACGCTGTCCTGCTCTTCCCTTTCAAAGACTTATTCCATAACCGGATGGCGGATAGGTTATGTTATTGCACCGCCTGAAATCACCGAGTGTGTCAGGAAAGTGCATGATTTCCTGACAGTCGGTGCACCTCACCCACTACAGGAGGCAGTTATTCCGGGACTGCTGGCCGGTCCTGAATACTATAAGGGACTTGTTGACTTATATACGCACAAGCGCGATATCTTCCTGAAAGGCCTTGACGATTTAGGCCTGAACCACACTGATCCGCAGGGAGCTTACTATGTTCTGATGGACGTTTCTGAGTTCGGCTATGAAAATGACCTTGAATTCTGTGAGGATCTGACCCGCTTAGTCGGAGTAGCGGCTGTACCCGGCTCGAGCTTCTTCAGGGAGCCTGTAAATCACCTTATACGGTTCCATTTCGCAAAACAGGACAGCACATTATATGCTGCCCTGAACCGTCTTGAATCCATCAGAAAGAAAATGCCATACAGGAAATAATCCCCACGATATGGATTGTCTATATGTCTATATTCTCGCTTTTCAGACCTGCATCCCTCTGTGCCTGCAGGTCTCTTTTTATAGTTTCCTCCTCTCCCAGTCCGGACGACGCTATTTCCTTCAGCAGTTTTTGTGCGCGGGCTGTATCGCCGGAATACAGACAGGCATATGCGTAATTCATTTTTACGAGAGTGTTGTCAGGCTGCATCTCATACGCAGCTGATGCAGATGCAAGAGCTGCTTTGAAATCCTTAAGATGGATAAGCTCATAATAGGATCTCCATGCAAGATACTGCGCCTTATGATACGTCCCCAGTGAATCTGCCACCTTGTCATACTCATCGAGTCCACTGACGAAAAACTGCTCAGACCGCTCATAGTCATGAGCCTTGAACGCATTCTCGCCTGTGTTGAGCAGGCTCATCGCATATGACGCACAGTCCGGATCCATGCCCGTCTTTTCATAAATACTTCTGTATACTTCCGATGCGGCAGCATAATACTCATCCGCGGTCGAATAGTCCCCGCGTATATTGTGGCTGAGTCCTCTGTTATTATACAGTTCGGCCAGCATCTGCTGATAAGAGATGTTCTCTTCGTCCTGCGCCAGTATTTCAGCAGCCTTTATGGCTTCCTCATAATACCCGTCTGCATCTTCATACTTGCCTGCATCCGTGAGACAGGCGGCAAGCATGGAAGCTGTCTGAACATAACTGCTCCTGTTTTTAAGGGAATCGTTTATTCCGATAAGTTCGTTCAGGTCGTCACACGCAGAGGAAAGCATTGCCGAAGCATCATCATAGAGTCCGGATCTGTACAGAAGCACCCCATAATTGTATTTCACCATACTAAGCGCATCCAGTACATCAGCCGACCTCCCCATTCCGCTGAAAAGTTCCAGGCTCTGTTCAAAGCGCTCCGCTGCAAGATTGCCGTTTCCCATGTCGACCGCATTTGCTCCGGCATTAAAGAACATCCTTGCCAGAACAAGCTTGTCCCCTGATGCCAGAGATTCCTGCATGCTGATAGCTTTGTCATAATCCGCACCGGCCTCTTCATAGCGTCCGGCTGAATTAAGGATGATGGCACGGTTGTTGTAACCTGAGGCAGCACCTGATTCCGCACGCTCATAGCCGGATCCCGCCAGCGTCTCAAACAGAGATATGGCTGTATTCTCGGATTCCAGCGCCTCATTATGCCGTCCAAGTACATTTTCAGCAGTTGCCAGCTTCTCGTAATTTACTGCTGCTTCGTACTCGCCTGCCTCTCTGTTGCGTGTCAGCCTGAGTATCTTATTTATGTCTTCAGTGTTGCTGTAAAGAATGTCCCTTATGCGGCTGTATGAGCCGGGCACATCAGAAAGCCTGTCAGGCAGCCCGTAGGTAAGCTCATTCAGTATCTGCATCGAAGCTGCTTCTCTTTTTTCAGCCTCTTTCCTGTAATTCTGCGCTCGTAACATCAGACTAAGCGAAACCGCCAGAATGAGGACGAATGCTGCAGCGCTGCAGACTGCGCGCTTAACAGTCTGTCTGCCCTGTTCCATGCGATGCTCCCTGAGAAGTTCCTCTTCAGTACAGCCTGCAACGCATGCGATCACCCTGAGCATCTCTGTTGAAGCAAGCGCCATCATCCTTTTAATATCATTCCCTGCGGCACGTATGTCCATGAGCCTGTCCATGATGTCCGGTATAAGCTTCATGGATTCCGGGAATGATGTTTCAGGATCGCCGCTTATGAGTATCGGGAATATGTGATCCGCCCTGCCGAGCTCTATAAATGTTGCTACCTCCCTGTCTACCCATTCGGACGAAGGTGTATCAGTTGAGCAGACAACAGCCAGGCAGTTTGTCGAACGCAGAGCCTTGTCGATGGTGTCAGTGAGTATCCTGCTGACAGGCAGCTCCTCGGTATCCCGGAAAGCACGCTTAACTCCGCTCAGGCCTTCTTCACGCAAAGGAGCAGGCAGGCGGTAATTCTCTGCCAGATTGAAAAGTTTCTGCGTTATTTCACTGTCCAGCGGCCTGTGACGGTAGCTGAAGAACACATCGTAATCGTACATGTCTAGCCTCCCGTTACAGCCGTGCCTTCATCAGACGGCGAATCAAGCCCCAGTTCCTCAAGTGAGTCCCTGGCGTTATCGACTGCCTGCTGTATGTATACAAGCGCCCGCGGCTCATCGGCGAATGCCGCAGGAAGTTCGTTCATCGTTCTCTCAGCTATATCCACACACAGTTTTGCCTGCTGATCGGCGATTTCTCCTTCGAGACGGGCTACATGTCCGAGATATGCGAAAATACCTGCTGCCCCGAGGCAGACAGCGGCTATGACCGAAACCAGGGTGATGACAGCCTTTCTGTGACGCATGCGGTGGCGCTGCTCAAGGTCGTCCGGATGCAGCCCAAGTATGGATGCTATGATCCTTACGGTCTCATAGTTCAAAGCCTCCTTCCAGCGCGAACGGGTCTCCGCTCTGAGGTCTGAGGCTACCGGCTCTATTGTTTCGGTACGCTCCACAACAGTCATGTCCGGAAGTATCTTCCGTACGGTCTTTTTCTCAATAAAAGACTCCGGGAAAGAATCGACCGGCTCTCCCCGGATGATTACTGCAATTATGTTATTGTCTTTTCCGATTTCACGGAAATATGCCAGGCGGTCAAGTATGAACCGGCTGGTCCTCGTTTCAGGTGAGCAGAGTACAGCCAGGCAGCGGCTGTGATCCAGTATGCTGCGGGCTTCATCATCGAAGTCCCTGCCGGACACTTCAACATAGACCCGTCTGTAATCCAGACTGCTGTCCGGAATGACAGTACCAGACGGAAGCTTATATCTGCGGATGCTCTCCGCCAGCTTATTCGCAACTGATGCGTCCCCGGCTACTGCGAGGATGCAGATATCATAATCCTGCATCATTCTTCTTTTCTTCCAGATGTTTTAAAAACAGTTTTGATTCGTCCGTCTTTTCGAGCTCATCATAGAATTCCGGTGAAAACTCCCTGCCATCGAACTCGAGTGCAGTGATTATAAACTCTCCTGTCTGTGAAGTCTCAAACGTGAGTGTTGCTGCCTCTTCATCGTATGTGGCACTGACAGCCATGAGGATCTCATCCGAAGTCTCATCCTCATTGGCAAAGACTGCATAGAGTGGTTTATCCCTGAATTCCTCCGGAAGCACATACTCCATTTCCGCCTCGACAACCCCGCTGAGTTCGGTGATCTGCGCACCGTTTATATATGCCGTAAGGTTATAATACGGCGCTTTTTCGGCATTCTCAACGCCTTCGTTAAGATCGAACTCATTGATCTGAAGCACAATTGTATCACCTACTGTAGTGACTGCTGCGATCGTGTAATCACCGGCCGGTTTGCCAGGGTCCGGATCAACCGGTTTTGGCTCAGGCTTTGGTTCAGGCTTTGGTTCAGGTTTTGGTTCAGGCTTTGGTTCAGGTTTTGGTTCAGGCTCGACAGGATCCTCTGACGAGAACCTTGAAATGCCTGTTCCTGTAAAGATAGGTTTGGAATTACCGCCAATATTTCCCGAGCCGGTCTGTGATGCATGTGTCGTAGTCATGGCAGATCCTCCACTGTTCTCTTCCGTAGCGGTCCGAACCACCTTTCTTATCAGAAACACACCGTCAGCATCAGTGCTTTGCTGATAGCCATATCCAAGAATAGTCATGGACAATCTGCCGTTTTTGCAGCGGAGCACCTCGAATAAAAATGGGGAAACCCCAAACTCTGATAATATCTCTTCAGGGACATAGGAGCTAAGCAGGTCAGTATAAGTAATCAATCCTTCTTCGTTTTTCTCTGATACATTATAGTCTGCAAGCTGAGTGTAAACCTCTTCTTCATTCACGTTTTCTTCCCATGTGTAATATAACAAGGGTTTCCTGGTATCAAGAAGAGCCAAAGACACGACCGGGATAGAATCAGCCTCCGGCATGATAATATCTTTCGGACCGAGGTATACAGATCCGTTTATCCCGTATGATACAGCACCTTTCCCGCTGTAATCGAACACCGGCCCTCCATATGTTTGGTTGCTTACTGTGGCTTCATTCACTTTAAGATCCGCTTCGAGTTCTGTAATAGCAGATTTGATCACAACAGAGACTTTTTCGATCTCGTCAGTGATCTTAACAATACGATTGTCATTAAAAATATTTCTGCTGTATATACTCAACGAACCATTGGAAGAAGACTTTATCTTCTTTAATTCAACATTACCCTCATAATATAGTTCGCAGTTTCCCGTGATGTTTAATTCATTGAGCGTATAATCACCACGCTCCAGAGAAACATTGGCATCCCTGAGCTTGATGCTCGTTGTCTGGCCTTGGCTAAGTGTAATTATGGAATTCTCGATAATACCTGATCCCGAATAACCGACAGCGTCTACAAGGCCGCCGTTGATGACTCCATCATTTACCAGACTGCCGACAACTGTGAGGCTTGATATGATCACATCCGATACTCTATTGAGTTTGATCGTTGCGCCTTTTTTGACGGTCAGATCGTTTACCTTCAGATTAGCTATGTAGTACCTGATAGCAGCTGCTTTCAATTCTTCTTCACTAAAGCCGGAATAGTCCCTTATGATAGTCTCATTACCGTCTTCATCCGTCTCAACTACGACACCAAGAGCCTGAAGTTCAAGATAAGAGTTCTCAGGAAGTACAAGCTTCACATCTTCGATCTTATAATTCTCATCGACAATGCCTTTGACCGTTCCGTTAATAAGCATATATGATTCATCATCCTGTTTAAGGAATACTGCAACGCTGCCCCCGTCCTCTCCATAATAGTCTTTAAGAGGAAGAAGATTGAAGGAGCACCCTTCTGCAAGCTCAACCTTATCGATGAGAAGGATCCCGGTCCCGATAACATTGATGTCCCCGTCACAGGAAAGCGTTCCGATCCTGTTTAAACCGGTGGAAACGATATCGACTCCAGTGCCGTCTGATGTGATATCAGCGCTGTCTGTATAGTCCCTGAGAACTATCCTGCCGCTGTCCTTTTCGTAAGTCCATCCGCTTCCGCTGCTGTCGGCAGTGCAGTTGAGCTTAGTTCCGGCAATGGTAATCGTTTTATCTGTCTGAGCTGCTGTTCTTACTGATGCTGCAGCTGCCGGAGCAGGTGCATAAGCCGCTTTTGCCACAGCAGGTGCAGGCGCCGTATCTTTCGGATCTTCTTCAGGCCCGGACGGTTCAGGTGCAGCAGCTGACTCCGCCGTATCCTGCTCAGCAGGCTCGTACGGCTCGGGTTCTGCAGCCACTTCTTCAGCTGCAGTTCCGGCCTTTGCTTCAGATGCTTCTGGTGTTTGCATAGCTGCATTCTCAGATGATTCAGGTATTTGCGCAGCCGCACTCTCGCTTGATGCAGGAGCTGCAGGTTTCTCAGCTGCTGTCTCCGCCTCAGGCTCAGGCTGCACTGCTTCAGTATCAGCTGCTGTGTCCTGATCCTCCGGTAAAGTGTCGTCTGCAAAGACCTGCCACGTAAAAGGCATGATCATAAGCATGATCATTAATATGCTGATGGTTTTGCGCGCATTACTTTTCATGTCAGTCCCCCTTTATCAGACAGCAGACCTGTCTGCGACTCCGGCAAGCATCTCCCATGCAAAAGCGTCTTTTTCTTTATCTTCTTCACTGAGTTCTGAATACGGGAGCATCATAGGATGCCTGCGCATCAGATCGTTCCTTTCAGGTGAGTATGTCCAGTTGTACATCTGGTGGTATCTCATCCAGCGTCTGTGCTCCATCTCCCTGCATATGTCCCTCTTATCAGGGTCTGCATCGCTGAACACATCATATGCTCTGCGGCAGTTCTCTTCCGTGAGCTCCGTGATGCTGTCGTCATCGAGAAGATATCGGACCTTTACGATCATATGATCGGCCGCAGCTATGTTGGAACGTTTCAGATGATCGCTGAGATCGCTCCATCCGCCAGTTTTGCCAGATCCTTCGTTATAGATATCGTTGAGCGTGACCGCAAGCCTGTTGATATCGTCCCTGACAAATGCTCTCATCGTAAATATATCTTTGCTGCTGCCAAAACAGCTGATCTTTTCAACTGTATTGTTTAACCTGACATGGACTTTTGCAGCTGTCGGGAACAGCATCATGATCTCTTTATAAGTTGCCAGATCGCTCCTGTCATCATCCTCACAGATGATGATCCTGTCGGCATTGCGTATGATCTCCGGATGATACTCCCAGCATTCTTCGTGGAGGAACAGTGCGTCATCTTCAGGATCTCCGCCGCATAAAGTTCTGACTGCCTCACGGTGTGACTTCCTGAAATCCGAGGAATCTCCAAAGACATGGTAGCAGATGTATCTGCCCGGCTCGAATACATTGGTAAGGAGTCCCCTTTCAAGCAATTCTGCTGCGATCTTTCCGCTGCCGATCAGAACTATGGTCTTCTCGTCTTTGCGTAAAGGATGATCTCTCCAGTAGCACCTGCTGATGATCTCTTTTTTGCTGAATGTATGAAGGCTGCCCGATATCTCGTCAGACCCGAAGTCTGTAAGGCAGTACGTATCTATATCCAGACCGGCAGCATCTGTCGCCTGACGGTAATTCTCCCATGAGTCTTCACCCAGGCAGAAATACTTTATATCCTGCCCGCTCCCCTTCAGATCGATGAGTTCTTCAGGATTGCAGTCAAGGCGCACAACAGCCCTGCCGCCTATCCGGTTTTCTGCCGAGCGGCGGAAAATAATGGCGGCGTCAGGGTCATCAGCAAGAACGGATCCTGCAAATACAGCAGACTGCTCGTTCTCCTCACTGATCGCATACCATCTGCGGTCCCTTAACGACCGGAGTCTGAATCGCGGTCTTGCCTGTCCACTGATAAAACTTATCAGTACACCTACAAGTGCGGTGAACACCCCGAGACTGCAAAGGGCAAGAATTACACCAAGTGCTTTTCCTGCAGGGGTCACAGGGGAAAGATCTCCGTAACCTACTGTTGTAAGTGTAATGACAGAGTACCAGATGGCATCCCCTATACTGTGTATGGACGAACCCTCCGCCTTTGACTCAGCAGCCAGCAGCAGTACAAGTACTGCCGCATATGCAGCTATTATCGCGGCCACTATACGTATGTTTCTTTTTCTGCTGTTCATTTTGCTGCCTTTTCTCCTTGTTTAAGGATCTCAGGAATAATCAGAACGTTATTGATGTCATACTGCTTATAGTCCACAGCACGCCCTGTAATTGATTTTTCCTTTTCTGACAAAGCATCAAGCTCATCCCATGGTATCAGACAGGCATGAGTACGGTTTTCAGAATCCTTGAACAGCCTGATGCCCGGGAGGCCTTTTTCAATGCGTTTTCTGTACGTATCAGTTCTTTCATCGAGTTCCGCGCTGCTCATAGGTGAGTATCCCATCACGAAGTGGAAAGCATTCCACCTGAGATGCTCCGTCTCTCCCAATACTTCCAGAACGTCTGCAGCCGGCGGCCAGCTGCCTGCCATCACCTCTTCTGCTGTCATACCTGATGCACTGATGAATGCCGGTATGAAATCAGCGGAAGCTCGCGATGACATCTTGCTGAACGAGTCGCATGCCACCCATTTCTCCCAATCGGTCCTGTCAGAATCATCATAAGTGCTGTTAATTATGATCGCATCACGGTCTGCATTCTGTGCTGAAAGATACTCAAGCGAATATATATCAGCAGTGATGATCGGACTGCCGACTGTCTCCTGATATCTGACACCATCTTTTCCGCACCTGACGACGCAGATATGTTCAGCATTACGGCGCTTCAGATACATCATAAGATTATCCGATATCTCGCGGTCGCTCTCTTCATTTCCGGTGCATACCGCTATAAGCTTGAGTGTATCTATCCTGTTATCAACGTAGTTATAGAACTCAATGCTCCTGCCATCCGCGTTAAAGCTTCTGATATCATAATTTTCAAACATAGATGCGCACTCAGCCTTCATGTACCCTGCCTCGTTTTCAAAATTAGGCGAAAAAACAGCAGAGTGGAATGTACTGCCTGCAAACTGTCCGTTCATAAGCAGCTGCTTCAGTACAGCCTGCCCATGTCTGCCGAAGCCCACTATGGCGCAGTCAAAATCCTCCTGAGCACGGCTGTCACTCCCGAATTTTACGAGTTCCCAGGGCGGACATACCTTTATCAAAGCTCTGGCTGAAAGCATGGCACTGTCATAAACATTGACATAACCGTATCCATACTGATCCGCAGATACCTGCAGCATCGACGTAATAATATCTTCAGCTCCTGGAAGTGTGATGGCAGTTTTTTCAGGTGGAACATCGAATTCCTTAAGAGCATCTTTCAGGCCAAGAGCATAAAAGAGGTCTTTGTCCTCTTCATCCAGCGCGAACACATTTATGCTGCGGCGGCCGGCTCTGAGCTTTCTCATCACTGATTTGTCGGATGAGACAGCTGACGGACCGCTTATCACTGACATACCCATATTGTTCAGATCCGTTACAGCGTCATGATCGGCATTCTCGGCAATAAAGACTACAGAACCCGCTCCGGCTTTCCGGCACTCCCTGCCCAGTTTTATGCTCCGGTCATTGATGCCGTAAATCAGGGTCAGGTCGCCTTTTGCGGAAAGGATCATTCGCAGGTATCTCAAAGCTTCCTCACCGAGCGTGAACATCGCAGCACTGGCCATGGAATAAAACGCCAGAAGGTGTATGATCCAGAACAATACGATCCTGAACGGGGTCCCGACAGGTGAAGTGCCTTCTATTGATCCGTAATCATTTATACCGACGAACATTTTTATCACGCAAAAAGGCGTACGGATCATGCTGAGCCCGATGTCACCGGTGCTTTCAGCAAATCCAACGCCATATATAAGTACGCCTCCGGCAAAGGCTATGATCATGCATATGGTTGTGAGCCTGGCAGAAAAAGATGGCTTCAGAGCAAGGTTAAGTACCATTGCCAGAAGCAATGCGGTTGACAGGATAACAACAGTCACACTCGTCATAAGCACCTCCTGTTCTGATCCGGAAGAGTTATAGACAATATTACTATAAATACGGAAATTCCGTAATATTTTATGCTATCGAAGTACAGATGTAAGAGTCCTCATCAGCACGCCTACATCAACCGGTTTGGCTACATGGCCCTGCATGCCGGCTTCTGCAGCAGCTTCTACGTCTTCTTTAAAAGCATTCGCAGTCATCGCTATAACAGGTATCCCGGCAAGATCCTTGTTTTCAAGGTTACGTATCGTTCTTGTCGCCTCATAGCCGTCCATGACCGGCATCTGTATGTCCATAAGAACAGCATCGTAATATCCCGGTTCTGAAGCCTCAACCATTTCCACTGCGATCTTACCGTTTTCAGCCGTCTCCACATTAAATCCCGCCTGCATGAGTATCATGTTGGCAATCTCCATATTTACCAGATTGTCCTCTACAAGAAGGATCCTCTTTGTACTGAAGTCGATTTCTGGCTCAGAAGCTGCTTCACCCGGTGCTGAGCCGTCGCGGAGTTTTTCCGAATCCGGTACATCATCCGCTTCGGCAAGCTTGAACTTCAGCCTTATCACGATCTCGGTCCCGCTGCCCGGAGCAGTCATGACCTCTCTTAAGTCGGTTGATCTCTATTTATAATAATATGTCTGAGTTATGCTTTTGTTACGGTCTCAGCTCAAGATACAGGTCTCTGTATTTCCATGCTGAGGCTTCCCATGATACATCCTTCGCCATATTTCTCTGTACCATCTCATCCCAGTGCCAGCGGTCAGTGAAATATAATGTCTTTGCGCGGTTCACGGCATCGTAGAGCAGTCCGGCTTCATATTTGTCAAAAGTGAAGCCATTTCCCTGCTGGGTGAACATGTTGTATGGCTCTACCGTATCCTTCAGTCCGCCCGTCTCACGCACTACAGGAACGGTTCCATAGCGCATGGCGATCAGCTGTGTAAGTCCGCATGGTTCAAACAGTGATGGCACCAGAAGCGCATCTGCTCCTGCATAGATCCTGTGAGCTCTGCCTTCATCGTACATGATGCATGAGCACACACTGCCCTTGTACCAGTTCTCAAAGTTGCGGAATGATTCCTCATAGATGGCGTCACCCGTGCCGAGAACTACAACCTGTGTATTACCGTCGATTAGCCCAGGAAGAATATCGTTGACCAGATCGAGTCCTTTCTGATTAGTCAGACGCGAAATAAGTCCGATAACGAACTTGCCCTCGTCTACATCAAGTCCCAGTTCTTTCTGGAGGGCTTTCTTGTCTTCCTTTTTCTGAGTCAGTACGTCTGTAATATCATAAGGAGCTTCCAGCTTAGGATCAGTCTTAGGATCCCACTGCACAACATCTATACCATTGACAATGCCGCGAAGCTTTCCGGAATGATGGCGTATATGTGCGTCCAGGCCGTCACCGTAGAACGGAGTCTGGATCTCTCCCGCGTATGTCTCACTGACTGTAGTAATGGCATCAGCATACGCAAGTCCCGCTTTTAACATATTGGCGTCTTCATAGTTGGTCTTGAAAACATCAATGTTGAATACTTCATCCGGCAGGTTTGTCCAGTATTTGATAGTAGGAATATTGTACACACCCTGGAAGCGCAGATTATGTATAGTGATGACTGTCTTTGCATCCTTTATAGCTGTATCTGCAAACTGAGTGCGCAGCATTACCGGTACAAGGCTGGCCTGCCAGTCGTGGCAGTGGATAATGTCAGGGATCCAGTCCATGTAATTCAATGCAGCAAGGGCTGCCTTGCAGAAGTAGCAGTACTTCGGGATATCATCAACGAGATTTGTGTAAGGACTTCCGGAGGAAAAGAACTCATCGTTATCGATGAAATCATATACCACGCCGTCATGCACATATTCCATGATACCTACATAGTATGATTTTCCATCCGCACAGAGGTCCATGTAGAACTCACCGCGATATACCATCTTTTCCTGGTACTTCCAAGGGATGCAGTGATAGCGCGGAACGATGACCTTTACATCGCAGTTAAGGTCTGCCAGTGCCTTAGGCAGAGCATACATTACGTCTCCAAGGCCTCCGGTCTTTACAAACGGATAGCACTCCGAACCTATAAAAGCTATGCTTCTTCTTGGCTGCGGAAGTGTTGCTTCTGCTGTCATTGTTTCGGTGTTCATTGTTTCTTCATTAGTCATTTCTGTTCTCCTATGTCTGTGTGTTAACGGAAGCTCTTTACCCAGTTGAGCAGCGAGTCTCTGTAAATGTTCTCTCTTACTTCTCTTTTCATCCTGTCGGTCAGCGGACCGTTGGCAGAAAGTTTTGCGAGTATCTCTGCCTGAAGTTCCTCTATGCTCATCTCCTCGAAGCTTTTGCCCGGCTCAGCTCTCTGCGGCATCTCTTCAGGTGCCGATGCTGTTTCTTCAGTCACCGGAGCAGCTTCTGCCCTGATACGCTTCAGCGGTTCATAAAGCTTTTTATCGGAAACCGGGATCCATATTTCAGCGTTGTTGCCGCCAAGAGTAAACCTGAGCCTGCCCTGATCGGAAGAAATCTCTCCTCCATGGAGTGCTCCAGTGTATGATCCGTTAAGTCCAAGATCGTAGCTCTCCTCACGGTCACTGTTAGTGACTGTTATAAGTATATCACCGCGCATAAATGCGTATTTTGTTGTAGTCAGATCGATCTCACGGTATTCACCGTACCACAGAGCAGATTCCTTACTGTATATGTTACCAAGTGCGCTTATGATCTGTAAAGGGATATTGTCATATGCTGAAAGCTCTCCCAGTGAAAGTGCCGGACGAAGTGAGGCATCTGAACCTCTTTCCTTTCTTCCTTCAATGCCGAACTCAGAGCCGTAGTAAACGGATGGAATGCCAGGCAGAGTGTACAGAAGCACATGAACAGGGAGGAAATGTCTCTTATCGCGCAGCTTGGTCATGATGCGTTCTACATCATGATTGTCTACGAAATCATAGAGATGCACGTTGTCTCCGAGTCCCATGTCTCTCTGGCGTTTGACAGTATGCGCTATCTCGAAATAATTGTGATCGTTATGAGCGCTGTACAGAGCTTTGTGCAGTGCATAATTTGTTACAGAGTGCAGTGTGTTGTCATTTACCCAGCGGCTGTATTCTCCGTGTATCACCTCACCCATCAGCCAGAAGTCTTCCTTCAGGCCATCAGCGATACTTCTGAGCTCGCGCATGAATCCGTGCTCCAGCACGTCTGCAGCGTCGAGACGCAGACCATCGATATCAAATTCCGACACCCAGAAACGAATGGTGTCAAACAGGTACTGCTTTACCTCCGGCTCATACAGGTTGAGCTTAGGCAGCATATTGTGGCCTCCCCAGTTTTCATAGGAAAAGCCATCATTGTATTCATTGTTGCCCCAGAAATTCACATTGCAGTACCAGTTTCTGAAGCGGCTGCCTTCGCGGTACTCTTTCAGATCACGGAAAGCAAAGAATCCCCTTCCCGTATGGTTGAACACACCGTCAAGGATGACACGCATGCCCTGTTCATGGCAGTATCTAACCAGATCTTTAAGATCTTCATTATCTCCCAGTCTCTCATCGAGCCTGCGGTAGTCTTCAGTATCATATCCGTGTGATCCCGAAGAGAAGCACGGGCCGAGATACAGCGCTGTAAAACCGCATCTTTTCATATGATCGACCCACTCCTTAAGTTCGGGAAGTCTGTGAACCGGCTGACTGTGATCATTCAGCTCAGGAGCTCCGAGGAGCCCTAACGGATATATATGATAAAAAACAGCTTCTTCATACCAGGCCATCTGTCTTTCTCCTTTCTCTGCAGCATAATACTCCAAAAAAAAGAAATTTCAACCTTTTTCTTTTTTTGCCAAAACAAAACGCCGGAGCATCAAAGTTCTCCGGCGCGTATGATTCTGCCCGTTCGACAGCAGTTATAACAGATCCATTTGCATCAGTCTGCTATATCTGCATCCGGAACGATCCGTATTGAATAATCCGGATACATCTCCTTAACTTCCTTCATCATGATGTCCAAAGCTTCCTTGTAGTCTATATCGAAACTTATGACCACATCGAAGTGCATCGTTTTCTTCTCAGTATCCACGTAGAAGCCGTGCAGCTGTAGCGCCCAGTCATGGGACAGCACCGCCTTCTGAACGTTGTTGCGTATCTGTGCCGCCTCCTCATTTGTAGTGTTTTATGAATAAACACCTATTCCGGTAAGAATAACACCCGTTTCAAGGAACACCTTGCGCTGCACTCTTCTAGTCAGCAGATCCGCTTCCTCTATTGTCATGGTATCCGGGAGTTCCATGTGAACAGATCCGTAATACTTGTCAGGGCCGTAGTTGAACAGGGTCAGGTCATATGCACCTCTTATCTCCGGTTCTTCGTTGATAAGCTGTCTTATATGTTTGCCGATCTCCGCGTCTGATCTCTGACCGATGATATCGTTCAGCGTTTCGTTCATCATTTCGATGCCCGCTTTTATTATAACAATCGAGATTACAACGCCTACGTAGGCCTCGAGTGAAACACCCCATATCAGGTATATGACCGCAGAAGCCAGGACAGATGCGGAAAGGATCGCATCGAATGATGCATCCTTTCCGGAAGCGATCAGTGCACCGGAGTTAGCCTTCTCACCCTGCTTTTTAACATAACTTCCTAAAACCAGCTTTACTATGACCGCCACTACTATGATGATCAGGGATACCGTTCCGTAATCTGCGGCTTCCGGATGAATGATCTTCTTGACGGATTCCACCACTGATGTGATACCTGCATAGAGGACTATCGCTGCGACAAGCATAGAACTCAGGTACTCTATCCTTCCGTAACCGAGCGGATGCTTCTTGTCCGGTTTTTTTGCGCCGAGCTTGGCACCGATGATCGTTATAACGGAAGACAGTGCGTCCGAGAGGTTGTTAACAGCGTCCAGCGTCACTGCGATGGAATTTGAGATAATTCCCACCGCTGCCTTGAATGCGGCAAGCAGCACATTCGCAATGATACCGATGATACTGGTTCTTACAATGATTTTTTCCCTGTCATAAGCAAGCGCCGTAATGTGAGTGTCGTTGTTATTCATCTCCGGATCTTTCAACAGAGGTTTCCTCCTTATACTTTAAAGAGCTGCCTGAACGGCCTTCTTTACTTCTGCCATATCAACTGTAGGTTCGAATCTGGCGATGACATTGCCATCCCTGTCGACCAGGAACTTTGTGAAATTCCACTTGATGTATGCTTTGTCGCCGAACTTCTTGTTGTTGGCATTTGCGAATTTAGTCAGAGCTGCCATTTTGAGGCCCTTGCCGAACCCTTCAAAAGGTTTCTCTGTTGCCAGATATGCAAACAGAGGATCTGCTGTTTCACCGTTTACATCGATCTTTGCAAACTGCGGAAACTCTGTTCCGAACTTAAGGGTGCAGAATTCATGGATCTCATCATCGGATCCCGGAGCCTGATCAGCAAACTGGTTGCATGGGAAATCGAGAATCTCAAAGCCCTGATCCTTCATCTCCTTATACATTGCCTCGAGCGGATCATAGTGAGGAGTGAAGCCGCATCCTGTCGCAGTATTAACGATCAGAAGCACCTTGCCCTTGTAATCTGCAAGACTTACTACATTACCCATTCTGTCTTTTACACTATAATCATAAACGTTGTTCATTTTGTTCTCCTTTCCTTACCCAGAAGTTCATATAACAATTCATAAAGTTTTACGGCTTTCTCAGCTGGCAGATCGATGCATTCCCCTACTTTTTCCGGAATATCCTTCGCTTTTGCCTGCATGTCTCTGCCCTTTTCTGTCAGGGTGACCACAACGACACGGTCATCTTCCGTGCTGCGTGATCTGCTTATATAACCTGCACTTTCCATCTTCTTCAGGAGCGGTGAAACAGTACCGTTATCGAGCATCAGTCTGTCGCATATCTCTCCGACCGTGATGCCGTCCTTCTCCCACAAAACCAGAAACGTGATGTACTGAGTATATGTCAGCCCCAGCTGCTTCAGCCATGGTGTGTACAGACCTGTCACGCTTCTTGCTGCCGCATAAAGCGGAAAGCACAGTTGATTTTCAAGTTTCATCATTTCATTTTTATCTTTTGTATCCATGGCCCAATCCTTTTTAAATTATATTTAACACAACTATATTTTACACAATATATTTTCGTTGTCAAGCACAATTCTCTTTTAATTATAATTCTTTTCCAAAAAAAGAATTTCAGACAGCTGGAAACTATCTGAAATCTGTTTCATTTTAACTGCAATTGGCTTCAGTTCTTTCTGGCAATTTCCCTGAGCTGACGGTAGATGTCCTCTTCCTTCGGCGGGCAGCCTTTTACGCATATATCAAAGCCTGCGGTACAGTTGCCTATACCCAGAAGTCCCTTTTTACCGCGGTGCCCCTGCCCGATGGCAATATTTGCCGGAAGCCTGTCAAGCAAGCCTTCTTGTTTGAGTTTTTCAAGAGCAGGTATCAGGACTCCGTAGCAGGCACTGCATGAATCCATCTCATCAACAGCATAGCTTACATCCAGAATACCGCGTGCGGGCAGGTCCTCATAAGGTTCGCCCTCGCATGTTATAAGCCTCAGACCGGAAAGGTCGCTGCTTCCGACTCCAAGGCCCTCCGCCAGGCCGATATATTCCACTTCTTCAGTCTCATATCCAAGAAGTGAGCATACATAGGAGTCCACGAGCACCGGGTCAACAGCAGCCATTATGCAATCCCGGATGACAGGGCTGCCGCCCTCTTCAAAGCTGAGATCTCCGCAGATGTGATCTATAACGATAAAATCCTGTCTGATGCCCACATTAAGATGAGCGATTGGCTTATGGAGCCCCATAGTATGGAATCTCCTCTTTTCAGTATTGGGAATCAGGCCTTTCATGTTCTTCAGAGCACAGGTTATATGTGTCTGACAGTGACCTTTCAGAACAGGAACATTGATAAGGAAATCCCAGTTCCTGACCCTTTTGCAGATGGAAAGCGTTTCACCTGCACAATCCACATCTATGCCCTTATCTTTCTGCATGTCAATAAGAGGTACACCATACTCACGGGAAACCGTGTTGTACCCACAGTATTCGAAAGCCTCTGCGGTTTTATCACCGACCCATGAGCCTTCAGCGATTACTATGTTTCCGTAGCCCCTTTCCCGGAGGAACTCGATAATACCCGCAACTATCTCCGGGTGAGTCGTTCCGCCGAAAACAGCAGGAGCCGGAGTCACAAGATTGGGCTTGATCGCAATACAAGGGTCATGATCAGACACTTCAGGAAGCAGCTCAGCAAGACCTGACTGCTGCAGCAGTCTCTTTGTCATGTCCTTATAGTCTGTTCCGTATGAGCGCCATATTTCGTTTCTCTGCACTGTCACTCCTCCCCTTCAGTCTCTTCGTCAATTCCTTCCTCAGGCTCATCAACATTTGTTTTGTCAGTAACTTTGCCTTCCGGTACCGGAACAAGATCATCCGTTGTAAGAGATGTTCCGTCACCTGTATATTCAGTTATGAACATCCGGCAGTCAGCAACATCACCGAAGACACAGATGTGCAGTCCCGTTCCTTCTTTTACTCTGAGCACCGTTGCGACATCATCAGGATTATCGCTGAGCGACGCTTCAGATGTGTCATCGCTTCTCAGAGGGAACCCCGCCTGCTCATAAATGACAAGTTTCGGGTCTCCTGATGAAACCGAGTAAAAGGCAAGGCTGCATTCTTTATCCGCAACATACTCGATCACGCTGTCTCCGGTCAGTTCCACGGAACATATGCCCTTTGCCTTTACAGTATTCATCGGCGTGCATGAAAGCTCCACCTTGGATTGTTTGCTGCTGGTCTCATTTGTGATCATCCATATATAGTATTCCTTATCTTTCAGAAGCATGCAGATGTCATTCGTCAGACCGACCTTGAGCTTGTCTGCTGATGTTATCGATGAAAGGCTGGAATATCCCTTTGAAGAATCGTGTGAAACGATGGAATGATCAAATCTGTAGTATCCGGTCTCAGGCGGTATGAATACAGCACAGGTCTGCCCTTCAGACGCTACATTCATGGTTACAGGTTCATCCATGGTGAGAAGCGGAAGGTCTTCATCTTCCTGAGACTTTGTTACGGTCAGCCTGAACGATCCGGAGAACTGAGCCAGATCTCCGTCGACCGGCTCTACATTAATAATTACCAGACACAGCTGCGATTCCTGAAGCGCCGTTGTCTCTTCTATACTGTCCTTCACTCCTTCTGTATCGTGATCGCGGTTGTCTGCCACAAAGTAGTCATTAAGGTACTTGTCCATTACGTTTATGGTCACATATACATCACTGCTGCTCTTAAGATCGACAGCACTGAAGGTATAGTTTCCGCTCTCCGAAGGTACGAAGTAGAAGTACGGAACCTTTTTGATTTTTGAGGTATCATCAAAATCGTAATTAAATGAAGCCTCAACAGTCTGATCTTCGACGAGCTTGTCCGATACCAGCTTCAGATATAATCCCGGATTGCGGATAAGCGTTATGAACATGGGAATTGCCACCAGCAAGATCAGCAGAAGTATTATCCCGATGATTTTCAGTATCTTTTTCATCACAGAGCCCTCCTTATCATCGCCTGCCCCACAATGACAGATCCAGAGCAAGTACTCTGTCCGTTCTTATGAGCACATACTTCCAATAGGAAGCTCCGGATTCGAAATTGATATACATTGTCGATCCGTCGACAACCAGTTCTTCGTTCATCTTCGGGACTTCCACTCTCTTCATTTCATGACCTTCAACAAGATAATTGCCGGTCCCGGTATCTGAACGCCTGAGGTTATATTTAGTTATATAGGATGTCTTCATCAGTGAAGCAGAATTGTAGGAGCTCGAAACATACAGATAATCACCTACTATATCAGCCCCCTGAGCACTGGTATCTATACCGGCTATGATTGAATACATCAGCGTATTAAGTCTGCGGTTTCCGGGTTCACCTATGATTTCATATCCATACATGTAGGCATCTGTCGTTTTCTTTCTTCCGGCATAAGTGCCTACCCAAAGTGTTCCGTTGTCACATTCGAGAAATGATGGCTTGTTCTTGATGTAGATGTACTGTGAAAGTTCAGACTCCTTCACTTCTGTCACCGGCTCATCAATGTGGCTGAGGAAGGTCTCATAAGTCATGTATTGAACGAACGGATTGCCTTTATACTTATCTGAAGTTTCACCCGTCATCCAGATGTTTTCTCCGTCAAAAGCAATGCCGCCCGCATGGAACATGTTAGGCATGGTAAGCGTAGACACAAGACTCATCCCGTTGATGTCTACGGCATATATCACTGAGTTATGCTTTTTTTTTACGTCGTAGGCAGTGATCAGCATGTAATCTCCGGCGCGGCACATTCCCTGCGGTATATATTGATTTGAAGAACTGCTTACTCCTCCTGTCTCAATGCATGTCTCTACCAGTCCCGGAATAGGCATGGTTTTATCATCAAACGTCTTCCCGCTAAAGTCGTTATATACATCAGTCATTTTTCTCTGGAGGGCCATGTTGTACATGGTCTGGTCCCTGTAAAGCTTGTACTCAAAGGAAGACCCCGTTTCTGCAAAGCACACAATGCATGGAACCGAGGCCGCTGTCAGCACGAGCAGCAGTACAACTAATATGAAATGTGTTGTTTTTCTGTTTTTCATTATGTTTTAAGCAATAATATGTTTTTTAATTCTTCATGTCCTTTGCGGACTTGATTCCATAAGCGCTGTCTGCGCTGTAAACCGCTCTCTTGATCGCTTCACTCATTACCACTGCAGAAAGCGATCCGACAAGATCCTGATCCGCTTCCACGTTTCCCACTGAAACTGCGTAGATGCTGTCACCGTCCGCACTGGTATGTACAGGTCTGATCGAGCGGGCAAATCCGTCATGTGTCATGCCTGCTAATAAGGATTATTCGACTTCTCCGGTAGGAGTAATATATTCAGATCTCACCCATCCGTACTGACCGTCGTAGTTGACGTATAGCCAGCCTTCATTCCATCCCTCTTCAATCACTTCAGTCTTATAAGGAACTACCATCAGGATGTCATAATCCTCTCCGGGACCGCAACGGAGATTCAGGCCGTCTTCTGAATTAACAGTTCCATGATATCCGGTTTTGATGCGTTTTGGGGGCTCCACAAGCTGGCCTTTATCAGCATCTGATTTCGGCTTTATTGCTTCATGTTTGATCTCTTCCGCGTTCTCGATCAGATTCTCAGAGGAGCACCAGCCCGTTAGCCCATCAACAGTGGCATTGGCCCAGCCGTCATCTATTTTGTCGACTTGTATCTCACGCCCATAGTTCAGATGATGGATCGCCTTGCTTTCCTCTGTAGGTTCCTCTCGTAATAAGATGCCATCCACAGCTGATATGTACATGGTTTTCGGGAACCCGATGTTCTCCTCCTCTTCAGCTGCCTGCTTCTTTTCATCCGGCCATGGTTCTTCCCCCAAGTATGGCTTTGCAAACACCATGATGGCGATGAAAGCTGCGGCAACAAACAGGATCGCTGCAATTACCGATATAAAAGCCTTTAATCTTCTTTTCCCCTTAGGCTCTTCATATTCATCTTCATTTTCAGGTTCATATTTAAAATCCTTTTTTTCTTTTTCCCTGTCCTCTGCACGTAAATGTGCTTCGAGCCTTTTACCGCAGGATGGGCAAAAGCCCGAACCGTCAGGTATTTTTTTTCCACAGTATCTGCAGATCATGTTCAGCCTCCCATATTGATCAGTCCAGTGAATATACCCCATTCTTTTCTCAGCATGTCTCACATAAAAAAATAACACCCTGCAGGGTATAAAACAATGAAAATCATTATACCTGTCAGGGTGTTTTTTATAATAAGTTTCAGGTAGTTATGCCATGTCTGTTTCAGTCGTCAATCGTCTTTGACAGCTTGCTGCCCATTGGCGCTGTCTTGTCTGCAATAAACTGGCCCTGAGCGCGCAGAGGTCCATCATACTGATCATGTGTCAGGATATAGAATGTCTCTTTTGAAAGCATATCGAATACCTGCTCCACAGTCTCCTGGAGCGGAAGCCCGTTATCCAGAAGATACTTATTGAATGCATAGAATTTCTGATATTTCTCGCTCTTGTAATACTCGTCGTCAGGATCTATCGCATAGCGCGCAGGTCTGTTCTCATCACTTTTATACAGGTCTGTCTGTATGAATCCCGGGCAGAATACGGAAATATCAATATCATCTCCGGCTTCCTGCAACTGCTTGTATGTGGATTCCGCAAGAGCTACTGCAGCATGCTTAGTGGAGAAATATGCAGGTCCCGGTCCCGAAGTAATAAGACCTGCGATCGAGCACACATTGAGGATCTGACAATGATTCCCCTGTGCTCTCATCTGCGGAATAAAATTTCTCAGCATGTACCAGTGTGAATACACATTGGTCTCAAATATCCAATGCAGGTCATCGTCTCTGAAATCCCATACGTCCTCATTCATCGAAACTCCGGCATTATTGACAAGGATATCGCAGCGTCCGAATTTCTCCATGACAAAGTCAAAGATCCTGTCGCATTCCTCTCTGAGCGAAACATCAGCCTGGATGCAGTAGGATTCCCTTCCCATCTCTCTGATCTGCTCACATACCGCAGCGACCTCATCACCATGGATGTCTGCAACTATAACATCTGCACCTCTTTTTGCCATTCCAAGCGCAAGTGTTTTTCCAATACCCCTTGCGGCGCCTGTAATCACAGCCTTCTGGTCTACGTATGTTCTGATCATTTTTATCTCCTTTCCCCTCTGAAGACACTCTACTTTACATCACCTGTTCCTGAAGCAGCTTTGATGCCCATCTCCTGAGCGATCTTCATTACCTTCTCTTTGAGTCCTGCAAGACTTGGCCTGCCATTCGTTACCACATCCTGTGTCTGAGCAAGAATGACCGGGTTGTGTTCCGGATGATATAGTATGTAGAAATCTCCGTTTTCCATTGCTGAGAATACATGCTCGCCAACGCCGTCGATAGGCTTACCTGTCGCAATAACATTCTCACAGATAGCCAGGCTTCTCCTGAATGCTTCACTCTGATAGAATGGGTCATCCGGAGCCTGATATCTTGCAGGTCTTCTTGTCTCGCTCTTGTCCAGTGTTGTCTGTATGAATCCAGGGCAAAATATACTTATGTTGATATTTGTCACGCCCTTTTCTTCCAGCTCATATGCCATGCATTCCGAGAGTGCAACTGCAGCATGCTTCGAAGCATAATAAGCAGGCATGCCTCTGGTAGTCAGGAGTCCCGCAACGGAGCATACATTGAGTATCTGGCAAGGTGTTCCCTGCTCTATCATTACTGGTATCACCTGTCTCATGAAATAAATATGTGCATGATAGTTAGTGTCCGAATGCCACAGCCAGTCTCTTACCGGCATCGTAAGAATATCGCCGAACTGCGCGATACCGGCGTTATTGATGAAGAGGTCTATTCTGCCATACTTTTCCATTACGAAGTTAACGACTTTTTCCGTCTCTTCGTAAATGCCTACATCTGCCTGAATTGCGGAAAATTCTTCGGCACCGCATTCCATGGCGGTCTTTTCCAGATCATCAAAATCGCTTTCAATATCCACGGCAACTATCTTCATACCGCGTTTTGCCGCCTGTTTTACAAATTCTTTACCGAAACCGTTGTTGGCACCTGTTATAACAGCTACCAGGCCTTTATACTCTGTCAAAATGAACCCCTTTCCTTAATCATAGTGATCTATTATGTACTTTAATCATATTTCACTCATCATTTTTCCGACATATTCTGACCAACTAAAAAAGTCACTGTATTTTGTGCACAGTGACCTAATATTATGACCGATTTGATTTATGCATTTCAGAAATTATACTTAATCGAATATCGACAGTATATTGCTCAGCAGTTCAGGAGCATCAAGTATTACCAATGCAAGGTGTTCCCGCACGCGGGTGATGCCTGGATAGAATATGTTAGGATATGGCTGTGCGGGATCCGGCTTCGGGATTCCCATAAGATACCCTGCATCATCATATTCGAACGAGCTGTCCATCAGCATCACCACGCTGTTGTATTCTCGCCCGGCTATGTGCCTGTGCCTGAAAGATTCTTCCAGATCTGCAAAGGGATCGTCTGAATGTCTGTGAGCATTAATGAACACGTACCCCTTCTTGCGATAATAATTTATTATCTTGCGGGCTTCATCGGCATTATTGGCATAATTGACCGAAATGTGTTCAAACTCATAGTTTTTTTCAGTTTTACATTCTAAATGCTTGAGCTTTCTGAGAAAAGTCTGTATTTCCATATTCAGCCGCAGTCTTTCTGACAGCTCATACTCACCTGCCAGACCAAGACTGTGAATTCTTCCCGCTATATCATTTTCCTGCTCCGGATCTGTAAGAACAGCGGAAGGGTCTGTTGAAAAGATGCAGACCTGCTCATATGTCTCAGCAGCATTTATGATAATGTCGAATGTCACCGGATCTATACGCAGAGCTTCATCCACCAGAATGAAATCGTATCCGCTTATACGATCAGACGAAACAATATCCGATACCGAAATAAAGTCAAGGTTTTCTATCGACTCGCTTATTGATATCAGGCCTCCGCCCGGCTCCTCCCCGCATGTGATCAGCGTTCTGCCGCTCCCTGACAGATGCTTCGCCAGGTCATATATGAGAAGAGTCTTTCCCGTGCAGGGTCTGCCATAAATATGAAAGAATGCACAGTATGACGTACTTGCTATATCTCTGAGCAGCTCTGCCTTTACGTAGTCCTGAGCCGGTGACAGGAAATACTGACCCTGCAGGAATTTGTCCGGATTTTCTTCCGGAGATATGAGGTATTCCGAAGCACGGAACAACTTGACAATATTGCCGTGATACGCTGCCCTGCATTTCCTGACAGCCTTTGCTATTTCACTAATATCCGTCGGTTCGAGCTCATTATCATCCGTAAGCCTGTAGCAGGCAAGTGTATCAGTAACGACAGTAAACAGCATTAGATCCCTGCCGAGTAGCGTAAGGTAATGACGGTTCTTTCTGAGCTGGGCAAGGATCTGATCCTCTCCCACATCCTGTGATTTCAGTTCGATATTGAGACAGTATTTGTTTGTTACCTTTACGAGATCAAATTCTTTTCCAACCAGAGGGATCACGAATCCGAAGTAAAATCCGTCTGTATCCCTGACTTTTATTCCCTGCCCGGCAAGAGCATCTGTGAGTATGCGAAGAGAATCAATTTCATGGATGCGTATCCTGTGATTGTCATGATCACTGGCCTCATGCTTCTCCATGATATTGAACAGCCTCTCATCACGTATTCTTGATACCCTGAACAGATTTACCGGTTTCATATCTCTATGGTTTTAAAGAGATCCTTACTTCCCCTCAAAATGCTGCTTGCGCATTGTCTTAGCGTATTCTGCCAGTTCCGATGTATCTACTCTGATTATTTCAGCATCTGTATCGCTTCCGGTCATCATTCCGTTCACTTTATCGTAACAGTACAGGAAATAATCCACGGCCTGAGTTATCAGATTCATTCTGATGATTAGTTTCATTCTTTTTTTAATCACTCTCCCTATAATTTTTACTCATAAAAATAATAGCATATCTGAAGCCGTACTGTTTGTGTAAAAAACCGGAGCATTGCAGAAATGCACTGCTCCGGTAATGTAAAGATCTGTCAATTTCTCTGATTGCTATTCGAGTTCAACTGTACCCGGCGGTTTGCTGGTTAGGTCGTAGAATACTCTGTTAACGTGCTCGACTTCATTGACTATCCTTGTCATAACTCTCTGAAGGACATCCCATGGGATCTCAGCAGCCGTTGCGGTCATGAAGTCTGATGTTATTACAGCTCTCAGTGCTATGGCATGATCATATGTCCTGAAGTCCCCCATAACTCCGACTGTCTGCATATTGGTAAGAGCTGCATAGTACTGACTGATCTCTCCGGCGAGCCCGGCTTTGTCGATCTCTTCTCTGTAGATCGCATCCGCATCCTGTACTATTCTCACCTTCTCAGCTGTAACATCCCCTATGATCCTGACACCAAGTCCCGGACCCGGGAACGGCTGTCTGCTCACAAGATACTCCGGAAGGCCCAGCTCACGTCCAAGCTGCCTTACCTCGTCCTTGAACAGCATCCTCAGCGGTTCGATTATCTCCTTGAAGTCAACATAGTCAGGAAGTCCCCCAACGTTGTGGTGTGACTTGATTACCGCTGACTTGCCAAGTCCGCTCTCGATTATATCGGGATAGATGGTTCCCTGAGCGAGGAAATCTACTGCACCTATCTTCTTTGACTCTTCTTCGAAGACCCTGATAAACTCCTCGCCGATGATCTTGCGCTTTCTCTCAGGCTCAGTCACACCAGCCAGCTTAGCATAGAATCTCTCAGCCGCATCTACTCTTACGAAGTTAAGGTCGAACTGCCCTTCCTTTCCGAATATTGCAGATACCTCATCAGCTTCGTTCTTTCTCATCAGACCATGATCAACAAATACACATGTAAGCTGAGGACCGATCGCTTTCGCAAGCAAAGCCGCTACTACAGATGAATCAACGCCTCCCGACAGCGCGAGCAGGACTTTTCCGTCTCCGACCTTTTCCCTTACCGCAGCAATCTGAGTTTCAGCGAATGAGTTCATCTGCCAGTCCTGATCACAGCTGCACACATCAAGTACAAAATCCCTTATGAACTCTGCACCGTGCTCCGTATGATTGACCTCCGGATGGAACTGCACTGCATAGAATCCTCTGGAGCGGTCCTCCATTGCAGCAACAGGGCAGTCATCCGTATGAGCCGTAACAGTGAATCCCTGCGGAGGCTCACTTATGTAATCGGTATGGCTCATCCAGCATACATTGACATCATCAGCAGTGCGGAGGATACCTTCCCTGCCGTCAACGACGACTTCTGTACGCCCGTATTCGCTGGTAGGTGCAGACTCGATCTTTCCTCCGAGTCTGTAAGCCATGAGCTGTGCCCCATAGCAAATACCGAGTATCGGAACTCCAAGTTCGAAAATACCGTCATCGATCGATGGAGCATTTTCTCCATATGCACTCTGAGGCCCGCCGGTAAAAATGATTCCCTTAGGGTCAAAGCTGCGTATCCCGTCCAGATCAATGGATTCGTATCCCCTGACTTCTGAATAGACACCGCATTCCCTTACTCTTCTGGCTATAAGCTGATTGTACTGCCCGCCGAAGTCTACTATAAGGATCCTGTTCCCTGCCATAGAACTCCTCCTGCCTAAAAATCAAGTGCCTGTCTGATATCTTCGATCAGGTCTTCTTTATCTTCGAGTCCGCAGGACATCCTTACGAGTCCTGCAGGAATGCCTGCAGCCTGAAGCTGCTCATCCGTCATCTGGCGGTGTGTTGACGTAGCCGGATTCAGGCAGCATGTCCTTGCATCAGCAACATGAGTCTCGATTGCAGCGAGTCTGAGACGTCCCATGAACTTCTCAGCAGCCTGCCTGTCTTCGAGTTCGAACGAAACAACTCCGCATCCGCCATCAGGCAAATATTTCTGTGCGATCTCATAATACGGATCGTCCGGAAGTCCGGAATAGCTTACCTTCTTAACCTTAGGATGATTAGCAAGGAACTCGGCAACGGCCTGTCCGTTCTCTACATGCTTAGGCATGCGTACATGCAGTGATTCGAGTCCCAGATTAAGCAGGAACGCATTCTGAGGTGACTGGATACTGCCGAAATCTCTCATCAGCTGTGAAGTCGCCTTTGTTATAAATGCCCCTTCATTTCCGAACTTCTCTGCATAGATGATGCCATGATAGGAATCATCCGGTGTCGTAAGCCCAGGGAACTTGTCCTTATGCGCCATCCAGTCGAATTTGCCTGAATCGATAATGGCTCCGCCGACTGCAGCACCATGTCCGTCAAGGTACTTGGTAGTTGAATGTGTAACGATATCCGCTCCCCACTCTATCGGTCTGCAGTTGACCGGAGTCGGGAAAGTATTATCCACGATAAGAGGCACGCCGTGCTCATGCGCAGCCTTTGCAAATTTCTCGATGTCAAGGACAGTCAGCGCAGGGTTCGCGATCGTCTCGCCAAAAACTGCTTTTGTGTTATCCTGGAATGCCGCATTCAGTTCTTCCTCTGTGCAGTCCGGAGATACAAAAGTTGCACTGATGCCCATCTTGGCCATGGTCACTGAAATCAGGTTGAATGTCCCTCCGTAGATCGATGCGGATGAAACGATGTGATCTCCTGATTCACAGATATTGAACAAAGCAAAGAAGTTAGCAGCCTGACCGGATGATGTAAGCATAGCTGCCGTACCGCCCTCAAGAACTGCGAGCTTGGCTGCGACCATGTCGTTAGTCGGATTCTGGAGTCTGGTGTAAAAATAACCTGATGCCTCCAGGTCGAACAGCTTGCCCATGTCCTCACTGGTATCGTATTTGAAAGTCGTTGACTGTATGATCGGAATCTGGCGTGGCTCTCCATTACCCGGTGTATAGCCTGCCTGAACACATTGTGTGCCGAGTTTGTAATCTTTCATGTTCTCTGATACCTCCCTTTTCTGTTTCATAATAAAAATCATACTTATTATACTAAATTCATGCAAGCCACCGAACTCCGATTTCTTCTCAAATTCCAATTGACAGTTTGCAAAACGGCATAATATCATTATTAAGTTGGAAATCAGCATTGACCATGCTGGTTCCCAGCATTATTTCCCTTAAACTCCCGGGACAGGAGAAGCCAATGCCGATAAAAATACAGAATGATCTTCCGGTCAAGAAGATACTGGAGGATGAAAACATATTCGTAATGGATGAGAGCCGTGCGGTCTCTCAGGACATAAGGCCGCTGGAGATCGCCATACTCAATCTAATGCCGCTGAAGGAAGATACCGAGCTCGATATACTCAGAGTACTTTCGAATTTTCCGATACAGCTTGAGATCACATTCCTTACCACCGCAACCCACCGCGGAAGCCATGTGGACAGATCCCATCTCAACAAGTTTTACCAGACATTCAAGGATGTCAGATATAAGCGCTTTGACGGACTGATCATCACAGGCGCTCCTGTAGAGCACCTGGAATTTGAAGAAGTAAACTACTGGGACGAGCTTTGCCAGATATTTGAATGGTCGAAGACACATGTATATTCTACATTCCACATCTGCTGGGGTGCCCAGGCAGCGCTGTACTATCACTACGGAATACAGAAGCTCATGCTGCCTGAAAAACTGAGCGGTGTATATCTTCACCGTGTCATTCACAGGAAGAAGATCCTGATGAGAGGAATGGATGATGAATTCTATGTTCCTCAGTCGAGGTATACAGGTCTGGATGAGGAAAAAGTCAGAAGCAATCCTGAACTCTATGTAGTTGCTGACAGCCCGGAGGCCGGAAGCTATCTTATTCTTGCAAACTCATCAAGACAGGTTTTTGTTACAGGTCACTCGGAATATGACAGATATGATCTGGATAAAGAATACAAGAGAGATCTTGCAAAGGGTCTGAACCCGAAGATTCCTGTCAACTATTATCCGGACGATGATCCGACAAAGGAGCCGATACTCTCGTGGCGTTCAAGTTCAAACTGCACCTATACCAACTGGCTCAATCTTGTATATCAGGATACGCCGTATGACCTCAGTGAACTGAGACCGGTTGAAGAAGACAGTTACCTTATCAAAAACACATTGGAATAGCTGATTTTCAGCACAAAGTAAAATGCGCCGAAGCCATACATGATGTATCGCTTCGGCGCTTATGGTTTCATAAAGTCCGTTGTTTAGTATGTTGACGTTTTATTCAAATTCGATAGTGCTTACAGGCTTATCGGAAATATCCCACATTACTCTGTTTACGCCAGGAACGGTTTCGATGATGCGGTCTCTCATTCTCTTCAGCATATCCCAAGGAATTTCTACCGACTCTGCCGTTACAGCATCGACTGTATTGATGGCTCTGATGATGACCGGCCATCCCATGTATCTCTTGCCGTCCTTGATACCTGTCGACTGCATGTCAGGAATTACTGCGAAATACTGCCATGGCACGTTTTCCATCTTGCCAATCTCTTCTCTTACAATCGCATCAGCTTCTCTGAGAGCCTCGAGTCTGTCTCTTGTGATAGCTCCGGTGCATCTTACACCGAGACCAGGTCCCGGGAACGGCTGTCTGTATACCATGTTGTCAGGAAGTCCGAGTGCAGAGCCTACTACTCTTACCTCGTCCTTGTAGAGCAGCTTCACAGGCTCAACAAGCTCGAACTGAAGATCTTCAGGGAGTCCTCCTACATTGTGGTGAGCCTTTACTCCATCCGACTCAAGGATGTCCGGATAGATTGTACCCTGTCCGAGGAAAGCGATGCCGTCGAGCTTAGCAGCCTCTTCAGCAAACACATCGATGAACTCCTTGCCGATAATCTTACGCTTGGTTTCAGGATCATCTACGCCCGCAAGCTTGTCGAGGAATCTGTCAACAGCATCTACATAGATGAGATTCGCGCCAAGCTCTTCCCTGAATACCTTGATGACCATCTCTGGCTCGCCCTTACGGAGAAGTCCGTGGTTTACATGAACGCAGACCAGATTGTCACCTATCGCCTTAATAAGCAATGCAGCTACTACACTTGAATCAACGCCTCCGGAAAGTGCAAGAAGAACCTTCTTATCCCCTACCTGCGTCTTGATCTCAGCGAGCTGCTCCTCGATGAACTTGTCAGCGAGTGCACGTGTTGTGATACGTTCCATCGTGTCTGGTCTGATGTTTCCCATTTTCTATACCTCCATGAAACTCAAATGAGTGATGTTTGCTATACTAACGTCCGCCGCCGGATGTACGGCTGGATACTTCTTTCAGTATTACGTCGTGCGCTCCGCCTTCCACGATGCTGACGGCCGACACGAGAGTCAGCTTTGCATTCTTGTGGAAGTCAGGAATATTGAGAGCACCGCAGTTGCACATTGTGGATTTCACCTTTCCGAGCGACATCTGCACGTTATCGTGGAGAGAACCCGCGTACGGTACATATGAGTCAACGCCTTCTTCAAACTTGAGCTTTGCATCTCCGCCCAGATCGTATCTCTGCCAGTTACGCGCTCTTGCCGAGCCCTCGCCCCAGTATTCCTTTACATAGGTTCCGTTGAGCATCAGTTTTGCTGAAGGCGATTCATCAAATCTTGCAAAGTATCTGCCCAGCATGATGAAGTCTGCTCCCATGGCCAGCGCAAGAGTCATATGATAGTCATATACAATACCTCCGTCAGAGCAGATCGGCACATAAACGCCTGTTTTTTTATAGTACTCATCTCTTGCCTGAGCTACCTCGATTACTGCCGAAGCCTGTCCGCGTCCGATACCCTTCTGCTCACGGGTGATACAGATGGATCCGCCGCCGATACCGACCTTTACGAAATCTGCTCCGCAGTCTGCGAGGAAGTTGAAGCCATCAGCATCGACTACATTTCCTGCACCGACCTTAACGGTATCTCCATAGTTATCTCTGATCCATTTGAGGGTCACTGCCTGCCATTCGGAATATCCTTCGGAAGAGTCAATAGTGAGAACGTCAACGCCCGCATTGAGAAGTGCCGGGACTCTTTCCTTGTAGTCTCTGGTGTTGATGCCGGCTCCGACGATGTACCTCTTGTCTGCATCGAGAAGTTCAAGCGGATGCTCCTTATGCGAGTCATAGTCCTTGCGGAATACGAAAGAAGTAAGTCTCTGATTGTCATCGATGATAGGCAGCTGATTTACCTTATTGTCCCAGAGAAGATCGTTTGCCTCTGAAAGAGTGATGCCCTCGTGGCCGTATACCATCTTATCAAACGGTGTCATGAAATCTGCCACCTTTGTATCGCGGCTCATGCGGGAGATTCTGTAATCCTTGCTGGTTACGATTCCAAGGAGCTTTCCGTCAGCCGTACCGTCCTCAGTGATTGCAATCGTGGAATGACCTTTCGCTGCTTTGAGGTCCAGAACGTCCTGCAGGGTAGCATCCGGCTTCAGGTTGGAATCGCTTGGAACAAAGCCTGCCTTGTAACTCTTGGCCTTTCTGACCATCTCAGCCTGGCTCTCAATTGACTGTGATCCGAAAATGAACGAGATGCCGCCTTCCTTGGCAAGAGCAACAGCCATGTTGTTGTCGGATACAGCCTGCATGACGGCAGATGTCAGCGGGATGTTCATCGACAGAGCAGGCTCTTCGCCTTTTCTGAATTTTACTACCGGTGTTTTAAGTGATACGTTCTCCGGTCTTGCTTCCATGCTTGAATATCCAGGTATGAGAAGATATTCGTTAAAAGTTCTTGATGGTTCCTTAAGGACAGTCGCCATGTTTCACCTCTTTAATGTTATTTCTATAGAAAAAGCCAATTGTTAACCGTTAAATCTACCTAACTTTTGCCCCATTCAGAGCTGTTTTTCCTAATATAGCATTAAAAATGAGCAAAATAAAGCAATTTTGGAATGTTAGAAATTTCTAACTTTTTTGCATTTTCTCTTTTCTTAAAGGTCATCATCAGTTCAAAAGGATCATTGTTATGCCTTCTGCGCTGATGTAAAATAGGCATTGACTGAAAAAAGAGGTACCTTTGGAGAAACAAACTGAAGAAAAAAGAATAGACCTGCTGAACGGAAAGATAGCCGGCGCCTTGTTCTGGCTCTCGCTCCCTATCATGGGAACGCAGTTCATAGAAATGGCTTACAATCTTTTTGATACCATGTGGGTCGGCCAGTTAGGTAATCAGGCCGTGACTGCAGTCGGAGTCGCGGGTTCTTTTATGTGGCTTGGCTCAGGCATTGCCATGATACCTCAGATTGGCGGACAGGTTATGACCGGCCAGTCCATCGGAGAAGGCAATATGATCAAGGCCCGCCGCTTTGCACGTACTGCGATCCAGCTCATGCTTCTTATAATGATTGCATACTCCACGATATGCATCGTATTCAGGCATCAGCTGATATCATTCTTCCGTCTCCACGATCCGGATACCGCTGCTTTTGCAGCCTCCTACCTGTCGATAGTATCGATCGGTCACATCGTCATGGGATTCAACTATGTGATGCAGGGAGTGCTTACCGCAGCAGGAGACAGCAAAACACCTTTTAAATACAACTCTTCCGGTGCAATACTTAACATCGTCCTCGACCCTGTCCTGATATTCGGCATCGGTCCGTTCCCTGAGCTTGGTGTTGAGGGAGCTGCGATCGCAACCGTTTTCTCGGAATGCGTTGTTTCATTAATGTTTGCAAACTTCATCAGGACAGATAACTATCTTTTCGAGGATTTCCGCCTGTTCGGAAGGTTTGAACGCAGGGAAGCAGTGCGCATAGTAAAGCTCGGCGCACCTCCTGCCATATTCAACATAGGCTACGCTTTCATCTCCATGGTCATCTCGAGGATCATCGTAACATTCGGTGATGCCGCGGTCGCCATTCAGAGGATAGGCGGACAGATAGAGTCTGTCACCTGGATGACCTGTGACGGTTTCTCGTATGCGATGAATGCGTTCATATCTCAGAATTACGGTGCCGAAAACTATGACAGGGTGAGAAATGGCTTCAAAACAGGAACCGGCATGGTTACCGTTTACGGGATCCTGGCCACTGCCCTTCTGGTCCTTGGCGCAGCCCCTATATTCAGCTTATTCATACATGAAGCCGACGTTATCGCAGGCGGAGCCAACTACCTTAGAATAGTAGGTCTCTCGCAGCTCTTCATGGGTTATGAACTTGCAACTTCGGGTGCATTCAATGGCCTCGGCCAGACAAAGCTGCCGGCAGCTGTCGGACTTATCCTGACAGTCGCAAGGATACCGATGTGCTACCTGCTGATGCCGGTGCTTGGAATCAACGGAGTCTGGTGGGCAATATCCCTTTCGAGCATCCTCAAAGGCACTCTCCTCAATCTCCTCTTCATATACAGGCTGAAAAAGCTTAAATAGAAACACAAAAAAGGCTCCCATGCGGGAGCCTTCCTTTTTTCAATCATTGTAGACCGCATAGTCCGCGAAGCATTTTTCGTCCACAGCGAGGAAGCAAGCGGCTGAGGAGCGGAGCGTACCGCGGAGTACGTGAGCACCGAAGCCGCGCAGCTGACAAAGCTGTGGCGAAAAAGACGAGCGGGCTAAATTACATCATGCCCATTCCGGCTCCCCCCTGCGGCATCGGAGGTTCCGGTTCCTTGATCTGTGTGATGCCTGCCTCTGTTGTAAGAAGCATGCTTGCTACGGAAGCTGCGTTCTGCAGTGCGGATCTTGTGACCTTTACAGGATCTACGATTCCTGCTGCGATCATGTCTTCATACTTCTCGTTTGCAGCGTTGAATCCGACATTGCCTTCTGCTCTCTTGACTTCGGCAACTACGACTGCTCCGTCGAATCCGGCGTTCTCAGCGATCTGTCTTACAGGCTCCTCGAGAGCTCTCTCTACGATCTTGGCTCCTGTCTTTACATCACCTTCCTGCTTGTCTGCATATTCCTTTACAGCGCTGATGGCTCTGATAAGGGATACTCCGCCGCCTGCAACGATACCTTCCTCAACAGCAGCCTTTGTTGCGTTGAGTGCGTCTTCGAGTCTGAGCTTCTTCTCCTTGAGTTCTGTCTCAGAAGCTGCTCCGGCGTTGATAACAGCTACACCGCCGCTCAGCTTTGCAAGTCTCTCCTGAAGCTTCTCTCTGTCGAAGTCGGATGTTGTCTCTTCGATGGATGCCTTGATCTGAGCAACTCTTGCTGCAAGAGCTTCCTTGCTGCCTGCGCCGCCTACGATGACAGTGTTGTCCTTGTTGACCTTGATGGTCTCTGCCTGACCGAGCATGTCGATCGTTGTCTCCTTGAGTTCATAGCCGAGCTCCTCGGATACTACTACGCCGCCTGTCAGAATTGCGATATCTTCCATCATGGCTTTACGTCTGTCGCCGAATCCAGGTGCTTTGACTGCAACAACGTCGAGTGTGCCTCTCAGCTTGTTGAGTACGAGTGTTGCGAGAGCTTCGCCGTCTACGTCCTCAGCTACGATCAGAAGGCTTCTGCCTGCCTTCATGATTCCCTCGAGCAGCGGAATTATGTCCTGAATGTTGCTGAGCTTCTTATCTGTGAGGAGAATGAAAGGCTTGTTCATGACAGCTTCCATCTTCTCGTTGTTTGCCATATAAGGTGACAGATATCCTCTGTCGAACTGCAGTCCCTCTACAACGTCGAGTGAAGTTCCGAGAGTCTTGGACTCCTCTACTGTGATAACTCCGTCCTTGCCGACCTTCTCCATAGCCTCAGCGATGAGTTCGCCGATCTCTGTATCATTAGCGGATACGGAAGCTACCTGTGCGATCGCTGCCTTGTCATCTACAGGCTTTGCTGCAGCCTTGAGGTTCTCAACTGCTGCACCTACTGCACCTGCGATACCCTTCTTGAGGATCATCGGATTAGCTCCGGCTGTAACGTTCTTGAATCCTTCTCTTACGATGCTCTGAGTAAGAAGTGTTGCAGTAGTTGTTCCGTCGCCTGCAACATCGTTAGTCTTGGTGGCAACTTCCTTAACGAGCTGTGCGCCCATGTTCTCTACCTGGTCCTCAAGTTCGATCTCTCTTGCGATCGTAACACCGTCATTGGTAATCAGCGGTGATCCGTACGATCTCTCGATCAGTACGTTTCTGCCCTTAGGTCCGAGTGTGATCTTTACTGTATCTGCGAGTTTGTCAACTCCGGCAAGAAGTTTCCTTCTGGAATCTTCGCCGTAATAAAGTTCTTTAGCCATTAGTGATTCCTCCTTTTATATGCACCCGCTGCTATTTTTCGATGGTAGCGAGAATGTCTTTCTGATTGATGATCGTATATTCAACGCCCTTGTACTTAAGGTCGTTTCCGCCGTATCTGCTGAAGATGACGATATCGCCAACCTTGAGCTGCATAGGCTCTTCTTCTGTTCCAGGACCAACAGCCAGGACCTCAGCCTGCTGTGGCTTTTCCTTTGCGCTTCCGGACAGCAGCAGTCCTGCCTCCGTCTTCTCTTCGGCTTCCATTTTCTTAATAACTACTCTTGCTCCGAGTGGTTTGATTCCGATGCTCATTTTATGCCTCCTGATTAGTTCTATTTGTTAGCACTCTGAATGTTTGAGTGCCAAATTCCAAAACATATTGTACTCACCGCGGTCTAAAGTGTCAACACTTACAGGTGAAGAATTCTTCACTTTTGTGAACGCGCTCTGTCTCTGTAATAGTAAAACAGGTACTGCTGTGCATATCCTGCCAGATCGCCGTATTTTTCTGCTGCGAAGGCCTGCATTCCTTTCGCGTCCTTAATGTCAAACCCATACATATCGTTCATTATCTGTTTCACCCAGGTATCGACCGGAAATGCTGCAGTGTCCCTGAGGCCGAAAAGCATTATGCAGTTTGCGACCTTAGGACCTATGCCGTGAAAAGCCAGAAGCTCCTCACGCGTTTTGGGACATCCCTCCCTGAGATATCTCTCCGCACTTGCCTTTATGTACTCGCATCTGTAACCAAGCCTGAGATCCGCCAGATCACATACATCCGCTCCGGCAAGTGCTTCCGGAGACGGAAAGGCAAACAGACTGCTGCCTTCTATCGGCTCCCCGTATGAGCTGCAGAGCGATTCGATGTTCTTGCGGATACGCGGAATGTTGTTATTCTGGGATATGATGAACGAAATAATCGTCTCGAACGGGTCCTGGTTCAGGATCCTTATTCCATAACCGTATTCTGTCGCAGGCTTTATCAGCGGCTCCGAATCCGTCAGTCTCTCCTTTATGGCACCGTAATCGGTATCCAGATCGAAGTATTGTCTCCAGAAGGCCTCATCCCCTCCTGTGGCTTCTACATTGAGACAGCCGTCCTCAAGACTGATCCGGGCGGCAAAAGAGCCTGTGGCTCCGGTATACGCGTCCGGGCCATCAGGCACCCATCTGAAGCACTGACCGCACTCAAAAATATGTGTGAGATCGATATCTTTTATGTCTTTAAAAATCATTCGCTTTCCTTTTATCAGTGGAGTTTTCTGGAGAGCATCTCTTCCCTGTCTCTTACGATGTCTCTTATCCTGACGTTGACGCTGTCTATTGTAAATGCCGTCATATTTACAAGCGCACCATAGACATCCTGCTGAAGATCAATGCATTTGTCGATAGACTCAGGGTCTCTGATCGCCATTACATCTATTGTGACCGACATGTTCGTCTGCTTGCCGTTGTTCATTCTGTCGACTACCACCAGGTGCGACTCGTATTCTTCAGCCGCTATCCTTATGATATCCCTTATGACCTGCTCACTTATTGTAAAGCTTCCGAAATAACTGAAGGTAGGCCTTACTACTGTACGGTCATTCGGACCGTCATCGACCGGTTTTGGATTCCCGTCCGATTCCAGGGCGTTTCCGCGCGCCTTGTGTATGAACTGCTTGATAGGGTCCATGAAATAGCCCGCGAAGTCACGTCTCAGCTGTCCCAACGGAGCCGGTATTACATGTTCTCCTTCTTCGATGCGGTAATGAGCTGCAAGCTTACGCTGCTCTTCAGTGGTCACGTCCTCTATGTAAATGCGCTCCTCAGGAAGAGGAAGACCGAGCTGCGTCGCGACTATGTCAGTCATCCTGTCAGAAGTACCTATTATCATAAGAACCTGCGGGTCATAGCTTTCAATAGCTTCCTTAACCTCGGTCCTGTGATCTTCATAATTGAAGAGTGCAGTCCTCATGGCCGCAGCCTTAGATGCGCACTTTTTGGCCGAACTTCCGGCAACTATCTGCCCTTTATAAATAAGCAGTCCGTCGTCGATAATGGCATCAAAACCACGCCTCTGCGCAAGTGCAGTGGCCTGAAAGCTTTTTCCCGTTCCGCTTTTTCCGGTGAATGAAACTACCTTCATATCCTTGCAATTACTAATTCCCACCGTTTTGGTAGGATTGTACTATTTTGTTTTTTTGTTATTTACAACCCGCACCACGGGTGTTATACTCTTAATCGTAGTAGATGTTGTCATCACTAAGGAGGTAATATTATGGCATTTAAGATCACTGACGATTGCATCGGTTGCGGAGTTTGCGCTGGTAACTGCCCTGTAGAGGCTATTACTGAGGGTACACCTTACGTTATCGATGAGAGCGCTTGCATCGACTGCGGAGCTTGCGCTGCTAACTGCCCTGTAGGAGCACCTGTAGAGGCATAATCGATCATCAATAATGATCAAAATCCCGTAGCTGAGGCTACGGGATTTTCTTTTGTCCGGATGTGATTACCGTCAGTCCCTGCCCTCATTCATGCTCTTGATCATAAATGACAGAGCGTGGAGACTGTCTGAAAGATGTACGGATTCAAGCGCGATACCTTCCGGTATCTCGAGGTCTATCGGTGCGAAGTTCCAAATGCCTTTTACGCCGCCCGAAACCAGTGAGTCTGCCACCTTCTGTGCATTCTCTCTGTTGACGCAGATGATTCCGATATCTATTTTCTCTCTTTTGCAGTATTCTTCGAGATCTGCAACGTCCAGCACCTCAACATCGTTGATGACATTGCCGACGATCTTAGGGTTAGCATCAAAGAGTCCGATGATATTGAACCCTATCTTGTAATAATACGTGTAGTTTGTAATGGCCTGTCCCAGATTACCCACTCCAACAACTACTGTTTTGTATTCTCTGTCTAGCCCGAGGATCTTGTTGATCTCTTTGTATAATCTGTCGACCTCGTAGCCATATCCCTGCTGACCGAACTCACCAAAAGTGTTAAGGTCCTGCCTTATCTGAGACGCAGTATAACCTATCATTTCACTGAGTTCATTTGAGGATATCTTTTTAATGCCTTTTGTCTGAAGAT
>JAFWMD010000039.1 GCA_017510725.1 Mogibacterium sp. | reverse complement strand
GGCGCTGTTTCCAAGCCTGTTGTTGACATCGAATACTGCTGCGCTTCCGCAGGTGAAACTCCTAACAGATGGTATCCTTCGATCAAGTCGAGAATGATGACCATCCAGGAGATCCAGGAAATGGTAGAAGCTTTCGCAAAGACTGCAAAGCTCTGCAAGGATGCTGGTGTTGACGGCGTTGAGATCCACGCTGTACATGAAGGCTACCTCCTCGACCAGTTCACTATCGCAAACATGAACTACAGAACTGACCAGTACGGCGGTTCGTTCGAAAACAGATTCAGATTCCCTGTCGAGATCGTACAGGCTATCAAGAGAGAATGCGGACAGGACTTCCCTGTTGCTCTGAGATACTCCGTAGTATCCAAGACAAAGGGTTGGCTCCAGGGCGCACAGCCGGGCGAAGAGTTCGAAGAATTCGGACGTGACATGGCTGAATCCGAAAAGGCTATCAAGTACCTGGGCGACATGGGTTATGACATGTTCAACTGCGACAACGGTACATATGATGCATGGTACTGGGCTCACCCACCTGTCTACATGCCGGATAACTGCAACTATGAAGATGTTGCGCACATCAAGAACTTCACTGATAAGCCTGTTGTATGCGCAGGTAAGATGGACATCAAATTCGCTGCAGAGAAGATCAAGGAAGGCAAGATCGATGCTCTCGGTATTGCACGTCAGAACCTCGTAGACCCTGACTGGGTAACAAAGCTCAGAGAAGGCCGCGAAGAAGAGATCAAGCCATGCATCAGATGCCACAATGCATGCTTCAACTTCGCTAAGTCGAAACACACAGCTAACACTCAGCCTCTGTTCGACTCACTCCAGCTTGCCCGCTGCGCTCTGACACCTTCTACGATGCAGCACAACAAGTACAAGATCGTTCCTACAAACAAGCCTAAGAAAGTCGCTATCGTCGGCACAGGCTTCGGCGGACTCGAGGCAGCTCTCGTACTCAAGAAGAGAGGCCACCAGCCGGTAGTATTTGAGAAGAGCGACAAGATCTTCGGTCTGTACAACACAGCTTCGGCAATGTCCTTCAAGGATGCTGACAAGCAGCTCATGAAATGGTATGAGAGAGAGCTCAAGAAGTGGGATATCGATATCAGACTCAACAGCGAGGTCAAGGACATCAATGCCCTGCTCAAGGCATACGATGATGTTATCGTATCTGTAGGTACATTCCCTAAGGCTCTCAATATTAAGGGATTCAACAAGACGATCACATTTACAGATCTCCTGATCGGACCTAAGAAAGACGATTACAAGAAGATCGTCTTCCTCGGCGGCGGACTTTCATCCTGCGAAGCTGCATATGATGCAGTACTCGCCGGCAAGAAGCCTGTAGTCGTTGAGTTCCTTGACGACCTTATCGTTGCTCCTGGCACATGCCTTGCTAACTCCTCGTTCCTGAGAGAGGCTCTGCCGTTCAAGGGAGTTCCTGTACATCTGAGAAGTTCCGTTACCGAGATCGGCGACGGCTACTGCATGATCAAGAACTTCGAGACAGGCGAAGAGTGGAAGGAAGAGTGTGACTGCGTAGTCAACGGAATCGGATTCGTTCCAAACGACCAGTTCGCTTCGATCAAGAACAAGCACCTCCACAGAGTCGGAACATGCGTCAAGTGGGGAGCACTGAGAGAAGTAATCTGGAGCGCATGGGATGTAGCAATGAAGATCTAATGCTGATCACATAAAGCGTAAAAAAAGACTGCCTTAAACCGGCAGTCTTTTTATTTAAGCGCCTGCAGAAAAATCCTGCAGGCGCTTTTATTAAAATCAGTCTGCGTTCCAGATCTTTTTATACTGTTTGTATTTGCCCAGGTCATTATTGACGTTCCATGGTATGAAGCCTCCCTCAAGGCCTGCGTCTTTAAGGCCTTTTATCTGAGCTTTCATCTCTTTTTCGCCGTAATTCACACTAGGGGCCCAGTATGGGGTGTTATATCCCGTTATCCATGTGCGGGCTGCAGCTGGATGCTCAAGATAATCCTGCCCTTTCTTCGCTTTCTTTGCCCAGCTTTTCATTGTAGCATAAGGGTTCTTCCAGGATGACTCCCCTCCTCCCATGTGGTCGGTATAAGGCATGGCACTGATGGCATCAACTATATTGGATATGCCAGGCCAGTACTGCCCGTATGCTGTCATGTAACCATAGGCGCATTCGCCGAATACATCGACTGAGAAATAGGCTCCGGCTTCATGGATCTGATCTGCAGCGTAGAAGCAGAAATTCTGCACCGCCTGTCCTTTTTCTTCGTTGTACACATTGCGGAACTTCGCCTTGCCGCTCTTCGACATCTCGTACGAATTCTCAGGGAATCTCACGTAATCGAACTGGATCTCATCGAAGCCGAATTCCTTTATCGCCTCCTGTGCCAGCCTGACGTTGTATTCCCATACATCGCGCGAGTACGCGCTCGGCCACGTGGACTTGCCGCCATATTTTATGCAGTCTTCCGGATGGTCCTTCGCATATATAGGATCATTGAAGACGACTATGCGTCCTATCATGTAGACACCGGTCTCTTTCAGCTTGTCGATGCCCTTCTTGTACTTTTTGCGGGTGGTATATGCTGTCTTGTATGACTTAGGCGACCATTCCTTTGCAGTAGCAGCCGGCCACGCCAGAACGCCGTCCTTAATGTCAGCTACGACCGCATTGCAGTCTGTCTTTTCTATAAGGTCGATGTAGCTGTCCGGATTTGCAGCTGCAGCGCAGTTGAGATACATGGCCCTGGCATCCGAGCAGAACTCCCTGCCCTCAATCACAGGCTTTTCGTAAGGGTAGTAATCGAGATTATTTGCCTTGCCGCCATAAAGATTGTAACTGAATTTATCCTTCTTTACCTTGTCATATATTCCGTTTTCATTGTAGACCTTGTCAGCTTCCTCCTGAGTTCCGGCAAGATACTTGGAATACACATAACCCTCTGCAGTGTCGTCGCCCTTCTTATACTCCACCTTATATTTATGGATAGACCCGTCTGTCAGCATCATGTCGTAGCCGGCAACCTTAAGGCAGGTCCCTTTAGGGGCGAACGACGCTATCGCAGGACCTTTTTCATCAGCGTATATGGTCACAGGTGTCCTCACATATACCTCAGTCTCCTGCACCACTTCATCTGGCTTCAGCACCAGATTCTCTATCCTCATGTAAAGATCGGCCGCACCTTCAAGGCCAGTGTTGTCTACCTTGCAGTAAACGACACCGTCTACTTCCTTTGTTCCGATCAGTTTTTTGACTGAGGAGCCACGCACGACAGTACCGATTTCGACGGCTTCTACAGATGGATCTTCCTCCTGCTCCTCAGCAGCTTCTTCCGTTGTCTCTTCTGCCGGTTCTGCGGCAGTTTCTTCGGAGGTTTCTTCTGCCGGTTCTGCATCGCTTTCTTCTGATGCTTCTTTCTCTTCATCATTCAGCGGCAGTCCGATCAGATAGACCGGTACGTCTTTAGAACTGCCTCCGGCAAAAACATACTCCGGTTCCGGAGTGATCTTGCTCAGGGAACTGACATAAACAAACATCAGAATCAGGCACGCAAAAATAAACACACAGTCCACTATTATGCGCAGACGTGAGCGGTGTTTCCTTTCTGCTTCCTTTATTGCGTTGCGTTCAACTCTTGACATTACTTTTTGCGATACCTTTCTCCATTACGCAATTACACATTAAACACCATTTGCCCGCAAGGTTCAACCGAGAGAATCCGAAAATACACAGGCCGTACAAAACAAATACGAGTAAAAAGAGTCTGATATTAATGTATAATTGATTGAATACAATAAGGAGGCATTCATGAGCAGAATCGATCTGACACCATTCATCAGAGAAGATAAGGGATCCGAGATAATAATCGACCTTCCATGCAAGGAGACGGAAAGAGCGTTCTTCAACGGATATCAGACGTGGACCGCTTCCTACGAGGTAAAGCCTACGGATTCTCACAACGGCATAAAAAGGTTCTACAGGCGTCTAGGCGCTCCGTGGGGTATAACCAAATACGGCGATCACTTTTTCATGCATTACGCCGGGAAGCCGGGATGTTTCCACGGTTTCACCTATTTTTACAAGAGATACGAAGATGCATATCTCCTGATCGGTTCTACTGATGAGACCAACGGATATACCATTTTCAGCTATGACATGATAAAGGGCGTGCTCAGAATCAGAAAGGACGCCGGCAGCAGCAGATTCGACCGTGATCTGCATATTGCTGCTTTCGAGGGCGGGCATGACGAAGTCTTTGATGACTGGTTTGAGGCATCAGGCATAAAGCGCCGCCCTGCCGAGCCAATGGCCGGCTACGGAAGCTGGTATAACCATTACGACAAAATAAACGACGAGACCATATCATGTGATCTCGATGGCGCGGCGGGCCTGCTTGAGCCTGGAGATCTGTTCCAGATCGATGACGGCTGGCAGGTACAGGTCGGCGACTGGGAGTGCAACCTTGAACGCTTCTCCCGCGGTATGAAAGCCTCGGTCGATGATATTCATGACAGAGGCTTCAGGGCAGGCCTGTGGCTGGCCCCTTATTCGGCTCAGTGCAAATCGCAGCTGGCCAAGGATCATCCGGACTGGCTTCTGAAGCACAATGGCAAGCCCTGGTACGCAGGCTGCAACTGGGGCGGATTCTTCGCACTGGATATCGATCATCCGGGTGTGCGGGACTATCTGAAACGCACCTTCGACAAAGTTCTTAACGAGTGGGGATTCGATCTGGTAAAGCTCGACTTCCTTTACGGAGCCGCTCCATGGCAGACTGAAGGCGGTGAATTCGACGGCGAAAGCCGCGGTGCACGCATGTGCAGGGCCATGGATCTGCTGAGAGAATGGTGCGGTGACAAGCAGATTCTCGGATGCGGCGTACCTCTTGGGCCGGCTTTCGGAAAGGTCGAGTACTGCAGGATAGGATGCGATGCAAGCCTTGACTGGAACAACGTTCGTCTGATGAGAAATGTCAACAGGGAATATCCTTCCACAAAACATGCCATTCTGGACACGTTCTACAGAAGAGGCCTGGACGGCAGAGCATTCCTGAACGACCCGGACGTGTTCTTCCTCAGAAAGGACAACATAAAGCTGTCCGAGGAGCAGAAGGATCTGCACGCAAGAGTACTGGCACAGTACGGCAGCTTCTTCCTTACCTCCGACAACATGGGTGATTACGACAGGGAGCAGCGTGAGCACTACAGACAGCTCAGAGAGCTCTGGCAGAGAAAAGACTGGACGGACAGGCACTTCCTGGACTGGATAGACAAATACAAGTAAGCTACTGCAATTGAAAAAAGGGTAACAACAAATGAGTAAAAAGACAGAAGCTGCCGCATCGCAGGCAGGCATTTCCGAAAAACAGGCTAAGCGCAACCTGTGGTTCTTCCCTCTTGGCACGTTCGGAAGGGATATGATCTACAACCTGTTCACCAATTTCATCCTTGTCTACGTGCTTTTCACGCACAACCTGACAGCAGCCCAGCTGATGGCGATCACGGGCATCATGATAGGCGCAAGAGTATTCGATGCTCTGAACGACCCTCTCATGGGCAACATCATCGAGCGTACAAGGACACGCTGGGGCAAGTACAAACCATGGCTCGTCATCGGCATCCTCAGTACGTCTGTCGTTGTATATCTCGCGTTTAATGTAAGGCTCGAGGGCTGGGCGTTCATATGGTTCTTCGGCATCATTTACTTCGCATACAGCATAGCATACACGATGCATGACATCTCCTACTGGGGCATGATTCCGTCACTCAGCAAGGAAGGCAGCACGCGTGATAAACTGACTGCCATGACCAACCTCGCAGCAGGTATCGGCGGAGGTCTCGCAGGCTTGTTCATCCCGATGTTAACGACAGGATCGGGAGCCATAGGTGGCAATGCACAGACAGCCTATGGAGTGGTAGCGCTCATCTTCTGCATACTCTCTCCTCTCTTCCTCTGCTTCACCATCTTTGGTGTCAGGGAAGACAGATCGTACATGGACACCACCCCGCCTCCTGTCAGCTTTAAAAAAATCGTCTCCACCATCACGGGAAACGATCAGTTATCGTGGATGTGTCTCATCTTCCTGCTGCACCAGATCGGTGCGGACCTGATCGTCGGAGGCATCGGATCGACATACATCTATTTCACATATGGATACAAGGGCGGTCTCTACTCACTGTTCTCAACGATTGGCCTGTCCGCTTCAGGAATACTGCTGATAGCCTACCCTTGGCTGTCCTCAAAATGGAGCAGAAAAGGCCTTATGAAAGGCTTTGGGATCATCATGACAGTTGGATTTGCAATGATGCTCGCAGCGGGGCTGTTCATGCCGGCTGCCATGCCTTCGTTCTGGATAACCACTGTCGGATACATGCTGGCACAGCTTGGAATGAACTGCTACTACGTGATAATGATGCTCTCGATCATCAATACAGTCGAGTACAACGAATATAAGAACGGCACCAGAGACGAGGCTATCATAGCTTCGATCAGACCGTTCTTCACCAAGTTCGGAAGCGCCCTGTGCGTGCTCCTCACAACAGTCTCCTATCTGATTTTCGGAGTCACCAAATACACCAACCAGATCAGTTCTCTTGAGCAGGCAGCCAACATGGGTTCCATTACCGAAGCAGACAAACTCACTCAGATAGAAGCGGTGATCAATTCGGTAAGCAGCGGACAGAGCCATGGCATACTGCTCGTAATGGTCCTGATACCGCTTCTGATGATGCTCGGAGCTTATCTGCTCTATAAGAAGCACTACATTCTTGACGAGGATGAGTACGACCGCATCGTAAAAGAGCTTGGACACAAAAAAGCCGAATAATAAATAATATAAGCAAAAAACAAAATGACCGGAGCCTGAGCTCCGGTTATTTTTGATATGCTCGCTTATTTAATATGCTTACATATTGTCAGTGGATTCCCTGAAAATGCGTCCTGCATTTTTCTGAAGTGCCGTGCAGAGCAGCTCGCCTAACACATAGCATCCGGCGATCTCGCCCAGCAGTATCTGGAACATCAACACCGGGATGGCCACATCCACTACACCATATCCGTACTTAAGTACGAAAGGCACGATCAGTGCATTTGCAATTACTGCAGGCAGCGGTACGAGCCAGCGGTTATTGCGGAGCATGTATCCGAATACAGCTCCGATCAGTGTGGCAATGCTTCCGAAGATAACATCAAGCATGATACCTCCTCCGATGAGGTTTGCGATCAGGCAGCCTATGAAGAGTCCCGGTATAGCCGCCGGTGTGAACATCGGCAGTATGCAAAGGGCTTCAGCTATCCTCACCTGCACCGGGCCAAATGATATCGGCGCAAAAACCATTGTGAGAACCACATAAAGGGCTGCAATAACGGCGCCCTGAGTGATTCTCAGAACTTTTGGATCTCTGTTTTTCATTAATTGCTTTCTCCTTTGGTTTTAATGTTTTAGAAGCAGGATATCGGACCCGAACTGCTTCAGACGCCTGTTTTCTGCGGACGTCCACGCAGGATTGTACAGCAAGTGCATTCTTATGTCCAGTAAAACTTCATCTCCGGATGTCTGTCTTTTCTCTCCTTTACTGTTCTGAAGTATTTCAGTGCTGCATCATAGTAGACTTCTTCCGCTCTCTGCATCGCGTCCTCAAGGGTGACCTTTCCCTGTACGAGAGGTATCACCTTTACTATGCCGCATCCAAACAGCCCTTCCCATCCGTCACCGAGTCCGCCGACTATGGCGGTTACAGGTACTTCCTTTTCCTTTGCCCTCAGACCTATCCCATGAAGCACCTTGCCATGAAGGCTCTGGAAATCAGCCCTTCCCTCACCTGTAACTACGAGATCGGCACCATCAAGGGCATCGTCGAAACCGGTAAGATCGAGCATTATGCCGATGCCCGGTTTCAGTTCGGCGCCGAGCAGTGCGTATAGAGCAGCTCCTATGCCGCCTGCCGCTCCGGCTCCGGGTACTTCATCACAGTCGATTCCTGTAAGGTCTTTGATGACATCCCTGTAATTCTGCATGCCGTACTCAAGCAATCTGAGGTCCTTGCCGGAGGCGCCTTTCTGCGGACCGTATACGTATGTAGCGCCGGACTCTCCCGTAAGCGGATTGTCCACATCGCACATGACCGTAATGCGCGTATCCGCGAGCCTGCTGTCGAGGCCGGAAAGGTCTATGCGCGCGACATTTATGAGATCCCTGCCCCTGCCCTCAAGAGTCTCTCCTTCAGCGTCATAAAAAGCAGCTCCCAGGGCTCTCATGAAACCCATGCCGCCGTCATTCGTGGCAGATCCGCCTATGCCGATGGTGATGTCGCGCGCCCCTGCATCAAGCGCTGCAACCAGCAGCTCACCGGTTCCGTATGAAGTGGCATTCAGGGGATCTTTTCTGTCTTCCGGTACAAGCGTAAGGCCGGATGCGGATGCCATCTCAATGACTGCCCTTCCGTCATCAAAAATTGCGTATTTTGCCTCTGCAGGATCCATCAGCGGCCCATGTACAGAAGCGGTACGGGACTTTGCATCAGAAGAAGCGAGCACTGCATCCACAGTGCCCTCTCCTCCGTCTGCCAAAGCTATGTTTACGGTCTCCACTTCTCCGAATACCGCCCGGGCTGCCTTCTCAAGAAGCTCAGCAATGCGTGCAGACTCCAGGGTCCCTTTAAACGAATCGCTTGCAAAAATCAGTTTCATGTCTATTTATTGACCACATTGACCGGGCTTCCCTTTGCCCATTCACGTATATTATCTGCCGTAATATCCATTATCCTCTGTCTGGCATCCTTTGTTGCCCATGAGATATGCGGAGTTATTATGCAGTTTCTGGCTGTCAGAAGCGGATTGTCAGCCTTTATAGGCTCAGTAGACACGACGTCCACAGCCGCTGCATACACCTTTCCGCTTTCAAGAGCTTCAGCCAGATCATACTCATTTACAAGAGGTCCGCGGCTGTTGTTGATGAGGATCACTCCATCCCTCATCTTGCTGATGTTCTCCTTATTGATGAGCCCTTCTGTTTCAGGGAAGAGCGGGCAGTGAAGGAAGATCACATCCGAACGACCCAGAAGCTCGTCGAGTTCTACGTAATCCGCAACAGCAGCTCCCGAGTCGGACCTGAATGCATCATAAGCGATCACTTCCATGTCGAGTGCACCGAGTATCTTTGCCGTAGCCTGTCCTATCCTGCCAAGGCCTATGATACCCGCTGTCTTACCGGCAAGCTCTATCAGAGGATAGTCCCAGAAACACCAGTCAACATTGTTCTGCCACTTGCCCTCTTTAACAGCGCGGTCGTGATGTCCGATATGCGAGCATATCTCCATAAGAAGACTGACAGCAAACTGGCTCACATTCTGGGTACCGTAAGTAGGCACGTTGACAACATCTATGCCCTTGCTCCTCGCATATTTAACGTCGACGATGTTGTAGCCTGTAGCAAGTACGAACACAGCCTTAAGGCCAGGACATTTGTCCATCGTAGCGGCACTTATCGGAGTCTTGTTGACGATAGCAATATCGGCATCTCCTATCCTTTCGGCGATGAGATCCGATTCAGCATATGATGTTCTGTCATAGACAGTCAGCTCACCGAATGCCTCAAGTTTTTCCCAGCTCAGGTCTCCCGGATTTTCTGTATAACCGTCAAGTACGACTATTTTGTATTTATTCATTAATACGTCCTCCATCAGAAACAAACAGCCGCCACACGCGGCGGCGACTGTTCTTTCGATTTAAAATTCAAACTATTCTGTAACTTCCGGCTCTTCTGCTGCCTCTGCAGCCGGCTCTTCAGCTTCAGGCTCTTCAAGATCTACTCCAAGATCTCTGAGGATCTCTCTTGCCTTTGTGCATGCCGGGCAGTCGCAGTATGTTTTGCCTTCTGCCTTCATGGCTTCAGCGTGTGCCTTGATCTGTGCCGCTGCTTCCTCGCCCATTGCCTCTTTCATTTCAGGCTTGCTGAATGTGTCGATGACTTCGTCGAGCGAAGAGATGCCTGCCTTGAGCTGCTTGATAAACTCGTTTTCCGTAACCTTGTCAATTACAGGAGCAGCCTTGCCTTTGATCTCATCGATCTTCGGAGCAGCCTTCTCCTTGAGTTCGTCGATCTTCGGAGCAGCCTTCTCCTTGAGATCATCTACAACAGGAGCTGCTTTCTCTGTGAACTTATCTACACCTTCGGCAATCTTATCGCTTACTTTAGCAAGCTTTTCAGTGACTTCGATGGACTTATCTGAATACTTTTCAGCAATATCACCGAGCTTGTCCAATGTTTCGCTGCTTTTTTCCTTGAAATCATCAAACTTGTCTCCATACTTTTCGTCTGCCTCAGCAAGCCATTTTTCTGCAGCTTCCTTAAGCGGTGCATATACATGTCCGCTAAGCAGTTCTTTTACTTTGTCGACTGTTTTCTTATCTGCCATCTTATTACCTCCTGTAAAAAGTGCTATATGTCCGTTTGAAACAACCCATCAAACGTTGCTTATCAAAGGTTTTTTACGAGTGTAAGAATATTGCTTCCGTCCTTGTACTGATATTCTACAGCATCCATGGTCTGCTTCACCATGAAAATCCCAAGTCCTCCGATCTCTCTCTCATCTGCAGAGAGCGTCACGTCAGGATCATCCTTCAGAAGCGGGTCGTACGGCTTACCGTGATCGATGAATGTGATCTTCACCTGTACAGGCTCTCCTGTTACCTCGACACGCACTACCGCCCTGCCTTTTTCAGGGTGATAAGCATACTTGCAGATGTTTACGAAGATCTCTTCGACTGCAATATCGATCTGCATCTGAGATTTCATCGAACAGCCTACCGCCTCAAGATTCTCGTCCACGTAAGCCATTACTGTTTTCAGATTTTCCTCAACAGCTTCTATATCGAGATCTTTATTTTCCTTGGTCATCTCAAGATCGTTTTCGAACAGGAGAGTGTCGGTCCTGTCAAGAAGCTCTATGAGCTCCTTTGTCCAGTGATCGATCTCTGCCTTGCGGAATTCATCCTCAAGACCGCCTCTCCTTATTGATCTTCTGATAAGCCTTGTGTAGCCGATGATCCGCGCCTTATCCTCTACGCTGTGTATGACTTTTTCATCATCCGTACCGAGGTATTTTGCAAGCGTCTTGTACCAGAACTTCTCTGCCGTCTCATAGCTGAATTTCTGGAAATCCATGATCGCATCATGGTCGAGCTCAAAGAATCCCCTGTATGCGTTGAACATCGAACCAAGCTCGAATATCGGGTGTCCGACCGCCAGAGTGTCCATATCGATAAGGAGCACTTCATCGTCCTGGAGTTCGAGGTTCTTTGTATGATAGTCGCCGTGAATCATATGATTATCATGCGGTACTGCCTCAACAAGAGCAAGCAGCTTTTTGGCCGATTTCTCCGGCAGATAGTCCTGCATGAATTTTGCCCACGAGATTACAGTCTCCCTCATGTCCGGGAGCTTGCCTTCAGGAACCACGGTGCCGTGGATGCGTTTCAGCATCTCAACATACTCATCAACACACCAGTCAAGTTTCTCCGGCTCAGTCCCAAGGATCTTTGAGAAAGACTTCGCGTTCAGCAGCTCGTAAACTGATCCGTAACTGTCGCCTACCTTAACCACATCATACGAGATGGCAGTCGGGATCCCGAGGATAAGAGCAAGCCTTGCCACTTCGCGCTCATGCTGGATCTCATGGAGAGCGTCAGGATTTTTGTGCACCTTAACGACATTATCCTTGTCGATACGGAAGATGCTGCCGTTAGCTCCGCGTCCGATTTCTTCACATCCATCGATGCTAACCTTGCGGTACGCCTTTTCTATGGTCATCATCTCGGTGAATCCTGTCATCTCAAGTACCTCATAAACATCGGATTTCACGTTGATGATCCTGAGATCCGGATGTTTCTTTCTGAGGCGGAGTATGATCCTGAGCCCGGCACTGGAAATGTACTCCAGTCCCTCTGCATCAAGCACAAGAGCAGAAGGATCCTTCTCTTTCATCGCATCGTTGACTTCGTTCTCAACGTCAGCGGCATTACCCGAGTCTATCCTTCCTTCGAGCCCGATTGTTAATTTTTCATTATCCCAAGAAGTTTTCATCTTCTGTTCAGATCCTCTACTCAATAGTCAAAATATCCGAAAATCCGGTCACATCGAAGATTTCCTGGATCTCGTCAGAAACGTTCTTTACAACCATGCTGCCCTTTTCATTCATGGTCTTCTGAGCTGACAGAAGAACACGAAGACCCGCGCTGGAGACATAAGCCAGTCCGCTGAAGTCAAATACCAGTTCGGTGATATCTCCAATGGATGCCTTTACTTCTTCCTCAAGCTGCGGAGCTGTAATGGTGTCGAGTCTGCCTTCAAGAACAAACTCCAGTTTTGAGCCATCCAGGTTTTTCTTGATATCAAGCATATACAGTTCCTCCTTTATCTGTGTCTGCTGCCATAACACCCATTATGACAGCGAATCATCATATTCCGATATATTATACTACAAACAGCCCCTGTGCATCTACAATATACTGCCTTAATAGATGAGTGTCTTGTCGCCGGACGGAGCTTTCACGATCCTGTGTGCACCGCCTTTTCTGTCAGTGAGCTTCTTTTCATCTACCGGATGCTCCGTGATCATGAGCGGAATGCCTCTTTCATCCGACACTCCGGTCTCGTGTGAAGGCATGTATATCTCCGCGCCGAGTTCTTCATAGGCAAGCTTTGCCTGCCTGTTGAACACGTTGAGGCCGTAATCACCGTAAACTTTTATGCCGGCTTTCCTGAATTCTGCAATCCAGCCCGCATTGCCGCAGAGGATCCCGCACTCCCTGCACGCCTCAGCGATCTCATCAAAATGCATCTCAATGAACCTGTCAAGACTGCCCTTTGAAACATTCATTATGTAAGGCACGGATCCCGGTCTGAGCTCGCTCCTGTCTGTTTCCATGAATCTTTCAAGAGCTACAGGCCTTATGCCGCTTTTGTTGACCATGTGCTGCCAGTCATCGGCACTCATGGCTTCCCTGCCTAATTTCTCATTTTCTCTTATAACTGCGATCTCTTCCCTTGTAAGAGCAGGCCTTCTGTTCTTTATGACATGCTCCCTGCGCCTCTTCATCAGCTCGTCTGCAGCTTCGCGTCTCATTCTGTTAACTACTGAAAGAGGCATCATTATGCCGTCGTCTATCTGTACGTCGATTCCGGTGAGCCCCGGCGTATAGACCGTATCCCCGAGTCTGTCAAGCGAGGATTCTATCCGCTCCCTGTCTGTCGCAACTTTCACGGCATACTCAACTCTGTGGTCGGAAACTATTTCAACACTGTTTCCATTCCTCACATCTGTCATCACGAGCACCGGGAACTGTCCGGCACGTGCCGTGAATGACATGGTCACAGGCAGCTTCTTCTCAGGTACGTCAAGAGCTGCTTCAAGGAGTTTCTTATCCGTAACCTTCCGGACCGTATCGCCCGTGAAAGCACCTCTTTCAAAATCTCCGGCCAATACGCATCCAAGGCCGATATCCTTCACATACGTTACCACTCCTCCTGCCGGCGAGCTGACAAGATAATCTGCGTCCTCACGAATGAACTCTATGCCGTCTCCGCTGACAAGATCCGGGCTCTGCTCTCCGTCCGGCTGAGCAAGCTCAATGCATACGAGTTCTCTCCCTCGTTTCAGAGCTCCTCTGGCAGCTGCCTTCTCATCTTTTTCGCTCACCTTGTTCTCGCTGTCGATGACCGCGATCACACGGCCGATGCGCAGCCCCTGGTTCTTAGGACTCGATCCCGAAAGAAGGTCCTCTCCCGGATTGCCGTAGAGATATCCCTCCGTAAAGTCCCCGCGGTTGAAAATCTGCCTGAGATCGAGCATGTCGCTCTCATCTACGCTGTAGAGTTCCGCTGCTTTCTCAGGGCCGTGCTTTGCAGCCAGTTTTTCGAAAAGGTCAATATACTTACGGTATATTCTGGTAACGACTGCCACATACTCAGGCGTCTTCATGCGGCCTTCTATCTTAAACGAAGCAGCTCCCGACATTACAAGCTCAGGTATATGTTCTATAAGGCAGAGATCCTTCGGGCTGAGAGCATAGTAGATCTCACCGTCATCTCCCCTATATGCCTGCCTGCAAGGCTGGGCACATGTGCCGCGGTTTCCTGTACGTCCGCTTCCTCCGCCGAGCACCCTGCTCATCTGGCATTGTCCCGAATAGCACATGCATAGGGCACCGTGAACAAAGACTTCCACATCCACCTCAGGATCTAGCCTGCTGCAGTATGCCGCGAGATCTGTTATCTCTTCAAGTGTAAGTTCTCTTGCGGGAACGACCCTGCTGAATCCCATCTCCGCCGCCGCAAGAGCTCCGCCCTTGTTGTAAAGCGTGCCCTGAGTCGACAGATGGAGCGGAAGATCAGGCAGATACTTATGAAGCATTCTCGCAAGGCCCATGTCCTGCACTATGACTCCGTCAACTCCTAGTCCGTAGATGTAATTGCAGTAGTCGAATGCTCTGGCGAGCTCGTTGTCTGCTATGAGAGTGTTGATGGTCATATATACTTTTACGCCATGAGTATGAGCGTAGTTGATGGCATCCGGAAGCTCCTCATCGCTGAAATTATCGGCGAAAATCCTGGCGTTGAATGCCATGCCACCCATGTAAACAGCATCTGCTCCGTTATTGACTGCGGCTATCAGATGCGCCTTCCCCCCCACGGGTGATAATAGTTCAGGTCTGTTCATTTCACTTTCCTCCCACTTGAAATATAGCACAAATTTCAGTGATGTACACAATTTGTATTTAATGGTGTTCACAATGTCAACCGTCTTGATAAACATTTGTTGCGGTATTACACTTTAGTTAGCTAAAGAAAGAGTTGGGAATTCTCGGTTCTAAGGAGATGGGAGCAATGAGTACAAAGGACACGGTCCTTGCTTTGTTTGAGAAAAACAAGGGTTTTTTCATATCCGGAGAACGGATAGCAGAAGAATTAAATATTTCCAGAACAGCAGTATGGAAGGCTGTAAAGAAACTGCAGAGTGAGGGCTATGAAATCAAGGCCGTCACTAACAGAGGATACTGTCTGGACAAGGAATCTGACGTACTTACCGTACGCGGAATCCGTAGTTTTCTTGACGATAACAGCAGAAATCTCAGGCCTGAAGTATTCGTAAGAGTTGATTCAACTAATACGAAATGCATAGAGAAAGCCAACAACGGTGAGCCTGAAGGATATGTAGCAGTCGCCGGATCGCAGAGTGCCGGCAGAGGGCGCAGAGGAAAGGATTTCTTTTCCCCAGCCGAAAGCGGCATATATATGAGCATCCTGTTCAGGCCTGTCGGGCTTACTGAAAATCAGGTGCTGCATTTCACTACCATGGCGGCAGCTGCGGTAAGCGAAGCCATTGAAGCTGTTTCAGACAAAAAGGCCGAGATCAAATGGGTCAACGACATATTTATAGATGGCAAAAAGGTCTGCGGTATCTTATCTGAGGCATCATATGGCATACAGACCGGACAGCTGGAGTACGTAATAGTCGGTATAGGTATCAATGCCTATGAGCCGGCCGGAGGATTCCCTGCCTCGATTGCAGATATAGCAGGATGTGTATTTGACGAGCCGTCAACAGGACTCAAGAACCGCCTTACAGCTGAGATTCTGAACCGCTTCATGGAATATTACAAACACCTTCCGGATACGCCATATTCCGAGGAATATATCAGGCGCTCCATGGTGACCGGTAAAGACGTTACGGTGCACAAAGGCAAGGAGATGCTTAAAGCCCACGTTCTGGGCATTGACGAAGAGTTCGGACTCAAGGTCCGCTACGATGACGGGAGCGTTGAAATCCTGAGATCGGGCGAAGTCAGTATAAGAATCTAGAAACATGGAAAGCCGGCTGCAGTTGACAACCGGCTTTTTCAATTGTACGATTCTTTTTGCTGAATGCTGATTCCGGAGGATATCTATGAAAGATTTCACACCTGTTTACATACCGGTCGGCGTACCGACCTTCCACCTTGAGAGCGCAAGGGATCTGTTCGAAAGATCCATGAAGATACTTCGTGATGCAGATCCGTCTTTTGTGGTTCCTGACGACATGCTTCTGTCCGTCGATTCCATGAGTGAATACATATCCGGTCTTGAACCTGATCTAATCGTGTTCCAGAATCTCACCTTTGCCAACGCTGCATACATGTCTGAAGCAATCAGAAGATTCGACTGCCCTGTCCTTCTCTGGACGCTTCGTGAACCTGTAATCGACGGCACGAGGCTCCGACTGAATTCTCTGACAGGAGCATACAGCGCTGCAAACGCCATGCGTTTATCAGGCAGGACCGACTATGAATATGTATTCGGATCGCCTGAGGAAGAATCAGTCATAAGCAGGATAAATGCATTTGTAAAGGCTGCAGTGATCAAAAAGGAGATGCTTGGGCTCAGGCTGGCAACCGTCGGAGAACCTCCTCAGGGATTTGACTTCGGACGTGCCCGCGAAGACGAAATAAAGGAGGTTTTCGGCGCAGATGTAGTATCTATATCCGTACCGGAGATGATAGAACGGGCAAAGTCTTACACCGAGGAAGAATGCGAAGCATACATGAAACGTTCGCGCGAGCTGACAGCAGGCCTCGATAAGACTCCTGATAAGAACCTCCGTGATCACGCCCGTCTGTACAAGGCATACAGTGAGTACATCAGAGAGAACGGTATCGGCGCTCTTGCCTCACGCTGCTGGCCGGATTACTTCACGGAATATGGGACGCCGGTATGTGCAGTGCTTTCCATGCTTAATGATGACGGAACCGCCGCAGCATGCGAAGCTGACATGTACGGAGCACTCTCCATGTGGACAGGTATGCAGCTGTCGTCATCACCGGTATTTTTCGGTGATCCTGTTAGTCTTAATGAAGAGGAAAACACTCTCACATTCTGGCACTGCGGTACCGCTGCATGCACTCTCGCACGTAAGGACACCGGAGCCACCGTGGGTGTTCACCCAAACAGAAAGATTGGTCCTGCCATGGACTTCGGATGCGAAGCTTTTCCTGAAGCCACCATATTCAGGATCGGCCGGGAACCTGACGGAAGCTATCGCTTCTTCATACTCGAAGGTGAAGCTCTCGACAAGCCAAAACAGTTCACAGGCACTTCGATAGTAATAAAAACAACGGCCCCGGTGCGCGAAGCCGTTGAAAAGAGCGTGCTTGACGGATTTGAACCTCACTTTGCGGTCATGAAGGGACATCACGCCGAAACATTGAAAGCCCTCGCAAGAATGTTTGGATTCAAATCGTTTGTATACTGATAATATTTATTCGTAAGAAAGAGCTGCGCATGGGCAGCTCTTATTTTTTACCTCTTTTTTATGACTGCCGCCTTTCTGAACAGCTCTCTGAAGCTGCTGCCGGACCTGTAAAACACCGGTATACGGCCCAGAGGAGCCCTGACTCTTATCTTCGAGCCTCCCCTGTATGCTTTGTTATCCCAGAAACCGGTCCACTCCCCTTCAGGGAGATACACGGTCCTCTCACGGGCGTTCTTTTCAATTACCGGACACACGTACATGTCGTCGCCGAAAAAGTATGAGTACTCATCCCTGCCAGCAGAATAATCCACGGCATTCCAGAAATCCGGTCTCATTACAGGTATGCCTTCTGCCGCCTGCTCAATGCAGCGCTCTATATATGGCCTTAGGGCAGCATGGATGTTTGTGAGACATACTGTATAAGGAAGTACAGCCTGAGCATCAAACTGGCTGTTTGCCCACGGTCTTATGGACTCGTGACTCCTCATCAGAGGCGAAAATGTGTTCATTTCCATCCAGCGGATAAACAACTCATCGTCTCTCTTAAGTTTTCCTATCGAGAAAAATCCTCCTATGTCGCTGTGTACCAGCGGTACTCCGGAGAATCCCAGTGAGAAAGTCGCCGGCATCACGCATGGCATGCCGTAATCCTTCGTTAAATCAGTATGCTGGTCGCCATTCCACATTATAGGTGCATAGCACTGTTCTCCAAGATAGCCCGACCGGGTGAAGAACATCACGTCTTTATCACCGTACTCCTCAATTGCCTCACGGTTGATCCTTGCCCAGATCACAGGCCACATGTTATGGAGTTCGGCAGGGTCACCGTCATGCAGAACACAGTCTGTCGGCAGGTATTCTCCGAAGTCCGCCATCCAGCCCTTGATACCGATGTCCAGCATGTTCTTCTTTATCAGAACCTCTTTTATGAATCTTACAGCCTCGGGGTCGGTAAGATCGAGCATGCCCGCATCAAATGTGGTGGACTTCATATGGCAGATGCTGCCGTCTTTGTTTTTAATGAGCCAGCCTTTCTCAGCACACTTGTTATACAGTCTGCTTCCTTTCACCATATAAGGGTTGATATATGCAAGGAAGTGCACGCCCCTGCTTTCAAGTCTTCTGATGGCCTCAGGCAGATGGTGATAAAGCTTATCATCGTATTCGTAGTTCCACCAGACCTGCTTTCCCATCACAGTGCGGTTCTCTCCGCACCAGTCCTGGCTCCACACCGCGCTTATCTTAGCGCCAGCATCCAGCATCGTAAAGGCCTTGGAAATCACCTTATCCGTTCCGCCCTGCACGGCAATTATCATGCCGTTGAGGCACCAGTCAGGAAGGTACTGCCCTGGAGGATTCTTTCTTGCCAGTGCACGCATCAGGGTATCATAATCGCCTGCATGCAGCAGCATCAGTGAACGCGGGCATTTATCGAATTTGAGCCTGTAATTGTGTATGCCGAATTTGGAGATGCCGTCTGAAGCTGTGTCAAAATAGAAGAGTCTGCCGCGGTCCGTGACAAAAACAGGCATTGGCGAATAGCTGCCGATGCTTTCGGCTGTCTTTTCACGATAGCGGTGATCCGGCAGTATTACCTTCTCCATAAGTGTTCTGGCGGTTATATGTTCTGAGACGAAATTCATTATCCGCTCTCCGCGGAGGTTCGTCTGGCGGTATTGCTCTCCTCCTCCGAATACGGCTTCGCCTTCAATTGCGGGTATCCTGAACTCATATGCCCAGCCCTCTTCTCCTTCAAAGAAGAGTTCACAGCCCAGATCACATTCCCTGACCTCCATTTTGAGCGAATGACCGTCTCCGGACATGACAAACGTGCTGTCGCTCATCCTCTCAATTCCATCGAGATGCGCGTGCTCCAGCTCTACTATAGTCTCCTTTACCGTGCCGCGATTGGTGCTGTAAGTCTTCTCGTGCCTTATCGCGGAAACGAAAGGGGTGGACAGAAGTTCAAACCCGTCCACCGTCAGTCTCAGTTTTTTTCCGTCAAATTCAGTCTTAAGCATTCTGAAAACGGGACTGTCCCCTTTTTATCCCCCCTTTTTTATCCCAGATATCTTCCAAGCTCTTTGTTGGAGTCCGCTACTACCTTTTCTTCGTCGATTCCGGTGATCACTCCATGTTCAACGGTAACTTCGCCGTCGATGACTGTGTAATCAACTGCACCTCTGACGCCTACCGTTCCGAGTACCGATTTAGGGTCATAGCATGCGCCTACGAGTTCAAGGCGCTGCGAATCTATCATGAAGAAGTCCGCGCATTTACCGACCTCTAAGGAGCCTATCTCCTTGTCTCTTCCGAGCAGCCTTGCGGATCCCAAAGTGGCTACCTTGAGCATGTCGTAGCCGGTAGGGGCCAGCCTGCTCGAGTTGAGTCTGTGCAGGAGGAATCCGACGCGAAGCTCTTCGAGCATGTCGGAACCGTCGTTTGAAGCTGAGCCGTCTACGCCGAGCCCGACCGGGATTCCCATCTCGAGCATCTCAGGGATGCGCGCAATACCCGATGAAAGCTTCATGTTGGAGATCGGGCAGTGGCAGACACCTGTGCCTGTATCCGCAAGAAGTTTCAGCTCCTCGTCGTTGAAGTGGATGCCGTGGGCATACCATACATCATCGCCTATCCAGCCTACTCTCTCCATGTATGCCAGAGGACGGATTCCTTCGCGTTCAAGCATGTAGTTTTCTTCGTCCTTAGTTTCGCAGAGGTGTGTGTGCAGGCGAACGCCCTTTTCTCTTGCGAGTATGGCTGACTCACGGAGAAGATCCTCCGATACCGAGAACGGCGAGCACGGCGCAAGCGCTATGCGGCGTTTGGATCTGAACGATCTGTCGTGATATTTATCTATAAGGTCGATGCTGTCCTTCATGATCTCATCTACGGTCTGGACCACGCTGTCAGGAGGAAGACCTCCGTCTTTTACGGAGAGATCCATGGAACCGCGCGAGAAATGCATCCTTACACCCAGCCTGTCTGCAGCCGCAGCCTGTGCTCCGATCAGATCGCCTGCTCCCGCAGGGAAAACATAGTGGTGATCGAACACCGTGGTGCAGCCGTTCTTCATCAGTTCTCCCATGCCTGTGAGCGATGACAGATAAACTGTGTCCTCATTGAGGTTTTTCCAGATCTCATAGAGCGTCTTGAGCCAGTCGAAGAGCTCCATGTTCTGCACCTTCTCAAGGTTGCGCGAGAACACTTGATACAGGTGGTGGTGAGCGTTTACGAGTCCCGGGTAGCAAAGCATTCCCGTACCGTCTATGACTTTGTCGGCATCGTGTTTCTCAGGCCCTATGTATCTGATCAGGCCGTCTTCGCAGAACAGATTCGCATTTTCGTAAACAGTATCCTTTCCGTCGCACGATACTATCGCTCTTATGTTGTTTACAGATAATGTACTCATTTTTTCAGGCTCCTTTCCCAGAATCTCAGCCCAATATCTCCTCGTAGATTTCCTTATCCCTGTTACCGAATACGTTGAATATTACTTTATTTATGCTGCTGTCATGACTGTCGAGCCATTCCCTTACAGTCTTTACGGCGATCCGGGCAGCTTCTTCCGCCGGGAAGCGGAACACCCCCGTCGATATGCAGCAGAAAGCAACATTTCCAAGGCCGTTTTCAGCCGCAAGATCGAGACATGAACGATAGCTTGATTTCAGCAGTTCTCTGTGCTCATCAGTCAGTCCTGCGTCGACGATCGGGCCGACTGTATGCAGCACGTACTTTGCCGGAAGACAATAGCCCGGAGTTATCTGCGCGCAGCCTGTAGGTTCGTCATGGCCCTGTCTGCGGACTATCTCATGGCAGTCCCATCTCAGCTGAACACCTGCCGCCGAATGTATGCAGTTGTCGATGCAGTTGTGGAGTGGTATGAAACAGCCAAGCAAGGTGTAGTTTGCCGCATTTACGATTGCATCTGCCGCCAGTCTGGTTATATCCCCCTGCCACAGGTAAAGCCTGCTGTCAAGCGCGCATGGCTCGAGCGAGTCCACACTGACTATGCCTCGCGTCAAGGCCTCGCGTTTCAGATATGCATCCTGCACTTCAAGGAATTCCGTTCCTGCCGGTTTTGCGTCCCTCACGTTCATCAGTGCCCTGAGCAGATCCTTTTGCTTTACTTCATCGTCAGGCACAGGGACCCTGCGGTATACCGGATTCTCATTTTTCAGTTTTTCTATCAGCCACAGCCTGGCTTCACTCTGATCCATTGTTCTTACTCCTCATCGTAAGCATGAGCACGGCGAACAGTATCACTATTATGGCTGCGGAGGCGGACCATATGCCCTTATCCGGCAGAAATGATTCCGTACCGTCGTTGTTGACTATGACGTCAGCGTTCCTCAGCACCCAGGCTCCGATGGCAGGCCCGATGAGACCCGGCACGAATACCTGTCCGATTATGCGCACGCCCTGGAACTGTCCCGCCCTGCCTTCAGGGATGTTGTCTCTTATCATAGCTCCGAAGATCGACATGCCTGCCAGATATCCGGTCATGGTGATCAGGGATCCGATGAAAGCCTGGACAGCTGCAAGAGCGTGTGTGAAATATAATATAGTATACCCTATAACGAGCATTGCAGTCACGGGCAGTATGCTCTTAGTAAAGCCTTTTGTATCATAGAGCCTGCCGTAGAATACGGTCGCAGCAGCCGCCAGTATTATGGCCGGAGCGAATATCATTACGTAATTGTCAAGACCAAGAGTCTGCTCGTAATAGATGATAAGATACGGCATGAAAATCTGGATCGATATTCCGAATATAGCAAAGTTGAGAAGCGTCAGATACAGCTTTTTATTCTCCCTTGCTACCGATGGTCTGAAGCTGTAGGCAAGGGTCTCGCCCATGCTCTCTTCCGACTTCTTAAGGCCCGGATCATCTTCTATGAGGAACCAGCCCAGGATGCCGATCAGCGTCGTGGCTATTCCTATAACATAGTAAATAGTGACCCATGAAGAATGCTCATCGAGATTGAAACTCATGAAACCGCCGAAAACGACAAGCACGGCGACCAGAGGCATCATGGAGTTGACGCCCTCAATTTTTCCCCTGTTTGTGGAATCTCCCCGGTCTGTCAGCCATGCGTTGTATGCTGCATCATTTGCTGTTGAGCCGAAGTATGTCATGACGCAGTCCATAACGATGGTAAGCATTATGCTGTGGATATATGCGAAGGTTATGATACTGAGTCCCCAGATCACATAGCCCACGCTCATAAAGGCCTTGCGCTTTCCGACCTTATCGGAGACAGCACCCATGATGATCGTCGTAAGTGCTGCAGTAACAGCACTCGCCATTACCATCGCGGATATGTCAGCTGCAGTGGCATGGAACATCTTGTAAATGAATACATTGAAGTACATGTTCTCAACGACCCATGCCACCTGGCCCATAAGGCCGAAAACCAGCATGGATATCCAGAATTTCCTTCCGAGTTTAGTCTGCATCTTTGATCAACCCCTCATCTTTTTTATTTGGTCTCACCATAATCCATACTCCGATGAATACCAGTGCTATGCCAGCCATCTGGCGGACACCTATCTGCTCGCCGAGCATCAGGAAAGAAAACAGCGCCACAAACACCGGTTCTGACGCGTATATGAGTGTAGTGTGCGACGTAGGGCTCAGCTTCTCGGCAGACGTCTGGAAGATGAATCCCAGAGCGCCGCAGCCAAGCGCAAGGTACAGCAGCTGCCACCATCCTGCAGCGCTGACCGGCAGCCTGAAACTGTCCTCAAGAATAAAAGCAAAAATGAATCCGTAAACTGACACAAACGCCAGCTGAAGTGTTCCCAGCACTATCGGGTCATGCTTATGCGCGTAGCGTTCCGTGTACAGCATCTGGAACGAGTAGAAAAAAGCGCTCATGATGCATATCAGATCGCCCTTATTAAGCGACAGGCCTGCTGAAAGGCACATGAGACCGACTCCTATGATCGTAATTACGATGCTCGCTATCTGCACCCTTCCCGGCACTATGTGCTCCTGCACAAGTATGATCAGCGGAGTGAAGAAAGCCACCAGGCTCATCATGAATCCGGCATTCGAAGCCGTGGTGTACTTGCAGCCGAGCACCATGCACAAATACGAAACAAACAAAAACGTTCCCAGCACTCCTGAGTGCAGGAACGTTTCTTTATCCAGTTTGCGGTATCTCTTATGAAATACGATCAGGCATGCCGCGAAGGCAATCAAAAATCTGAGAGCCACCATGTTGAATACTTCGAGCTCGGCGAGTATCTGTTTTGAGAATATCGTCATTGCTCCGAAGATCATGGTGGCCGCAAGCATCATCAGATCACCGAGTGCGATATGTTTTCTGTCTGCGGCCATGCCTTATCTCTGTTTTATACGATTAGTCCATTCACCTCTTCACTTAGAAGTATACACCAGTTTCTCACCATCTGAGTCGCAAATTAATGACTGACCGTCAAGAATCGTGCCTCTTATTATGCCTGAAGCGATTTCGGTCTCTGCATGCTGCTGCAGATAGCGCTTTATAGGCCTTGCGCCATAGTGAGGATCGTATGCCTCGTCGGCGATGAACTCAAGCGCTGCGTCGGTGACGCTGAGCTCGATATCCCTGTCTTTAAGCCTGTCTGCGATATCCCTGAACGAGAGCTTAATGATGCCCTTGATCTGATCCTTCGTAAGAGGACTGAACAGTATGATGTCGTCGATACGGTTGAGGAACTCAGGTCTGAACCCTGCCTTGAGCTGAGCCATTACGAGCTTCTCCACCTCCGGATCGATGGTGCCGTCATCCTTCATGTTGTCGATGAGGTCGGCGCTTCCGATATTGGAAGTCATGATGACTATCGTGTTCTTGAAGTCGACCGTGCGGCCCTGATTGTCTGTCAGGCGCCCGTCATCAAGCAGCTGAAGCAGGATGTTGAACACATCCGGAT
>JAFWMD010000038.1 GCA_017510725.1 Mogibacterium sp. | reverse complement strand
GCCGTCTTCCTGCTGGTAGTTCTCGAGGATCGCTGCCACTGTGCGGCCGACTGCGAGGCCCGATCCGTTCAGTGTATGCACGAATTCAGGCTTTGTATCCTTGTCTCTCTTGAAGCGGATGTTGGCGCGCCTTGCCTGGAAGTCCTCAAAGTCAGAACAGCTTGAGATCTCAACGTATCTGCCGTAGCTTGGCATCCAGACTTCGATGTCGTATGTCATGGCCGAGCTGAATCCGAGGTCACCCGTGGAGAGTCTTACGACCCTGTACGGTATTCCGAGCCTCTTCAGCACTTCCTCAGCATCGTTGGTCAGCTTCTCGAGCTCCTCGTATGAGGTCTCCGGCGTGGTGAACTTAACCATCTCTACCTTGTTGAACTGATGCTGGCGGATAAGGCCCCTGGTATCTCTTCCGGCCGAGCCCGCCTCCTTGCGGAAGCAAGGTGTGTAAGCCGTGTAGTAAACCGGAAGCTCTTCCATCGGGATGATCTCCTTTGCCCTGAGGTTCGTGACCGGTACTTCAGCTGTAGGGATAAGGAAGAAGTCCTTTGCCGGCAGGTAGAACATGTCGTCTTCGAACTTAGGGAGCTGTCCCGTACCTGTCATCGATTCACGGTTCACCATGAAAGGCGGCAGTATTTCCGTGTAGCCCTGCTCTTCAGTGTGGAGGTCCAGCATGAAGTTGATGACTGCCCTCTCGAGCTTTGCGCCGAGTCCCTTGTAGACTGTGAACCTTGCTCCTGAGAGCTTGCCCGCTCTCTCGAAATCAAGAATGTCAAGCGCTTCGCCGATGTCCCAGTGAGCCTTTGCCTCAAAGCTGAACTCACGCGGTTCGCCGACTTTGCGAAGCTCTACGTTTGCGCTGTCATCAAGGCCTTCCTGAACGTCCTTGTTAGGAACGTTAGGAATGCCGAGAAGCACGTTCCTGAGTTCCGCTTCAACATCAGCTACTTCTGCATCGAGTTCCTTTATGCGGCCGGAGAGCTGCTTCATTTCCTTGAAGAGCTCCGATACGTCCTTGCCCTCTTTCTTGAGCTTTGGCACCTCGCGCGAAGCCACGTTCTGCTTGTTCTTAAGTGCTTCCACTTCTGCGAGAAGTTCTCTTCTCTTAACGTCAAGTTCCCTGATTCTGTCAAATCCGAAGTCACCCTTGCCGCGTCTTTCAACACCGGCCTTCATTCCTTCAAAATCTTCTCTTATCCTCTTAATATCTAACATAGTGCTGTCCTTTAAAAATATAACTTGTTACAGTATGTTCCTTCTGTATTTTGCGTAGACCTCGCGGAGCTCCTCGAGTTTCTCTTCGATCTCGATCTCGAGCCTGCTGAGGCCGGCGTAATCATTTTCATCGATGGCTATCCTCGCCTGCATCAGCAGGGAGGCTCTGCCCTTCTCTTCGTGACCGATCAGAGCCTTGAGCTCCGCGCACCTCTTCCAGTTGGTCACGTCGTATTCGTTCGTTTCATCCTCGTGCAGCTTCACGCAGCTTCTGAGGAATTCCATCGTGTTGCCGATGTACCTGTCGTGATACTCCATCGTCCACTTGTAGATCATCTGCTCGCGGTACGATCTGAGAGTCATCGCCAGAGTCTCATCTCCGCCAGTGATCAGCGAGACTGTTTCAGGCTCAAAACGCCCTTCACCCCAGTTGCGGAAGCTTTCCCATACGTTTGCCGGAGCCCTTCCGAACAGCTTCTCTCTAACCTCAGGAGTGAACTCCGTGTAGATGTTTCGCTCAGCCCTGTACTCACGGTCCCTTTCAAGATAGAAGTCCTCGTCACCGTAGCGCTTGCTTATGGATGCCTCGAGCTCGTGAGGCGTCTTTCCGGCGGCAAGTACAGCATGGATACCATCGAGCATGGTCAGGTAGCCCGCACCGATTATCAGGTAGGTGTTGGTATGCGGGTTTGGCGATCTGAGCTCAAACCTGGTGGACTTAGGATTCTTCAGGTCTCTTACCAGTCCGATCAGTACTGTTCTGTTTCTTGACGGCGTCTTGTGATCGACACCCAAGGAAGTAACTATACATACCGGAGCTTCATAACCCGGCTTGAGTCTCTGGAACGAGTCGTGCTCAGGCGCGATTATTGGATAAAGCTTTTCGTAGTTGCGGAGTATTCCCATGAGAGCTCCGTAGCCGACCGGGCTCATGAAATCTGATTCTCTCTGTGCAGGCTCAAACAGGTTTACTACACTGCCGTCCTTAAGCCTTGCAGCTACTCCGAAATGAGTGTGCTCACCCGACCCTGCTACACCGTGTATAGGCTTGGCAAGGAATGTGACATCGAGGCTGTTCATTCGGAACACGTCCCTGATAATATGCTTTATCTGGGCCTCGTTGTCTGCTGCCTGCATCGGCGAAGAATACTTCCAGTCGATCTCCAGCTGCTCCATGATATGGTCGAAATTGCCGGAGTTACCCATCTTGGCCTTTACTCCGCCTACCTCTTTGTGACCCATCTCAACGCCGAATCCGTAATGGTCGAGTATCTCCAGTGTCTGCTCGAGAGCCGTGCCTACAGGTCCCGTAACCCTCTGCCAGTACTGCTCCTTGAGTTCCTGTGCAATGCTGAGCTGATCTCTGTCTGCCCTGTCGTCAGGAGTCTTTACCCAGAACTCTAGCTCCGTTGCGTTGGTGAGCAGCAGTTCATCAATGTCTTCGACACGATCTACTCCGCCTATGTGCTCAAACACATACGGATTTTCCTCCAGCTCCTTGTACAGGCCGGTAAGGAATCTGTCAACCGACTCCTTGAGGTATATCCTCGATCCGACCATGGTGCTTCCGTTGTGGCGCAGATATGACGGGATCCTCAGAGTTCCTGTCGGAAGCCCGGTCTCGTAATCCTTGTTGCCGAAGTTGTACTCCACGAACCAGTTGACGTCCGGATCAGGTACGATGTCGACTCTCGCATTGGAGAGATCTGCTATCGTAGGTAGTGCTACCGACGATCCGTCTGTCTGCACTCCGTTTTCGAGCATCTTTTCCATGTCGTCCAGAAACAGGGCGACCGGAATCTTCTCGTCTGTACTATGGTTGCCCATGTCAACTCCTGTGAATGAAACGAATTTCACCTCAGGATGTGCCATGAGACGACTCCGGACGGTCTCTTCGTCGTGCTCGCCCGGAGTCAGTGTAAATAACATTCTATTCAGATCAAAATTGATCATCCTTTTACCCTTTCAATATGCTTATGCTGCTTCATCCGCAGTTTCCGCAGCAGTCTCGGCAGCGGTATCCTCTGTAGATGCCGCAGCCGGTTCACTTGTGCCGCTCTCATTAACAAGCTTGGTCAGGTAGTTCTCAAGCTGCTTGATATACTTGCCGTAGCCTTCCCAGTCGCCGTTCTTCTGGCACTCGATCGCCTTATCGTAAGCGTTCTGCGCCTTCTTGATGAGTGCTGCAACATCATCATTCGAATCTCCGCCGTCAAGGCCATCGACATTCTTGCCGGTGTCGCCGGCATCTCCGCCGAACAGGCTCAGCAGAGCCTCGCCGAGAGTTGGCTCATAAGCGATCTTGTCCTGGTATGCAACGATTACTCTCTTGACTTCAGGGATAGCCTGATTGGTAGCCTCGAGGTATACCGGTTCAACATACAGGAGCGATGTGCCGATAGGAATCACGAAGAGGTCTCCTCTCTTATATGTCGATCCCGACTGTTTCCACAGTGAGAACTCCTTGGAGATCTCGGTGTTCTGGTCGATCTGGGCTTCTATCTGCATCGGTCCGTAGATGGTCTTGTTCTTCGGCATAGTGTATACGATCAGCTGACCGTAGTTGTCGCCGTCATTACGTCCCATCATGATAGCGGTCATGTTCTGCTTCGACTTCGGAGTAAACGGCACCATGTTGATGAACTCGGCGCCCTCCTCAGTATCAGGCAGGTTGAAGACGTAGTAGCTAGGATCCATCTCGACATCGTCCGTTCCGTAAATCTGGTGAGCGATATCCCAGAGGTCCTCCTTTTGGTAGAAGACCTTGACCTCGTCCATGTGATACTTCGAGTATACATAAGCCTGGATCTTGAACATTGCGTTCGGGTATCTCAGATGAGGCTTCAGCTCTTCAGAAATCTCGCTGCTGGACTTAAACAGCTTCGGATAGATCTTCTGATATGTCTTCGCAATCGGGTCCTCGTCATCAACTATGTAGAAGTTTGTGGTTCCGTCATAAGCGTCAACGACTACCTTGATGGAGTTCCTTATGTAGTTTGTAGGATTGATCGCATTCGGATCGCTGTTGTACGGCTCTGAATAAGGATACTTGCTGCTTGTAGTATATGCGTCGAGTATCCAGTAGAGTTTTCCGTCGACAATGGTCATGTACGGATCTTCCTCATAGGCTAGATACGGCATGATCTTCTCGACTCTGTGGACAACGTCCCTGACATACAGGATCTTCGACTTCGAAGTGATGTTCGAAGAAACGAGGATATTGACATTGCCCTCTCTGAGCGCGAACAGAACTCTGTTGAGGAGGTTGAGCTTGATGCCCGTTTTACCCTCATACTCGGTGTACTTGTTTTCGCTGCCGTCAGGATAGTCGAACTCGGCTTCCTTTGTATTAACGATAACGTAGTCCTTCGAAAGCTCGCCGAAGTAGATTTCCGGTCTGTCGATCTTCAGCTCTGCGACATTGGTTTCAGGCGGGATATTGCCCTCTATTACGTCAGGCTGACCGGATGAAGTTACGGTATCTACCATCGACACAGCGGCTCCATAGCCGTGAGTATACTTGAGGTGCTTGTTGATCCATGTATTGGATATCTTTTCCTCGTCGATCTCTCTTGCCGAGAGGTAGGTCTGGGTAATGCTTCCTCCTATGTTGTATCTGTCGATATCTACGTCGTTGAATCTGTAGTACTGACGGATACTCTGGGTCTGGTTGTAGAAATCCTCAACAGGACCGTAATCGTTGATACGGATGTTTCCGATAGTCTCGTCGTTCTCTTTGATAGTATTTGCCGTGAGTGAATCGTCAGCTGCGAAATTAGCCACTCTGACGTTATCTATACCGTACGCGTGTCTTGTGTACTCAATGTTGTTTTCAAGGTACTTTGACTCTTTGTTGATTTCGTCCGGGCTTACGATGAGCGACTGCACGAGGCTGGCTGCTCCGACTCCAAGAGCAAATATGAGCACCATGATCACCGGCATCTTGAGAAGCTTTGTGATCTCACCCTTCTTGATATGGATCGCAAGAGTTACCGCTCCTACAACGCAGAGCAGCATGATGATGCGGTATACCCAGAGAGTGATGTTGACGTCAACAAATCCTGCGCCGTAGACTGCTCCGGTGTGGGTGTGGAGCAGATCAAACTGCTTAAGGAAGAAGTCAACCGCAAGCATCAGGTAGAAAATAACGCCGAGGATGATGAGCTTGCCGCTGGCAATGTTCATCAGGTTCTCAACATTATTGTTATTGATGTCTGTGCTGTGGCCTCTTTTCTTCTTCCTGTTAGGATCGAACGCCGCCTCAACAGCCTTCTTGCCAGCTCTTCCCATTCTGCCGATCACGGAGTGGTCGATAGGTGTGCGGTAGATGACCTTTGGTTCCGGATCCTCTTCCTCTTCCACGAATTCAGGCTCTGGCGGAAGGTCGTCATCATCATGCTCAAAGATGTCAGGCGTCCTTACCGACAGCAGGAACATATAGTAGACTACCGTGACAACAACGAGTCCGATTACCGAAACCAGGATAATCTCGTTGACTTTATCCAGCCAGTCCAGCTTGAAAATGTAGAATCCGATATCGAAGTTGAACAGCGGGTCCTTGAGGCCGAAGTCAGTCGAGTACTTCGACTTCAGGAAGGTAAGCCATGTTCCCGTGGATGTGTACATGCCGACTCCGAGACCGAACACTAACGAGAGTATCCACGATGTGGAGTTGATCCTCTTCAGGTTAGGAATCTCATGTGATTCTATCTTCTTGAAATACCCGTTCTTAAGAGTCCTCAGATAGAATCTCGCGAGCAGCGTGACTACAACGAATACCGGTACTCCGAGCTCGAGCTGAGTCAGCAGTCTCTTCCAGAATACGCTCGTGTAACCGAGGTCGCCGAACCACATCCAGTCGGTGATGAATCCGACAAACATGACGAGAACCGCCAGCACGAGCGCTATGAGCATGATGGCTATTGAAAAGCCCCTGCGTCCGTTTCTGCGCCTTTCCATGTATTCCGGATCACGCTTTTTTTGCTTTTTTTGTCTTTTTGGTCTTTTTCCATCAGTATATTCTGCCAATGTTATATTCCTCCCTGCATGATGCACTGGTGAAAATAAGTGCAGCGACAGCGTCTGGCTGCCGCTGCAGGATTCTTATGTTTTTACTTGCTGCCTAGAGCAGGAACTGTCCCATGAAAGGATCTATCATTCCGGACTTTGAAGTTATGTTCTCGATAAGTGAATCGATCCATGTAGCAATACCGCTGTCCGGTGCGATCTGAAGGATCAGGATCACTGCGAGCAGAACGATGAGAATGAGTGCGATGATCACGGCAAGAATAGTCAGGATCTTGCTTCCGGATTCAACGTCTTCATACTCTACTTCTACTTGCTTCTTAGCTTTTTTCTCTTCTTTCTTTGCCTTCCTGGAAGCTTTGTCTGCAGGAACTTCAGCAGGAGTTTTAGCCGCAGCAATTGCAGCAGCCTCAGCTTTCAGCTTTGCGTCAAGCTCCTCCTTTGACATGTAGATAGTCTGATCTTCTACCTGTCTGTATGCTTTGTTGTTCTCTACCGGGATAGCTTCAGCAGCAACAGCTCCGACAGCAGCAGCAACAGGCGCAGCCTTAGCTGCCTTATCAGCAGCTGCCTTAGCCGCTTCAACGTCGGCCATCTTAGGAACAGCATCAACAGCAGCCTTCTCTTCTTCTGTCAATCCGCCGCCGTGTTTGAGTTTCTCGTACTCTTCATCGAGCAGTCTCTGGAACTCCTCATTCTTACGGTAAAGCGTATAGAACTTGTCGATCTTTTTTGTCTCTTCTGCCTCGACCTCTTCTGCCAGAGTATCTCCGAACAGATCTCTCTCGAGTTCTTCGAGCGAAAGGGCGTCAGACTTCTTTGGCTTTGGAGTATCGTTGATCAGTGGCATAGTCTCTTCTTTCATTTCCTCAAATGGTGACTCCTCTTCAATCATTTCGACGAACGGAGCAGGTTCTTCGATAACTTCTTCAACAGGCTCTTCAACGACAGGCTCAGCCTCTTCAATTACAGGTTCAGCCTCCTCGATTACAGAAATAACAGGTTCAGCCTCTTCTGCAATTTCTGCAGCCGGCTCTTCGAATACTTCTGCCATAGTCGGCTCGTAGAACATATCGTCAAACGGCTCGGCCATGGTCGGCTCTTCATACTCATCGTCGAAGGCTTCCTTGATCAGAACAGGCTCATCAAGTGAATCTATGACCGGAGCAGCTTCTTCAACGACCTCTGCGACTGGTTCTTCGAATACTTCTTCGACAGGAGCAGGCTCCTCTGTGATCTCTACGATCGGCTCTTCGAATACTTCCTCGACAGGAGCTGGTTCCTCAATGATCTCTTCAACCGGCGCTTCGAACACTTCTTCGACAGGAGCAGGCTCCTCTGCGATCTCAACTGCCGGCTCCTCGAATACTTCTTCAACAGGAGCTGGTTCTTCAACGATCTCTTCTATGACTTCCGGCTCGACCGGCTCATCATCGAATTCATCTTCAGGCTCTTCCCTGAATTCTCTAGGAGCTCTTTCAAACGGCTCGAAGTCCTGCAGATAGATGTCTTCAACAGCATCCTCTGCAACTGCCTCGTAAGCATCTTCTACCGGAGCAGCCTCTTCAAAAATCTCAACTACCGGCTCATCGAATACTTCCTCAACAGGAGCTGGTTCCTCAACGACTTCTTCAGCCGGCTCTTCGAATACCTCTTCGACAGGGGCAGGCTCCTCTGCGATCTCAATTGCCGGTTCCTCGAATACTTCTTCAACAGGAGCTGGTTCTTCAACGATTTCCGGCTCAGCAGGCTTAGCCGGTTCACTTACAGCTGTAAGTGCTGCAAAGAGTTCATCTACATCTGGTGTTACTTCAGGCTCGAATTTGATTTCTTCTTCTTCTTCAAACTCAGGCTCGATCATCATGCTTGCAGGCGTAAGGCCGGCAAAGAGCTCGTCAACATCCGGTGTTACTTCTACCTCGAACAGATCGTCCGAGGGTTCGTCAAAAAGCTCGTCACCATTGTCCTGTTCTACTTCTTCAGTGACAGCTTCCTCTGCAGGCTCCTCATTTTCTTCGAGTTCGTCAAGGCTCATCGCTGCATTAAGATCAGCAACCTGGTACAGATCAATACCTGTGAGCTCTGCCAGTCTCTTTCTGAGTGCCTCTATCTCTTCCTGCTTATCTGCAGGCGGAGCTATTGTCATTCCAGGCACGTTGTTAGGATTTGTCTCTTCCATTTCCCTGAAGAGCTCATCCTCATCTATGCCTTCGTCGTCGTCATCATCTTCATCATCCGGCTCTTCTGCAGGAGCAGGCTCTCCAAAGATGTCTTCTATCACTTCTGCGACAGGAGCAGGCTCTTCGAAATCATCATCGCCAGCCTCTTCTTTATCCTCCTCGTCGTCCTCGTCATCATCGTCGCTGTATTCATCATAAGCGCTTGCATCGAAACGCAGTGTGCGGCCCGACGGAGTAGCAGGCTCAAAATCAAAGTCAAGGTAAAGATCTTCCGCTGACTCTTCTGGCTCTTCGTATTCGTCCTCTATATACTTAGGCTCTTCGAAAGGCAGCTCTGCAGGTTCTTCTGCTTCAGGCTCCTCAAACGCAAGCTCCTCGAATACTGGCTCTTCTGCGATCTCAGCTGCAGGTTCCTCAAACACTGGCTCTTCTGCGATCTCGACTGCCGGCTCCTCGAATACTGGTTCTTCTTCAGGTTCTTCGAACATCGGCTTCTCGTATGAAGGCTCTTCATCAACTACCTGACTTGCAGGTTTGAGAGCGGCGAAAAGCTCATCGATATCAGGTGTTACCTCAGGCTCGAACAGTTCTTCAAGCGGATGTACTTCAGGTTCAGCCTTCTCTACAACCAGGTCTTCGTATGCAGGCTCCCTGTCCTCAGGTTCCTCTGCGACCGGCTCTTCAAATACAGGTTCCTCTTCTGCAGGCTCCTCTGCAACCGGTTCTTCTGCCTTAGGCTCCTCAAATACAGGATCCTTCCTTGTAGAAAACGCAGTGACTTTCTTCAGGAAATCCGGCAACTCAAATTTTGGAGCTTGATATACCGGCTCCTCAACTACTGGTTCCTCAACCTTAGGCTCTTCGACTTCAGGCTCTTCGATTTCAGGCTCTTCGATTTCAGGTTCCTCAGCTACCAGCTCCTCAAACTCAGGCTCGCTGATGATTCCGGCCTCCTTCTCGAAGCTCTTTACATATTCATCAAACTGAGCAATGGTTTCTCTCGAAACTTCCAGCTCAGGCTCTTCGACTGTTTCAGCCATTCTCTGAGGTTCCTCAAACAGAGGCTCTTCAAACTGTGGCTCCTCAAGCTCAGGCTCTTCTATCTGAATTTCCTCGGTCTTCGGTTCACTGAATTCCGGCTCCTCGAACAGAGGCTCCTCGAACTGCGGCTCGTTGAGCTCAGGTTCTTCAAACAATGGCTCCTCAAACTGTGGCTCGTCTTCGATGACAGGCTCAGCCTTCTCCTCTTCAGGAAGATCAAAAGGAGTCCTTACCGGCTCGTCGACATCCTCATAGAGCGGAGCATAATGAAGCTTAGGTGCTTCATCGAACGCTGTAAGGTCAGGATCAATATGGAGCACTTCAGTGTACTCGATAGCCTTGTCAGCTGCCTCCTTTTCCTTTTCCTCTTTCTCAGCCTTGAGAACGTCTATGAAGCTCATCGTGCGGCTCTTCCCTGTCGCAGGTGCCATCTCGGCGTAGATTGCCTTCTCGTCGATACCGCCTGTAGTACCCCAAGGTGACTTGAGGCCGCTGAGATCCTTTTTCTGCGGTTCATCAACCACATTGCTCCAGTCGAAAGACACTTTCTCTCTTACCGGTCTTTCAGGAGTCTCATCATACACAGGTGCTTCGATTGCAGGTTCTGCGACCTTTGGCTCCTCAAACTGAATATCCGGGTTTGTTCTGAAAACCGGCTCTTCCGATCTGACGACTCTGGCTCCGCATTCGCTGCAGAACTTAGCGCCATCCACGAGCTTGCTTCCACAATTTGTACAGAACATTGTTTTCCTCCGTATAGTCTATTGCCCTTTTTTGGCAGTTTTAACTTTTTTGCACATCAAAAATGTTGCCTATTCATAATTATTCAGTGAAATACTACTATATATTTGTTAACATTTCAATGTTTTGATTGCGATATGAATGGATTATAAGAAAAATATAAAATTTGGTATTGACTTGTAGCGTTTTGAGTGGTAATATCATCAAGCGGCTCGCGGGAAAGCATTGCGAGCGCAGAAGTGAATATGGATGATTAGCTCAGCTGGCAGAGCACCTGACTCTTAATCAGGGTGTCCAGGGTTCGAACCCCTGATCATCCACCAGACCAAATCCCCAACCTCAGTGATTGCAAGCGGTTGGGGATTTTCCTTTTCTTCAAAATCAGCCTGAAAATGCCGTTTGCCCACATTTTTGCCCACAAGTTAGTGGGCAAGCTCTTTTTCCATCAGATCCACCGCACGCTTACGGGTCCTCTCGTTCACATGAGCATAGGTGTTCAGCGTGATACTTATATCTGAATGTCCCATCAGTTCCTGTACGTCCTTGTAATTCGCTCCGCTTGCTATCATGTTCGATCCATAAGTATGGCGAAGCCCGTGCATATGGAACGGGATGGTATTCAGGTTCTTTTGAACGACCTTGTTGCAGTTCTTGAGAGTCTGGATCGTGACCATTTCGCCGTCTGACTTTCTGCAAACGAATTCCAGAGGCAAGAGCCTTATCTTTTTATCCGCTTCCTCAATGAGCCTGCCGTGTCCTACCCTGCTGCCGATAACACCGTTTTTCGTATGGATATCCGTGAATATCATGTTGTGCTGCCGTCCTTTGATGCTCTGGATCTGGCAGTAATGCTTCTGATAAAGCTCACCGTACAGCTTTCTGTCACGCTCCTGCTGTTCCTTGGCTTCTGTAAGGATGCCAGCAAGCGTCTCGCCGAAGTCAACGACTCTCTGCTTGCCGTTTTTAGGCACTTTGAGTTCCCAGCACTTTGTTCCGCTATCCTTGAACATTGAACGTCTTACAATGAGCCTGCGCCCCGGGATATCGATATCGTCCCAGCAAAGGCCTGCGATCTCGCCGGCGCGAAGCCCGGTGTAGTATGAGATCTGCACAGGCAGAACCATATACTCGTAACCGTCTCCGTAGCTGTTCTTATGAGTGCTGAGGAATTCGACGACCTTCAGAAATTCATCATGGGTAATGGTCTCCACTTTCTCCGCATCATCGCCGAAAAGATCTGACTCTTTTGGTTTCTTGCGCTTCTTCACATGCTGCATCGGGCTCGATTTCAGATACTCCTTCGGATAGACAGCGAATTTGAAGATCCCGTTCAGGACCACGAATTCTTCCTTCATCGAGCTTTCAGAGTAAGAATGTTTGATTTCTTTGCCGTTTTCATCGTATTCGCCGAAGTATTTTTCATCGACATACGCCTGCAGGACCTCCACAGTCACCTCTTTCAGCTTCAGTTTACCGATACGGTGAGCCCTTACGTGATCCATCACATTACGATAGCTGTCAAGCGTAGTAGTTGCACGGCTGCTCGGTTCTATCTCTGTCCGGAACCATTCGTCCATCAGTTCCTCAACAGTTATGTCACCGGGATCAAGGAGCTTACCGAGCTCGTTGTACTCATCGATCGCTTTCTTCAGTATGTTCTCTGTCTCACGCTTCGACTCGGTCCCGACGAATTCGTGCATCTTCATCGTGCCGTCAGGCTCTTCCATCCTGAATCTGTAGTAGTATTTTCTTCCTCTCTTTCTTACGCTTCCCTCCTGATAAGATATTTTGTGATTCAAAAGATCCTCCTTTTCCGGCAGAACCTTTTGTGGGCCTGGATATAGATTGCTTAGAGGTATATCGCGGCTCCGTCCGGTACTGCCTATTATAAATTGTAAAGTTTTAATATCGCTCTCATGTGGTTCTGCGCTGCCTGCGGGTCTTGCACATAGCTGCGCAGGGTCTCACTTACATCATACAGAGTGCTTACTGTGTGCATGATCTCGCGCTGGAAGAGCATGGTGCTGAAGTCCTCCAGCGACTCGCCTATCATCTTTGCAAATTCCTCGTTCTCCTTGTTCCCGTCAAAATCGAATCTGTGGCACGCTTTGGTGAACGAGTCTGCAAATTCAAGATATTCTGCCAGCATGACCAGCAGCATATTCTCAGCGAACTCATTATCGGAAGATGCTATGCCAAGCGGGATCGCGCCCAATACCTTTTCCATAAGATCCCTTACCTGAAGCAGTCTCCTGTCAGTAATCTCAGTATTGTACTCATCGGTCTCGCCCCTGAGATACTCAGGAGTAACATGCAGCGCATTGGCCAGCCCTTCGACAACCAGACGCTTGGTATTGTCAATAGTTCCCTTCTCATATCTCATGATCGTGGACTTGTTTACATCCAGCTTCTCTGCCAAATAGTCCATTGTGAGCCCGAGCTCCTTGCGCCTTGCCTTTGCACGGCTTCCGATTGTTTTGCGAAGTTCTATATCGTTCATTTTATAGCACCCCTCTTTTTGATCATCCCTGCGATAGTTTCGCCGGGCTTTTTCATTTTGGATCATTTTTCACACTCAATATAACATTTTTGCAAAATATATGCAATATGCAATTTATCATATTCTGTCTTTGTTGCTTATTGCTTGACAAATATTTCAAATGTGCTATTATAGCAATGGATAAAAGTTGCATATCGCAACATCCAAGAAAGAGCATCAATTGCAGAAAGGAGGTAACGTATGACGGAAAAGATCGCACTGACGGTTGAAGAAGCAGCTGACTTCACCGGTATAGGCAGAAATACACTCAGGCAGCTCATACGCTGTGACATGATGCCTACGCTGAAAATCGGACGCAAGGTCCTTATAAGGACAGAAGACCTGGACAGATTCCTCGAGCTCAACCGTGGCATCAATCTGAGGAATCAGGCGGAAGTACATCCGCTTAGGCAGACAAATTAAAAGCGGTCCAACACATGAACCGCTGATGTAACGGAATATCCGGCCGGAGCCCCGATATACCTCTAAGCAATACAAGTATATCACAAGGCTCCTCCGGATGAACAAGGAATTTTTCAGAAGGAGACATTTTATGACAGAACTAAAAGGAACTAAGATCATCGCCATAGATCATGGCTATGGCAACATCAAGACAGCAAATACCGTGACACCAACAGCTATCACAGCCTACGACAGCCCGCCGGTCTTTACCGGAAACATTCTGGAATACGAAGGCAGATGGTACAGGATCGGCGAAGGCCATAAGGAATTCACACCTGACAAGGCGATCGATGAAGATTATTACCTTCTGACCCTGATGGCCATCGCCAGAGAGCTCAATCAGGAGCATATCACGGAAGCCGATGTGCATATCGCATGCGGCCTGCCGCTCAGATGGGTCAGTACCCAGAGGGAGACCTTCAGAGAATATATGCTCAAAAAGAAAAGTGTCAGGTTCAAATTCAACGGCACCGAATACCGCATCAGGATCACAGGCTGTACGGTCTTCCCGCAGGGTTACCCTGCGATAGTCAGGAATATCGATCAGTACCGCGGGGTTCATATGCTGGCGGATATCGGTAACGGCACGATGAACATCATGTATATCGTCGACAAGAAGCCTCAGGAAGGTCGCTGCTGGACAGAGAAGTTTGGCGTCAACCAGTGCATGATCAGGGCACGTAATGCAGTGATGGACAAATATGCAGTGAGTATCGACGAATCCATAGTCGAAAGGATTCTCAGGTTTGGCACAGCTGACATCAGTGAGAAGTTCACTGATGTCATACGCAGCGTTGCGGAAGAATATGTAGAAAACATATTCGCTGCACTTCGCAAATACGAGTATGACCCGGATCTTGTCAGTCTTCACATAGTCGGAGGCGGAGCATGCCTCGTGCAGAACTTCGGCAAATATGATCCGGACAGGGTCGAGATCAACGACGACATATGCGCAACGGCAAAGGGCTATGAGTATCTGGCCTATCAGATGCTCAGAAGGGGGAGATGATGGAAGAAAACACAAGAAAGCTCCCCGTACGCTTCAATCTGGATAAACCGGATCAGCGTAGAGCCTGGGAGTATCTGCAGACTATGGACAGGGATATATTCACTTCCTGGAACCATGTGATCCATCTCGCTCTGCTGGACTACTTTGACCGTTATTACAAGGTTCAGGAAGACCCGTATCTAGAGACACGCGAGCGTGAAGAAAGATTCATACAGCAGATAGTAGATGGTGTCTGTGAATCACTGAAGCAGACATTGCCGCTGTTTCTGGCAGGCTGCATGACAGGCTTATCCGCCATACAGCCTGCATGCGCTTCTGCACCCCAGCCATTGCAGGTTGAAACTCCTCCGTCTGAGGAGGTGGCTAAGGCTGATCCTGAAAGTATTGACTGGGGATTTCTCGGATCGTGATATTCCCTGCCTGTGATTAGCATGGCTTATGAATGCAAAGGCCGGTACCAAATCATGGCTTATCTGATGCCGGCCAGATATCAGAAAACGGCGCAATATATATCAAAGGTTGCGCAGATCAGTGATTAGGCGGCAGATGGTATCACAAAAGATGAAAAGTCATACCACCTAAGTGTCAACAGCAGAAAAGATCGCTGTCAGGCCTGCAGAAGAACCACTAATACACCAAAGCACCGCCTGACACGGTGCGCTAAACAGAAAATGCATTCAGCCGGGCAGCAACTGCATCTGAAATCAAATGAAGAAAACTGCCGTATGGGGGTCTGCTGAGTTGGAACAAGCACTGCATTCCTGCTCCTACTGACCGGAATGCGAACCTGGTGGCAGCCCCCAGACCCCCGGCTGAAGCCGATCAAACAAAATATTACACGAGTTATGCCTAGGAAAGGAGACAAAAATAATGATGCGAAGAGATATAAAAAAGAGTTTCTGGGTAAACAGCGAAGAAGACCGCGATATAAAAGCAAAGTCGCAGGCAGCCGGTCTGACCGAGGCTGAATTCCTCAGACAGAGAGTCAAGGGGTATCACCCGGTCGTAACGCCAGATGAGGTCTTCTGGCAGGCCATGGAGAGCATCCGCGAATTCGCCGACAAGATCGATGAAGTCGCGATGAACGCCGACAACAAAGCGGATATGATCGCGATCATGGCGGAAGCCATGAGATGGAGAGCTTTCCAGAATGGTATCGAACAGGAGATCCTCATACCGAAGAGAGGTGATCGTTGATGGCAGTAACAAAAATCTGGAATATACGGGGCCGGGCGGAAAGTCCGCTTGAGTATATCACGAACCCTGAGAAGACTCTGCGTGAGTTCACGGAATCTGAAAAGCAGGCTCTCGCTGATGTGATTGCCTATGCGGCAGACGAAGACAAAACAGAGCAGTTCTTCTACACGACCGGTATCAACTGCAGCGTGGAGTTCGCCCGCGACCAGTTCAATGCCACCAAGATAAGGTTCGGCAAGACCGGCGGCAATGTTGCATATCACGCTTACCAGAGCTTCCGCGAAGGAGAGGTTACTCCTGATGAAGCTCACGCTATAGGTGTACAGCTTGCCAGAGAACTATGGGGCGACCGCTTTCAGATAGTGGTCGCCACCCATGTTAATACCAAGTGTACTCACAATCATATAGTCATCAATTCAGTTTCATTCAAAGACGGACTGAAATTCCATGACTGCAAAGACACTTACAGACAGCTTAAGGAGGCATCCGACCGGATATGTCTCGAACGCGGTCTGTCTATCGTTGAAAACCCCAAAGGCAAAGGCGTGAACCAGTATGTCTATAAAATGGAAAAAGCCGGAATGCCTACGAGGTACAACATAGCACGTCAGGCGATAGACGAAGCAGTTTCTCTCAGTCTGAACATAGAAGAATTCAAATATGAGCTCAGAAAGCGTGGGTACAGCTACCGTTTTGATCCGCAGAGGAAGTACTGGACGATCACTCCGCCCGGCGGCAGGAAGCCTATCCGCATACATAAGCTCGGAGACGATTACTCAAGAGAGAGTATAGAGCGGAGGATCTATGACAATGATCCTTCTGTAAGGACGGAGAGACTGCGTCAGCAATACCGCCAGCCAAACAATTATAATCTCCGCCGGCGTATCGACCGCATTATGGGGCGCAGCGGTCTGGAAAAGCTTTACCTCAGGTACTGCTACGAGCTCGGCTACCTGCCGAAGTATCAGCAGAACCCGACAAAGCTTCATATTCTGCTGAAGGAAGACCTTCTGAAATGCGATCAGTACTCAGAACAGGCCAAGCTCCTGTCCAGATACCACGTGGACACCGAAAAGGATCTCACGGATCTTATGGAGAATATTGAGGGCAGGATAAAGGTTCTAAGCCTTGACAGGGATGAGCTCAGACGAACAATGCGCCGTGTGCTGCCGGAAAGCGAGATAAGCGATGCGAAAGGCAGGATCAAATATCTCACCGCAGAGATCAGAGAGCTCCGCCACGAACTGAAGGTCTGCGGAGACATACAACATCGCTCCGGACATATAAGAGAGAATCTTGCGGTCATTGACAGAGACAGGATGCGCGAAAGAACGCGCTGAAAGCCATTATCACATTAGAAAACTCATAATCAGGAGGTTCACATGAACAGAGAAACAGAAAACACAACTAAGAACGGCTTATTCAGATACAGATCTATAAACCACAGGAGGCTTGAATGACAGAAATAACAACAGATACTATAAATAATGATGACAATTCAGATGTGAGCCTGGGAGAATCACTTGCAGGATCTGGTGACTGGACCGATCAGCTCACTCTGAACAAAAATGGCAGAGCATGCAATACTCTCTGCAACATGCGGCTGATCCTTGAAAATGACGAGGATTTCAAGGGCATCGTATTCAACCAGCTCGCTGACGATCTTGAGATCAGAGACAGTGTTCCGTGGAATCATACTTCAAAGTACTGGCGCGATGTGGATGATGCGCAGCTCATGTGCCTCGTTGATGAACGCTACGGCAGCTTCACACAGAACAACTACCGCACAGCGCTATCGAAGGTCACAGACGACAGGTCATACCACCCTGTAAAGGATTACTTTGCATCGCTTCCTGAATGGGACAATGTGCCAAGGGTCGATACTTTGCTCATTGATTACTTCGGAGCTAACGACACTCCTTATGTCAGAGCGGTAACAAGAAAAATGCTATGTGCTGCTGTCAGCAGGATATATAAGCCCGGGATCAAGTTTGACCACATACTGGTTCTCAACGGTCCTCAGGGCATCGGCAAGTCCACTTTCATATCTAAGCTCGGGATGGAATGGTATTCTGACAGCCTCAATATTTCCGACATGAATGATAAGACGGCAGCAGAAAAACTTCAGGGTTACTGGATACACGAGATCGGCGAGCTTGCCGGCATAAGAAAGGCTGACATAGACAAGGTCAAGGCATTTATCTCACGCCAGGATGACAAGTACAGGGCTTCATACGGTCGCAGGGTCAACCCTCATCCAAGGCAGTGCGTGTTCTTCGGAACTACGAATGCGGAAAACGGCTTCCTGAGAGACATAACAGGCAACCGCAGATTCTGGGCAGTCAGGACTCCCGGCACAGGCACCTTAAAGCCGTGGGATCTCACGCAGGATGACGTCGATCAGATATGGGCTGAAGCACTTTACCTTACCGGTCAGGGTGAAACACTGTTCCTCTCACGCGAGTTGGAAGAGTCAGCCAGGGTCGAGCAGGCTGCCGCCATGGAACATGACGACAGAGAAGGTCTTGTTACAGACTATCTCGACCTTCCGCTGCCCGTAAACTGGAGCGATCTGTCTCTTTACGACAGGCAGGATTATGTTCAGAGTCAGGGACTGCTTTATAGCGGCGGGGACATCAGGAGAAGAGATTACGTATCGAACATAGAGATCTGGTGCGAATGCTTTGGCAAGGATAAGGCTGATTTCCAGCATAAGAACAGCTTTGAGATCAGTGCCATAATGGCGCGTATAGACGGATGGGAGAAGACCGGCAAAACTATTTGGCTTCCGATCTACGGAAAGCAGCGAGTCTACAGGCGGAAAAGCGAGACTGGTCCACTGGAACAAACTACGGAACGATTTTTGGAACAAACGGCATAAAGTAAACCCTTAATGAAAAAACACCCGGAACAGTCTGAAAACACTCTATAACAGAGATTTTTTCACGGACTGTTCCGGGCTTTGTTTCAGAGATTGTTCCATCTCAACACGCTAAAAGCACAGTGCAAAAACACAAGTGGGAACCTCTCTGTTCTCTCAAATAGTTCTCTTACGCTTGATTGACTCAAAGGCGCAATCTCACGAGAGCGCCCTTCTTTCCCACAAAAGCATCCCCATACATAATTTGAATTTGAATATTTCAATCAGTATCAAAGAATCGCATTTTAAGAGTCCCGTTAACGAGAGGGAGCCGCAGATAAGCACTGTTATCTGCGGCTTTATGAAATGTATAGCTATCTGTTCCGCTGGGAAGCGGATCAGAACGCTATTCAATTGTTTGCTGCAATCTTACCTGTTTTGACGATGATCCTGCTCTCGCCAT
>JAFWMD010000037.1 GCA_017510725.1 Mogibacterium sp. | reverse complement strand
TTCTGATTACATTAACAAAATCTGTCCTTCCTGCAAGCATACACAGTGGACGGAAGAAGATATATGTATGCCTGTTAAGTGTTGCAAAGAAAAAGGGATTGATTTCTGCGCATTTTGCAATAACTTTCCGTGTGATGATATGGCAGAGTTTTATGAGGAGTCAAAAAGTCACAAAGAAGCATATCACAGAATGGTATCAATGAATGCGGACCGCTAACCCGACAACTTCCGGTTTGTAGGTGGTAATGATACTGATATGAGAGATAGATGACTTCTTGATGCAGGCATGCTATAATAGCCTAGATATTAAATAAGTACTATATCGGATATCACGGTATGGTGGAATCGTTGGGGACAGCATTGGGTCTGACCCGATTCCGTAACCCTGAAACGTTGAAATTTCAGTAACAGCCTCAGGGGTTCGCATACCATGTCCTCCGCCATAAACAGCCTTGAAATTTCAAAGATTTCAAGGCTTTTCTTGTGCTTGAATATGGGTACAATCGGAGACATACAGAATCTGATCAGATATACATGCTGTTAATGTATTGCTGATGTGCGCACAATTATGTATAATAAATGTGTGTAAAGTTAGAAAAGGAGGTTGCTTATGGCTTCGAAAACCGCCAATCTATATGCGAGAATCGAACCGGATTTAAAAGAACAGGCTGAAAGTATACTTGCCGCTCTAGGGGTTCCTGCATCAAATGCCATAACTATGTTTTACAGACAGATAGTTCTGCATAGAGGTCTGCCTTTTGATGTTACGCTTCCTGCAAACATGCCGGTAAACATCGCACAACTGTCAGCCGATGAGATAAATGCCGAATTAGAGAAAGGCTATCAGGACATGCTCAGTGGCAAGGCCAGAGCAGCTGATGATGTGTTTGCTGACATACGGAAGGAATATAACATATGAAATACCGGGTCGTTCTGACACACAAATAACCTATAAGGAAATAAGGATACGACTGTTGAAATATACAGTCGTTTTTATATGGAATAATCGAAGTACGTTTGAGATAGTTCAATGAAACGTCTTACTGCAGGAGATCGCTGACCGGCTCTCGGTACGGCGATGCCGAGGGGAATAGTATATGGAGGATCAAGAGGAAGCGCGGTTACTTTTCCGTTGAATTGCGGAGTATATATCATATTATCAAGTGTTATGCCCAATCCGGCCTCAACAAGGTGATAAGCGGCAAGTGTATCGCTGCATGAAAAGCGTATGTCAGGAATGATACCGTTGTTTTCCAGATAGATTGAGCAATCGCTTGCGACATCAGGGTGCATCATAATAAAGGGTTCGTGTGAGAGATCTTCTCCGGACACGGATCCTTTTTTAGTAAGTTGATGATCAGAAGATACGATCGCAACAAAGGGATCTTCGGTAAGCGTGAACCAGTCGAAATCCCCTTCACGTTTACTGATGATGCAGAAATCAGCCTCACGCGATTCCACTTTGTATGCGAGTTCAGAGCTCATTCCTTCTATGATGCCTACCTTTATCCCGGGGTGCCTTGTACAGAAATCCGTGATCAGCTGTGACAGTGGACGGAAGTAAGCGGGATATGGGGTGCCGACATATATTTCACCGGTCTCGATCCCAAGCAGAGAGTCAGCGGTTTCACGTGCAAGTGTATAGTCATCAGCCAGCCGGCGGAACAGAGGCATCATATGTTCACATTCCCTGGTCGGCTGGACGCCGCCTCTTGAACGCAGCAAAAGCGTGAATCCCAGCTCTGCCTCAAATGCTGCCATCATTTTACTGATACCGGAAGGGGTATATCCTAGTTCATCAGCCGCAGCGCTTATACTTCCAAGTTCGATCACACGAAGTAAGACTCTGCATTTTTCTGTATCCATTATGCACCTCGCACCAATGTGACAATATGTCACAGAATATGTGATTTTATGTCGCTTTACTCAATAATATGCGGATGATAATCTTGAGTCAAGAGGAGACAGGGGACGGTTCTCTGTCTCCGAAAAGCGATGTAAAAGGAGGCACTAATGGTAAGGATCGCAGCAGCTCAGATGAGAGTGAGCGAAGACATGGAAACTAATTACAGAAAATCACTTGAGTTCATTAAAGAGGCTGCTGAAGCAGACGCTAAGATGGTCTGCTTTCCTGAGGGACAGCTTACGCATTATGTTCCGCAGTATAAGGGACTGAAAACAGAAGATATTGCGATCGAAATGGATCATCCGTATATTCAGGGGTTCTGTGACGCCTGCAAAGAAAATGGGATCATTGCCAGCATAGCTGTAAACCTGAAGATCGAAGGCAATGTCTATCCTTCGATGATGCTTATATCCGAAAAGGGAGAGATCCTTGGCATCACTAAGAAGAACCACATTGTCTATGCGCCGCATTTCTATGAGAAAGACTATTTCACACCGGGAGACGAGGGGTTACCGGTATTCGATACATCCATCGGCAAAGTTGCTCAGATCGTATGCTTTGACAGGCACTTCCCTGAAAGCTTCCGTACATGTGCGCTTAAAGGAGCTGACTTCGTCGTTACAGGAGTTGCCAATGAAAAGATAGAGCCTTGTGAAGTGTTCAGATGGGAGATCCTTATCCCGGCATTCCAGAACAGCATGAACTGCCTCATGGTCAACAGAGTCGGAGTGGAAGGAAACATGGACTTCTGCGGGGAGAGCGTATTCGCAGCTCACGATGGGACTGTGGCAGCTATTGCAGATGACAGTGAATGCCTTCTGACGGCAGATCTGGATTTTGATGCTGCCAGAAAGCTGAGAGAGGAAAAACAGTATTTGTCACTCAGGAGACCGGAAGTATTTGAACTTGATATCCGGTTTCAGTCGAAACTATAAATGAAGGAATGGACAGGATAGAAGCAGCACTTAAAGAACTCAAGTAAAACGGAGGCTGAAATGAACGTATTTGATGAAAAATACAGAGCAAGATTCGAGAAGCTGTCAACGACAAATGTATCTGATGCTTGTGATTTCTACAACATACACGGAGCAACATACGGGATCCGCCCGATGATCGAAAAGTGGGGCAGGATGGTCGGAAGAGCTGTCACTGTAAAGATGTGTGCAGCAGGAGAGACCAAAAACAAGCATCACCTTGGAATGAATGCGATCGTTGCAGCCGAACCCGGCGATATTATCGTTATCGATAATGGCGGCCGGCTCGACACATCCTGCTGGGGAGGCATACTTGCGAACAGCGCCAAAATGAAAAAGGTAACGGGTACAGTTATCGACGGATGCTGCAGAGACCTTGATGACATAATCGATGCGGACTATCCGGTCTATGCAAGAGGGTGCGTTGTCGCTACTGCAAGAGGCCGCATCATGGAGCAGAGCACCAATGAAATGATTTCGTTCGGGGGAGTCCAGGTCAGACCGGGGGATGTTGTAATGTGTGACAGAAGCGGTGTAGTCATAGTGCCTTGGGAGCATGTTGATGAAGTTCTTGCGAAGGCGGAAGAGCTTTATGACAAGGAAGAAGCATTGCTGGCGGAGATACTGGCAAGCGGCGATCTTCTCGGAACAGATGACAAATTCAACTATGAGAAGATGCTGAAAAAAAAAGCAAAAGGGGGACACTAACATGGAACTCACAAAGGATAAAGTTCAGGAACTGAGCAAGCTTCCTACAGGAAATGTAGCCGATTCAGTTGGACCGCAGTTCGTAATGAATTCATCGATCAAGCCTATAGACCCGAAGTCAAAGATGGTCGGAAGAGCTGTAACGGTAAACTGCTTTCCGGGAGACAATCTGGCGCTCCATCAGGGAATGGACGCAGCAACAGAAGGGGATGTACTGGTGTTTGACTGCAAAGGATATACAGGGGCAGGGCATTTCGGAGATATGATGGCTACAGCGTGCAAAGTGAAAGGCATTGCCGGAGTCGTAATCGACGGAAGCTGCAGGGACTCACAGGATATTCTTGAACTGGGACTGCCGGTATTCGTCAAGGCATTCAATCCCCGTGGAACTGTGAAGGAAAGCCTCGGCAGCGTAAATGTGCCTGTGGTATGCGGCGGAGTCAGCGTTAAACCGGGAGATATCATATTCGGTGATTGTGACGGAGTTGTAGTGGTACCTCAGGAAAGAGAAGATGAGGTGTTCGCTAAGGCGTTAAAGAAATATGACTACGAGATCGAAGTAAGAGAAAAACTGCTTTCAGGCAAGAGCACCATGGAAGTATATGGCTTCGACAAGCTGGTCGAGAAAAAGCTGCAGAAGTAACTGTTATTCAGAGTAGAAAGGAACAAATCATGAGACCGGAACTTACACTGCCAAAGGAAATCATAGAAGCATTCAGCAAGCTCGATACACCGAGCATCTCAGACGCTATGGACAAGCTCCGCATTACAGGCGGCTGTCTGGGGATCCATCCTGTAGTGCCGGATACATATATCTGCGGACAGGCATTCACCATTCACTACGCGCCGTGCGGAGAGGAGGTCAAAGGAACAGTTGGCGATTTCATCGATGACATTCAGCCGGGAGAAGTAGCTGTAATCGATAATAATGGACGCCTCGACTGCACCGT
>JAFWMD010000036.1 GCA_017510725.1 Mogibacterium sp. | reverse complement strand
TCTATGAATCCGGCGGATCCGGACTCTTCCATATCTGCTGCGACAGAATGGGACCTGGACATGATACAGGAATGCTCTTCGGACTCAATGAAAAGCTGATCGAGCAGGGCAAGGAACCTCTTAGCGAGAGATACTTCATGCAGAAGGCAATCTCTTTCCTCGCCATCGGCGGTTCGGACTGGGCTGTCAGATGCGAAACTGACCACGCTATGATCGCTATGAGCCCTGGCTGGAAGGTTATCGACAATGATTACTTCTCATGGTGCAAGGACGTTATCATGCAGGATGATAAGATCGAGAGAACAAAAGAGATGGCCCGCAACCTCGTTGAGGCAGCTCAGTATATCATCGACAACCATCTCATGATCCCGGGTTCTGAGAAAGTTGACCTCTGGAAGGGCAAGAAGGGTGCATGCCCACACTGCCACGGCAACAACTTCTACATCTTCCCTGGCACAACGCAGGCTGAGTGCGAGCTCTGCGGACTTCGCGGTGAGCTCGTAGTTGAAGACGGCGCAATGATCTTCAAGTTCGACCCTGCAACAGAGCATCACGCTCATGATATCCTCTCCGGCAAGGCACTGCACGGACAGGACATCTTCGAGAATGAAGGCAGACTCATGAACCTCTTCAAGGATCCTGAGTTCAAGGCACGTAAAGAGCACTACACTAACGTTATCGCTCCTACACCATCCCCTTCGAAATCCAAATAATATAGAATAAGGATATTTTAACGGGCAGGGGAACTTATAGTTACCCTGCCTGTTGAATATAAGGCTTTCAATTGAAAGGAGAACAAAATGAACAGACCTGAATTCTATCCGGTAAGAAGTATCATCCTGGTAGACCTTGCTCACGAAGACTACAGGATCAAGCTCGAGAACTGGCTGTACAGATATCATGTGCCAGACAGCATCTCGCAGTTCGGACCATATGTAAGCAAATATGCTTTCTATCCTGCACTTCCGACTCCTCCGGGCGGAGCAAGATTCGGAACAGTAAGAATGCAGATGACAGAGCATTACTGGCTTGCAAATCCTAATGATGTCGGCTTTGCAAAGGATCACCACAAGATTCTTACAGAGTACTTCCCGACAGACGTACTTGTATGGCAGAACAACATTCCTGACAAGGGACATTCTCATGGAATCGACAAGTCCCAGGAAGTCAATATCGAAGGAGACGATGCACGTTCTACAAAGGGTGATGAAGCTGCAGGAACAGTTCCTTTCATCTTCGCGTTCGTACCTGTATGGTGGGAAGAAGACTTCAAGGGCGAAGGCCGTACTGTTGAGGACGGACCTAACTACAGATGGATGTTCATGGTCAAGTATCCTGAAGGCGTAAGCTCAGAAGAAGGAGACAAGTGGCTCAGGGAAGAGTTCATCCCTGCATGGACTTCCCACGAAGGATGCACACGCTGTGTCTCCAGCAAGATCAAGAAGGAAGTCAATGGATGCGACTTCGACCGCATCGTAGAAATGTGGTTCGAGTGCCAGACAGCATGGTGCGATGCAGCAGCTGCTGCAGCTGAAAAGTGCGCTAAGCCTGCATGGGCTGAAACAGAGGACTTCCCATACCTTAAGAAATCCTATGGTATCAGCGGAATCTTCCTGTCAGATTACGCAAGAAGCGATAATCTGACCCAGTACCGCGGTTACATCACAATGAGGTAGTTATTCTTATAAAAGGAGAAAACTCATGGCAGAAGGCAAATATTTCTACTCAAAAGGTGAGGGGAATGACGGTTATATAAAGAATCTCGAAGTCCTCTCATACTGCGACATGGACGGCACATGCGGAATGTTCCAGATGGCCCTTTACAGGACCGAAGCCGGAAGATATCTGCTTTACGGTGCATGCTTTGCTGCAGGCCCTGACGGAGTAGGCATCATGATAAGTGATGTCACAGATCCGAGGAACCCTGTATTCATCAAGAAGTGGCTTCCGTTCGATATCGACGAATATCCTACTACTTCTATCCCTAAGCTCCAGATCGCGGATGACAAACTCATCTTTGCACTTACATCAGGCTCTGGCCCGAGCGTGCTCGTAGGTGACCGTGCCAAAATGAAGAGCCTTCAGGGTATCATGATATATGATCTCAAGAAAGATCCTGAGAACCCTGAATACCTCGGATACTGGGACTGCGGAGTTCCGTATTCAATGGGTGTACACAGATTCATGTATAATGGCGGTGACTACGTTCATCTTTCATCGGAAGCAGACGAGTTTGAAGGTCTTATCTACAGAATCGTAAGCATTGCTGATCCTGCAAATCCTGTCGAAGTCGGCCGCTGGTGGGCACCTCATCAGTACATTTACGGAGTACCGGGAAGAGAAGTCGATCACTCGGCACCTCATAATCCTGACTTCATGGATAAGGGATGGCTGCACGGCCCTCCGTTCGTAGTAGGGGACAAGGTCTACTGCGGATACTGCGGAGACGGTCTGTATATCCTTGATATCTCGGATATACATCATCCTAAGGCTCTCGGAAACCTGAAGTTCATGCCTGCATTCTCAAGCAGACTCGCTGGAGCAAGAACACATACAGCACTTCCGCTCGTCGGAAGGGATCTCGTTGTAGTAACAAACGAAGGTGAGAGATTCGGATTCATCAAAGACGGAGTTGTAAAGCAGGCTCAGGCAATGAACAACCTGCATATGGTTGATGTAAGCGATCCTGCAAATCCTGTACTTATCGCAGAATTTCCGTATCCTGAAGTTCCGGAAGATTTCCCTGCACCTAACTTCAACACATACATGCTGGCTGAAGGCTCCAAGGGCGGACCGTTCGGCCCTCACAATGTGCATGAGCCTATGAGCAACAAACCATGGCTTGAGCAGAGGACTGACGTAGTCTATGACTGCTACTTCGCAGCAGGGCTCAGAGTATATGATGTATCCGATCCATTCTATATCAAGGAAAAGGCATACTTCATTCCTCCGAATCCAACAAAGAAGTGCTTCCCATTCCCGGGACCGATGATGGCAATGACCGAAGATGTCGTAGTAGACGACAGAGGCAACATCATAATCGATGCTAACAGCGATGGATTCTATATCCTCCGCAAGACTTACGAGGATTAGTGCCTCAATTGATAAAAAAGGGGATACACAGCCTGTTTTTACCGACAGGCTGTGTATTTTGATGAATTTTTAACGAAATTGACTGGTGTTGTATAATTATTTTGTAGCACTTAGTATAGTGAACGATATAATTTTATAGTAAATTATATCTTGCTGAGCCAAGTGCATGGAAAAGGTATAAATGAACAGGAAAGAAATATTAACTTTAGCTCTTCTTATAGCAATAATGCCTCCTGCATGGGCAGTTATAAGTCCGTATATAGGTATATCGGTAGGGCCTGTAGCCCTTATATGTGCAGGAATCTACGGAACAAACGGTAATAAGTTCAAAGACGCTCACAAAATAGCTTTGGGATACCTGGCCGGAGACATATGGGCGCTCATCGCCTTTGAAATCATGGCTCATACGCCAATAAATCCCGATCTGACGCTGTTTTTAACTCTTGCCGTATTCGGATTCATTCTGGTAATTATATCCTCCAGATTTGAAAATATAATTCACATGCCTTCATGGCTCACCGGATGGGCAATAGGGATGCTGGCAATGAATCTGGATACATCTACACCGGTCATGAGTCTTACCGTACAGATTGCTGTTGCCATGCTGGTCGGTGTGTACTATGTGGGGGCATTGCTTGATAAAGTCCATAGATTATTAAATAAGTGACCAAACAGAAAAAGAGAAGAAAAATAAATAAGCGGAATGTAGCTCTCTGTTTTCTTATCGTAATTATGCTTGAGGCAAATGCCAACCTTGTTTTTGGCATATACGGCATTCATGAAAACGGAATAAAAGCAGAGCTGTTCAGGTTGGCGTCGCTGAAATCCCTGACATCTACATTCCTGACATACACAACGGATTTCTTTACCAATGATGTCCGTGGTTTTGCCGAGGACTGTATTTCTTATTTTGAGGAACATATCTGGAGAGGCCCTTCACTTTCAAAGAGAAGGGGCACCATTCAGGGACCGTCAGGCAAAGAGACTTATTACAACCTGAACATGAGCGGTGTAGTCAATATCATGAGACGAAATGGATATGATTACGAATACTGGGTCAGAGATGATGGTGTAAAGATGTTCGGCAACTATGTCATGGTAGCGGCTAATCTTAATATCAGACCGAGAGGTTCGCTCGTTCAGACATCACTCGGTATGGGAATAGTATGTGACACCGGAACATTTGCTAAAAGGAATCCTACTCAGATCGATATAGCAACAGCCTGGTAATATGTATTTTTAACAAACAATATGGTTAACAATTAAAGATAAACAAGGTCTTGTGACCTTGTTTTTTTTATATCATTAGCTTTTAAATCCGATTGACATTTCACTTTAATAACAGCGAGGTGCCGATATGAAGATCACAATTGCAGGGGGAGGTAATATAGGGACACAGTTTGCGGTTCACATTGCCGAAAAAGGGCATGAAGTTATCATGTTCACATCTAATCCGGGTATTTTCTCCGGGAGTTTGTCAATAATTGACAAAGAGGGAAACACTATTCACGAAGGAAAAATAAGTCTGGGCTTTATGGCGCTTACGCTTACGCCGTCAAATCCCATACTGCATACAGCGCGGCTCAAGACGATATTCAGTGATTACAGGCCCGGTGTTACCTATGATTCTATACCGCTTTTCTATGAGGACTGGGATGATGCTTCCTCAGAGCTTCTTATGGCTTGTGATGACGAGATACAGGATATATGCAGGGCGTTACCGGGATTCGGACTTGAATTCGTAGTTTCAGAACGGATGTTCTATAAAGCTGAATCAACAGCACAAATGACAAAGGCAATAAGCAGCGAAGAATCACTCAAGGGACTGACTACACCATCAGTCAAAGCCGAAGCTGCAGAGATAAAAGGCAGAGGCCTTGGAGGTATCAGAACAAGGCGCAGATTCCTGAGTGAACGCATAGCGCGTCATATTGAAAGGAGAGCATACTGGAGAGAGCGTACTGAGAAAAGAATGGCTGCGTGCTGTGACGAACAGAAAGAAGAGACAGGCAATACGTTTATTCCTGATCTTCATTCAAGATATTTTACTGCTGATTTTCCATACGGACTTTCAGTTATACAGCAGATTGGAAATATAGCCGGAGTAGATATGCCTAAATATAGACAGTCTCATAGACTGGTATGATGAGATAGCTATCGTTAATGATAAGCTTATAATTTCAGATTATGGTATCAGTGATATGGAGACGTTGAGAGAATTCTATCTTCAGTAGTGTAACATCGCAAAAATGTGTTGCGCTACAAACAGCTGAAACCCTTGAAAATCTGTTACCTTATATTTAAAGAAACACTTTTTGAACCCCAAGTTGGGGTTCTTTTTTTGCATACATGGATAACAGAAAACCAGCCGACCAGTCCATCTCCTCATTTTCTGGATACATGGCTAACAGTAGTTTTGATTAATATCATACAGTATAAGTATTCGGTTGTATGCATCTTTATAAAATGACGGTTGTCGAATAGCTTTCATGATAAAATAGAAACTGACATAATCAATATACTGAGTCACAAAGGTGAGATCGGAGGGGAGAGAGCTATATGAAGAAGACAATAACCTGGCCTGACTGCAGTACTGAAGAAGAGAAAAAGGTCTTCAGGGCATTTGAAAGGTTTGAAATACAAACCAAACGTAAAATGATAAGCAGCCTCATGCTTACCAGAGAATACGTTTCAAAATCGGAATACGATATAAAAACAGACGAAGCCGTCCAGGCCATACAGTCATTCATCGATTCTTTCATAGAAAAAATCAAAGCCGCAAAACTGCCTTCGCTAAAGGGCACCAAGCAATTTTATGGATTGATGCTTTATAATAATGGCTTCCTCCTTGATGTGGAAACTGTTGAGGAGATCACCATAGAAGGAACAGAAGTATCCACTATGCGTTCAGCGATGGACTATGAGATATTCCGATATAATGCCAGACTACTTACACCAAAAGAGTATGCGTCTTTATATGACATTACCGAAAAGAAGGTAGAAAAATTGTTGAATAAGGGGCTGTTCTTCTCTGTCAAATATATCAATGATCAGCCACTTATATCTGAGCTTGAGCTCCCTGCGCAGGAAGAACCAGAATGTCTATTTTATGAAATCCCTGAAAATGCCAATATCGAATGCGATCTGATCCCTACAATAAAGCAAGCATCACTCGTGATTATAAAGTATGACTGTGAAACGAAAAAACACGAGATTGAACTAATAAACCAAGAAAATGAATTCAAGCAATCCATGAACTTAAACGCAAAAGAAGCATGCTACATAAGACGACTGCTAAACGGGAATGAAGAAATAGATACAGGCGAGCTTGGAAGGGTAATATATTTGCATTTGTAACGCTGCTTTCCTCATCATTCCGCTCAGACCTTATAAATAAGAAGCCGCATCTGATATTAATAAGTAAGAAGTTGGAGTGAATATGATAGATACAAAGTTTGATTTCAGGACAGACACACCAACCGGAAAAGATCCGGATAAATATAGCAAGACTCTGAAGGCATACCACCAGAAGCTATGGAGCCGAGAGCTGCCAAATGGTGAGATTATGAAGCTTGTGGAAAGTCGGGATCCATATTGTTATTTAACATGGAAAAACTTTGACTTTGGGAGCGACTCAATCATAGTTGAACTTCAGTACAAGAAATATAAGCATATTCTGGATCAAGTTGCTGATATCGTTGGAGACACAGAGTCATATTACGAGAACCTGATAAGGAGATCCTATACTATCGGAGGAATGATTATCTTTCCAAAGCATCCAAACAGTATGAATCAAAGAAGAGGAACATGCGGAAAAATATCTGATCGTTGGGATTTGACTCTAGAATGCATTAGAAAATACTATATTGGTGAAGAAAGCCCACTGAGCAAGGTTATAGAAAATGATAAATCTTTCTTCGATTTGTTTGTAGACTTCAAAGGCTATGTAGATTTCTTCTTTCTCCAGGATTGTGTTACAAGTGATTACTCTGAAGTAAACATCTGGTGTGGTGATGCCTCATTTCATAATAGCGGTCTCCCCGAAACCGTGAATGATTATTTCGAGTTCATCCGTAATGAACACATTTTTTTGGATAAAAGAAATGAACGTATCAAAAAGTATTGCCTTCAGCACAAATTGTAATGGATAAATGTAAGGGCTTTGTCGACTCGTAGTTATTTTGTGCAAAGTGGGATTCAAAATGGGTACAATAGAAAACAATTTATTTAATGCAAATCCAAATCTTTCAAAAGAGTGGCATCCGACAAAGAACGGTACACGAACACCTTATGATGTAACACCAAACAGTTCATTAAAGGTTTGGTGGAAAGGTTCATGTGGACATGAATGGGAAGCTCAAATAAAGTCAAGAAATAATGGTCGGGGATGCCCGTTTTGCTCCGGCAGATTCGTTCTCACAGGCTTTAATGATATAGCAACTACTAATCCGGAAATCATCAAAGAATGGGACTTTGAAAAGAATATAGATGTTACTCCTGAAACGATATCTGCAAATAGTCATAAAAAAATATGGCTTAAGTGTGGCAACGGCCATTCTTGGGAAACATCACCAAATAAAAGAATAGGACTTAATAGGGGCTGCCCATATTGTAGCCATAATCCACGTGTACTCCCTGGATATAATGATTTAGAAACAGTATTTCCTGAGCTTGCTAAAGAATGGAACTATGATAAAAATGATCTTTCGCCTCGTGAAGTGACATCAAGCAGCAACAAAAAAGTATGGTGGAAGTGTCCAAAAGGACATGAGTGGAGAACGAGTGTAAACCATAGGGCAGATGGCTCTGGCTGCCCTATTTGCTCTAAAGGAGCGCAATCTTCATTTCCAGAGCAAGCAGTATTTTATTATGTAAAAAAAGCTTATCCAGATGCTATTCATCGATATAAAGACATATTTATAAATCGAAGGATGGAATTAGATATCTATATTCCATCTTTAAAAATTGGAATTGAATATGATGGTGAAGTGTATCATAGGGGCAAAACTAAATTAAAGCAGGATAATGAAAAAACAAAGATATGTAGATCATCTTCAATACGATTGATAAGAATCAAAGAAAATCCTCAAAGCGATGAAGCAGAAGCAGATGTTAATATCTCAGCTAGAGATGGATTACAGACAGCTTTACTTGATTTATGTAAGTATCTTCCAAAGATAGAAAGAGTAGATATTGAACGAGACAGTGACATTATTAGAAGCGATTATCTTTCAAGTTTAGGAGAGAAGTCACTTCTAATGAAAAATCCAGAGTTATGTAAAGAATGGAATTATGAAAGAAATGAAACAACACCAGACATGTTTTTACCCGGAAGTAACATTGTAGTATGGTGGAAATGTCAATTAGGACACGAATGGATGTTTGCAATATATGAAAGAAATAAAGGAGAAGGTTGTCCATATTGTTCCAACAACAAGGTGTTATCAGGCTTCAATGATTTGTTTTCTGTTAGGCCTGATTTAATGAATGAATGGCACCCAACAAAAAATAGTGATTTGGATCCAAAGCAAATATTGCCTGGCAGTGGCATAAAAGCTTGGTGGAAGTGTAAATATGGGCATGAATGGTACTCAGAGATATCAAGTAGGAATAAAGGAGCAGGATGTCCGCAGTGTGGAATAAGAAATCGTAATAATATGCGTAATCTAAACAGGATTAAATCATCAGGGTCTCTATATGATAATAATATTAATTTGGCAAAAGAATGGCACCCTATAAGAAACGGGATGCTAACACCTAAAGATGTGACTGCAGGAAGCCAGAAAAAGGTATGGTGGTTATGTCCTGAATGCGGATATGAATGGGAGGCAGTAATAGGAAGTAGAAATCAAGGAAGAGGTTGCCCTAGATGCTATAAAACTAAAAGGAATACAGACATTTAATCACCAAGTATTTTTATATGATTATATATAACTATACATAGATTGTTATGTATCGGTTTCGCTTTTTAATGTATTTCTTGCCGATTAACATATCGTAAATAACCCAAAGTCAGGAAATCCCACACAAGTTTCCGTAAATCCGCCACTATGATTCCTGTCTTATCAGAGATTTTCTCAAAGGAATCTGCGTCAGATATTGATTTTAACAGTGATCCGAACTCACTCTGAAGCCATTTATCAGGAACTACTGATTTTAGATTAGGAATGATACTGTTAGCAACCAAACAGTAAGTATCATAGAAGTTATCTGGTATATCAGGACAAAATACGATCAAACTATCTCCGCACATATGGCAATGTGTAAAATCATAAAACTTTTCTGTATTGAGAAGCATGTGAACTACTTCAACAGAAGGTGTATCCGGCTCATCTATCACAAATCTCGTAGATACTTCAAGGAAAAAGATCTTATATTCTTCATCTTCTTCCATAAACGCTTCTGCCATACATGTAGGAAGCAAGAATGTTTTCAAGCTGATATACACTTTAAGAAGCTCGACTTTGTTATGTTCGATACTTATTGAATCTTTGTTCAATGTGTAATCTTCTATAATAGGGAATTTATAGAAAGCATTGGTTATCATAGCGACCAGATCAATATCTAAGTTAGGCTGAAGGTCCTCCTCGCTGAGCTCGCTACATATATCAATTCCGAATTCTCTATAGAATTTAACTGCAAATTGATTAATTCCTGCAAAAGAATCCCTGGTGCTTAAATGAATTCGGTTGCTTTTGTACTTAAGGTATGCTGTAGTCAGCAGTCGTCGCTTTATATATTTATGTAATGGAAACGGTGTATATGTACTGAACATATTTCTTAAAGTGCCGTAATTACTATGAAATAGTATCTGAACACCGCAGGTTATCTCTGAATATGAATCGCCTCTTGAAATTGCTTCTTCAATGAAATCAAGACAAGAAGAAAGAATAACCTTCTGATCGTCATACATTCTCTTTTTCATTTAAACATCCTCCCTACAGAAACTGTATTTTATGAAATGCTTCAAAAATACACAACATTTCAGCAACAAAACATCTTGTATTTCTTATTATTATGACTTGTGAGTATTCCGACGTAGTTTCCCGCACCTGTCCGACGTGAGGAAATCACCGTTCCGGCAGAATGGAAATCATCATTCCAGCCGGGAAATCGGCCTCATTGAATATTCCTGTTCAAAGAAACCGATAATCCAGCAGATAGGAAACCGCTATTCCTGAGATGTGGTACTGCGAACAAAACATGTTCTTATCTATCTGATATCAGATGAAATTCCTGTATGGAATTAATGTCAAGGCCTTGTCGCACAGCGATGCGAAGCAGCCTTTACATTAATGACATTCAGGAAGAATGTACCATCAGATAGATAATAATCTACGGTACCATTTTACTGGAACTGCGGTACCCAAAGACTGGAACCATAGTGCAATTTGTACAGGATTATTCACTCATATAATTGAATCATGCACCTATGGTGTAAATTCAATTAAGGAGGTCACAGTTATGACCAAGTATCGCGAGATCCTTCGGCTTACAGCCTTAGGGTTTTCACAGCGAGATATATGCAGCAGCGCAGGTGTCTCGCAAAAGACCGTTTCTAAAGTTCAGAAGCGAGCCAGAGAACTACAACTGCCATGGCCGTTGGATGAATCCATGACAGACATCGCTCTGAGCAGGAAGTTGTTTCCCCACGAAGCTGTGCGGACCGAAAGACGTATGCCAGACTTCGAGTATGTCCGCAAAGAGTTGCAACGCAATGGTGTGACCAAGAAACTACTGTGGACAGAGTATCTTGAGGAGTGCTGTTAGCGTCGGGCGTTTTTAAATTGGCGATTATCGCCCGACCCTAACAATTCTATTCACTCCATGTATTCCAGTCACAATTGGGGCAGCGATAAATACCGCACTGTCCATCCGGCTCTGTGACAGAGGAGACAGAGAACCGTCCCCTGTCTCCTCCCTGTCTCCTCCAATTGGGGCGGTCCTGTAAACCATTTTCTTGACTATGCCAGTGACTAAGAGTAAATTATGTTAAATAACCGTGTTAGAGTCGGGCTGAAACAGCCACTCAGAGTCAGGCGATTTTAACCAATCACAGTCGGATGAAAAAAGCCAATAACAGCACATTCAAATCATAATAGAATTTGGTTATTTTGTTCTGACTCAAATTGGCGATTATCGCCCGACCCAGAGTGGTTAAAATCGCCCGACGCTAATAACCGCAATTAATTGGGCGATTCAATTGCTGCTTTATCTATTCTGCAAGTTATTTCTGATAGGTTTTATAAGAAGGGGGAAATCATTATGCGGGCAGCAACAGATATCGGAGGTACTTTTACCGATCTGGTCGCGATCGATGATCAGGGGACTTTGGTGCTGGAAAAGGCGCACACGACACCGCCGAATTTTGAGCAGGGTGTCATGGAGGTCATGGAGAAGAGCGGGATCGATCTCAAGTCGATCACTGAGTTTTTCCACGGTACGACAACGATCATCAACGCGCTTACTGAGCGCAAGGGCGCGAAGACCGGCCTGATTACAACTAAGGGGTTTAGAGACATTCTGGAACTTGCGAGAGGAAACAGACCGGATTTGTTCAACATGGTTTTTGAGAAGCCGGAGCCTTTCGTTCCGCGTTATCTCAGGAGAGAAGTCGAGGAGCGTATGGCATACAACGGTGAAGTCGTCGTTCCTCTGAATAAGGATGACATCAAGGCCGCTGTCGACTATTTCAGGAAGGAAGGGGTCGAGGCAATCGCCGTTTGCTATATCAATTCTTATGCGAACGAAGCGCATGAGCGTGAGACAGCGGAGATCGTCAGAGAGCTTTGGCCGGAAGTCTATGTCAGCCCGTCTGTGGATATCACACGTGAATGGCGTGAGTATGAGAGAACATCCACGGCTGTGCTCAATGCTTATGTAATGCCGGCGGCATCTTCATATATCGACCGTCTCGACGGCAGATTGTCCGAAGCGGGAGTAGAGGGCAGCAGATATATCATGCAGAGCAACGGCGGCACGACGACCTTCGAGCAGTCCAAAATCACCCCGGTCAATGTCGTTGAGTCCGGTCCGGTAGCGGGCGTCTTCGGCGCATCGATACTCGGCAAATTCATCGGCGAGAAGAACATCATCGCTTTTGACGTCGGCGGTACTACGGCAAAATGTTCTCTGATCGATGACGGCGAGGTCAAAGTCACGACATCGTATTTCATCGAGAAGGACGAGCGCAATGCCGGATATCCTATCATGGCGCCGGTCGTAGATATCGTAGAGATCGGAAACGGCGGCGGTTCCATCGCGTGGATCGATGAAGCGGGATCGCTCAAGGTCGGGCCAAAGAGCGCGGGCGCTCTGCCGGGGCCTGTGGCTTACGGCAAAGGCGGTACGGAGCCGACGACGACGGACGCGAACCTGATAGCCGGAAGACTTTCCGCCAAGAATTTTGACATGGATGTAGATCTTGACGCGGTACGCGCAGCGCTCGCGGACAGTATCGGCGCGCATTTCGGTCAGGATGCTGACGGCGCTGCTGAGAGCATCATCAGAGTCGCGGACTCCAATATGAACAACGCACTCAAACTGATATCGGTACGCCGAGGCTATGACCCGAGAGACTTTGCGATGGTCGCCTTTGGCGGCGGCGGTCCGATCCACGGCCCGAGCCTTGCGAAGGAACTCAACATAGGAAAAGTCATCGTTCCGGTAGCGGCTTCTGTTTTCTCTGCCTGGGGCATGCTGATGACAGACATCCGCCACGACTTTATCCGCACCAAGATCATGTCGCTCAATGAAGCGCCGGTCGATGAGCTGAACGCGCTTTGGGCGTCGATGGAGAAGGAAGCCGGCGAGGTCTTCGCTGCTGAAGGCGTATCTCAGGAACAGGCTGCTTTCTCATACATCATAGACATGAGATACATGGGACAGGAACACACCGTACAGGTCTACGCTCCTGCGGTCCCATGGAAGGAAGAGGACAAAGCTGAGATCATGGAGAGATTCCATGCGACTCACGAGCATTTCTATACATTCCGTCTCGATGACACTCCTGCGGAGATCGTAAATCTGCACCTCATCGCGTTCGGAAGACTGCACAAGCCATCACTCAGAGAGATCGAGCCGCACAAAGGCGGAGCCGAAGAAGCGGTCAAGGAGATCCGCAAGGTCTTCTTCGCGGGAGACGGCTGGGTCGAAACACCGGTCTATGACAGAGACAAGCTCGGATGCGGTTTTGAGGCAAAGGGACCGATGGTCGTCGAGGAGCCGACTACCGCGACAGTCGTTTGTCCGGGACAAAGCCTCAGGGTGGACAAGTTCGGCAATCTCATCGTTGAAATGGAGGTGCAGTAATGGATAACAAGAATATAAATCCGGTAACACTGGATATCGTCAAGGATTCGCTCATTGCTGTCAGCAACGAGATATTCTATGCTTTTGCCCAGACTTCGATGAGCCCGATCATTTATGAGACGCTGGACTACGCCAGCGGCATAGCTGATGCGGAAGGCCGCCTGCTGACGCAGGGCAACGGAGTTTCCGGCTTTATCGGAATGATCTCGCCGATGATCTGCGCTGTCGTAGACAAAGTCGGCAAGGAAAATCTCCATCCGGGGGATGTGTACATCATCAATGACCCGTTCATAGGCGGAGGAACGCACAAGAATGACGTGGGCATGGTCATGCCTATTTTCTACAAAGATGAACTGATTGCTTTTGCCGGCAATAAAGCGCACTGGAGCGATATCGGCGGCATGGCGCCTGGCTCGTTCGCGACTGACGCGACCAACACTTTCCAGGAGGGGCTGTGCTTCTCGGGAGTCAAGCTCGTGGACAGGGGAGAACTGGTTGAGCCTGTCTGGGATCTTATGAAAAGCAACATCCGCTATCCGATGGTTTCGCAGGGCGATATGTGGGGCCAGATCTCTTCGCTGCGTACCGGCGAGCGCCGTATTGGCGAGCTGTGCGAGAAGTACGGAGCTGATGTTGTCAAAGGTTCCATGGAGCGTCTGATCGAGCAGGGCGAGATGGTCGCCCGCCGCAGGATGGCAGAGTTCCCAAAGGGCACATGGGAAATGGAAGAGTACATGGACGATGACGGACACGGCAATCCGGTCCATCTGAAGGTCAAGGTAACGATCACGGATGATGAATTCCTGGCGGATTTCACCGGCTGCGACCCTGAGGTCATCGGATCGGTGAACACCGGAGCTACAGCAGCATACGCCGGTGTCAAGGTCGTATTCATGTCGATTATCGGACCGGAGCTCGCTGTAAACGATGGAGTTTTCGCTCCGCTCCGCTGCGTGACGGAACCGGGCAGCGTGATGCAGGCTAGAAGCCCTGTGGCGACTTCCTGCTACTATGAGAGCATGATCTACGCGATCGACCTGGTATGGCGCGCGCTTGCGCCTGCTTTCCCGGAATCCCTCGGCGCCGGTCACCTTCTCTCGGTCTGCACCGTACTCATGGCCGGAAAGCATCAGGACTTTGGCAATGACTATCTGATCATCGAACCTACAGTCGGCGGCTGGGGCGCGTGCATGGGACATGACGGCCAGGTCGGACAGTTCTGCGTCGGTGACGGTGAGACCTACAACGTACCTGTAGAAATGGCCGAGATCCGCTATGGCATCAGAGTCGCTGAGCACAGCCTGCACTGTGACGGTGCGGGCGCCGGTGAATACAGAGGCGGCGCGGGTGCTGTCAGATCGTATTTGTCCATGAACGACAACCAGTCCTTCACAGCCTCTTTCGGCCGCAACAAGTGGCCTGTATGGGGTGCTGCCGGCGGCAAAGACGGATCGATCAATTACTTTGAATTCATTGATGCCGACGGGACACAGTCCGGTCCGCAGGGCATCGTCGCGAGACGTGTCATGAACCGCGGCGATCTTGTACGTATGACGACAGCGACCGGAGGCGGATACGGAGATCCGTTCAGAAGACCGCCGGAAAAAGTCGCCTGGGATGTCAAGAACGAGTACATCACAGCCGAGCAGGCAGAAGCGGATTATGGCGTCCTGGTAGACCCTGAGACCTACGAAGTTAAGGGCGTCACACAAGCCAGAGCCGCAGCCGAGGTATAGCCGCGGGCAATTGATGAAGGCTTTTGACGAAAAACTTTGGCACGAAAGACTTTTGCACGAAAAACTTTGGACGAAGGATCTGGAACGATGAATCCGATTGCAACTTTAAAAATGGCGAACGGCAGCAGGATCGTGATCGAGCTGCTGCCGGATGCCGCTCCGAACACTGTCGCCAGTTTCATCTATATTGCTTCACGCGGCCTGATGGACGGACACGCCATCGAGCGCATCGTACCGGGCAGCTGGATCGATGTCAGCTACACCGGCTACGGAAAAGAAGAAGCCCGTTACCTGATCCCGTACGAATCGCAGCTGCACCCTGAGATCGAACCTCTGGATTCGCATCCGGGATGTGTCTGCATGGGCGGATACGGTGAAGCGGGCCTTTCAGGCGGGGAGTTCTTCTTTCCTCTGAGAGACCTCCCGGAGCATAAAGGCATCTATCCTGTGTTCGGCAGGGTGACCGGAGGATGGGAAGAAATCCTTCGGCTTGAGAAGGTCGAAACCCTTCCCGTGACCGACTTCCCGTATCCCGGGGTCGAAGTCAACAAACCTGTTGAACCGCAGGTGATCCTGTCGGTGGAGCTCGACCTGGGCGGGCAGACATTTCCGGACCCCGTCCGGATGCAGCACCGGGACCTGCCGCTGACATGGCAGTGATAAACATACCGACCCCGCACAAGAATTGCGGGGTCGGTCTTTTAGTGAGATCATATGTACGGGTACTATGCCTGTTACGAAGATTACTTTATCTCCTGTTCAAGTTCCTCGAATTCGGGGGTAGTGAAGAATTCAGACAATGATATATCGAATCCGTCACACAGTTTTTTAATGGTGACGATCCCTGGGTTCTGGCTTTCACCGTTCAGGATGCTCTTGATCGTTGCCTGAGGCACAGCAGAAACGATCGCAAGATGGTTTGGAGTCCATTTGCGCTCACGGCATAGCTCATATATTCTTTTGGCAACTTGTGTAAAAACGCATCACGCAAACTGATAGAGTATATACATGAGCTAATGTTGATCCCATAAAAACGAAAAAATGCTTGAGTGGAATGTATTTGTAAGTGACATATATAGCAGCAAAATCACAGTATTCAACCTTTTTGATCACTATGGATTTGTTTATGGATGTGAAGACATTTTGAAAAATACGAATATTTCAAGTAAGCCTGTAGGGTAGGTTTTTTGTTTGTATACATCTGAATGTATTAGATGATTTCGATCCAAATACTATGATTTTAAACTGATATTGATATTGATATTGAAATTGAATAATTATGCACGAATAGGTGCGCGTATATAACAAAAATGAACTGTTAGCTTTGTATCCTGATTAATAGACCCAAACCTTCATAGCTGATATAGAAAACGAAACATCAACGGTTGCAACACATAATCAGGAGATTGGCGTAACAAATAATGGAGAGGTTACAAGTAGAAGGGTTACTGCTGCTTTAGAAACATAACTATTCCTAAAATCATAATTTTCGGAATAGTTATACACTGAGAACAACTGAATCCCGCAATTCGCTGTATCCATTGCAATTCCAGCCATAAGAACCCCTCTTAATATTTATGACATTTAAATTAATCTTATTATTAATTATTACCGGAATAGTTATTCTGATACACTCTCCTGTTTATTTACATTTATAATTTCTAATTATCATACTATTTATATTATCAGCAGCAGTGCCTTCGTGTTTCTGCGCTTATATATACTGTCATACATATGATCCATTCATACCTGGACGCTGGTTTTCGGATCAATCAGGTACATCTGCAATGCTTATATTATCTATAAGATTGTGCTGAAAAAGGCCGAAAAAACGAGGCGTTTATTTTCGATTTAAGCGATTTTTTTACACCCTTTGGAACACTGATACCTTGTGTTTTTCAGGCATTTTCGGAGGTCTGTGAAATCAGTGCAATTGAAGATCCGAAGACTGACCGCCGGGATACAAATGCTGTCAATACTTCGGATCTGTCAATAAAACACACTTCTAGACATACGTCGAAGCGACATATGCTGCTAGCTATTTAGTAAATCGGGATAAAGAGTTTATCTCCCGGATGGATGTCAGCTGCATCGATGTCATTGATCTCATATACATCGTATATGGCACTCTGTACATCGATGTGGGCATCCTTATTGCATCTTTCTACGATACTCCAGAGGCTGTCGCCTTCATCAATAGTTACCTGGACATATGTTCTTACAGCAGCAGCCTCAGCATTGCCGGCACCGATCACGGTATATCCGGCAAATACGATTATCATGATGCTGATCACAACAAACAGGAAGAATCTGAACGGGTTTACTATTCTATAATGATGTCTTGTATTCTCTTTCATGTCATTCACCATTTATATATATGAAACAATAAAATTAAACGCATGTTCGGTATGTTTGAATTATAAACATTTGTTCGTTTCGTGTCAATACTTTTCAGAACAAAAGTTCGAAAATGTTTCTGTAAATAAAAAGGGCCCTTCGCAGTGTGCGAAAAGCCTTGAAATCAAAGGTGTTGAGGGTTTTTCTGATATTATTTTGTAAGATCGCAGAACTCAGCATTGCTTACTTCTGCCAGCACTTCCGGCTCCAGAATTATCTGTACTCCCCTCTTCCCGGCAGAGAAGTAAATCTTTTCACTGAGTATTGCAGTCTCATCTATGAACGTCGGGTAGGCTTTCTTCATGCCTATAGGCGAGCAGCCTCCGCGTATATATCCTGTTATATCCAGTATCTCCTTTACATGTATCATCTCTATGCTCTTGTTTCCGGATGCCTTTGCAGCCTTCTTGAGATCGAGTGACTCAGCTACCGGTATCACGAACACGAAAATGGCATTGCCGTCCCCCCTGGTAACGAGTGTCTTGAAGACTATATCCTCCGAAACACCAAGTTCCTTTGCTGCATGCACTCCGGAGAGATCTGACTCATCGTAGTCATAGCTGGCCATTGAATAGCTGATCCCCGCTGAATCAAGCAGCCTCATTGCATTTGTTTTCTGTATCTTTTCTTTAGCCATTGAATTTCTCCTCTGACGCTGCATCCTGCATCTCGATCTTATCGAGAAATGCTATGAGTTCCTTTCGTTTTAAAAAGCAAAGCAGAAGCAATAGTACGATCACTGCCGTAATAATGATCATGGCCATGTAATTCTGCTTTCCGAAGAAATGACCGACAAGCAGGCTCCCGAGCATAGCCGGTGATCTGCCGACTGTAGCTGCCAGGAGAAATGGTCTGAAGCGCATTTCGGAGATCCCTGCAGCATATGATACCAGATCCTTAGGTACTCCCGGTATCAGGTAGATCAGAAAAGCCAGCAGAAGTCCTTTTCCTGAATTAAGCCTGCGCTGATATTCCTTTACCTTCTCCTCTCCGAAGAAGAGGTGCATTGCTTCGCTGCCAAGCAGCTTTGCCAGATAGAATGATATCATGGTGCCAATAACTGCTCCAGTCACAGAGAGCAGGTATCCTGCCCCCACTCCGAACATGTAGCTTGCGGCAAACTGAATTGGCTGACCCGGAAGTATGCAGACTACGACCTGGATTATCTGCAGGCCGATTATAAGCAGAAATGCGATCCTGCTGTTCTGTCTGAGATATTCGAGAACGCTGTATGCAGTATCCTTGCTGAACAGGCCGCTTCCATATCTCAGATAAAGAAAAGCCGGTATGCCCGCAACGATGATAACGAGCAATATCAGCTTGAGTATGGCAATGACCTTCTTCCGCGAGGACTCACTGCTCATAATGTGATAAGACCTTTTTTATAGAGCGCGTCAAGACTCTTTATGACACCATACCTGGAATGCCAGTATGACAGACCTCCCTGGAAATAAGCAATATAAGGCTCTCTGAGCGGTGCATCTGCACTGAGTTCGATAGATGAACCCTGCACGAAGGCTCCGGCTGCCATAACGACCTGATCATCATATCCCGGCATGTCCCAAGGCATAGGCAATACATATGAATCTATAGGAGAAGCAGACTGTACTGCCTGGCAGAAAGCTACCGTGCGCTCTGCCGTAAGGAACTTGATAGCCTGTATTATGTCACTTCTTTCAGCATCTGCAGCAGGAACTACCTCAAATCCAAGTTTGTTATATACTGTGCCGGCGAGTATGGCTCCTTTCAGTGCAGCATTTACAACTCCCGGAGCGATGAATAGGCCCTGCAGAACATTGCGGTTCTGACCGAATGTAAGGCCGCACTCAGCACCGATTCCAGGGCATGTGAGCCTGTATGATATCTGTTCGATCAGATCAGCTCTTCCGACGATATATCCGCCTGAAAGCGCAAGTCCGCCACCCGGGTTCTTTATCAGAGATCCGGCCATTACATCGACGCCAAACTCGGTAGGTTCAACGGCATCGACAAACTCTCCGTAGCAGTTGTCGAGCATGATTATGATCCCGGGATCTATACTGTGTACAAGTTCTGTAACTGCCCTGAGACTATCAATTGATATGGCGGGTCTCCAGTCATAGCCGGTGGAACGCTGCATGGCTACAACTTTTGTTTCAGGAGTAACAGCCTTGCTGATGGCATCAAGATCAACATCCATGTCATCGCCAAGTGCTACCTCTTTATAAACTATACCATAATCTTTTATTGTTCCCTTGAAGTCGGATGCTCCAAGAAGACTTCCTTCGCCTCTCTGCTTTGTGCTTCCGTCATCCCTGCCAATGACCGTCTGCAACGTATCATATGGCTTTCCGGTCACCTCTATCAGTTCGTCTCCAGGGCGGAGCATTCCCAGCAGAGCAGCTGCAATTGCATGCGTACCGTTTACTATGTTAGGTCTTACCAGGGCAGCTTCAGTGCCGAACACGGAAGAATATACCCTTTCGACTGCTTCACGGCCGGCATCATCATAGCCGTATCCCGTGCTCCAGTCAAAATGAGTCGCGTTGATATGATTTTCCTGGAATGCCTTAAGGACCTTCATCTGGCATATTGCCGTGATGTCATCTATCCGGGCAAAGCGTTCCGTAAGAGCTTTTTCAGCTTCATCTACCAGCGCGAGCACTTTTTCATCGATATTGAATTGTTCTTTAATATATTCGTTATATTTATCCATTATCAGTCTTCGTCTGTTCTTTCAAGTTCCCATTCCATGCCGCTGACAAGATCACGCTTTACATTCATCTTATGCTGTGCATAGAGCTGTGTAGTCGTTACCTGCTCGTGATCGAGCAGTGCCGCAACATCATATATGGAATTGCCTCTTCCGATCAGGGATGTCGCAGCGGTAGCCCTTAGCTTATGAGGGCTGTATCCCGCACGCCTGCTGGTGTTGAGAGCAATTGACGTATACTTTTTAACCAGCTCTCTTATGGCTCGCTCCGTGATCCTCTTTCCCTGAAGAGACAGGAAGAGTGCATCCTCAGCGGCTGAATCTTCAGCTATAACGGTATTTCTTTCGCCGCTGATGTAATCGTTCAGAACCATCTCAACGGAACGGTTGAGAGGCATTATGGATTCCTTTCCTCTTTTGCGGTATATCTTGAACTCCCCTCTTGAGAAGTTGAAGGATGAAAGATTCAGCTGCTGGAGCTCGCTCAGTCTGAGTCCATAGGTAACGAACATGACAAGGATCGCTTTGTCGCGCAGCTTTGTCTTCTCCCAGTATGTGCGCTCGTGATCAGTAAGTCCGGTGCCGTTTGTGACAGCATCAAGCATTATCATTACTTCATCATCCTGAAGGGCTTTGATCTCGCGTTCACCGGGTTTTGCTACCCTTATAGGGTCGAAGCCGTCAGTGATATTCGTATCAATGATCCCTTCCCGGTACAGTTGCTTGAACAGCACGGATACGGAAGATTTTTTGCGTGCCAGGGACTTATTATTATTTTCATATACAGTAACGGTTTTTCCGTCCTCGACCATGTACTTGCGGCAATAGTCTATATAAAGGTTAATGTCCGCCGCCTCAATGCTGTTGAGTTCCTCAGACTTTATCTCTTTAGGAGTTTCTGCCCTGGTCAGATCCGTTTCCCTGATCAGATAGTTCATGAAGAATCTTACATCGTGAAGATAAGCCAGCCTGGTCATAGGAAGGACATTTCCCTTGAGATAGGCAAAATACGGGCGCAGAAAATTTGGAAGCTCCTTTTGTATGGCTTCACATTCCATGTAAATATCGTTCTCTTTCTTGACGATATTGTCAGGCTTATCGCTTTTGTTATGCGATCTGAATTCCTTGCTGTCGTATGTGGTCTTCGCCATTCCTTTGACTTACATATATTCGGCTTTATGATCTTCGCCAAGTATCCTGTCTACTATTTCACCGACAGTATCACCTTTCTTAATTTCTACCCACTCAACGAAATCGTATCTCTTCAGCCAGGTATACTGCCTTTTGGCATAATGTCTGGTGTTCTTCATTATGAGTTCCTTGGCATCAAAAAGATCATATTCGCCGTTCAGAAAGCCGATTACTTCCTTATAACCGATGGCTTTCATCGACGGAAGATCTTCCGTATAACCTTTTCTGAGAAGGTCGCTGACTTCGTCAACAAGGCCTTCGGAAATCAGTCTGGAAACCCTGCGGTTTATCCTCTGATAAAGCCATTCACGCTCCATCGTAAGGGCATAGAATTTAAAGTCATAATCCGGATTGATCTCACACTCGGAAAGGTCCTTGATTCCCTTTCCGTGCTCATATGCCTCTATTGCGCGGATTATCTTACGGGTATTGTTCGGATGTATCCTGGAAGCAGCCTCCGGATCCAGGCCCTGAAGATAAGTATGCATGTAAAGTGTGCCGCGCTCTGATGCAAGCTCTTCAAGCTCCTGCCTGCGCTCTTCATCATCCGGAGCAGCACCGAAATCCATGTCGTACAGAATGGCATTCAGGTAAAGTCCGGTTCCACCGCATACTATTGGAGTCCTGCCACGCGCAAGTATGTCATCAATTGCTGAAATGGCAAGCTTCCTGTAATCGGCAACAGTCATGTTTACCGACGGATCCTCAATTGAGTAAAGGTGATGTTTTACTTCAGACATCGCCTTTTCGGAAGGCTTTGCGCTTCCGATATCCATGTATTTATAAAGCTGGATCGAGTCACAGTTGACTATCTCGCCGCGTATGCGCTTTGCAAGGTAGTAAGCTATCAGGCTTTTCCCCGATGCTGTCGGACCCGAAATTATATATACAGTTTTTTTCATTTTGTTCTGTTTTTCTCCAAAATCTTTACCGGGGGAATTTTCCTCCGCAGATCATTTGCGTCTGAACGATCTTTCGATGTCATAACTGCTTATCTTTATGAATGTAGGACGTCCGTGTGGACATGAGTACGGGTTGTCGCACTCTGCAAGTTCTGACATGAGATCTGTTATTTCCTGTTCTGAAAGCACATCGTGTGCCTTTACGGCCGACTTGCACGATCTTGTAATCAGTTTGTCGATAACTACCTGATTGGAGCCTCGGGCCTCCCCTGCTGCTTCGGCAAAACCTCTTGCAAAACCTTCGGCTTCGCCTACGCTCATATATGGAGGTATCCCTCTGACTATAAATGTACAGTCTCCGAAATCTTCAATATCATAGCCCATGCGAATAAGGTCGCCGAGCCATTCTCCGCTCATTGAGTATACATCATTGCTCACATTGATTGTGAAGGCTGTGAGAACGGGCTGTGGTGAGTGTGCGGAATTATTGTACCCACGCATGAACCGCTCGTAAAAAATACGTTCGTGAGCAGCATGCTGGTCAAAAATGTAAAGCTCATCACTTCCCTGCATGATGATATATGTGTTGAATACGTAACCTTTGAAAGTAAGTTCTGAAAAATCGAATGGTGCAGGCTTCTTTATCTCTTCAGTTAAAGCTTCTGCAGGTGAAGAAACCGGTACATATACTGCTTCCGTTTCTTCAGAAACCTCTGTAACTTCAACAACTTCAGGCACTTCATAAGAATCCTTCCTGTCAAGACTTTTCAGGAATTCCCTTATTGATGTCTGCTCTGTTTCTTCCTTTTTACGAACATCAACATTTAACTTCTTTTCGGGAGCACTTTCAATCTTCTTAACAAAACCTTTAGGAACCCCCGCATCAGTCATGACGGCCCTGCTGACAGCCTCTGCGATATTACTTTTTACTTCGTCCTGCCTCAGAAATCTGATCTCCTGTTTGCCCGGATGAATGTTTACGTCGATATCACAAGGCTCCGCTTCGATGAAGAGGACTGCAGCCGGAAAACCGCTGAATATTCTTCCCTGGTATCCTTCCTCAATACCCTTTTCTATTACAGAGCTTGAAATAAGTCTTCCGTTTACAAAGAAAAGCTGGCCTTTTCTTGTGCTCATGGTACTTCCAGGATCTGATACAAAGCCATTTACATGCTCATATGCAACAGGAAGCAGTCCGTTTCTGGCAATCGACGGATAAAGCTGCTTTATTACAGCAAGAGAATCACCATCACCGTTTGTGGTGAATAGTGTCATTCCGTTGTTGATCATCATGAAACGGATGCCGGCATAGCATACCGCATACTGCTGTATGAGCTCTATTATTGATGATGATTCGCGGGATTCGGTCTTCATGAACTTGCGTCTTGCCGGAGTATTGTAGAAAAGGTCCTCAATAATGATGGTAGTTCCTGTGTTGCATCCTGTGCGCTCCCTGGAAACTACCCTTCCGCCATGAAGTACAAGCTTGACGCCCGACATGTCTTCTGCCCTGCGTGTTACCATTGTAAGTCTGGAAACAGCGGAGATACTGGCAAGAGCCTCTCCTCGGAATCCAAGAGAGACTATATTGTCCAGATCGCTTATGCCGCTGATCTTGCTGGTCGCATGTCTGAGGAATGCAGTTTCTGCTTCATCAAAAGAGATACCGCAGCCATCATCGGTTACACGGATATAGGATTTACCCCCACCGCGGATCTCGACTATTATCGATTCCGCTCCGGCATCTATTGAGTTTTCAACAAGTTCCTTTACCGCAGAAACAGGTCGTTCTATTACTTCTCCCGCCGCGATCTTATCTGCGACAAAGCTGTCCAGTACTTTTATCATTTTATCAGTTGAATTCTTCGATTATTTCCTGCAGCTTAACCAAAGCCGATACAGGAGTCATCGTGTTGATATCTATCTCGCTTATCTTAGATGCTAGATGCCTGTATTTTGCGGCATCTGCATTTCTTCCTTCTTCCGCAAGTTCGTCTGACATAAAGGAGATCTGCTCTGAAGCGGCCGCGGAATTACCGCGAACTTCTGCAGAGAATGCCTCCAGCTCGTTCAGTTTAGCCCTTGCATCTCTCCGTATGACTTCAGGTATACCTGCGATCCTCGCCACATGTATTCCGTAACTCTTGCTTGCCGGACCTTCAATAATATTGTGAAGGAACACTACATCATTGCCGTCTTCGGCAGCTGCAACAGAAAGATTATGAACGCCCTCTTTCTCGTCCTCGAGCTCGGTGAGCTCATGATAATGCGTCGCGAACATCGTTCTTACTCTGTGTGATGGATCGGCTAGGTATGAAGCAGTTGCCCATGCGATCGAAAGGCCGTCGAAGGTGCTGGTTCCCCTGCCTATCTCATCTAGGATGATAAGACTTCTTGACGTTGCGTTCCTGAGTATGCCGGCAAGCTCACTCATTTCAATGTAAAACGTAGACTGCCCATAAGCCAGATTGTCGGAAGCACCTATCCTGGTGAATATGCGGTCAGTCACTCCGATCACTGCCTTATCTGCAGGAACGAAGCATCCTACCTGTGCCATCAGTACTATGATGGCTGTCTGCCTCATGTACGTAGATTTTCCGGACATATTAGGGCCTGTGATTATAAGCATGCTGCGTTCGCTCATATCAATATATGTATCGTTTGAAACGAACATGCCGGCTCCGAGAATCTGCTCGACTGCAGGATGCCTGCCTCTTTTGATATCTATCACATCGCCGTTGTTGACATCAGGCTTTACGTAGCCATTCGCTGATGCAGTCTTAGCGAACGATATGAGGACATCAAGAGCAGCAACGGCAGCTGAAGCGTTCTGAAGTCTTGTTATATATGGTTCTATCGCAGATCTGATCCTGCGGAATTCTTCGTATTCGATCTTGTTGATCCTGGCTTCTGCAGTGAGTACCAGGTCTTCTTTTTCCTTTAACGCAGGTGTTATGTACCTCTCGTTGTTTACAAGAGTCTGTTTTCTTATGTAATCTTCCGGTACCTTGTCGATCATGCCCTTGCTTACATCGATATAGTATCCGAAAACCTTGTTGTAACCGACTCTGAGAGTCTTGATGCCGGTTCTTTCCTTCTCGGTGTTCTCAAGATTTGCGATCCATTCCTTTGCGCCGGAAATGGATTCCTTAAGTTTGTCGAGGTCTTTTGAATAGCCGGCTTTGATGATTCCTCCCTCGGTAATGCCGATAGGAGGCTCTTCGCAGATGGAGTGGTCAATAAGTCTGTAAAGATCATCGAAATACTCCATCGATTCATTTAAATATCTCAGCAAGGAAGCTGATGTGTCTGAAAGTTCATATTTGATGTCAGGCAGCTGAGCAAGAGTCTTTTTAAGCGCTATAAGATCACGGGCATCAGCTCGTCCGGTAGCGACTCTGGCCGTCAGCCTCTGAAAATCATAGATGTATTTAAGGCTGTTGGAAATGTTGTTAGCCTTGATCGGATCATTTCTGAGTTCTTCAACTGCATCGAGTCTTTTACGGATCTCAGCGACATCAGTAAGCGGCTCCCTCAGCCATGCCCTCAGGAGTCTTCCGCCCATTGCAGTTTTTGTTTTGCCGATTACTCCCAGCAATGAACCTTTTACGTCACCATCATATATGGTTTCGAGGAGTTCGAGGTTTCTGAGTGTGGATCTGTCGAGATGCATCACTCCGTCATGATGCTTTATTGTCACATCCCTGAACTGATCCAGGTCACCCTTCTGGGTATCTCTGAGATACATCAGAAGAGCCCCTATGGCGGACGTCATCTCCTCACGGCCTTCTAGATCGAGTGGTATAAGAGATGATACGGCAAACTGATCCAGCAGAACGTCTCTTGCTGTCTGATACCTGAAATATGAATCGTCTATGCTGTCGAGATATACGCTGAGCATGTGCTCTGAAAGCGATATTTCGACTTCTGAGGATATTTCATCGCTTATTACGAGCTCTTTCACATCCAGTATCGAAATATCGTTAAGAAGGCGTTCAAATGAAAGCTTTTTACCATCCTTCTCTGTTTCATATTCATAGGCACTAAGCTCGCCCGTGCTTATATCTGCCAGCGCAACGGCGGTAAGCTCATCGGATACGCATGCTGAAGCAATAAACACATTGTTTTCGCTTCTGGAAGCATCACTGATATCCAGCGTACCAGGAGTGTAGATCCTGGTGATCTCACGTTTGACTATCCCCTTTGCTTCTGCAGGGTCTTCTACCTGCTCGCAGATCGCAACCTTGTGGCCATTGTTGACAAGCCTTACGATGTACTGATCTACCGAATGGAAAGGCACTCCGCACATCGGAGCACGCTCTTCAAGTCCGCAGTTGCGTCCCGTCAGAGTCAGTTCAAGCTCACGTGAAGCAAGAACGGCATCATCAAAGAACATCTCGTAGAAGTCTCCGAGACGGTACATTAGGATGGCATCTTTATAGTCATCCTTGATAGCCGTATATTGCTGCATCATTGGGGAAAGTTTCGGTTCTGCCATTTGGGTCCAATAAAGTTGTAGGGGGAACCGAAATTCCCCCTACGTTAATTCAAGTGAATTGTTCGGTGCTAAACTACTTTGCGTTGTAAGCGGCAACACCCATCTTGATGAGCTCGCAGGCTCTTCTCATCTTGTCCGGTGTCAGAACGTATGCGATACGCATCTCATTTCCGCCGAGACCCTTTGTTGCATAGAATCCAGGAGCAGGTGCGAACATTGCTGTTTCACCATTGTCGTCGAACTCCTTGAGCATGAACATAAGGAAGGACTCGATGTCGTCAACAGGCAGCTTGCAAGTCATGTAGAATGCGCCTGCAGGCTTCTGGCAAACGATTCCAGGAATCTTGGAGAGCTCTTCATAAGCAGCGTCTCTTCTTGCCTCATATTCAGCCTTAGCCTCATCATAGTAGCTCTTATCCATTCTGTAGAGAGCTGCAGCGCCTACCTGCTCGAGTGTAGGTACGCAGAGTCTGCCCTGAGCGAGCTTGAGGAGTGCGCTCATGAACTCTTCGTTCTTGGAGATAGCAGCACCAACTCTTGCTCCGCATGCAGACCATCTCTTGGATACGGAGTCAACGATAACGACTCTGTCTGCGATGTCATCAAGCTGTCCGAATGAGTGAGCTTCTGCTCCGTCATATACAAACTCTCTGTATACCTCGTCGGAGATGATCCAGAGATCGTGCTCCTTAGCGATGTCGCCGATGAGCTTCATGTCTTCAAGTGTGAGTACTCTTCCTGTAGGGTTGCCAGGCGAGAGGCAGCAGATAGCCTTTGTCTTAGGTGTGATAGCAGCCTCAATGAGATCTCTCTTTGCCCAATTATAGCCGTCCTCAGCAGAAGTTGTAAGAGGTACGAGCACGCCGGAAACCTCGTTGCAGAATGTGTTGTAGTTTGTGTAGAAAGGCTCAGCGATCAGAGCTTCATCTCCAGGATTGAGAAGAGCTGTGAAAGCGAGGATGAGAGCCTCGGAACCTCCGTTTGTGATAAGGATGTCCTTTCTCTCATACTCCATGTCGAAGTCTCTCTTCATGTAGTAGATCATTGCGTCGCGCAGTTCGTCGATACCCTGGGACTCAGCATATGCGATGACCTTTTTGTCGAAATTTCTGATTGCTTCCATGAAGCAAGGCGGAGTCTCGATGTCAGGCTGACCGATGTTGAGACGATAGACTTTTTTGCCATGCTCTCTTTCGGCCTCAAAAGCAAATACATTGAATCTTCTGATTGGCGAGAACTGCATTGCTGCACATCTTTTTGAAACTTCCATTTGAATCTCCTTACGTTGTTTTTTTGTGATAGCTTTTGGGTTAATTTATAACGTTAAAATTGTTATTTATTCAAGCCGGAATGAGCCTCATTTACAACCATGCTCACACCTATCTTATTATCGCACTTTTTACGTGAAAGTAAAAGTAAATATTCTATATTTCCCTTTGTTCCTTTTATAGGAGAATAGGACAGTTCCCGGGCATAAAGGCCGTTCTCCAGGGTATATCCTATAACGTTGTTTATAACGTCTTCATGCACCGAAGCTTCCCTTACTATACCGCCCTTTCCTACCTGTTCCCTGCCTGCTTCAAACTGCGGTTTTACAAGGCATAATATCAGACCTTCATCTGAAAGGACCTGTGCTGCTACAGGGAACATGTGCCTGACTGAAATGAAGCTGACATCTATGGATATGAGATCTATCGGTTCTTCGATAAGTGATGTGTCAAGGTATCTTATGTTGGTCTTTTCCATGTTGACCACGCGGTCATCCGTCCTCAGCCTGTAATCAAGCTGTCCATAACCTACGTCTATCGCATACACCTTTCGTGCACCGTGCTGCAGCATGCAGTCGGTAAAACCTCCGGTGGATGCTCCCATGTCTATGCAGACAGCATCCTTGCAGGAGACACCCCACTCGTTTATTGCTTTTTCAAGTTTCAGCCCGCCCCTGCTGACATAAGGACATTCCTGCCCTTTAACCTGTACATCAGAATCAATGTCAAAACGGCTTCCCGGTTTGTCTTCCAGTCTTCCGTCAACAGTTACAAGTCCCGCCATTATTGTGCGCTTGGCTTTTTCGCGGGTCTCAGCCAGCCCGTTATTTACAAGGAGTACATCCAGTCGTTCTTTCATATCGATCAGTATTTTCTAATTTCAAGTGAATCTGCAAGTGCAGTGAAGAATGAAGCATCCTGTCCGTACGGCGCAAGAGCTTCCTTTGCTTCTTCTGTAAGCCTGTGGAGCTCACATTTTGCTGCTTCCGGGCCGTGTACGAATGCATAATTGCACTTGCCCTGCTCAGCATCCTTACCGAGAGTCTTTCCGAGCAAAGCCTCATCACCTTCTATATCCAGAATATCATCCAGTATCTGGAAGGCTATGCCTATATCTCTTGCGTAAAGTGTGAACCTGTCGAGCATCTCATCATCAGAACCGGCAAGCATAAGGCCTGCCCTGACAGGAGCGGTTATGAGATCCGCAGTTTTATGCAGCTCAATATAATGGATAAGCTCTGCTGTAGGTTCAAGCTTCTCTCCTTTTATGTCTGCCGTCTGACCGGCGATCATGCCCCTTGCTCCGGCACGGGCCATTATCTCATGAGCAGCCCTGATATGGTTTCTCATCTTTTCCGGGTCATCGGAATGATCAAGAGGGCTTCCGGTAACGATTTCTGCAGCAGTGGAAAGTAGCCCGTCTCCTGCAAGTATTGCCATTGCTTCGCCGAATACTTTGTGGTTTGTCGGTTTGCCCCTGCGCAGATCATCATTGTCCATTGCCGGCAGATCATCGTGTATCAATGAATACGTATGTATGTATTCAAGCGCCAGAGCATACGGAAGCGCCTCATCAATATTGCCTCCTGCGAATTCACACGATGCAAGCAGCAATGCCGGTCTGAGCCTTTTGCCTCCTACCTCCAGACTGTATCGCATGGCATCCGCAAGTTCAGATGCTTCGGCACCCGCGTCCACGATCAGATCTGTCAGATGAGCATTAATTATTTCTCTGTACTCTTCAAAACTGTGCATCTTTAAGTTCTCCATTCTCATAGAGCATTATCTTCTGCTCAGCGGTTTCGAGTATCTTTCTGCAGTATTCGGCTTCTTTCATTCCTTCATCGAACAGCCTGAGTGAATCCTCAAGCGTTGTTGCCTGTCTGCCTATCTCGGCTGCAGCATTCTGCAGATCCTTAAGTGATTCAGTAAAAGTTTTTTCTGCCATGTCTGCCTTTCCGTCAATTAAGATCTACATCCGTGACTTTTGCACTGAAGCGTCCGTCACTCATAATGATATCGTATTCTTCTCCTGTCCTGACACCGGAAACACCAGGAATGATATTACCGCTCTTGTCAGTAACTGCAGCATATCCTTTAGACAGCACCTTACGCGGATCGTTCTCCCGGAGCATTATCACTGCTTTATCTACAGCAGCTGATGCTTCGGTGAGTTTAGCGCGTATGTTTGCATTAAGAAGTGCTGATGCGCTGTCCAGAATTCTTCTTTCAGAGCTGATTTTCTGCTCTGTGGATGCAAGAAGTATTTTTGTGCTACGCTCAATTTCTTCCCTGAGCTTAAAAGTGTCCATGACAGCCATGTCCGCGGCAGCCGTCGGAGTTTCTGCCCTTGCATCAGCTACGAAGTCACTTATTGAAAAATCTATTTCGTGACCGACAGCGCTTATGACCGGTATTTCTGATGCAAAAATTGCTCTCGCGACTTCCTCATCGTTGAATGCTGCAAGATCTTCAGGAGAGCCACCGCCCCTTCCCACAATGAGAGTATCGATCCTTATGCCGTTCCTGCTCAGGCTGTTGGCAGCTCTTATGTTTTCACAGATGCTGTTCACAGCACCTATTCCCTGAACGGCTGTCGGGAAAATAAGGATATCTGTAAAATCGTTTTTTGCAGTAATGATCTTGCGGATATCCTCTATTGCTGCACCGGTCGCGGATGTAATTACTCCAACCCTGTAAGGGAACTCCGGTATAGGTTTTTTAAACCTTTTATCAAAGAGGCCTTCCTTCTCGAGTTTTGCCTTTATGCGGTTGAATTCAGCAGCAAGATCTCCTTCGCCAAGGGATTCAACATATCTTATGCTGAGTGAATAAGTTCCGTTTTTCGCATATGGGCTGATGTCACAGACAGCGACTATCTTTTTTCCGTTTTCTACCAACGACATGTCGATTCTTGCTGCATTCTGCCCCCATATGGCGCATCGGATCTGGCTCGAAGCATCCTTCAGCGTAAGATAGTAATGCTGTCCGCTCCTGCTGAAGCCTGAAACTTCTCCTTCAACAGCAAGACCGCGCAGATTGAGATCATCGCGCAGCTTTTTTGCAATATATTCATTTACCTGAGTTACGGTTACTGGTTTCATCTATCCTTTTAGCTAAAAGTGCAGCTCCTGCAGCATTGTCTCCTGACAATTCAGGCGAACCGAATTGAACGTCTTTCAGACTGCTTCCCTGTGCAATGGCACGGAACGTGCGGCTCGATGACACACCGCCTGCCATATATATATTATCCACGCAATATTTGCTGCTCAGATACTGTGCGTCTTTTATCAGCATTTCGGATACTGATACAAAAAGATCGGCAATAACGTTCGCATACGATATTTCACGATTATCGTCAGCAAATCTCAACAGACGTGTTTCTGCTCCCGAAAGATTGAAATAACCATCATCGAGTCTGAACCGCGGGACCACTCCGGTCCTTACGGTTCTTTTAATATCAAAACCTGTTCTTTCAAGGATTTCATATGCAATATCATCAAGATATCTTCCTGAAGGGAAAGGCTTTCCTATAGCTACTCCGAATCTGTCAAGCAGCTGTCCCACGGAAATGTCACGGGTACCGCCGACTATCTCCATGCTGTATCCCTGATTGTCCGGACTGCAAAGCAAGGCTTCAGTGGTTCCTCCGCTGAGATGGAAGAAAAGTGCTTTCATCGAAGGAGTACGGCCTTCGCTCTCCATGACAGCAGCTGCGTGCCCCTCCTGATGGGAGAATCCGTAAACCGGGACTTTCAGGGCGGAAGCGATCTCTCTTGCGGCATTCACCCCAGCAAGAAAACAAGGCATGTATGAGCCTTCGATCCTTCTGGGTCTTTCCGAAACGCCTACAGCCTTGATGCATGCAGGATCGACAGAACCGAATATCTCTTCGATGTACCCCGGAAGTCTGTTGCTGTGCATGAAAAATGCTTCTGACTGCCTCAGTCCCCTTTTGCCCTCAGGCACATCGAGCAGAACGGCCTTTTGTGTCACGATCCGGCCTTCCTCATCGACTGCCGCTGCTGACGTTCTGTAATTCGAAGTGTCGATCCCAAGATATAGTTTGCTCATGTTTTATATGCTTCGTGAAATCTTTCCGAGTACGGAATTGATGAAAGCATATGACCTGTCATCACCGTACTTTTTTGCAAGATTGACAGCCTCGTTTATGGAAACGCTGACCGGAATGCTGTCTACATAAAGCATCTCCGCAACTGCGGTCCTCAGAATGGCAAGATCTGTCTTTGCTATTCTGTCGATCGTCCATTTATCTAGATTCTCACTGATCACAGTATCGATTTCTGCGTGATGATCCTGGACAGCAGCAAGAGTCTCGGCAGCCTGCTTTTTCCCTGCAGCTTTAACATTCTCATCAACTATGGAAAGATCGGCTACTTTGAAATCGTCAGTCATATCCATCTGGTATACGAGCTGCATAGTTATTTCTCTGATATCTTCTCTTTTCAATTTGTCTCCTTTTTGTCCAGACCTTCAACGCGTATGTTTACTGCTTTTACGGTAAGATCTGTCTTTTCTTCGATGTCTCTTTTTACTTTTGACTGTATGTCATAGCAAAGCTGAGGTATGTTTACCCCGAAATAAACGATTATCTCGCAGTTGATTGTCAAAGCGCCGTCATCTTCGATCACTTTGATTCCCGGATTTACATCCATTCCTATAGCTCTCTGGATGTTCTCACTGAGTCCCAGCCCCGGAAACCTGCTGACATCTTCGAAAGCGATGATATCCTTTTCGATCAGATCTATAAGATCAACATCATTCATCGGAGTCATCCTCTCTCTCTACTTTTTCTATGCGTACTTTTTCTATTCTGCGGTCCCTGACTGACAGGATCGTAAAGTCGTGATCCTCGTATGAAATAGGATTATATTTGACATTCTCCCTTGGAATCTCGCCCATCAGGTCTATGATGAAACCGCCGATGGTCTCGCTTGTCTCTGATTCAAGCTCAACACCTGTTTCTTCTTCAAGATCATCGAGATATACATTGCCGTCTACGATAAATGTTGTATCGTTAACTTTCTCTATTATACGGTCTTCCTCGTCAAATTCGTCGTCGATATCGCCCACTATCTGCTCAATAATGTCCTCAACAGATACGATACCGCTGAAACCGCCGTATTCATCGATCAGAATTGCAAGATGCTGCTTTTCTATCTGCAGCTCCCTGAAGAGTGCGTCTACATTCTTTGTCTCAGGAACAAAGTAAGCAGGTCTGAGCAGCTTCTTTATATCTACATTGTCGAAGCCTTTCTTGGTTGCATTGTAGAGATAGTCCTTGATATGCAGTATTCCGACAATGTTGTCGGGATCACCTTTATATACCGGGATCCTGGAATGCGTAAGCTCCATCAGCTCCTCAAAGTACTCGCTCCTGTCATCATCAAGATCGAACATGAACACATCTGTACGGGGAGTCATGATTTCGTAGGCAAGAAGATCATCAAACTCAAATATCGAGTCTATCATCTTGCGGCCTTCTTCCTTTATCTCACCTGATTCCTGTCCCCTGTCGAGCATCGACATTACCTTATCCTCGGAGAAGTAAGTGTCATCCACGTCTATCTTCTTCCCCATAATACGAAGTATAAGATTGGCTATGCCCCTGCATGTCCACACCAGCGGCAGAGTGATTATATATATGAACTTCTGGAAACCAATGAGACCTATGCCTGTAGTTTCACTTGACTGTGCTGCGAGTTTCTTAGGCAGGATATCTGAAAGTGCTGTATAGATTATGTAAAAGCCCAGATTACATAATAAGAGCACAAGCAATCCAAGTCCGTTTTTGTAGAATCCGAATCCATCAGACTGAACGTCAGAAAGATCGATTATAAGCATCAGAATATTAAACAGAAAGAAACATAAGATGATGCTTATAAAGCTTGCTGCATGATCAGCATAGTGATACTTTGACGGTTTTGAAATGAACTCTGTAACGGTCCGGAGCCTTTTATTTTCAGGTTCGTCTTCAAGCATGTCCTTGATGACGTTGCGGTCTATGTAGTCAAGCGCCCGTTTGCATGCAACTACAAGGCCATTGAAAACCATGATCAATATGATCAGTATGACAAACAAATAAGAGGGTAAACTGCCGTCTTCCATTTTTTCTCCTTACTTCTTTTTGCGTAATATAAAGCCTTCTTCAGGTGTACGTTCAAAACGTATTCGCAGTATCTGCTGCGGATGCGGAGCGCTTTCTATCGCATTTCCTTCCTCATCATACATCTCTCGTATGACTTCTTCGTAATACGGTGTGTACGGGCCAAATATCTCAACGGTATCTCCAACTGAAAACTTGTTTCTCTGCTCTACCGTTGTGAGGCCGCTGGTCTTATCCGTCTCCCTTACAAGGCCGATGAACGAATAGTCTCTTGTATAATCACTTGTCAGATAATTCTGATCTTTGTCGGTAGGCTTATTGAAATAGAAACCGTGGGTGAATTCCCTGTGGCTTGCCTTGCATAGCTCGTCGTAATACCTGCTGTCAAACACATAATTCTCAGGGTCGCTGAGATACGCATCTATGGCTGTCCTGTATGCTGTTACCACAGTAGCTACGTAGTACATCGATTTCATACGGCCTTCTATCTTGAGCGAATAGACACCTGCTTCGGCGAGATCCGGAATGTGATCTATCATGCATAGATCGCGTGAATTCATTATGTAGCTTCCGTATCCGTCTTCTTCGATAGGATAATACTGGCCAGGTCTCTGTTCTTCTACAAGTGCATATTTCCATCTGCACGGATGAGTGCAGGCTCCGCGGTTTGCATCTCTTCCTGCCATGAAGTTGCTGAGAAGACATCTTCCGGAATATGAGATGCACATTGCTCCGTGAATGAATGATTCGATCTCTATGTCCTCAGGGAGTTCGGCTCTCATCACCCTTATCTCCTCAAGACTCATTTCACGGGCACACACTATTCTCTTCACTCCCTGTGAAGCCCAGAACCTGGCTGTCAGATAGTTTGTAGTATTAGCCTGAGTCGACAGATGTATCTCAGCATCCGGGATCTGTTCCCTGATAAGGCCCATGACGCCCGGATCAGACACCAGAAATGCATCGACGGGAATATGTCTGATTTTGCCGATATAATCCCGCAGAGGCGATATATCGCCGTTGTGCGGGTATATGTTGATGGTCATATATCCCTTGGCATCATTGGCATGCAGCCATTCCATGGCCTCTTCGATCTCAGGTACGCTAAAATTACCGGCACCGGCTCTGAGGCTGAACATTTCGCCGCCAAAATAGACAGCGTCAGCCCCGAACCTGACGGCAGTTTTTAGTTTTTCCATGTCGCCTGCCGGAGCAAGCAATTCCAGTTTTGGTTTATTATCGTTATTTTTCATTTATAAATCTTATTATTGCAAGACCGTCTGCGCCGGTGAGTATTGAAACCTCAAGGTCGTCACGGTCACTGATGTAGTCAAGAAACTTCTTCATGTACTTTATGCTAGTTCTGTGGCGTCGTGCAGCACTCCCTTCAGCCTCTAATATCCATCCATTGAGGAGAATGTTGTCACATACTATGATCGCATCTTTCGTGCATATCCTTTCAGCTGCTTCAAAGAACTCCCTGTAATGGCTCTTTGCAGCATCTATGAATACAAAGTCGAACTTTTCCGAATCATCTGCATCTGCAAGTCTGCATACAAGTTCATCCAGTATTTCCGATGCATCGCCGGTCCGGAAATCGATCCGTTCCCCTTCCTTTCTGGAAGCGAACTCAGCCCGGGCAGCTTCAACCATGACAGGATTGCGTTCAATAGTTGTAATATGCGCTTCGGGCAGTTTCTTTGCAAAAAACAGCGATGAATATCCATGGGCAGTTCCTATCTCCAGGATTCTTGAAGGATGTGTAAGTCCTAAAAGAAGTCCCAGGATCTCTTCTGTCTCCGTGAATATAAGAGGAACGCTTTCTTCTTCATTTGAGCGCCTGAGTTCAGCAAGGTCCTCATCAACTGCTCTGTGATGGCTGTCGACAAATTTTTTGAAAGGAATGTCCCTTACGTACTTCATTCGCCTTCGCCTTCGCTTTCAGAACCTTCTTCTTTATCTTCATCTCCGCCCGCTTCTTCGGTTTCTTCAGAAGCTTCTTTCACGGCATTTTCATATTCTTCAAGCCACGTGTTATATTCGTCCTCGTCAGCTGTGAACTTATGCGTTCCGTCAAGAGTACTGTTCAGAACATAATATGTATACTCGTGCTCCTCGGGATAAAGTGCTGCCATTATGGATTCCCTGCTTGGAGAACATAACGGCTTTTCAGGAAGCTCTTCTATGCTCGTAAGTTCCATGTTGATGCGGTTGTGGATGACGCCGGATACAGTAGCTCTCTCCTTATCGACTGATGTTTCCTTTTCGATCATTGAAGCCAATACAAGCAGCTGCCTGGTCGTGATGCCGAGTTCATCTGTTCTTGCAATGCAGTCCTCGTCAAAAAAGTTGCTGAATGCGTCGAGCATCATGATTATCATCATTGTTTCATCAGCATCAGTCGAAAGAGTATATTCACCCGGGAGAAGGAAGCCTTCTATAAGGTCGGCCCCTTTCAGCCCTTCCGGATTTTCGCCAAGCACATCGAGCTGTGCAAGATCAGGTGATGAAGCGGCTTCAAGGAATTTTTTCTTGTCTGCCAGGCCGTCTCTGTCGAGAGCAGCGGCAAGCTGTCCAATGGTATAGCCCGCCGGAATGGTGAAACCTTTGGAAGTCGTCAGCCCGCTCTGGAGCGTTTTCAGAATACTGAAGGAATCCATCGATGGAGACAGATAATAGGTTCCGGGCTTGAAGTCTTTGGCTAAAGTGATCTTTCCGAGCATTTCGAAGCGGGAAGAACTCTTTATGAATTTCTGTTCATCAAGATGCTCCGCGATTACGCTCAGTTCATCACCTTCTTCAACGACAAAATCCGCGTATGTTGTACGCGTTCTGTTGTAAGGTTTGGACATCATGTAGACAAACCAGAGGATCAGTGCGGCCAGAATAATGAGTACCGTAATGATCCTCAATGGTCTGTGAAAACGCTTGATGCTTTTTTGATCTTCTTTCAATCGAGTCTCCTACTTGGATCTTCCGAGATATTCTCCCGATCTTGTATCGATCTGGATTCTCTCACCTTCATTGATGAAGATAGGAACCTGGATGACTGCGCCTGTCTCAACTGTAGCAGCCTTTGTAACGTTGGTAGCGGTGTCACCCTTTACACCCGGTTCAGTCTCAACGACTTCGAGGTCTACGAAGTTCGGAGCTTCAACTGTGAATGCGTTGTCCTTATAGAACTTGACTGTAGCGACATCATTCTCGCGGATATACTTGATGGCATCCTCAACGAGTTCATATGTCAGAGGAACCTGGTCATAAGTCTCCTGATCCATGAAGTAGTAGAGTTCTCCGTCATTATAGAGATACTGCATCTGCTTTGTCTCGATGTGTGCCTTTGGGAACTTGTCGTTAGGGTTGAAAGCTTCCTCACGGGTAGCACCAGTAAGGATGTTTCTGTACTTTGTTCTTACGAAAGCAGCTCCCTTGCCCGGCTTAACATGCTGAAAGTCGAGAACTACATGAGGCTCGCCGTTCATCTCAAAAGTAATACCTTTTCTGAAGTCACTTGCATAGATCATTGGTGTTTCTCCTTTTTATGTTTTAATAATTTATAGACTTATTATTTAGCGGATCGCTTCACCGACAATGCCGAACACATCATTCATCATTGTCGCAATTGCCATCTGGGCCTGCATATACTGTGCAGCAAGAGGCTTTGTCATTACCATTGTGCTGAGGCTCTGGAAGCGTGCGAACAGATCCTTGTCAGGCTGCTGGCCTGTCAGCTGAGCTGTCTGAAGCTGCACCTGGAGTTCAGTGAGTTCCTTAAGCATTTCGGAGCATTCCTTATCCTTGTCAACTTCTTTTCTTATCCTGTCGAATTCTCTGAACTCGTTGGACTCCTTTATTGCTTTTGCAAGGCTGTGCGCCTCGTCATATACATTCATAATCTGTTACCTCCTCTATACGTAAAGAATTACAGGTATGATCATCGGACTCTTCTTTGTCGTGTTATATATAAAGGTTTTCATGTCGGATTTGATCGCCTTTGAAAGTGAAGCTTCATCAAGAGCCCCTTTCGACGTGCTCTTTCCTATCGTATTGTAGACGACATTTATCGCTTCCCTGATAAGATCCATATGCTCTTCAACAAATATGAACCCTCTTGTATTAAGGATCGGTTCCGCCATGAGAGAGCCGGTTGCCGAATCAAGAGCGACTGAAATTGTTATCAGACCAGCCTGCGAAAGTTTCTTTCTGTCCTTGAGGACCACACTGCCTACATCACCTATCCCGTAACCGTCTACCATCACGTCTTCTCCGGAGGTGAATCCCCTGACAGTATGTGTTTCCTTGCCGTTTACTTCCAGCGCATCGCCGTTGCCGAGGATGAAGATTTTATCCTTGGACTGCCCGAGTGCCTGTGCAAGTTTAGCATGCTCAGCAAGGTGTCTGTATTCACCGTGAGCCGGTATGAAGTATTTAGGCCTGATCAGTGTATGTATGAGCTTGAGTTCTTCAGATGAAGCATGTCCGGATACATGTACGTCCATGGCCGATGCAAGTACAACATCAACTTCTTTCTCATACAGTCTGTTGACTATCTGCGAAATAACCTTTTCATTGCCCGGTATAGGTGACGAAGAGAATACGACTACATCGTTTTTCTTAAGCTTGATGGATTTGTGATTGTCATAGGCCATCCTGGTTAGAGCACTCATCGGCTCGCCCTGGCTTCCCGTAGTGATTATTGTGATCTTGTTGTCTGCGATATTCCTTGCTTCACTTACATCTACAAATACGGAATCCGGAATGTCATCGAGATATCCAAGACTTTTGGACAGCGCCAGCAGGTTTTCCATCGATCTTCCCGACACCGCTATCCTTCTGTGGTGTTTCATGGAAGCTTCGATGAAGTATTTGATCCTGTGAACGTTTGATGCAAACGTAGCAATGATTATTCGCCTGTCGGTGTTATCGAAAATTTCATCAATGGATCGTCTTACTACCGCTTCGGATGGAGTGTAACCCTTGCGGAGCACATTTGTGCTGTCACACAGAAGAACGTCTACACCCTGGTCACCGAGCTGTGAGAATCTGTTTAAATCGATTACCTTACCATCGAGCGGCGAATAATCGATCTTGAAATCTCCTGTATGTACAACATGTCCGCCCGGGAATTTAATCGAATACGCCAGCGAATCCGCGATGCTATGATTTGTCTGTATAGCTTCGACAGAGAAGCAACCTATGCTGAATCTGTCACCCGACCTGATAACATGACCCTCACAGCTCAGATAATTCTCTTCGAGCTTGTGTTCTATCATGCCCATAGCCAGAGGCGAAGCATATACAGGAACACTCATTTCCTGAAGAAGATACGGGATTCCGCCAATATGATCCTCATGTCCATGAGTAATTATCAGGCCCTTTACCTTTTCAATATTTTCCTTGAGATAAGTGAAATCCGGTATTACGACGTCTATTCCGAACATCTCGTACTCAGGGAAAGCAAAACCGCAGTCAATAATGAGTATTTCATTATTGCACTCAATAAGTGTGCAGTTTTTTCCTATTTCCTTCATTCCGCCCAGAGGAATTATCCTGAAAGGCGGCCTGACCTTTTCTTTATTCTTTTGTATCGCTTTAGCGGGGGCTTTCGCCCTCCTCTTATTATTATTCCTATATCTTGTCATAAATTGCGAAGCCGCTATTTTACAACGAAGTTGATGATCTTGTTAGGTACATAGATCACCTTGATGACTTCGCGCCCTTCTGTAGCTTCCATGAATCTTTCCGAAGCTCTTGCGGCTCCTTCAACTACCTCCTTTTCTGAATTGTTCGGCAGCATGAGCTTATCTTTAAGTTTGCCGTTTATCTGCAGGATGATCTGTATCTCGTCCTTGACGAGGGCAGATTCATCGCATACCGGCCATGCTCTGTTGTAAAGCCTGTCTTCATGGCCGAGCTGACTCCACAGTTCCTCCGTGATATGAGGAGAGAACGGATTGAGAAGCGTCAGCAGCGTCTCGATCGCTTTATTGAACAGCGGCAGGTTGATGTCGCCATTCTTGTATTTGTACATCTCGTTTACAAGCTCCATGATGGAAGCGATGGCAGTATTGAAATTGAATCTGCCGCCCGCATCTTCAGTTACCTTCTTGATAGTGGTATTCATCATGAAGTTGAGGGATTTATCTGCTGCATTTGCGGCTTTGAATTCTGCCGGCACATCAGCATCTCCTCTTATGTCATTTATGTATTCATATACCAGTCTGTATACGCGGTTGAGGAATCTGTAGCTTCCCTCAACACCCTCATCAGACCAGTCAAGTTCTTTTTCAGGCGGTGCTGCGAAGAGAATGAACAGTCTTGCAGTATCCGAACCATATTTTGCCTGGATCTCTGCCGGGCTGACAACGTTGCCGAGAGACTTGCTCATCTTGGCGCCGTCTTTAATGACCATTCCCTGTGTGAGCAGGTTTCTGAATGGCTCCTCTTCTTTGCAGAGTCCTATGTCATGCAGGAACATCTGGAAGAATCTTGCATACATGAGATGAAGGATCGCGTGTTCTACACCTCCGATGTACTGGTCTACGTTCATCCAGTAATCCGCTTTATCCCTGCTGAAAGGAGCCTTATCGTTGTGAGGATCACAGTATCTGAGGAAGTACCACGAGGAATCAACAAATGTATCCATCGTATCAACTTCCCTTCTTGCAGGTCTGCCGCAGCATGGGCATACCGTGTCTACGAAAGTCTTGCTCGTGGTGATAGGAGATTCACCCTTACCTGTGAACTCAACGTCTGTAGGGAGCAGAACAGGAAGGTTTTCTTCTTTTTCAGGTACCCATCCGCACTCATCGCACCAGATCATAGGGATAGGAGCTCCCCAGTATCTCTGTCTCGAAATGAGCCAGTCTCTGAGTCTGAAGTTGACAGTCTTATCGCCTATTCCCTTATCATTGAGCCATTCAATCATTGCAGGAATGGCTTCCTTGTTGTTCATGCCATCGAACTGTCCGGAGTTGATCATTTTGCCTTCAGCAACGAAAGCTTCTTTAAGATCGTAAAGATCGATCGAAGGATCCTCAGGATCAACTACAGGGATGATATCAAGACCGAAAGCCTTAGCGAAGTCAAAGTCTCTCTGGTCATGAGCAGGAACAGCCATGATGGCTCCGGTTCCGTATCCCATGAGTACGTAATCCGAAATATAGATTGGGATCTCCTTGCCGTTGACAGGATTGATAGCGTATCTTCCGATGAAAACACCTGTCTTTTCATTGCTTGTGGAGGTTCTCTCGATGTCGCTCATGCGGCGGGCCTTTTCCTGATATGCCTCTACTTCTGCCTCTTCAGGACGGCCTGCGACGAGTTCGTTAACGAACGGATGCTCCGGCGACATTACCATGTATGTAGCACCGAAGAGTGTATCTGCTCTGGTTGTGAATACTTCAAGAACCTTATCTGAGTCTTTGATCTCGAAGTTGATGTTTGCGCCATAACTCTTGCCGATCCAGTTGCGCTGCATGGTCTTTACTTTATCAGGCCATCCCTCGAGCTTATCGAGGTTATCAAGCAGTCTGTCAGCGTAATCAGTAATCTTTAAATACCACTGCGACAGGTTTTTCTTTGTGACTTCAGTTTTGCATCTTTCGCACTTTCCATCCACTACCTGCTCGTTGGCAAGCACTGTCTGGCAGCTCGGACACCAGTTTACCGGATTGTCTTTCTTGTATGCGAGGCCCTTTTTATAGAACTGAATGAAGAGCCACTGTGTCCATCTGTAATACTCAGGTGTACATGTGGCGACCTTGCGGTCCCAGTCATATGAAAGGCCCATGCTGGCGAGCTGTCTGTCCATCTCGTCCATGTTGTCAAAAGTCCATTTTGCAGGCTCTGCATTATGCTGAATGGCAGCGTTTTCTGCAGGAAGCCCGAATGAGTCATAACCCATAGGATGGAGCACGTTGTAGCCGGCCATCTTTTTGTATCTGGCTATGACATCACCGATTGAATAATTTCTGACATGGCCCATGTGAAGCTTGCCCGAAGGATAAGGGAACATTTCGAGGACGTAATACTTTTCCTTTGAATCATCCTCAACCGTTCTGAAAGCGTCCTCTTCGGCCCAGATTTTCTGCCATTTGGCCTCTATTGCAGTGAAATCGTATCTGTCGTTGCGCATCATCTAACTCCTTGATCAGTCTACCAGTATGGACTCGCAGTCGCTCCATATCTTTTCGAGCGTATACTTATCTCTGGTTTCATTCGTGAATATATTTACAATAACATCTCCTCCGTCAACAAGGATCCATCCTGTGTCCGGTCTTCCGTCCTTGCTCTTAGGTTCGATGCCAAGTTCTGCGAATTTGTCTTCAACATCATCTGCAAGTGCACCAAGCTGTCTGTCGGATGTACCCGTTGCAATTACAAAGTAATCTGCAAATGATGATTTCTCAGCTATATCTATCATAACGACGTCTTTAGCTTTTTTTCTGCTCAGCTGTTCAGCTATTGTCTGAGCAATTTCCTTACTTTCCATTCTCTGTCTCCTTTATTTTGTTTACGACCCAATCCCTTGCTTCGAGTGTGTCTTTATCAATCTCCATGCCTTTGGAGGTAAGACTCCCTATTGTGTATTCAAGTATCTCGAGACACGCCTGGTCGAGATCCCTGTATGCAAGATCCTGATAATAATCAAGATCACTGTAAGTTCTGTTGTCTTCTACCACATCTGCAACGAATATCACTTCGTCAAGAAGGGTCATATCCATTCGCGCAGTAGTATGATAACGCACTGAATCGAGTATTTCTTTATCTGCGACTCCGAACTCGTGCTCAAGTATCTCAGCCCCTACCTTTGAATGAGCCAGTGCGTTGTTTCCTATCAGTTTTTCGGGAAGGCCATATTTTCTGACATATGAATCCATTGTCTCTGTGTCGAAGTTCTTTGCGATATCATGATATCTTCCGGCGAAAGCAGCTTTTTCTTCATCTGCTCCATGAAGACGTGCGAGTCTGACAGCCATCTCTTCGACACCCATTGAATGTCTGTATCGGCTTTCCTTGAGATTTGCCCTGAGGAAGTCTTCAAGCGCATCTCTATTTGTACAGTTTATGCTCAATTATGTACTCCTCTACTCCAGCCGGAACGAGTCCCGTTAAAGGCCTTCCCTCCTTCAAGCGGTTTCTGATCTCTGTCGATGAAGCGTCGACCGGCAACATCTTCAGGATGGTTATATCCGCACCGTATTTTTCACGGAAAGATTCAATGATCTTTATTCCTTCTGCATAGTCGGTATCCGGACGCCTTGCCGTGACCAGATGATAATTCCTAAGGATTTCCTCTCCCTGAAACCATTTATCCACCTGTACAGCTGAGTCGAATCCGAGAATAAAGTACAGATCTCCGTCAAGCATGCTCTTCCAGTGTCTCAGTGTTTCTATGGTATATGAAGGGCCTTTCTTTTTAAGCTCGTATGTTGATATACAGAAAGCACTGTTGGATTTCAGCACGGTTTCTATCATGCCGCATCTGTCCCGGCCGTCAGTTACGTGTCTGTCCTGCTTGAACGGTGAGATGTATGCGGGCATGAATATCAGTTTATCAAGTCCGCATTCCCTGACCGCACTTTCGGCAAGGGCGACATGCCCGATATGTATCGGGTCAAAGCTGCCGCCGTATATGCCGTATCTTTTCTTTTTTTCCATTATTCTTCTATGAGCTCGATGCCGAGTTCTTCAAGCTGTCCGCTTCCTGCAGGAGCAGGCGCTTCGCATACCGGGCACTCTGCATTCTGGTTCTTAGGGAATGCTATTACCTCTCTGATGCTCTTTTCGCCGAGCAGGAGCATTACCAGTCTGTCAAGTCCGTAAGCAAGTCCTGCATGAGGTGGTGCTCCGTATTTGAATGCTTCGATCAGGAATCCGAACTTCTCCTGGCATTCTTCATCTGTAAGTCCAAGAGCCTTGAACATGCGGGCCTGAAGATCCTTATCGTGAATTCTTACGCTTCCGCCGCCGAGCTCTACTCCGTTGAGTACGATATCGTATGCGTTTGCCTTGAGGCCAAGGATATCAGTATCAAGCTTGTCAAGTTCTTCGAGCTTAGGCTGCGTGAACGGATGATGCATGGCCTTGAGGTTTCCTTCTTCATCCTCCTCAAACATCGGGAAGTCAACTACCCAGAGGAAGTTATACTGGTTATCATCAAGCAGGCCCATAAGTCCGGCGATCCTGCGTCTGAGGAATCCGAGTGAATCATATGTGACTTTAGGAGTACCGCTGACGATGAATACTGCATCACCGCTGCCTGCTCCGCACTTGTCAAGTACGGTCCTGAGCTCTTCTTCGCTGAAATATTTGCCAATCGAAGAGCTGATAGCGTTGCCGTCGTCCTTGATCCATACGAGTCCGTGTGCACCGTAGTGCTTCACCTCGTTGGTAAGTTTGTCGATCTTCTTGCGCGAGAATTCAGTGGCTCCGCCAGGTACGCAGATGCCTCTGATATCTCCGCCTGATGCGAGATTGTCAGTGAACAGCTCAAATCCGCAACCCTCAAATACATCGTTAAGCTTGATCAGCTCGATTCCGAATCTCGTATCCGGCTTATCTGATCCGTATCTTTCCATTGCTTCGTCATAAGACAGTCTTGGGAACGGTGTTGTGACTTCAACACCCTTTACCTCCTTCATGACTCTCTTGATGAAACCTTCCTGTACTTCGATGACATCATCAACGCCTGCAAACGACATCTCAAGGTCGATCTGAGTGAATTCAGGCTGTCTGTCAGCTCTGAGATCCTCGTCTCTGAAGCACTTTGCGATCTGAACGTATCTGTCAGTACCGCCAACCATCAGAAGCTGCTTGAACATCTGAGGCGACTGCGGCAGAGCGTAGAAGTAACCGTTGTGTACCCTGCTTGGTACGATATAGTCTCTTGCTCCCTCCGGAGTAGGTTTAATGAGTACAGGAGTCTCAACTTCAGTGAATCCCTGCTCATCGAAATAATCGCGGGTGCACTTCATGACCTTATGCCTGAAAGTCAGGTTTCTCTGCATCTTGTTCTTTCTCAGATCAAGATATCTGTATTTTAGTCTGAGATCATCATTTACGTTGTCGTCGTCTTTTATATAGATCGGAGGAGTCTCAGATGTTGAATAGATCGTAAGATCGTTTGCGAATACTTCGATGTCTCCTGTAGCGATGTTAGGGTTTTTGGAACTTCTTTCCTTTACTACGCCCTTTACGCCAATACAGTATTCGCGGCTGAGACTCTTTGCTGCCTCGATGACATCTGCCGGAGCATCCTCATTGAATGTTATCTGAGTGATGCCGGTTTTGTCCCTGATATCCACAAAAACGAGGCCGCCGAGGCTCCTTGCCTTGGCTACCCAGCCATTCAGCACTACGTTCTTTCCTTCATCGGCGAGTCTTAATTCGCCGCACATATGAGTTCTCTTAAAGAGCATTTGCAAGATCCCCCCTTCTGACTTTTGTTTGTTCTGATGTAGACATGTTTTTGAGAGTTATTTCTCCGCTTGCAACTTCATCACCGCCTATGACAGCCGTATATTCTGCCCCAAGCTTATTTGCGTATTTCATCTGGCCTTTCAGATTTCGTTCCCTTGTATCCATATCCGCCCTTATGCCCTTTCCTCTGAGCTCGTGTAGGAGCTGAAGAGCGTATAATTTGGCCTCATCACCTATCCATGCCAGGAATATCTGAGGTGCAGGTGCTGCTCCGAAATCGTGACCGCAGGCCTCCATGAGCATGAGCAGTCTTTCCTTGCCAAGTCCGAAGCCTACACCAGGCATGTCAGGTCCGCCGACTTCTTCGATAAGATGATCGTATCTTCCGCCGCCACACACTGTACCCTGAGCGCCGATTTTTGTTGTAATGAACTCGAATGCAGTCTTTGTGTAGTAATCCAGTCCCCTTACTATGGATGGATCCACAACATATCTGATTCCCATTGCATCAAGATAGGTCTCAAGTGCTTCAAAGTCACTGCGGCAGTCCTCGCACAGGTAGTCGAGCATCATCGGTGCATCCTGAACTGCCTTCTTATCTTCTGCAGACTTGCAGTCAAGAATTCTCATCGGGTTCTTGTCGAATCTGGATTTGCAGGTTTCGCAAAGACAATCGTACTTCGGTCTGAGAAAATCCTGTAAAACCTTTCTGTAGACAGGCCTGCACTTTCTGCACCCTACACTGGAGATGTGCAGCTCTACATCTTCTATACCCATGCGGTTAAGGAAGTCATAACCGAGGGCAATTATTTCAGCGTCTGCCATCATTGATGGAGTGCCGAAATTTTCAATTCCGAACTGGTGGAATTCCCTGAGTCTTCCGGCCTGCGGCTTTTCATATCTGTAGCATGCAGTGTCGTAGAATATCTTTGTAGGCTGAGTCTCTGCATAAAGATTGCTCTCAATAAATGCTCTTACAGCCGGAGAAGTTCCTTCAGGCTTAAGTGTAATACTGCGGCCTCCCATGTCTTCGAAGGTATACATCTCTTTCTGGACGATATCGGTGGTGTCTCCGACCCCTCTGTTGAAGAGGTCAGTTGACTCGAATACCGGTGTCCTGATTTCTTTGAAGCCGTATTCGGAGCATATTTTTGCCCATTCTTCTTCTATGTACTGCCACTTATATGCATCCTGCGGCAGCATGTCCTTAGTGCCCTTAGGCGCTTTCATTGCCATATCTTTATCCTTTCGTACGGATCATTTATAGTATTCTTTTTTGCGGGAAATCATATCATCAAATCTCTCGCTGTATATCCTGTAATTGCTGACGTTAGCTATGCGCTCGAGCCTGTCCTCTTCCGGGTGGTAAACCTTTCCGACTGCTCCTGCTCCGAGGCCTATTACCGTCTGCTTGTCTTCCATGATTCGGATGTTGTACAGTGAATGTTTTCCGGGCAGACACCATCCTACGTTCTCGAGCGCTCCGATCTGATGCTTCTGCCTGTATATATAATACGGTCTGTATCCGGCTGAACTCAGCATTTTTCTTGACAGATCGAGCATCGCGCTTACTCTCTCGGCATTCTGTCTGTAATATCCGGGATCGTTATCCCTGAGCCTTGAACCTCTTTTCACAGAGAGTGTGTGAATGGTAATGTTTTCTGCTTTAAGACCAATCATTTCCCTGAGACTGGCCTCAAAATCATCAACATTCTCTTCCGGAAGTCCGGCAATGAGGTCGGCATTTATGACATCGAAGCCTGTCTCGCGAGCAATGCGGAATCCTTCGCGGATATCATCAGCGCTGTGGTCACGTCCGATCAGCTTCAGCGTCTCGTCTTTCATTGACTGAGGATTTATGCTTATGCGCGATATTCCAAGGCTTTTAAGCGTATCGAGCTTATTCTTTGTTATAGTATCGGGCCTTCCCGCCTCTACAGTGAATTCAAGTTCTGCAGGATCTATGTGGAAAGCTTCAGATACCCTGATTATAAGGCTCTCAAGCTGTTCGCTGCTCAGAGTAGTCGGAGTACCGCCTCCTATATATATGCTCTCAAGCTCCGTTCCGTTCTCTTCTGCAAGTCTGCCTGCGCAGGTAACTTCTTTAAGAAGATTGCTGATGTATTTTTCACGTTCTTCAGCAGGAGCAACGTTAGATGCAAAGCTGCAGTATGCGCATCTTGTAGGGCAGAACGGAATACCTATGTACATCGAAGCTTTCTCCCAGGGGATGCCGGATACGTGGCTCAGCTGATAATCTGCAATACCTGATATAAGCGATGCCTTTTTTTCGCTCATAAGGTATTTTTCCCTTATGATGCACTCCATCTCATCAACGGAACTCTCCCTGCATATCTCAAGAGCAGGTTTCAAAGGCCTTACTCCTGTAAGCGTTCCCCATGGAGGCCGCATGCCTGTGATACATGAAAGAAGTTCATAGAACTCTCTCTTTATCTCTTCACGGTCATCGCTTCCCTTTTCATTGACGAAAAAACTGTCTGATCCAAGAAGATGCGCTACGGGTTTGCCGCTGTATGCAATGGTCTCAAATCCGTCGTCAGGAAGGAATACCCTGGCAAGCTCCATGTAGTGATAATCATCATCGATGTTATTTATATAGAACCTATACAAACGGATTTGCCCTCTTTTCGTATCCTATGGTTGTCGGTGCGCCGTGTCCCGGATAAACAATCATGTCTTCATCCAGGGTATACAGCTTGTCGTTTATCGAATGTAAAAGTGTAAACCAGTCTCCTGTAGGGAGATCTGTTCTTCCGACACTGAGTCTGAACAGTGTGTCTCCTGTAAAAATCTCTTTATCGGTGGCAAAGCATACGCCGCCTCCAGTATGGCCGGGAGTTTCGATAACACGCAGCTCTGTTTCTCCCAATGTGATTATGTCGCCATCCTTTATAAGCATGGTCGGCTCCGGACATTCATATGGCTGTCCCTGGATCAGAGCCATGTCTTTTTCGGGAACCGCGAACTTTACAGAGCTGTATTCATCAACGTATTCCCCTGCTTCCAGATAATGATCGTGATGACCATGTGTAAGGAGTACATACTTCAGATAGGCGTTGTTCTGGATGTCCATTTTTACATCTACACCGTAGTAGCCGGGATCGATTATCGCCTTGAAGCCGGTTGCATCATCAGTTATGAGATATGTGTTCTCACCGTACATTCCGTCAGGATAGCAATTGATGTCAAGCCCCATGATGTTCCTCCTTATCTTGGTCTGAAGACCTTGATAACTCCTGTGACCTGTCTGAGCGCAGTCAGCAGCCTCTGTATCTGGTGCATGTCTGTTATCTCTACAGTCAGAAGCGTATTGGTTGTGCCGGGTTCACCCGGTGTGAGGTTAAGGCCGACTACTTCAAGGTCGTAGTCGTCGCAAACCTTCGATATATCTTTGAACAGGCCCTTTCGTTCTTCGGAAACGACCTGTATGTCTGCATAGTATTTTCTGTTTTCGTTAGGTGAATCCCAGTTCACCTCGATAAGCCTGCCGCGGTCCTCTTCCCTGATGTTACGGATATTCGCACAGTCAGTCCTGTGTACGGTTATTCCTTTTCCCTTTGAGATGTATCCGATGATAGCGTCTCCCGGAACAGGATTACAGCAGGTAGCACGTCTTATGAGAAGATTGTCTGCACCCTTTACGACGATACCATTTTCCGATTGCCCGGATGACCTGGCAACAGGCTTCTTTTTAACCTCGATCTGCTCCGGCTCTTTTTCCTTGATCTGGTTATCAGCTTCGTAGTACTCGATCAGCTTCTGACCGAGCTTCGATACGGTGCTGCCGCCTCTGGAGATCTGAAGGAAAAGCTCGTTTACGTTACTGCAGTTGAAGTCCTTGACAGCCTTAAGAATGTATGCGTTTTTGGTGACAAGTGCAGGATCATACCCCTTCTTTTTGATGTAGTTGTTTATATTAGTTCGGCCCTTGCTGACGTCGTTGTCCTTGTCGGCTTTACGCAGCCAGTTGCGGATCTTGTTTTTTGCACCTGAAGTCTTGCACTTTTTCAGCCATTCAACGCTTGGACCTGACGAGTTCGCAGATGTAACGATCTCAACGATATCACCGTTCTGCAGAGGATGGTCAATTGTGACCATCTTTCCGTTTACCTTGGCGCCGACACATCTGATTCCGATGTCTGTATGTATCTTGAACGCGAAGTCAAGCGGTGTACTTTCAGCAGGAAGTTCCATTACATCTCCGCCCGGAGTGAATACGAACACCTGATTGTCAAACAGGTCGACTTTTACAGTATTCAGGAATTCTACCGAATCATCGGCTTCCTTCTGCCACTCGAGAGCCTGTCTCAGCCATGCGAGCTTCTGCTCACTGTCATCGACAGCACCTGAAACCTTGCCCTCTTTGTATTTCCAGTGTGCTGCAATACCATACTCGGCTATGCGGTGCATCTCGTAGGTCCTTATCTGGATCTCGAAAGGTTCTCCGTTGTCTCCGAGCACCGTAGTATGTATCGACTGATACATGTTAGGCTTTGGCATTGCTATGTAGTCCTTGAACCTGCCGGGGATCGGTTTCCATCTGTTGTGTACCAGTCCAAGTGCCGCATAACAGTCTTTTACACTTGACACCAGTATTCTGACGGCAAGGATATCGAAGATCTCATCGATCTGCTTCTGCTGAACGATCATCTTGCGGTATATGCTGTAAAGATGCTTTGATCTGCCCTTTACATCGTGCTGTATACCTGCTTCATCAAGTATGCTTGAAATAGTACCGGTAAGTACTTTGAGGTTTCTTGCGTATTCAGACTTGCGGCGGTCTACAGCTGCGACAAGTTTTTTATACTCAAGCGGGTGCAGATATTTAAGCGCGAGGTCTTCAAGTTCGAACTTTATGTTGAATATACTGAGTCTGCCAGCCAGAGGAGCATATATTTCAAGGGTTTCCATGGCCTTGGTTATACGCTTCTCAGTAGGCATGTACTCAAGTGTACGCATGTTGTGAAGCCTGTCTGCCAACTTGACAATAAGTACTCTTATGTCTTTTGACATTGCAAGGAACATCTTGCGGAAGTTCTCTGCCTGAGCCGCCTCGTTGGAATCATAGCTAATGTTTGTGAGCTTTGTAACACCTTCTACGAGATCGGCTATTTTTTCATCGAAGTCCTCAGCAAGCTGCTCTCTTGTATATCGGGTATCTTCGACTACATCATGAAGGAGACCTGCGATGACTGTCTCATTATCCATGCCAAACTGAGCCAGTATTTTTGCTACGGCTACAGGATGAATGATATAAGGTTCTCCGCTCTTGCGAAATTGCCCGTCGTGTAAACTGCGGGCAATCTCGTAGGCTTTGATAATGACGGAGTCATCGTATTTCGGATTGATTTCCGTCATATCCCTTATGAACTTTTCAGTTGACAGATCGATTACTTTCGGTACGGCCATTCCGTCTCCTGATACGCGACTGGGAACTAGAGTCTTATTCCCTCGTCGTCTCTTCTCTTGTTAGCTTTTTTTCTCTGCTTGTCAGCTTTTGCCTTGTTGTCTTCATATCTGGATATTCCCTCTTTCTTGGTCAGCTCATAGAATACCGGGCTGCAGAGGAATATCGATGAATATGTACCTGTGAATACACCGATCATCAGCGGGATCAGGAACGATCTGAGTTCCGAGGATGCCATGATGAACAGCGGGATCATTACGAGCAGTGTTGTGAGCGATGTCATAAGCGATCTTGACAGCGTCTGGTTGATGCTCGTATCGATGAGCTGTATGCTCTGTTTACGCTTGAAGAACTTTGAGTTCTCTCTGATACGGTCGAATACTACGATCGTGTCGTTTATCGAATAACCTACAACAGTGAGGATACCTGCGATGAACGGGTTGTTGATCGTGATACGGAATATTGCGTAGAACGAGAGAGCTACAAGTACGTCGTGAGCAAGTCCTGCCACGGCTGCAAGTCCGTACTGCCAGTTCTTGAATCTGAACCTGATGTAGATCAGCATGCACAGTGCAGCAAGCAGGATAGACTTTGTAGCGTTTGCTCTCAGATCCTTACCTACTGTAGGTCCGAACTCTTCAGATGCAAGCACATCAGAATCTTCAAATCCGTATTTATCCTGGAGTGTTTTAACTACAGCCATACGGTCGTCAGCCTTAAGGTCTTTGATAGTTTTGATGATGATCTGTGAATTGTTTCCGGATGCATATACGATAGTCGGATTGAGATCATACTCAGCGATCACATCCTTGACCTCATCGATATCAACTTCCTGGCCGAGCTCGATCTGCATCATCGTACCGCCGGTAAAGTCAATACCGTAGTTGAAGCCCTTGAACGCAAATGCAGCAACACCGATGAGGATAACTGCAAGGCTGAGTGCATAGAACTTCTTTCTGTTCTCAATGAATTTCAGGTTGAAGTTCCAGCTGAACTTCGGAGTTCCGTCTTCCTTGACGCCAAACATTTTATTCGTTCCGAACTTTTCGCTCTCAGCAAGGAGATTTACGAAGAGCTGGGTAATGAATACAGCGGTAATGACGGACACTACAGTACCGATCATCAGTGTAAGTGCGAAGCCCTTGACCGATGTAGTACCGAATATGTAGAGCACGAATGCAGCAACAAGTGTTGTCGTCTGTGAGTCAACTACTGTTGAGAGAGCTGCGCGGTATCCCATGTCTACAGCAACTCTGACGGACTTGCCCTTCTGGATTTCTTCTCTGATTCTGGTAAAGATGATGACATTGGAGTCAACTGCCATACCTATGGACAGGATGATACCTGCGATTCCAGGAAGAGTGAGTACTGATCCCATGCCAACCATGATCCAGAGCACGAGCTGTATGTAGAGCAGAAGTGCGAGGTCTGCGATCACGCCGAGCATTCCGTATGCAATTACCATCAGAATGAGAACGAGTCCTAGTCCGATAGCTCCTGCTTTTACAGAGAGCTGGAGAGCGTTAGCTCCGATGGTTGCTGTCTGTACTGAAGAATTGATTTCTGTCAGATTAGCAGGAAGAGCACCGCCTCTGATGAGAGCTGAAAGCTGTGATGCTTCTGTTTCACTGAATCCTCCGGCTCTTGTTATCTCGCAGGATCTTGAATTGATTTTTTCATGAACGAGCGGTGCAGAGATGACCTCATCATCAAGTGCTATTACGATGGCAGTACTGCCAACGAGATTTCCTTCCTCATCAGTCATTGTAGGCTGAACCTCGCCCTTGTAAGCTTTTTCAGTAGCTTCGGCAAAGAGGTTGCTTCCCTCTGATGTGAAATCTATTGTGATCTTGTACCCGCCGTTCTCGGTGTCATTTGCCATCTGTGAATCGCTTATGCCTTCACCGGTAAGGGCGAGTGTACCATCTGCAAGGAAGAACTGCAGCTGAGCTGTACGGCCGATCTGATCAATAGCCTCCTGTGCATTCTCTACACCCGGCATCTCGACTCTGATGCGGTTTGTACCTTCAATGGACACCTGAGCTTCACTGATACCCATGGCATTGACACGGTTCTCGAGTACGCTCTTAGTCTGGTTCATGATTCCTGCAAGCTCGGTTCCTGTCTCAGGTGTATCAGCTTCGAGTAATACATAAACGCCTCCGTTGATATCGAGACCGTACTTGAGCTGTTTTCCGAGATTTCCGAAATTGCTTCCAAGGCCTAAAAATGAGATCAGCCAGGATGCAACAAGCAGTATAACGATCAGAACCGCAAATACTTTTCTTTTACCTGTTTTCTTTGATTTCATAACTCCTAAATACCTTTCAATTATTTGTCGTAAATCAAAAAAGCGCAAAATACGACATTAAATAATTATTCAATCTATTGTACTCGTTTAAGCTTTATTTTTCAATGAAAAAAGCACATCCGAAAGGCTTTCGGATGTACTTATTTCAGTTCTTTTTTGCTTTTTTATTCAGCGTCGTCAGATTTTCTGCTGAGCTTTTTAGGAGTTACCTTTTTGTCTCTTGAAGGAGCCTTTTCTTCCTCGGCATCCTTAGCAGCATCCTTTGCGGCAGGCTTAGCTGCAGCATTAGGATCTTTCGAACTGACACTTGCGATCGCGGACTTAAGGAACTCGATCTTGTTCTTACCGGCAGAAGTCGAAATTATAACAGACTTCTCGTTGATCTTCTCAACCTTTCCGATGACTCCGCCGATAGTAATGACTTCATCTCCTACTCTGAGAGCATCCCTCATCTCTCTGTCAGCTTTCTCTTTCTTCCTCTGAGGTCTGATCATCATGAAATAGATCATAGCAATCAGGAGTACCATCAACACTAAACTGAACGCAGGACTGCTTGGATTCATAATACCCTCCTAAACTTGAACTGAATGTGAATTGGTGCCGGCGGTGGGGGTCGAACCCACACGATATCACTATCACGGGATTTTGAATCCCGCGCGTCTGCCAATTCCGCCACGCCGGCACTTGGCAATTTTGGCTAAAAAAATGGTGTGGATGACTGGACTCGAACCAGCACGGTTTAACCCACATGGCCCTCAACCATGCGCGTCTACCAATTCCGCCACATCCACACGGCACTTATGGATTATAACCACCTTTAAATCATTTTGCAAGGCCATAATCAAAGTTTTTTGAAAAAGTTTTTAAATTTTACTGTAAACCGTATGAATTCAATGCCTCATCCACCGATTTTTTCAGGTCGTCGATAGAACTGTTGTTGTATATCACGTAGTCGGCAAGCTGAACTTTCTTATCCTCACCTTCCTGTGAATCCATGATCAGATCTATTATGGACGAATCGATTCCATCCCTTTCCATCACTCTATTTTTGCGCAATTCATAATCAGCGGTAACGACCCACACTGCATCATAGTCGTTTTCACTTCCTGTCTCAAAAAGCAAAGGTATATCAAAGAACAGGGCTTTGTCGTTACTTGCCGCCCTCTCCTTTTTTATTTCTTCAATATCTTCCAGAACGACCTTGGTGGTGCCATCCTCAAGAAGTTTCTTCTTGTCAGGATGCTTGAAAACCAGATCTCTCATAGCGGCGCGGTCAAGACTTCCATCCTCCAGTATGAACGACGGGCCAAAATGTTCCATGATATATGGAATGGCCTTCCCTCCGGCTGAAGTCATTTCACGCGACATTTTATCAGCATCTACAACTGTAAAGCCCTTGCTCATAAGGTAATTTGTTACCTGTGTTTTACCGGAACCTATTCCGCCTGTAACTGCAATCGTTATCATTTCTTTTCTCCGTTAGTTATTTTAGTTCATACCATGTTTTACCCGTATGTATGTCGCAGACAAGGTCAACAGCAAGATCTGCCGCACCCATCATGCACTTTTCGAGTATGTCTCTGACTTCATCAGCTTCGCTCTCAGGTCCTTCGACTATTAGTTCATCGTGGATCTGAAGGATAAGCCTTGATCGCAGTCCCCGCCTTTGAAGTTCGGAAGATACTGAGTTCATGGCTATCTTTATAATATCAGCCGCAGTTCCCTGTATAGGTGTGTTCATAGCAAGCCTTTTAGCCAGTTCACGCTCCATGAATTTACGCGAAGCGAATTCAGGCAGTTTGCGTACCCTTCCGAAATACGTCCTAACCTCGCGAGTCTCCTCTCCTGTCTCTATCTGTTTGTCCAGGTATTCCTTTACAGCTGCATGCTTTGCAAAATATTCGTTTATGTATCTCTGAGCATCGCCCCTTGTGATATTGAGGCTCTCCCCAAGGCCAAAACCGCTCATGCCGTATACGACACCGAAATTGACAGCCTTTGCCCTTGTCCTGTCGAGCGCCGTGACTTCATCTTCAGGTATGTCAAAAACTCTTGAGGCAGTAGCCCTGTGAATATCCTTGCCGGCACGGAAGTCCGCGATCAATGATTCATCCCCGCTCAGAGCAGCCAGAATGCGCAGTTCGATCTGTGAATAGTCTGATCCTGTGAACAGGTTTTCGCTTTCAGCCACAAACGCCTTTCTTATCAGACGGCCGTAATCGTCACGGATAGGGATGTTCTGCAGATTAGGCTCGGTGCAGCTCAGTCTGCCTGTAGCTGTTACAGTCTGCATGAAGTGAGGCCTTACCCTTCCGTCTGCACTGATAAGAGGCAGCAGTCCGTCTACATATGTGCTCCTGAGCTTTGCAAGTTTTCTGTATCCGAGCACATCGGCAACTATCTTATGATCATCCTTGAGCTTGTCAAGGATGTCAGCAGCTGTCGAATAGGAACCGCTTTTACTCTTACCGCTCTTCGGATAAGGTATTTTCATATCCTCAAACAGCACGGCACCCAGTTGTTTAGGTGAATTGATATTGAAACTGGTTCCTGCCTCAGCATATATCTCCTTTTCGAGTTTATCGATGTTTTCTGCAAGCTCATTACCTATGTCCGTAAGTATTTCCGGCTCACACTTTATCCCCTCCAGCTCCATGCGTGCCAGAGTCAGAACAAGAGGCATTTCGCACTCATCAAAAAGCTTTTTAAGGCCATTTTCCGCAAGGGACTTCTGCTGTTCAGGTCTTACCTTTGAAACATAAAAAGCTCTCTTTAAAAGATCTTCAGGAGCTGTCTCAAGCGAATTATAAGATACATCATCGGCCATTATAGCTGATTCAGATTCCTTTGCAGCATATCCCGCATACCTCAGAAGCATTTTATCAAGAGTATACTTCTGCCTGCTGGCATCGAGAAGGTATTCAGCAATCATGGCATCATAATATGGGATCATGTCTGCATCTGCTTTTGCAAGCATCGAATACAGTATGCGCTTAAGTCCGCAGCCACACAGCCTGTAGGATCTTGCGGCTATCTGCTCCGTTACAATTGAACAATCCATCGGAGTCAGTTCTTTTATGCATGCAGTTTTCTTTTCTTCACTGTAAAGGCAGATAAACCTGATTTCAGGGTCTGTGATATGACTGGCATCAGCTGCCGCTTCAATATAAACCTCGCTGCCATCCTTTACTTCCGTGAAGAAGCTTTCAAGATCCGTGCGTCTTATTGCAGCAAATTCATTGTCCAGGTCAGAGGACCCGGATACATCAGACGGGATATCACCGCTGCTCATGCCGGACTGAAGTTTCTTGATAAATGAATTGAATTCAAGCTCAGTATAAATAGCTATCAGCTTTTCCATATCCGGTGCTGTCAGTTCAAGATCTTCCCACTCGAATTCAACAGGAGCCTGGGTATTGATGGTTGCAAGCCATTTTGACATGCGCGCGGTTTCGATATTATCGCGCAGTTTCTCACCCATCTTTCCCTTGACTTCATCAGCATGTACGATAAGGTTTTCAAGTGTTCCATACTGTTCAAGAAGAGCAATTCCCTTCTTTTCTCCGATACCCGGTACACCTGGAATATTGTCCGAACTGTCGCCCATAAGTCCCTTAAGGTCTATGAACTGTTCAGGAGTAAGGTTATATCTCTCGCGCATTGCGTCAATATCGTAAAGATCAAACTCGCTCATACCTCGCTTATTGATGAGCACATTGACATGCGGGCCTATCAGCTGAAGTTCATCCTTGTCTCCGGAAATGACAAGCGTATCTATTCCGTCTCTTTCTGCTCTGGCTGCTACAGTTCCAATGACATCGTCGGCTTCATACTGCGGAACTTCGAGTACTGCAATGTTCATCGCACCTAGAACGTCGTGAAGCACAGGGATCTGTGATAGAAGTTCAGGCGGAGTTTTGAGCCTGCCGGCTTTATAGTCCTTGTAAACATCATGTCTGAATGTGCCGCCCTTAAGGTCGAAAGCAACGGCAATATGCGTAGGTTCGTAGTCGTTCAGTATCTTTCCAAGCATATTAACAAAGGCAAACACACCTTGGGTGTGCATGCCTTTGGAAGTTATCATTGGTCTCATCGCAAAGTATGCTCTGAAAAGCAGACTGTTGCCGTCAATGAGAATGAGTTTTTTCATGTTCTGTTCTCCGGTTTATCGCATGTCTCTTGCTGCAGGCAGACCATAAGCACCTTCTGCCGACATTGCTCCGTCAATTATTGCATATTGCATAACATCTGTAGCCAGTGCAGCGAAAGCATCAAAGTTGACCTTTTGTTTTCCTGTTGCAAGAACAAACACTGTATCTCCATCAAGAGTGCCGTGGACAGGCTTTATAGCCCTTGCATACGCGTCATGAAGTATCGAAGCGAGCTTGTTGGCCTGTGACTTAGTAAGCTCGGCGTTTGTGATGAGGCATGAAATCGTTGTATTGAAAACAATATCATATCCCATGTCCTCACGGGAAAGAACAACAGGCTCTTCTTCTTCGACAATTTCTTCAGCAGTTTTTAAGAAATCAGGCACGTCCGTCTGTTCTTCAATGTATTTTTCTTCAGGTTCCTCAGTTTCTTCTTCAGGCTCCTCAGCTATTTCTTCCTGCGGCTCTTCTGTAAATTCTTCCTGTGGCTCTTCAAATACTTCTTCAGCAGGTTCCTCCGGGACCGCTTCGACTGTCTCTTCCACAACCTCAGGTATTTCAGGCACGAATTCATCTTCAGGTTCCACAGCTTCTTCAGGTTCCTCAGTTATTTCTTCCTGCGGTTCTTCTGTAAATTCTTCCTGTGGCTCTTCGGTAATC
>JAFWMD010000001.1 GCA_017510725.1 Mogibacterium sp. | reverse complement strand
TGCTTTAAAACCAGACCCTGCTCTGCCATTTCCTGCAGCCATACACAAAGATAAGGGCTTCTTTCCCATACAGGTATGCGTTTCTTAACTGTATCACTCATAGATTCTCACCTGCCTCAAGCTGGTCGATAAACAATTGCAGCTTGTCCATCAGTTTCATTTTGCCGGAATAGTATGCATATACAACCTTAGAGCCTTTACGTAAATACAAATACTGAAGATCACTGCCGCCATCCCGCTTTTCATAATAGCCTGCATAATCTGCTCCAGGTACATCGATAGATATCTCAAGGATCTTGTTCTCTTTCTCAGGATCATTCCTGTCAAGATCCATATCATTGCTGATCTGTCTTCTCAGCATTTTATCTGCAGTGTTCTCCGATCTGAAATCATAAGTAAGACTTGTGTACGCCGGAAGTTCCCAGTCATTGTAGTTCATCGCTTCAGCATAGTAGACATTCTCTGAGCAGCCCTTTCTGAGGGTAAGGTTTGAAGAGTTATATAAGTAATAATCATACTTAACGCCTTTATCATCATCCCAGCTGAACGACTGCCTGTTATCCTTTACAAAGTCCCATTCTTCCGGTGAAAACTCTCTGAAAAGCACAGGTGAAGGCTTATTATATGAGAAGACCTTGTCGCCTCTGACTCTGCCTGATCCTGTAAAAGTGATTACAAGGGCAACAAGCGCCAGTGCAACAACTACTCCTCCCAGGATCAGTTCCGCTTTCTTTCTTATGTAGAAAGCTTCAGTGCATTCAGCCTTCTCTCCGTTCAGGATCCTTCTTCTGCATTTGAGCATGCCTATACCCTGACTTGCGTTAGCCTCTATCAAGAATATAAGCAAAGCCAGGTAGCTGATCTCGGATAGCAGACTGTTATTTGCAAGCTCAGTAATGAACTGCTGGTTCCCCGGCACTCTGAGAAACAGATTGGCTCCCCATACAGCAACGATAAGGATACTCCAGATAATATTGTTTCTATATCTCCTGAGGTTCTTTTTCAGATAGTTCCTGTAACTTTCCTCGTCTGTGAACAGATCCGGTGCATCAGGATCATCAGAATAAAAATACGTTTTATCATCAGACTCAAGCAGCATGTGCCATCCCGAGTCTTGAAAAAGCTGCAGCTCTTCATCACTGAATTCTTCATGCTTCTTAGGGATAATACGATATCTTCTGCAGTGATTATCCGATTCTTCAAATTCATATGAAAACCGGCCTTCCTTGGAAAGCAGCAGTCCATCGCGGGCTAAGCCGTTCAGCCAGCTCTCTTCGTAATCGAATTCATAATTGTTGAAAGGACAAGGTTTCTTTATCCTCATATACAACATGCCTCTTTTCATTAAATCGTCGACAGTTCGCCCGCAGTGCCCTTCACATCTTCTGTAGAAACTCTGCTGTCAGACTCCTCAAAGCTTAAGTCCCTTTGTGCATCCCATAAGCACTTCCTTAGCCTTTGCAATTCATTCTGATACAGCGTTTCACCTTTGTCTGTGATCGCATAGGTGATTCGTCTGCCTTCCTGGGAAAACTTGCTGATAACAGACTCTGTCTCAAAAGTGGACAGTATCGAATACAGAGTACCCGGTCCAAGCTTTACTCTGTCATCGGTAAGCCTGCGAACACATTCTGCTATTTCTGTACCATACATATTTCTGTTATGCAGACACATGAGCACATAGTACATAGATTCTGTAATCGGTTCTAATGTCTTCTTCCCCATGTTCACCCTCCTATATCGTCTTTCGATTATCGTATTTCGATATTATGATTAGATTATAATATCGAGAAACGATAATGTCAATCTCCATAACGCTTCATAGAAAAAGGAGAGTCCTCTCAATATGTGTGGCTCTCCTTTTTGCACCTGATATTGCTACTTCTGCTGTTAATTTCCAATTACAATATTAACACTCGCTCCAGCTCCCAGATTGCTCCCTGCTGCAGGCTCCTGACTAATCACCTTACCATTTTCATCACTTGTTTCATAATAAATATCTCCAAGTGACAATCCTGCTAAACCCTATTTCAAGGGTCTTATTTATAAGATCGTGCTTTTTCGTTTGATGATTTTGTATTGTGATTTTTATAAATTTTTGAGATTTGTGCTCCAAATGTGCTCCTTTTGATGAAGAGGACGAAACGTCTCGAAGCAATAAAAAAGCCAGAGTAGTTGAAAACTCTGGTGTTGAGGGTGGTGGAGCGTACGAGGCTCGAACTCGTGACCTCCTGACTGCCAGTCAGACGCGCTCCCAGCTGCGCTAACGCCCCATAGTATTTAGGCAGCCTTTTACGGCTGCCCATTCTGGTGCGGATGAAAGGATTCGAACCTTCACGATGTTACTCACACGGACCTGAACCGTGCGCGTCTGCCAATTCCGCCACATCCGCACAAGTATGGCGTACCCACGGCACGCCATATAGTATACACTATCTGTCAATGCTTGTCGAGAACTAATTTCTCACTTTTTTATTCTTCTGCCATGATTGCATCGAACTCAGCAGCAGCAGCGTCGAACTCCTCTTCGGATTCGATCTCGATGATCTCGAACTCCTCATCGCTAATCTGCTTGTATCCGTAGATGTATACATCGTCTGTACCATCTTCAGGTTCAAGAGCGATATACTCCTTATCATTCAGTTCGAATGTTCCAAGTACATAGCAGTCAACTGCAGTGTCGTCATCAAATTCCAGAGTAATGATATCTTCTTCCTCTTCTTCGACGTTTACGTTCTTGATATCTTCTGCCATAACGCAATTCTCCTTTCCTGAAATGCTATATCAATATAACACGAGGCAGTTTTTTTGGCAAGTATGAATAAGAGCTCTTATTTATTTGCAAAATATTCTAAAATACTCTCTGCTGCTTTGCTGTTCATGCCATCTACCTCGAGAAGTTCTTCGTAAGTAGCGTTTTTGATCGCTTTGATGCTCCCGAATTTGTTGAGCAGCTCTCCTCTCCTCTTCGGGCCTATTCCCGGGATGTCTTCGAGCGCTGATTTGATCATCTTTTTGCCCTTGACGCCCGACATATATGTGATTGCAAACCGATGGACCTCTTCCTGGATGTTGCCGCAATAACTGAACAGCAGACGATTGTCGCGGAGGTCGATCTCGCGGCCGTCGTCAAAGACGATCGCGCGCGTCCTGTGCGCATCGTCTTTCGCGAGCCCGACGACCGGGATCGCGATACGGAACGCATCGACGACGGCCTTAACGGCTCTTACCTGCCCAAGGCCTCCGTCTATAAACATGATGTCCGGGTATGTGCTGAAGCCCTCGTCGCCCTTACGCGCACGCTTAAGTCTTCTGTATATTACTTCTCTGAGGCTGCCATAGTCATCTCCCTCGGCAGTCCTCACCTTGAATTTCCTGTAGTCGTTCTTTATCGGCTTTCTGCCCTCATACACGACCATTCCGCCGACGGTATCCAGTCCGTTGAAGTTTGAGATATCATATGCCTCCACCCTGTATTCCCTGTCATCATCCTCCGGGATCAGCAGCGGAGCATTTCCGCTTATCGATGAAGCATATTCTATCAGTGCGGCTATCTCCTTCCTGAGCGCATCCCGTCTCTCAGCCTCCCTTTCAGCCTTTTCGTCCAGAGTTCCGGCCAGCTTAACGGAATCTTCCATCGCCATTTTCAGTACAGCTCTCTTCTCGCCCCTTTCAGGCACGATGAAATGAGTCTTGTGCATTACATCAGTCCTGGCTTCAGCATTCGCTGCATTTATATTATCGAGGAACTCCTCCAGCAGGGATTCATCCTCAATGTGCACCGGAAGTATTATCTCCCGTGGCAGTATTGAAAGCTCCGGATAGTATTGTTTTATGAATGAAGATATCATCTCCGCGCCAAGCGTTTTCTTTTCCTTTTCAGAATCCGGCATGGACGGCCCCGCATGGTCGCTTCTGATGTAAGTGATCTCACGGCCACTCATCCTGCCGCCCTCCACTTTGTACCTGGCCACCACACCGGTCTTATGGGTTATGACCGGAATGAGTACATCCGCGTCCCGTTCCTTTATCATCGTAGCACGCTGTGTTTCGCCGAGAGATTTCAGCGATTTTATATAGTCTCTGAACCTGGCGGCATCCTCGTAACGCAGCTCGTCAGAGGCTTTTTCCATCTCCGCCTTTAATTTCGCTGTAACAGCCGCATCTCTTCCGGAAAGGATTTCTATCACTTCGTCGATATTATCTCTGTAAGCGCCTTTATCGGCCTCTCCGGTACATACTCCCGGACATTTGCCAATAAAGAAATTCAGACAAGGTCTCACCCCTTTTCTGAACTCCTGCTGACGGCACTTCTTGAACTGATACATCTCATCGATCATCCCGAGAATTCGTCTGACCGCTCCTGCATCGCTGTACGGGCCAAAGTACCGGTTTCCGTCGCGCCTGAGCCTGCGTGTGCTGATAACTCTCGGGAACTCTTCGTTTGTAGTCACTTCGATGAACGGATACGACTTGTCATCCTTAAGCAGGATGTTGTAGCGCGGCATGTACTTTTTAATAAGATTGCATTCCAAAAGGAGAGCTTCCATCTCCGTAGCACAGCTGATGTACTCAAACTCTGCTATATTGGAGACCATCGCTCTCACCTTGGGATCTGCCTGCGAAGTCTTTCTGAAGTAACTGCTTACGCGGTTTCTTAGGTTTATAGCCTTACCCACATATATTACTTCGCCCAGGCTGTCCTTATGCATATACACGCCGGGAGTTTTCGGCAGTTTTTTCAGTTCTTCCCCTATATCGAACATTTACTACCTTCGTCCTGATCTTCTGCCGTTCGTATCTGCTCCTTCGCTTATCGATTCTTTACGTATGTCAGTGGTACGAGGAGGCATCTCCTCATATCCGGTCGCGTCCCACTCACGGCGCGCTCTGTCCTCATCTATCTCGAGCTGTATTCTGGCGAGCTCACGTATCTTAGCCCTGCGCATCGCCTCGCGTCTTTTTGCACGGCGGCGCTTCACATGGCCCACTCTAAGAAGGAACAGCATAAGCAGCAGCAACAGTGCACAGATGACTATTGATGCAGTATTGGAAATATAGTATCTGGATGGGAACCAGCCTTCAGGAACATCCTCTTTTATAATAAGATCTACCGTGCCCTTCAGCTCGTCCGCCACATATATTCTGAATTCTCCGACCTTGTCGCCCTTTTCAAGAGGCGCGACCAGGTCATCCATCATTGCTACCTGGGTCTGTATCAGCGAGTCACTGCCTTCAGGAGGCACATAAGCGAACCCCTTAGTCTCGGTATACGCAGGAACTCTCGTAACAGCCCCGCCCCTGACTCTGGCATGACCGGCAAGCTTACCCTTCTTTACGATCGTATTCTTAGTGACCTTGAGGTCGGCGTATTCGAAGAGCGATATCGCCTCTCTCGCTGAATTCTCCTTTGCCGAATCCATGAGGACCACTACCATCTGCATGTCATCCTTGGTAGAGATCGCGGCGAACTGTGCTGAATTAACTTTTTCATCCACCAGTCCCAGGATTCCGCCCTTTACGTACTCGTATCCAGTCTTCTCATTACCTGTGAGAAGCGGATCCGTACTTATGAATTCTATCTCTCTCGGTTTCTTTTTCTTCTTTTCGACTACCGCTATAGTCACATTTTTCTTTGCAAGCGCATCTTTGACTGCCTGATATCTGTAAGCAGCCTGTGTGATCACCGCAAGATCTGCCGCGGTAGAATATGCCGCTATATCATAGCGTCCGCTTGCATTTGTAAACATTGTATCCATGAGTCCGAGTTCCATGCACTTGGAATTCATCTCGTTCACGAATATGTCCCTTGAGGACGCACTATACTTGGCCAGCAGTTCGGCTGCCTGGACGTCACCGCCCACCAGCATGGCGTTCAGAAGATCTCCTACGCTCGCCGACTCTCCCTCTTTGAAGGTATCACCGTATTCGGCGATGGTATTTCCCGTTTCTACGGTATTCTTCAGCTCTCTATCATCATACATGTTGTCGAGCACTACCATTGCCGTCATGAGCATTGTGATCTTTCCCGGCTGCATCTTACGGTCGGCATGCTTGGACGCCACTTTTTCGCTCGTCGAACCGGACATCACCATATATGAGCTTGCACTCACCGGAGGTGCTTTTTTAGGCACAACAGGAGTTACACCCTCAGCATAAACTTCAAAAAGAGCAATATAACTGATGGTGGTCACCAGTATCAGGAACACCGATATGATGGCCACCATCTGTTTTCTTATGCGTGTTGTGTTGCTGTTTTTCAACACTTCTAACTTCTCCGCAATAATGTTTCTACCGGAGGGACCCTGCCCTCTGAAACCTTGAAAGCTTTACTTGTGTGCAGCCTCAAATTCCTTCATGTAATCGATGAGTGCGTCAACACCCTCTTCAGGGAATGCATTGTAAACGGAAGCTCTCATTCCGCCTGCAATTCTGTGTCCCTTGAGGTTGATCATTCCTCTTTCCTTTGCACCTGCGATGAACTCCTTATCGAGGTCAGGATCGCCTGTAACAAACGGAATGTTCATGAGGGATCTGTCTTCCTTTGCAACAGTTCCTCTGAAGAGCTCTGAAGAGTCAAGGTAATCATAGATCTTCTGAGCCTTGCGTACGTCCTTCTCATGCATTGCAGGGATTCCGCCGTTTGCAAGCAGATACTTGAATACTTCGCCAGCTACATAGATCGTGTAGCAAGGAGGAGTGTTATACATCGATCCCTTTTCAGCATGTGTCTTGTAGTCGAGGTAGATCGGAGTGTTAGCAGGAGCCTTGCCTACGAGGTCCTTTCTGATAATAACGATTGTCATACCAGCAGGAGCAACGTTCTTCTGAGCGCCGGCATAGATAACACCGAACTTTGTTACATCAACTTCCTCTGAGAGGATGCAGGATGACATATCAGCTACGAGCATGTGATTGCCAAAGTCAGGAAGCTCATTGTAGTGAGTTCCGAATACGGTGTTGTTGTAGCAGATGTAAACGTAGTCAACGTCGTCTCTAATGTCTTCCTTGCTTACCTTTGGAATGTATGTGTACTTGTCAGCCTCGGATGAAGCTACACAGCGGGCATCACCGAACTTGCGGGCTTCTTCCCATGCCTTCTTTCCCCACTGACCTGCTACGATGTAGTCAGCCTTGCCTGTTCCTGTCATCAGGTTGATAGGAATCATTGAGAACTGGAGCGTAGCTCCGCCCTGAAGGAACATTACATAGTAATCATCAGGAATATTCATGAGTTTGCGCAGATTAGCTTCTGCATCATCAATGATCTTCTGGAACTCAGGGGATCTGTGGCTCATCTCCATTACGGATTCACCCGTTCCCTCATAGTTGAGCATCTCTGCTGCACATTTTCTGAGTACTGGTTCTGGAAGAACAGATGGACCTGCAGAAAAGTTAAATACGCGATATTCATCAGCCATTGGTCTATACCTCCGTTATAATCTTTTGTAGTAAAAGGGTTATTGAAAAAGGGCCGCTGACAGCCAAAGCACTTTCAGACTTCAGCGGCCTTTTTTTCCTGATTAATTATACTTCACTTGTGTGAAGATTTATAGGCAGAATCGTGATATCCGTTCTGAATTATTACAGAGCCGGGCCTGCTGCAACGAGCGCCTTGCCCGCATCGTTCGATGTGTACTTATCGAAGTTCTTGATGAATCTGCCTGCGAGATCCTTAGCCTTCTCTTCCCAGACTGCAGGATCTTCGTATGTATCTCTCGGATCGAGGATTCCAGGGTCTACGCCAGGAAGCTCTGTCGGTACTTCGAAATCGAAGTAAGGGATCTTCTTTGTAGGTGCCTTGAGTACGTCACCATTGAGGATGGCGTCGATGATACCTCTTGTATCCTTGAT
>JAFWMD010000035.1 GCA_017510725.1 Mogibacterium sp. | reverse complement strand
CTGATAATCCTCGGTGTAGTGGTCGTACTTATAGGCCATGCACTCAACATAATAATGTGTTTCCTGTCGGTAGTCGTTCACGGCGTGCGTCTGAACGTACTCGAGTTCTCGGGTCAGGTAGGCCTCGAGTGGACAGGACTGCCATATGAACCATTTAAGAAAGTAAACAAATAGAAAAGGAGAAATTATTATGAATCTTGCATTTATAGGTATGGCTGCGGCCCTTGGTTTATCTGCTGCTGGTTCTGCATTTGGTGCCGGATTTGCCGGAATGTCATCGGTAGGCGCATGGAAGAAATGCTATGCTGCCGGAAAGCCAGCTCCGTTCATTATGATCGCTTTCACAGGTGCTCCTCTTACTCAGACGATCTACGGATTCCTGCTGATGAACTTCATCAACAGCGCAAACTGCGATGCCGGCATGGCTCTCGGAGTAGGTCTCTTCGGAGGACTTGCAATCGGAATGTCAGCTCTCTTCCAGGGCAGATGCGCAGCTGCTGCATCTGATGCTCTCGGCGCAACAGGCAAAGGTACTGCTAACTACTTCATCGTTATCGGTATCGTAGAAACAGTAGCTCTGTTCACACTGGTATTTGGTCTGCTGCTGCTCAACAGTGCAGGCTAAACTGTCATATAGTCAGAATATATGAATCGAGGCAGGGGCATTTGCCCCTGCTTTTTATATCTATAATAAGCAAATATATGTGTGATGTGAGCGTGTCTCGAGGATGCAATGGCAGATCCGAGAGAGGCGAACAGAACACATATATTTGCCGCATTATTTATGGTAAAATAATCAGGTGCTGATATGTCTTGTCATGCATAATAAGGAGAGACATAGTGCCGATAAGGAGAGAAATATGATTGACTTTAAAAAGCTGCAGAACGGAAGCGATATCCGTGGTGTCGCCATACAGACTGAAGGGGGGCCGGAGCCTAATCTGACAAAGGAGACAGCAGGGCAAATCACTGGCGCGTTTATATACTGGCTTTCTAAAAAGGTTCAGAAGAACCCTGTGATGCTCAAGGTATGCGTGGGCCAGGATTCACGTATCTCCGGCGACATGCTCAAAGAGGGTGTGCTTGAAGCAATAAGCCTGTGGGGTGCAGAGGGTTATGATGCGGGACTTTCAACTACTCCTGCGATGTTCATGTCCACAGTAATGCCTCAGTTTGAGTTCGATGGCGCGATCATGATCACCGCAAGCCATCTGCCATATGAGCGCAACGGATTCAAATTCTTTACGGCAGAGGGTGGAACGGACAAGGAAGACATAGCCGAGATACTCAGACTTGGAAGCCGTTATAATTTCATCGGCGGGGTCTATGAAGATATGAAGACCAATGTCAGCATGATGTATGCGGCATATCTGAGGCAGATGATCGCTGCGGGACTTAAAGACATACCGGGATATCTTAAAGGCATGCATATAGTGGTCGACGCAGGCAACGGAGCAGCTGGGTTCTTCGCAAAGGACGTGCTGGAGAGAATGGGAGCCGATGTCAGCGGCAGTCTCTATCTTGAGCCTGACGGGACTTTTCCGAATCATCCGGCAAACCCTGAGAATGCGGAGGCAATGGCTGCCATATGCAAGGCAGTAAAGGACAATAACGCCGATCTTGGAATAATATTCGATACTGACGGTGACAGGTCAGCCGCTGTAGCACCCGGAGGCATTCCGATTGCACGTAATGAGATAGTAGCACTTGCTGCAGCCCTGGCTGCAGAGGACTATCCTGGCGGTACGGTTGTTACCGACAGCGTCACATCGAATGAACTCCACGAGTTCATCGAGGGCAAGCTCGGCCTTAAGCACCTCAGATACAAGAGAGGCTATAAGAACGTCATCAACAAGGCTAAGGAACTCAACGCTGCCGGAGAGCAGGCTTTCCTGGCCATAGAGACATCTGGACATGCAGCGTATTCGGATAATTATTATCTGGATGACGGAGCATTTCTCGCTGTACAGATAGTCATAAACGCAGCAAGACTCAAGGCTCAGGGCAAGGATATAATGGCTCTTCTTGAAGGGCTGGAGTCGCCGGCTGAGTCAAGGGAAGTCAGACTTAAGATCAAGGCAGAAGACTTCAAAACATATGGCGCCGGCGTGCTTGAAGATTTCGGGAAGTGGGCTGAGTACTCAGAAAAGCTCGAGGTGGTTGAGCCAAATTACGAAGGCGTGAGAGTAAACTACATCATAGACGGATTCATGGGGTGGTTCCTTCTGAGGATGTCACTGCACGATCCTGTGATGCCTCTCAATATCGAATCGGAGACTCCGGGGGGAGTTGACAGAGCGATGGCTGCCATCTATGATTTCATGAAAGATTATAAGGAGATAGAGATTCCCGAAGCCTGATGCAAAGCCGGGGACGTAATGTGATAATGGACGAAGCACCAAAGAAAAAACCATCCAGGGGTAAAAGGATAAGACGAACAGCCAGGACTATCATCATACTTTGCCTTGTAGGCATAATGCTTGTATCAGGATGGCGGGTCTTTACCCTGTTAAGAGGCTATTGGGCAGACAGGTCTGTATACAGTAAGATAGCCGAAGCAGCCGGAGATCTGGAAACCGGTATAGATTTCGATGCGCTCAGTAAGATAAATCCGGATGTTATCGGCTGGCTTTACTACAAGGATACGATCATTAACTATCCGATAGTGCAGGGCGAGAACAACGAAATGTACCTGAGTATGCTCTTTGACCGCACATGGGGAGGATGCGGAACGCTCTTTGCGGACTGCATCACGGAGTACCCGTTCAGGCAGTTCAATACGATAGTATACGGGCATCATATGAAAGACGGCACAATGTTCGCCTGCCTTAAGGAGCTCAGGGATCCGGAGTACTGCGCAAAGAACCCGAAGCTCAAGCTTACTACTCCTGAGGGGGTGTTTGATCTTGAGATCTGGGCATTCCTCAACGAGCCGGCGGACAGCAATATATATCTGACAAATATCACGATCGAAGAAGAAAAGCAGATGTATCTCGACCTGATCGAAAGCCTTGCAAGCTACACGACGGATGTGAATGTGACTACAGAAGATCGCCTGGTGATGCTCTCTACATGCGCTTATGAGTTCGAGGATGCGCGATACATAATCGTGTGCAAGATGGTTCCGGCGGAATAGACATCCGGTAAAAACAAAAAAGCTACAAAACTATTGTACGTTGTGATAAAATTTTTCTGTCAGTATAGTGAGAATCGAAAGGAAATGACCATGGATTATAAGATGACTATCGCAGGCCTCGAGAGGCATCTGCCGCTCTGCAAGGTCACAGACGACCTGTATATCGCAGGTTTCATTATGTTCAATGATGTAGAGGTAACAGAGGCGGCAGCGCGCGACCTTCTGAAACAGGCGCCTGAGTTCGATGTGCTCATCACTGCAGAAAGCAAGGGCATTCCTCTGTGCTATGAGATGGCACGCCAGTCCGGCAAGCCTTATATCGTAGCACGCAAAGGTGCAAAGCTTTACATGCAGGATGTCGTAAAGGTCCAGGTCAATTCGATCACAACTGATCACGTTCAGACACTGTGCCTCGGAAGAGACGAAAGAGAACAGATTCAGGGCAAGCGTACGCTGATAGTTGATGACGTTATCAGCACAGGCGAGTCACTCGCTGCTCTTGAGACGCTGGTAGAGACAGTCGGAGGCAATATCGTAGGCAAGTTCACGGTGCTCGCAGAAGGCGAGGCAGCTGACCGCACAGATATCACCTTCCTCGAGTATCTGCCGCTCTTCAATTCGGACGGTACTCCTCAATAGTTTGGGAAAACAAAAATACAGCATTTTAACCTCCCTTTTTGGGAGGTTTTTTGTGCTTTTTTAATCAAAAATGGATTGTTTTGTATAATGTACACAAATTAGGGCTCGAAAATTGACTTTTTTCACAAAATGGTTGACACACAATCTTCACAATACTATAATCGCACTGTACACAAAACCTGTGCACAAAAGGAGACCATATGTACTTTAGCTCAAGCATTATCGTCATCGGCATTATCGGCGTCCTTCTGGTCGTAAGACTGGTAGAGGGCGATGTTATGCTGTAGGGCGATTGAGTACAAAGGTCATTAACCTGAGCTTGGGAGCCCGCAGCAATGCGGGCTTATTAAATGCCCGGGCTAAGGCAAACAGGCAACTATCAACTATAACTCAGTCAGATCCATTTATTTCAGAAGAGAAAGGGAGTAGAAAAATGAAAAAGAATTGGACAAAAGTCTTAGTTGTAGCACTCTCCTGCATGATGGCGTTCATGCTTGCAGCATGCGGCGGCGGAAGCGGAAGCGGAGATGCAGGAGAAGGCGGAGCAGTATTGCTCGGTAATACAGGACCTCTCACAGGACCTGCAGCTATTTACGGAAACGCAGTAAAGAACGGCGGACAGCTTGCAGTTGATGAGATCAACGCAGCTAATCCGGACGGCATCCAGCTTGCATGGCAGGCAGAGGATGACGAAGCTGACGGCGAGAAGGCAGTTAACGCTTACAACAAGCTGATGGACGACGGAATGAAGGTATTCATCGGATCCACAACATCCGGTTCCTGCGTAGCAGCTTCTGAGAAGGCATTTGAAGACAGAGTATTCGAGCTCACACCTTCAGCTTCCCAGGTAGCAGTTACAGAGGGTAAGGACAACGTATTCCAGCTCTGCTTCTCCGACCCTAACCAGGGTGTTGCTGCAGCTGACTGGGTAGTCGAAAACATGGCAGATGCTAAGGTTGGCGTTATCTACAACAACGCTTCCGACTACTCCGCAGGAATCTTTGACAAGTTCAAAGCAGAATATGAAGCAGCAGGCAAGCAGCTCGTAGCAGTAGAGGCATTCTCTGATGATGCCAACACAGACTTCCAGGCTCAGATCAACAGCATGAAGAACGCAGGCGCAGACTTCGTCTTCCTGCCAATCTACTACACACCGGCTTCGAACATCCTAATCCAGGCAGACAAGATCGGATACGCTCCAACATTCTTCGGAGTTGACGGTATGGACGGAATCCTCACACTCGAGGGATTTGACACAAAACTGGCAGAGGGCGTTATGCTTCTGACACCGTTCATCGCTACAGCTGAGGATGAAGCTACACAGAAGTTCGTAGCAGCATACAAGGAAGCTTATGGCGAGGAGCCAAACCAGTTCGCAGCTGACGCTTATGACTGCGTATATGCAGTTTACAAGGCAATGAACGAGGCTGGACTCGATGCATCGGCTTCACACGAGGATATCTGCGAGGCACTCATCAAGGTATTCGCAGGTGACTTCACAGCAAGCGGCGTAACAGGCGCAGAGATGCAGTGGAACGAGGCAGGCGAAGTCAACAAGACTCCGAATGCTATGGTCATCGAGAACGGCGTATACGTTCCGGTTAAGTAATACACTGACTGACTTAAGTGTATAGTTGTTGGCCCAGGGGTGCTGCATTCAGGTGCGGCACCCCGAAGCCGCGTTTTAACACAAATTATTATAGGAAGAAAAAACCATGAATTTACTGACAAATATCATTTCGGGCCTGAGCCTGGGAAGTGTATATGCGATCATAGCGCTTGGATATACTATGGTTTACGGTATTTCCAAGATGCTTAATTTTGCTCATGGTGATGTTATTATGATCGGCGGATACATGTCATTCGTAATGACGATGTACATGGGTCTGAATGGCTGGCTGGCTCTTCTGGTGGCAATGTTTATCTGCACTATTCTCGGTATCACTATCGAGAGGCTTGCTTACAGACCGCTGAGAGGAACCGGTTCCCTGGCAGTTCTGATTACTGCTATCGGTGTTTCTTACTTTCTGCAGAACATAGCGCTTCTGATCTGGGGTGCCAACCCTAAGATGTTCACAAGCCTTTTTAAGGGCATGAAGCCTATACATGCTGCAGGCGGACAGCTTACCATCACGATGGAGTCTGTCTTTACGATCCTTGCTAACATCGTCATCATGATCCTGCTGACGCTCTTCGTAAACAAAACGAAGGCCGGAAAGGCAATGAGAGCGGTCTCCGAGGACAACGGCGCAGCTCAGCTTATGGGTATCAACGTCAACCAGTCCATTTCACTGACATTCGCCATCGGATCCGGTCTTGCTGCTGTTGCCGGAGTACTTATGCTGTCGGCATATCCGGTACTCATGCCTACAACAGGAGCCATGCCAGGCATCAAGGCATTCACTGCCGCCGTCTTCGGAGGCATTGGATCCATACCTGGAGCTATGATAGGAGGACTCATCCTCGGCATAATCGAGATCTTTTCGAGAGCATATATCTCAACGGAGCTCTCCGATGCCATTGTGTTTGCATGCCTGATCATCGTTCTGCTCGTCAAGCCTACAGGCCTGCTGGGCAAGAAGATCAGTGAGAAAGTGTAGGTGAGCCATGGCAGAAAGAATACTTAAAAACATAAGCAGCAGAGGGCTCAAAAACGCATTAAGAGGCAATGATTACCGCAAGGAAGCCTCGATTTCGTACGGCATCCTCATAGGCGGATATGTCCTGCTCCAGATCCTTACAGCAGCAGGCCTTATCGGTCACAATCTGCAGGGACAGTTTGTACCTATCTGCGTGTACATTTCACTCGCTATTTCCCTCAACCTCGTAGTAGGAATATCGGGAGAGCTCTCACTGGGACATGCGGGGTTCATGGCAGTAGGCGCCTTCAGCGGAATACTGATGTCGCGCATACTCGGACAGAGCATGACGTTTGAGCCTGCGATCATCATCATTTCGATGCTGTTCGGTGCGCTCATAGCTTCAATCGCCGGATTTATAATAGGTATCCCTATCCTGGGACTCCGCGGCGACTATCTGGCCATAGTAACGCTTGCATTCGGCGAAATCATAAGGAACTTCATGAACGTCCTTTACTTCGGATTTGACGGTAACGGACGCCTTAGATTCGCATTCAACCACACCATAGACGGAGTTGAGAACAATGACAGAATCATCACCGGAGCCATTGGAGCGACCGGTACCAAGACCATGGCAACGTTCACATGGGGACTCCTGCTGTGCCTCTTCACAGTATTCATCGTACTCAATCTGAAGAACTCCAAGCAGGGCCGTGCGATCATGTCCATAAGAGATAACCGCATCGCGGGTGAATCCATCGGGCTTGATGTCAGAAAGTACAAACTCATGGCGTTTGTCGTGAGTGCTGCTCTTGCCGGCATGGCAGGATGCCTGTTCGGACTCAACTACAGCACGCTGGTACCTATAAAATTCAACTTCAACACATCCGTGCTGATACTGGTATTCGTGGTACTCGGAGGAGTAGGAAACATCTGGGGCGGCATCATTGCTGCGGCATTGCTGACAGTTCTGCCTGAAACATTCAGACAATTTGCAGACTACAGAATGCTGACATACGCCATCGTACTCATCCTGGTAATGATATGTACATATAATCCTGCTATAAAGGCAAGGATCACAGGCATCTGGACAAAGGTCAATCCTTTCAAAAACCGGTCCGATGGCAAGGGTAAGGGAAAAAAGAGAAAGAGCAGAAAGGAGGTCGCATAGATGGCAGATAAAAAAGACAAGCGCGATAATCTCCGCGATATTGACATCTCCGACTCCGGTCATGCTTATGAAAACAGACAGGATATCTACTACAACGACAACGTTGGCGGAAGAGCCGTTTTCGTAGATTCGAAAGAGCAGTATGAACCTGATGAACCATATAACGATCAGGTCTTCATCCCTGAAAAGGACAGGGGCAAAGCACCTATCCTCCAGGTAAAGAATCTGGGCATCGACTTCGGCGGACTTACCGCGGTAGATAACTTCAATCTGACTCTCGGCCGCACTGAGATCGGCGGACTGATCGGCCCTAACGGCGCCGGTAAGACTACGATTTTCAACATGCTCACAAAGGTATACGAGCCTACAAGAGGAGAGATCTTCTTTGACGGCAAGAGCACCAAGGGCATGAGCACCGTAGATATCAATAAAGCCGGAATGGCGCGTACATTCCAGAATATCAGGCTTTTTGACAAGCTTACTGTAGAAGAGAACATTAAAGTAGCTCTTCATCATACGACCAACTACGGCCTTATCGATGGAATGCTTCATACTCCGAAGTACAGACATGAGGAGTTCCGCATCCGCAAGGAGGCGATGAAATATCTCAAGATCTTCGGAATGACGAAGACTGCCGACTACAGAGCCGGATCACTCCCGTATGGAGCACAGAGAAGGCTCGAGATCATGAGAGCGCTGGCTACGAAACCAAAACTGCTGCTGCTCGACGAGCCTGCTGCAGGTATGAACCCGTCTGAGACAACAGAGCTGATGGATACCATCAGAGAGATCCGCGACAGGTTCCAGATAGCGGTATTCCTTATTGAGCACGACATGAGCCTGGTCATGGGAATATGCGAGGGCATCGTGGTACTCAACTACGGAAGAGTCATTGCCAAGGGATGGCCTGAAGAAATTCAGAGCAACCCTAAGGTAATCGAGGCTTACCTCGGAAAAAGCCGCGGCAAGATGGAAGAGGAAGAAGAAAAAGAGAAGGCAGATATCGAGAAAGCTCTCAAAAAGGGCAGACTGGAATCAGCTGCTTCCGGAAAACCTGATGCTGCAGGAAAGGTGGGTGAATGATGGGCACAGTACTTACAGTTGACAACATCAATGTTTACTACGGAGCCATTCATGCCATCAAGGGCATCTCTCTGGACGTAAACAGAGGCGAGATCGTTACGCTGATCGGTGCAAACGGCGCCGGCAAGTCGACGACACTCCACACCATATCCGGACTCCTGCGCAGCAAGACCGGCAACATCGAATTCCTTGAGAGCTCCATCACTCATGTTCCGGCGCACAAGATCGTTGCAATGGGCATTTCACACGTTCCTGAAGGCAGACGTATATTCCAGGGACTGACAGTAGAAGAGAACCTTCAGATGGGAGCTTTCGTTACTAAGAAAGACCGCATCGCACACAACCTTGAGTATGTTTATGAGCAGTTCCCAAGACTGAAGGAGAGGACCTCCCAGATTGCCGGTACACTCTCGGGCGGCGAGCAGCAGATGCTGGCCATGGGAAGAGCGCTCATGTCTGATCCTGAGCTGCTGATGCTCGATGAGCCTTCAATGGGACTTGCACCTATTCTGGTAGACCAGATTTTCGAGATCATAAAGAATCTCAACAAGGCCGGTACTACAATACTTCTTGTAGAGCAGAATGCCCAGATGGCACTTTCTGTAGCCGACAGGGCATATGTTATCGAGACAGGCCGCATCACCCTTTCGGGCACAGGCGAAGAACTCGCCAGGTCTGAAGCAGTCAAAAAGGCCTATCTTGGCGGCTAGCAAGGTATCAGATCAGGATCTGACACCTAATGTTCATCAAAAAATCACTCAAAGAAACGGCTATGCCGTTTCTTTGCTTTTATATGCTGTGGTATTATTACTTGATAACTTTTTAATTAGGGAGATTATTATATGACACAAAAAAAGAGAGCATTGGGACTGATATCGCTGCTGCTTATACTTGCACTTGCAATGATGCTTGCTGCCTGCGGAGCAAAATCCGGTGAGGAGCCCGTCGAGGCATCCGGGCAGGAGGAAGTTACTGAACAGGAAGAAGCTGAGGAGCCGGCTGCAGAAGTAGTAAAAGCTATCGATGAAGTTGATAACGTAGAGACAAATGACCTGCCGCTTCAGATCGAGTCGATCACACTCTTTGATGACGGAACACTCAGGATCGTTCCTACGGATGATCTTCTGAAGAATGCCGAGACGAACGACGAGCTCGTTGATGAAGCAATCTATCCGTTTGAAGACAGCGGCAAGGTGAAGGATGTATATCTTGTCAGATATGGAAACGGCGGCTACAGGACTATTATATGCCTCATGGACGATGGCTCGCTTTCGGCCCTGAGTGCCAATGAACTGATCCAGGATCATATTACAGTGGTATGGGACAATCTTACCGGCAGAGATACATACGTTTCCGTCGAGGAACGTCCGTCTGAAGACGGGGATTCGTACGGAGTCGTTGGTATCACAGAGGACGGAGAGGAGATCGATCTCGATTTCAGCCTTGATTTCTAACGAAACAGGGCAGTTTATGGTACAATATAGTGTAAAGGGTTTTTCGGAACGAAAGGAACGGAAATGACAAATGCAATAGATGCACGTGCGGCAATCGCGGAGTGGTTCGAAACCGACTTCAAGGATGCGGCAAAGGCTACTACAAAGACATCGAGGCTTGAGGACGGAAGACTGAGCTACAGCTTTTCTGTAGTCAATAATTCGGGCTTCGACTTTGAAAAGTTCTCGTTCAAGATCAAGGTTATCGACAGGACCAACAACATGGAGATCGGTACCGCGTCAATAAACGCAGGCAAGTGGGCAAGCGGAGAGAAGAAAACTTTCAAATCACGTCTGGTCATTCCTGCTGGTGTAAGGAACCTTTCCTTTGTAATGTTTGCCAATTCGCTCGACTATACGGCCATACCTGCAGACGGTGCAGTCCCTGTCGTAAGGGAAGTATCCGGCACGATTAAGGATATCGGAGATGCAATAACCGGCGCAGACGGAAGCGGCGGCGTTTTTGGTGAGCTCTTCGGGACAGGCGGAATGCCTGCGTCAGGAGGTAAAACGGTAACAACTAAAACTACCACTACAAGGAATGCAAACGGTACAACCACCACAAAAACAACTACAACAACAACCACAAGAAAACCTAATTCAGGCACTGTGAATACTGCTCCCGGAAGGCAGTCATACAGAGGTCAGCAGACCTCTCCTGCAAACCAGAACAGCACGTTCACGCAGCGCCGCAATGAGAAGAAGCTTAACAAAAAGAGGCTTGGCAAATCAGGGTGGACTGTTGCATCGCTGGTAACGGGACTTGTATTCCTCATGTCGGCAGCCGGATCGACTGATTCTCCTGAATTCAGACTTGGTGTCGCCATAGTCGGAGCCGTATTGATCGCAGCTGCAGGTATCATGAAGCTGGTACTTAATACGAGGGCAAAGAGAATCAGAATGTACGAGTCTAAGGTCAACAAGAACGGAAACACTTCGATCGATGAACTCGCTGCATATGTGGGAAAGCCTTTCAACAAGGTAGCTGACGAACTTCAGGCCATGATAGCCGATGGTTTCTTCCCGCAGGCTTATGTAGATATCAACAATCGCATGCTTGTCATGACCAGGAACGGTGTACCTATCGAATCTGTCGAGAGATCGGCAGCTGAAGTGAAAGCAGCGAAGCGCAAAAAGGCACGTGACGGAGGCCTTGCACCTGAATCACTTGACGATCTCATCGTCATGACTGATGACAAAGAGCTCAAGACCAAGCTGAAGGCTCTCAGAACGATTACAAGAAAGATAGATGAGAGAGTCGAAGCGGTACCTGAACTTGAGAAGCAGGTAAAGGATTTCAGAGAGAAATACTATCCTGAGGTAGTACGCCTGACTGACGACTACAACGAGAAAATCGCAGATATGGGCAAGATCGGCACAGAGCTGGCTAAGGAAGAAGTCACAACTGATTCTTCCGGAGCCCCTGTGATCAACAGCAATCCTAATTATCTGCAGGAGCAGGCCGATGAGATCAAGACTCAGCTTATCAGCCTCATCGACTCCGTAACGGAGGCATCCGAGAACCTGCTCGAAAAACTCCATGAGGATGACATCATGGATATCACCACGGATATCAAAATGCTGCAGACTACGCTTGCGAGCAAGGGCCTGCTGGATTCAGATTTCGACATCTAAAAGTTATAAAAGGAGGACAAGATGGCAGATTTTGAACTTAACCCTGAAGCTGTAGTTGAGGCAGCAGAAAAACAGTCAGTTGAACTTAAAGAAAGTGTACAGGATGTTGCAGCTCAGGCTGCGGCTCTCGACATGTCTCAGGCTTTCGATTTTGCACCTGAATTCGCACCGGAAGAAGAGAAGAAGGAAGATCCGCTCGCTAAGTTCACACCTGATGAGCAGAGACAGATCAGAGCGGTTGCAGATAAGATCGACATCACAGACAGCAACGCAGTGCTGAGCTACGGTGCAAGCGCACAGCGCAAGGTTTCGGATTTCGCTGACGGAGCACTTCAGAGTGTCAGAACAAAAGACATGGGAGAGACCGGACAAGTGCTGACATCCCTGCTGGTTGAGCTCAAGTCAAACGGTGGTGAAGAGAAAAAGGGATTCTTTGGAAAGCTTTTCGGCAGTGCGGAGAGAAACTTCGAAAAAATGAAGACACAGTACTCCACAACCGAGGCCAACATCGACAGGATCGTTAAGCTGCTCGAAGAGCATGAAGAACAGCTCCTCAAGGATATCGTTCAGCTCGACAGACTCTATGACAAGAATAAACTCTACTTCAAGGAAGTTTCGATGTACATCGAGGCCGGAAAGCTTGCTCTTGAGAAGGCAAAGACAGTCACACTCCCTGAGCTCGAGGCAAAGGCAAGAGAAACAGGTTCCGTTGAGGACGCACAGGCAGCTCAGGACTATGCTGACATGATCACAAGATTCGAGAAGAAGATCTATGATCTTGAGCTTTCCAGAACAGTATGCCTGCAGTCGGCTCCGGAGATCAGAATGGTACAGAATTCAGATACCATCATGTCCGAGAAGATCCGCTCAACTATCGTAAACGTTATTCCGATGTGGAAGACTCAGATGGTGCTTGCGCTCAACAACTACCATACACAGAAGGCTATCGAGGCTCAGCAGGCAGTCACAGAGGCTACTAATGAGATGCTCAAGAAGAATGCCGAGGCTCTGCACCAGAGCACAGTTGATACAGCAAAGGCCAGCGAGAGAGGCATCGTAGACATCGAAACACTGCAGCACACCAATCAGGAACTGATCGCCGCTATCGACGAGATCATCCAGGTTCAGGAAGACGGCAAGGTTGCAAGAGCAGAGGCCGAGAAGGAACTCGCAAGAATCGAGCAGGAGCTCAAGGACAAGATGCTCGGCATTGCTGCCAATGCTAAATGGACAGGCGAGGACATCGCTGCTGCAAGAACTGAGCAGAAATAAAGAATGGCAAAAGAAAGTCAGAATAAAAATACAGGGGACAGGAGCCGGCGGAGACCGGCTCTTGCTCTATTGCTCGTAATTCTGATCGCAGCAGCGTTCTTTATAATGTCTGATGCGCCGTTGGTGAAGAACGCAAGGGATTCGCTGATGCACAGGCTCGGATATGAGGCCATCGATCAGGAGAACGGCAGCGAAAGCACCGGCGAAAACAGCGATGATAAAAACAGCGGTATAAAAGCCGCTGAATGGGATACAGCTTCAGATATCGATCCTGCATCTCTCCCGGAGTACAACGGACAGAACTACGTGAAAGTGAGCGATGGAGTCCCTGCATTCCCGGATGACGTTTACGAACGGGGCGGTCTCATAAAGGATGGCGGTGACTGGAAAACGAAGGGCAATCTCTTCGGAACTGTAGATTCAAACAAGCTTACGCCATACGAATACTATGGCAGCCTTGATGACAAGGGGAGATGCACATGCGCCTACGGCCTGCTCGGAGAGGAGACCATGCCTCAGGACGGGCAGGAGCGCGGAGACATCTCATCCATGCATCCTTCGGGCTGGGCAAAGGCCCAGAACTGGGAACGCTGCCACCTCATAGCGTGGGCGCTTTCGGCTGAGAATGCCAATCCGTCAAATCTGATCACCGGAACGCATTACCTCAATTACGACGGTATGAGACCCCTTGAGGAGGAAGTCGAGCATTACATATGGAATACGGGTAATCACGTGCTGTACTATGTGAAACCGTGGTTCACCGGTAATGAGCTTGTCGCAAGAGGCGTGCAGATGACTGCGTGGTCGGTAGAGGACAAGGGCGAAGGGATATCCTTCAATGTCTATTGCTTCAACGTGACGCCGAATGCCGAAATCGATTATAAAACGGGCATCGTGACGACAGAAGAACAGGCAGCTCAGGATGCAAGAGTATACGTTATAAATACACGCTCCGGAGTGTTCCACTACCCGACATGCGACGGAGTAAAAGAAATGTCGGAGCATAATAAAAAGACAGTTACAGCGACACGAACGGAACTGACATCCCAGGGATATACACCGTGCGGCGCCTGCGAGCCATAAAAAATAAATTACTACAAAGGAGCATGTACTATGCGATCAATCACATCTATCAAAACATCACTTTCTGCAGGCAGTTATGACATGATGCTCAGAAGTCTCTACTGCCGTCCCGTTGATATGCTTGGACCTTACAGAGACAGGATCGTCAGGGTCCTTGACGGATTCATGAAGGAGTTCGATGCATCTGAGAATACCGAAGTTTCTGTTTACAGCGCACCGGGACGCACCGAAATAGGCGGCAATCATACAGATCACCAGAGAGGCAAGGTACTCACCGGTTCAGTGGACCTGGATGCAATAGCCTGTGCTGCACCTAACGGAAGCAGTGTTGTGCGCATCTACTCGGAGGGCTACGGCCTTACAACGGTGGATATCAGTAATCTCGAACCTGTAAAGGAAGAAGAGAATACGACAAAGGCAATAATACGCGGTACTCTGGCTGCCATATCGTCGAGAGGTTATGAAGTCAAAGGCTTTGATGCCTATGTCACTTCTGATGTTCCGGGCGGATCGGGCCTTTCATCCTCAGCATGCTTCGAAGTTCTGATAGGCGTTACGGTCAACGGACTGTTCTGTGCCAACAGCATTCCTCTTGCAGAGATCGCAAAGATCGGTCAGTATGCTGAGAATGTATATTTTGGTAAACCATCAGGCCTGCTCGACCAGATGGGATGTGCGCTCGGAGGCATAGTGGCCATAGATTTTCAGGATAAGGAGAATCCGCAGTATCACTCGGTCGATTTCGACTTTGCGTCAGCCGGATATGCGCTCTGCATAATAGATACAGGAGCTGATCACGCTGACCTCACAGGAGACTATGCGGCAGTCCCTGCAGAGATGAAGTCTGTAGCTCAGGCATTTGGCAAGGAAGTCCTCTGCGAGGTAGACGAAAAGGAATTCTACAGCTCAATCGCGAAACTCAGAAAGCAGCTGGGAGACCGTGCCGTGATGCGCGCGATACACTATTTCACGGACTGCAATCGTGTTGAGCAGCAGGTAGAGGCTCTTGAAAAACATGAGTTTGATAAGTTCCTCAAACTGGTCAGCAGCTCGGGACATTCATCATATATGTATCTTCAGAATGTAGCCACATACAGGGACCCTGCGGACCAGCCGGTCGCACTTTCACTGGCCATGGCGGGCTACTATCTTGCGGGACGCGGCGCGCGCAGAGTACATGGCGGCGGATTCGCAGGCACAATACAGGCCTTTGTACCGCTCGACATGGTGGATGAATTCAGGAGAGGAATGGACTCAGTACTCGGCGAAGGAGCCTGCAGAGTCACATACATACGCCCGGTCGGCGGATGCACACTTATAGACTGATAAAACACAGGCAATTATGATAAAGCAGGAGGATCAAAATGGAGCTGCTGATATCACAACTCATTGAATACGCTGTAAGGAAAAAATGGATGGAAGACTCAGACCGGATCTGGGCATCAAACAGGATACTTGAAGCCCTGCGCATGGACGGCTTCGACGGCCTGGTTGATATAGAAGGGGAACTCCCGCAGATACAGCAGATACTGGATGGCATATGTGACTATGCTTATGAGCATGGTGTAATTGAAGGCAATTCTGCAACATACCGCGATCTTTTCGATACAGAGCTCATGGGACTGCTGATGCCGAGACCGTCAGAGATCACGGAGGCGTTTTACAAAAAATATGAAAATTCGCCGAAAGAGGCGACTGACTGGTACTATGAGTTTTCAGGAGATACGAATTACATCAGAAGAGACCGTATCGCAAAGGACCGCAAGTGGACTGTAGATACAGAGTACGGAACGCTGGATATCACGATAAATCTGTCCAAACCGGAGAAAGATCCTAAGGCAATAGCTGCTGCAGGTAAAGTAAAGGCTTCGGGATATCCGAAGTGCCTTCTCTGTGCCGAGAATGAGGGCTATGCCGGGAGGCTCGATCATCCTGCAAGACAGAATCACCGTATCATACCGATTGAGCTGGGAGGGCAGGACTTCTTCCTGCAGTACAGTCCTTACGTTTATTACAACGAGCACTGCATCGTGTTCAACAGAAGGCATATACCTATGCACATAGACAGGCAGGCATTTACCAATCTGCTCGGTTTCGTAACAGTATTCCCTCACTATTTTGTGGGATCGAACGCTGACCTCCCTATAGTTGGCGGAAGCGTTCTGAGCCACGATCATTATCAGGGAGGCAATTACGAGTTCGCCATGGCGCGGGCAGAAGTCGAAACATCATTCACAGTACCGGGCTATGAAGATATAGAAGCGGGTATAGTAAAATGGCCGATGTCTGTCATCCGTCTCAAAGGCACGGACAGGGAGAGGATGATCGACCTTGCTGAGCTGATACTTAATAAGTGGCGCGTCTATGATGATCCTGATGCGTTCATCTTCCATGAGACAGACGGAGAGAAGCACTCAACAATAACACCGATTGCCCGCAGAAGGGGTGATGCCTATGAGCTTGATCTCGTACTGCGCAACAACATAACAACAGAAGAGAACCCTCTGGGTGTTTTCCACCCGCATGCAGAAAAACATCATATCAAGAAGGAGAACATCGGACTTATAGAGGTTATGGGACTGGCTGTTCTGCCTGCAAGGCTCAAGGGTGAGCTGGCAGCTGTAGAGAAAGGAATTCTGGAAGGCAAAGATCTTACGGAAGATCCTGCGACAGCATCGCATGCTGAATGGGCTGAAGCGGTCAAAGCGGAGCATCCGGAAATGAATGCCGGGAATGCAGGAGATATACTGCAAAATGAAGTAGGAAAAGTGTTCGCGGGAGTACTCGAAGATGCAGGCGTGTTCAAGAGAACGGAAGAAGGAAGAGCGGCATTCGAAAGATTTATCGACTGCCTTGCCGGCCGTGACATATAGGGAATCAAGGAGGAAAAGAGAAGATGGCAAGCGGAAGAATGGAATTCCACGCAGAATCAATTATGCAGCATGCAAACTTCAGCTTTGTGCTGCCTAACGATGTAGCGATGGAGGAAGTTTTTGACCTTAAGTATTATGACAGAGATCCGATGAATCTCATATTGCTGCACGGTCTTACCGGTACTGATACAGACTGGCTATACGGTGGTGTGGCGCAGCTGATGGCCATACAGTACAACCTGAATATATTTATGCCAACAACCGGAAACTCTTTCTACCTGGATCAGGGATATAAAGGGAGAAACTACTGCGAGTTTATCGCGGAAGAGCTTCCTGAATACATACAGAAGACATTCGGAATTAAGATGGAAAGAGAAAACACCATGATAGGCGGTCTCTCGATGGGCGGATACGGTTCACTTCACACGGCACTTACATACCCTGATAAGTTCAGCGCATGTATAGCACTTTCATCAGCTTTGGTCGTAAGAGATGTTGCGAAAAAGCCTGACTCGGAAGTCGGCAGCGTGCTCCCTAAGGAGTTCAGGAAAGAACTGTTCGGAAGTCCTTCAAAGCTGATCAAATCCGATATGAATCCCGAAGTGCTTTACAAAAAAATCAAAAAGCAGGGCAAGAAGGCGCCGTTCATATACCTTGCAATAGGTGTTGACGACAACCTGCTTGAAAGCAACCGCACGTTCCGCGATTTCCTGAAGAAAGAAAAGGCTGATTTCTTCTATGAAGAGGGACCGGGAAGACATACCTGGCAGTTCTGGAATGAATATATCGACAGAGGACTGAAAACCGTACTTAACAGATAAGGGGATGGAATAATGCTTTGCAGCAAATACAGTGATTTTACGAAATGGGTCATCTACCAGATATATCCGCGCAGCTTCATGGACAGCAATGGCGACGGCATAGGTGATCTTCAGGGAGTAATCAGCAAGCTCGACTACATAAAGGAACTCGGAGCAAACGCAGTATGGCTCTGTCCGTGCTTCAAGAGCCCCAATGAAGACAACGGTTACGATGTTGCGGATTACTGCGACATAATGGATGAATTCGGTACTATGGCTGACATGGATCAGTTGATAGATGAACTGCATAAGCGCAGTATGAAACTCATCCTTGATCTGGTGCCTAATCATACGTCGACTGATCATGTATGGTTCCGGGAATCCAGAAAGGGAAAAGATAACCCGTACAGCGACTTCTATTATTGGTTTGATGTGCCTCCAAACGACTGGGAATCATCGTTCGGGGGAAGTGCCTGGCAGTATGATGAGATGCGGGGGCAGTATTACCTGCATACATTTGCTGTGGGACAGGCTGACCTTAACTGGGAGAATCCGGCTGTTGTAAAGGCGATGCAGGATGTAGTCGACTTCTGGGTCGATAAGGGCTGCGATGGATTTAGGATAGATGTCATAGACTGCATATCAAAAGATCTTCCAAACGACCGGAATGGACTGGGGCCGCGCCTTCATGAATACATACGCGCGCTTTTCGGCCGTGAAAAAACGGCACATCTGTTTACGGTCGGAGAAGGCCATACCAACGAGATAGATGATATAGTACTTCACTGTGCTCATGATCGCAACGAGCTTTCAACGCTCTTCATTTTTGACCATATGGAATGCGGCCGTTCTGATAAATTCACTCCGAAAGATGAAGGCCTGAGGGCTTTAAGAGATTATCTTGTGTACTGGCAGAACGAGACCGACAAAAGGGATCTGCTTTACAGCCTGTTTATAGAAAATCACGACCAGCCGCAGATGATTTCACGTATAGGCAATGACAGGGAACTAAGGTATGAGTCTGCCACTTGCATAGCGACCATGCTTTACCTGCTGAAGGGTGTTCCGTTCATCTATCAGGGGCAGGAAATAGGAATGCCTGCTGCTCATTATGACAGTATTGATGACTTCGATGATGTTGAGTGCCTCGGAGCTTATCGTAAATACCGCAGAACACTCAGCGAGGAAGAGGCTCTTGAAAAGGTGAATTTCGGAAGCCGTGATAATGCGCGCCATCCTATGGCGTGGGACGACAGCAAAAACTGCGGCTTCACAGATGACGGCTGTGAACCATGGCTCATAAATCATTCACGGGCAAAAGAAATAAATGTAAAGAATGACCTTAACTCCAAAAAATCCGTATACAGGTTTTATCAGGAACTGCTGAAGCTGCGTGCCGGAAACGATGTGCTCCGCGATGGAAATGTTGAAGTGATATCAAAACCTGAGGATGAATTCTTTGCCTATATAAGGTCGCTGAACGATGAAAAATGGATGGTTATTTGCAATTTTGGGAAAGAGCAGGTCATTGAACTTCCTTCTGACTGCGAGGAGCCCGTTCTTGCCAACCTGGAGAGAAAAACTTCAGATGGCCTATACCGTCCATATGAATGCGCTGTCGCAAAAATGATATGTTAAAAATGTATTTTAATTAAGCAAAGAGGTGTATTTGTTGACATAGAGGCTTAAAAATTGGTATATTCTTTTTGTTAATATGTAATATTTATTACATATATTTGGTAATAACGTAATATAAGAGAAGCAGGACAGGAGAAACTTAAATCGGGAGTAATTATCTGCAAAATCATCAGGTACTATAAGCCCGTTCATAAAAGAAAGCCTATCCTGCATTTTTTTTCTTAAGGTGTGAGCTGTGAGTGCATACACATTTTAACTGATTGGGATTTGCTTTGTGTTCTGAAACCAACGGTTCATCCGTTGAAAGTCGACATCATAACGGATGCCCTGTTCGGGACCGGAGCGTTATTTCAATACCGATTCGACCGGAACGATGAGACTGGGGACGTATCGGGGAAAAGCAGCTGCTTCTCCGATATCCCGGCGCCGCATAACACGGTGCCTGTGGTAATTACATAGGAACTGCTGACGGTTAAACCATCTACCCTGTGGTGTCGGAAATAAGTTGTTTTTAGTTTTTATAGGAGGAATAATATGAAGAAAAGTACAATGAAGAAGCTGTTGGTTGCTATGCTTTCCTTTGCGATGATCTTCGCAATGGCAGCATGCGGCGGCGGCGGCAGCGACAGTGGTGATGCTGCTAGCAGCGCTGATGGCGGATTCACTATCTTCAACTCGAAGATGGAGATCCAGGATCAGTTCGAGGCGTTGGCTAAGCAGTACACAGAGGAGACAGGTGTCCCTGTAGAAGTTTATTACTCGCAGGATACAGTATCCGCTCACCTCGCTACTAAGTATGCTTCTAAGGATCCGTACACACTCAACATGGTTGACGCTAAGGACATTTACTCGCTCGCCAAGGAGTACGGTGTTGACATGAGCGATCAGGATTGGGTTGCTGATACGGATTATGCCATCTCAGTAGACGGTAAGGTCCTCGGATTCCCTTCATGCATCGAGGCCAGAGGCATCATCTACAACGCAGAGGGTATCAAGAAGATCACAGGAAAGGACTTCGATCCTGCCAGCATCACTACTCTTGACGGATTCAAGGCTCTCCTTGATGAACTCGTAAAGGGCGGCATGGAAGCTCCTGTAGCTATTATGAAGGAAGACTGGTCTCTCGGAGCTCACTATCTCCAGCAGGTATATGAGGAGAGAGAAGATCCTGAAGCATTCGTTCAGAGCCTCTACAAGGGCGAAGTTGACCTCATGAAGGATGAGAAGTTCAATTCTCTGATGGATACATTCGATGTCCTCAAGGCATACAACAAGGACAAGGCAAGCCCGATCGCTGCAGAGAGAGACCTTTCTGAGCAGGGACTCGCTGAGGGAACAGTAGCATTCATGTTCGGCGGCAACTGGGATTTCGCTGAGATGAAGAAGCACGACTACATCGGAGGCGCAGGAATGATGCCTGTTCCTCAGAACCTCCAGGATGACTACACAGGTAAGCTCGTTGGCGGCGGTTCGAAGTTCTTCTACATCGACGGAAGTGAGAACACATCCGCAGAGAAGCAGCAGATGGCTAAGGATTTCCTGAACTGGCTCGTAACAAGCGATGCAGGAAAGACATTCATCTCCGACACATGCGGAATGGTTTCCCCATTCAAGAGCAATGACGTAGCATGCTCCGATGACCTCGGTAAGGCTGTAAAGACATTTGCTGACGCAGGCAACCTCGTTCCAAACTATGACTATGCCCCTGATGACCACTATTCAGTACTTGGTGCTGAGATGCAGAAGTATCTTGCAGATCAGTGCACACGTGAAGAGCTGGCAACAGCTATCCAGAATTACTGGAAGAGTGTTACACCTGTAGAGCACTAATTTCGGAATCATCTTATTAGCTTTATTAGCTGATCAGATCTATCTTCCGGTAAGAGACATTCTTTCACGGATGTCTCTTACCGGAGAATTTTATAAATATTCACTGATCGTGATTTAAAGGGGTTAATATGGAAAGAAACACATTTAGTTATAAACTAAGGCAGATTCTGATGTTTGCCGGCCCGGGCACGATCCTGTTCTTCTGTGTCGTTATAGTACCTTTTATATATGGTCTGTATCTGACATTCACAAGCTGGGACGGTGTTTCCGCTAACAAGCCTTTCGTAGGCTTTGCAAATTATGCGGCTGCATTCTCCGACAGTGCATACTGGATTGCGCTTGGCAGAACGGCGATTTACTCGATATTTGCCGTAGTATTCATCAATATATTGGCATTTGCACTTGCTTATCTCGTAACGAGTGGAGTAAAGGGACAGAATTTCTTCCGCGCAGGCTTCTTCGTACCTAACCTGATCGGTGGTATCGTACTTGGCTACGTATGGAAGTTTGTTTTCAACAGAGCTTATGTTGCAATCGCAAGCGCGATCACAGGAGCTCCTGCTACATCACCGCTGGCAACTACAGGCGGTGCCATGTTCTGTCTCATATTCGTATCGGTATGGCAGTACGCAGGATACATGATGCTGATTTATGTGGCAGGTTTTATGAGTGTATCTGATTCTCTGAAGGAAGCGGCTATGATTGACGGCTGCACTCCTTCTCAGGCAATGCGCAACGTTACGATCCCGCTTATGCGTTCATCGTTCGTACAGTGCATATTCCTAAGCATAACAAGATGCTTCGTTGTATATGATGTCAACCTGTCATTAACAAAGGGCGAGCCGTTCAATACTTCAGTAATGGCGGCTATGCACGTATACAATACAGCATTCACCTACAAGAATTACGGCATGGGCCAGGCAGAGGCTCTTATCCTCTTCATTGTCTGCGCTATCGTAGGTGTTACACAAGTTATGATCGGTAAGAAAGGAGAGGTGGAAGCGTAATGACTCAGAACGAAAAAGCCGCAGCGGCAAAGAAGAGAAGTCATGCGATCATGATCATTGTCCTGATCCTGCTGTTCATACTCTTCATTATACCGTTTATAATGGTAATTATTAACGTATTCAAGGTTAAGACAGATATAGTTTCGAATCCGCTGTCACTCGTAGGTGAGCACGGATTTACTCTTCAGAACTTCCCGAATGCGATGGCAAAGATGAATTTCTTCGTCGTATTCAAGAACTCCCTGATAATTACTATATTATCAACTATTCTTACGATTCTCGTATCTGCAATGGCATCTTTCGTCATTGTGCGTAACGGAAAGTGGAAGTTCTGCTCGGGTATTTTTGCACTGATGGTTGCCTCCATGGTAATTCCGTTCCAGGTACTGATGGTACCTCTGGTATCAGTATACGGAGGAATTTTCAGCGTTCTTAACCACCGCATCACACTGATTCTGATGCATACAGGTTTTTCGGTCTCCATGGCGACATTCATGTTCCACGGAGCGATACATACAAATATACCTTTGGAGCTTGAGGAAGCGGCTCTCATTGACGGCTGCACAAGATGGCAGACTTTCTGGAAGGTCGTATTCCCGCTTCTCAAGCCTACAGTTGCTACGGTAGCGATCATCGACGCTATGGCGTTCTGGAACGACTACCTCCTGCCAAGCCTGGTTCTGACCAGCAAGGAGCTCTACACGATTCCAATCGCTACACAGGCGTTCTACGGAACATACTCATCTGATATAGGACTGATAATGGCTGCGCTGCTGCTGGCAATGCTGCCTATCCTGATCCTGTACCTGTTCCTGCAGAAATACATTGTTGCAGGAGTTACTGCAGGCGCTGTAAAGGGTTAAGCTATCCGAAGGGATATGAACTGATGGCAAACAGATAACAAATGGAAAAATTCTTTGACTCAAACAATCCTTTGATGGTGTTTCTCTCCCGCCTGGTGGATCTGGCAGTACTTAATATACTGACCGTGTTCACCTCAATGCTGATAGTAACAGCCGGCGGAGCGATGACAGCAATGAATCATGTATTGCTGCATCTGTTGAGAAAAGACGAGACATATGTAACGAGAATGTTCTGGACATCCTTCAAAGAGAATTTCAGGCAGGGCATTCCAGAGGGGCTGCTGGTTGTGGCGACAGCCATTGTCACAGCAGTAGACATGTGGGCTTTGCATGGATCCGAGTCGAAGACAGCAACGCTCATGATGATAGTCATCACGATAATTGCTATGTTCCTCGTAGCAACATTTGTATATATGTTTGCGCTCCAGTCAAGGTATGAGAACACAGTCCGCGGCACTATTGTAAATGCATTCAAGCTTGCTGTAGGCAATCTGCCTAAAACAGCCGGTATGATAGCTATATGGCTGGTATGGGTGCTTATTCTGGTTTATTTAAACAAAGCCGCACCCGCATTCTTCATGATATATGGTCTTTCTCTGCCGGGATACCTGTGTGCCATGCTTTATAATGGAGTATTCTACAATCTGGAGACTGAAGGAGAATAAAAAATATGGCAAGTTTATCATTAAAACATATTGAGAAGATCTACGAGAACGGATTCCATGCCGTTCACGATTTCAATCTCGAAGTAGAAGATAAGGAATTCATTATCTTCGTAGGACCTTCCGGCTGCGGAAAGTCCACAACTCTGCGTATGATCGCCGGACTCGAAGACATCTCCGAAGGAGAATTCAAAATCGACGGCGTTCTGATGAATGACGTAGAGCCTAAGGACAGAGACATCGCGATGGTATTCCAGAGCTACGCTCTCTATCCTCACATGACAGTAAGAGACAACATGGGATTCGCGCTCAAGCTGAGAAACGTTCCTAAGGATGAAATCGATGCAAAGGTAAACGAAGTTGCAAAGATCCTCGACCTCGAGAAACTGCTCGACAGAAAGCCAAAGGCTCTCTCCGGCGGACAGAGACAGCGTGTAGCCATGGGCCGTGCTATCGTAAGAAGCCCTAAGGTATTCCTCATGGACGAGCCTCTGTCAAACCTCGACGCTAAGCTGAGAGTTCAGATGAGAACTGAGATCGCTAAGCTCCACGAGAGACTGGGAACAACCATCATCTACGTAACTCACGACCAGACTGAGGCTATGACACTCGGTACAAGGATCGTAGTAATGAAGGATGGTATCGTTCAGCAGATCAACTCGCCTGAGCACCTCTACAACAAGCCTTACAACCTCTTCGTTGCAGGATTCATCGGATCACCTCAGATGAACTTCATTGATTGTCTTGTTGAGAAGAAGGGCGCTGACACATTCCTTGATATGGCAGGATTCCCAATCAAGCTCCCTGCTGACAAGGCAGAGGCAGTCAAGGATTACGTTGGCAAGACTGTTATCGCAGGTATCAGACCTGAGCACCTCCTCGATGGAAGAGGCAAGGAGAAAGACTTCTGCACAATCAAGGCTCCGATCGAAGTTCGTGAGCTCCTCGGCGCAGAAGCTTATCTGTACTTCACACTCGGAGGCAAGCAGTGCACAGCAAGAGTTGCTTCCGATGTTGACCTCTACGTAGGAATGGAAGGAACAATGGCTCTTGATCTTAACAAGCTCCAGCTCTTCGACAAGGAGACAGAGCAGAGCCTTCTCTGGAAAGAGTGGTAGGATTTTTTACCGATCCGGTACCTAATTAAAACATTTATAGGACTGTCACTATATAGTGGCAGTCCTGTTATTTTTTTGATATTATCTTCGTGTATATTAATCATTCATGGAGAGGGATATGAGCATACGATTTATAGAAGAAACAAAACATCTGATACTTGAAACAAAGAATTCAGGTTACCATATGAAGATAGACCATCTGGGTTATCTTCAGCATATGTATTACGGACCAAAACCGGGACAAGACGATCTGTCTTATGCGTTTCGCTATTATGACAGGGGATTTTCCGGGAATCCATATGCTATGCGTTATGACAGGACATATTCCCTGGATTCCATGCCGCAGGAATACACATCTTTCGGTGTAGGAGACTTCCGTGTGAACAGCATAGCAGCATCGTGCTCTGACGGAAGCCGCTGTGCGGAATTCAAGTATGTATCCCATGAAATAGTAAGCGGAAAGTACAGCATACCGGGGCTCCCATCGGTTTATGATGAAAGCGGCAAGGCGCAGACTCTGATAGTGACGCTTATTGATAACGCGGCAAATATCGGGATAAAGCTGTATTATGGGGTGCTTGAGGATCTTGATGTCATAACGAGATCTGCGGAAATAATCAATGCCGGATCAGAAATGGTGTGGCTGCGCAAGGCATCCTCCATGTGCCTTGAACTTCCGTACGGAAACTGGGACATGATACACTTCCACGGCAGGCATTGTATGGAGCGCCAGCCGGAGCGCATTAAGCTGTTCCATGGAGTCCACACCCTGATATCCGGACGTGGAATGTCGAGTCATCAGCACAACCCTTTTATAATCATATGTGATCATGATGCCACCGAAGACAGCGGCACATGCTATGGCATGATGCTCATGTATTCGGGCAATCACAAAACCGAAGTCGAGCGCGATCAGTTTGAGAGCGTGCGGGTAGTGATGGGACTCAATGACGACCGCTTCCGCTGGGAGCTGGAGCCGGGGACATCGCTTCATACTCCTGAAGTGATACTTACATGCGCTGACGGACTTACTGAGCTTTCGCATAATTATCACCGCTGCATACGCAACAACGTCGTGAGAGGAAAGCATAAACTGAGCCACAGACCGGTCCTTGTCAACAACTGGGAGGCAACATACTTTGATTTCACAGAAGACAAACTCCTCGAGATCTGCGGCATAGCCAAGGATCTTGGCATAGAGATGTTTGTACTCGATGACGGCTGGTTCAGAAACAGAAAAGATGACAACGGCGGCCTGGGCGACTGGTTGGTCGACACAGATAAACTGCCGAACGGACTGGGAGGCCTGATCTCAAAGGTCAAAGGAATGGGGCTTAAGTTCGGACTGTGGATAGAACCGGAGATGATAAGCGAAGATTCGGATCTTTACAAAGCACATCCTGAATGGGCGCTGACAGCTCCGGGACGCGCGCCTATGATGGCACGCAACCAGCTTGTGCTCGACCTCTCAAACGATGAGGTGCATGAGTATTTATACGACACCATATCCGGACTGCTCAGGGACTATGACATAGATTATATAAAGTGGGATTTCAACCGTCCTATATCTGACGTTTACTCGCATTCGACCCCGTCGGCAAGGCAGGGAGAAGTGCCACACCGCTATTACCTGAGCCTTTATAAACTGTATGACAGACTGACCACAGAGTTCCCTGATGTGCTGTTCGAAGGCTGTGCGGGTGGTGGCGGACGCTTTGACGCAGGCATGCTCCAGTATTCTCCTCAGGTCTGGTGCTCTGACAATACTGATCCGGTAGCAAGACTTGCCATTCAGTATGGCACATCATTCGGATATCCGTCGTCATCGATGGGGGCGCATGTAAGCGCATCGCCAAATCATCAGACAGGCCGCAAAACCTCTTTATCGACTCGCGGTGTTGTGGCAATGGCCGGAACCTTCGGATATGAGCTCGATCTTACAAAGCTCACAGCAGAGGAATGCGGCGAGATAAGGAATCAAATAAAGCGATATAAGGACATAGAACCTGTGATCCATGGCGGACGTTTATACAGGCTGAGCGACCCGGCAGAAAACAGCAGGTATTACTGCTGGGAGCATGTGAGCGCAGATAAGAGCCGCTGCGTTCTCAGCGTTGTTGTGACCGACCCTCAGGCAAACTACACACTTGTACATGTGAAACTTAAGGGACTGGATCCGGATGCGATGTACTCTGTCGGAGGCGAGTTCGAATGCCGAGGCAGCACTCTGATGCAGAACGGATATACCTTCCCTCAGCTGACCGGAGACTATCCGGCACAGCAGTTAGATATAACCAGAATTTAACAGGGAGAAAAACCATTGATAAGCAAGGAATTACAGCATGTAAGAGAATTCGAAAAAAGTGAGTCTGCTTTCATTGCAAAAGAAGATCGCCCGGTATTTCATCTATCACCGCGCATAGGCTGGCTCAATGACCCTAACGGATTCTCTTTCTATAATGGTGAATACCATCTTTTCTATCAGTATCATCCGTACAGCTCATATTGGGGTCCTATGCACTGGGGGCATGCAGTAAGCAAGGACCTGATTAATTGGGAATACCTTCCGGCTGCCATGGCCCCGGACACGGATTATGATGGCGCGGGATGCTTTTCAGGTACGGCAATTACCTTACCTGACGGCAGGCAGCTCCTGATGTATACAGGCTGCGGAGACAGCAGCAGAGATCCTCTCGGCAAGGGAAGATGGCTTCAGACACAGTGCGTTGCAGTTTCTGAGGAGCAGGACGACGGAAGCATAGAATACGTAAAGAGTGCCGGAAATCCTGTTATATGTGAAGAAGATCTCCCTGAAGACTGCGATGCATACGAATTCAGAGATCCTTATATCTGGCGTACAACAGACGGCTCATACAGAGCACTTGTTGCTGCGGGCAGAACAGGCGAGATAGGCGAAGACGGGAATTATCTGCATGAAAAAGGCACACAGCTCATTTTGTTCAGGAGCGATGACTGCTTCAAATGGGAGTACGATAAGGTGATGTTTGAAGATCACCGTAAGATAGGAGTAATGTGGGAGTGCCCAAACTTCTTTGACCTGGACGGCAAACAGATCCTGATTGCCAGCCCTATGGACATGCAGGCAGAAGCTGATGAAGCGAATGGCTCTATAAGATTTCCTCAGGGGAGCAACGTATGCTGCATAGCAGGTGAATATAATGAAGAAACGGAGACCTTCTCTCCGGACGGAACTTATGATCCGGTAGACATCGGCCTCGACTTCTATGCACCTCAGGTTATGAAAGCTCCGGACGGCAGACATATCATGATTGGCTGGATGCAGGATCCGAAGAATGGCAGATTTGCTGATGCGAAGGAAGATCTTTCAAGGCCGGGACTTCAGGATGCTTTGCCGCTGTATAATCCGGACGGATATGCCCACGGGCCGGAGGGTTCGCATATATTCGGACAGATGACCATTCCGAGAGAGTTGAAATACAGGGATGGAAAGCTGTACCAGTGGCCGGTCAGGGAGTTCTGTGAGTACAGAAAGGACAGACTGGATTATGACGGTGTATTGCTTAAGGATGAGGAACGCAGCTTTGACGGCATATCCGGCAGGTCAATAGAACTGGAAGTGGAAATTGCTCCGCACGAGGTAGGCGCTGCATTTTACAGAGAGTTCACTATAGATTTTGCGAAGGATGACGATCACTTCATCAGGCTCAGTTACAAACCGGCCAGATCGCTGATCACCATTGACAGGAGCCACAGCGGCCAGTGCAGCGAGATCACTGCGAGGAGAAGCTACAGGGCGGCTTATGCGGACGGCAGCCTAAGTCTTAGGATACTGATAGACAAATGGAGTGCTGAAGTATTCGTTAACGGCGGCGAGCAGGTTATGTCGCTCACTTACTACACGCCTGCAGATGCAGAAGGGATCACATTCTCGGCTGATGGTACCGTTGCAATGGACATAACAGCATATCATATCAACAGAGGGTAAGCTAAAATAGAAACAATATTGATATACCAGTTTGGCAATACTGTGTATAAAAAAGAATGGATTCAATGTATAATTAATATGTATGTTGCAACAGCATAGATGATAAGGGGAATACAAATGACAGATATAATTACACTCGGAGAACTTCTGATAGATCTTACCCAGAGAGGTTCTGACGAAAACGGAAACGGAGAATTCACTGCATACCCGGGCGGCGCTCCGGCAAACGTAGCAGTTGCAGCTTCAAGACTTGGTGCGTCAACCGGCTTTATCGGCAAGGTTGGTAATGACGCTTTCGGACGCAGTCTTGCAGACACGCTGAAGAAAGATAATGTAGATATTAGTGGATTGTTTTATGATGACGATCAGCCGACAACCATGGCGATAGTTTCGGTAGATGCAACCGGTGAACGTGATTTTTCGTTTTACAGAAAACCAGGTGCAGACACTCAGCTGACTGTTGATGAAGCTGTAGGAGCCCTGACTGCAGAATTGCCAAAGATACTTCATGTAGGCTCGCTTTCAATGACTACCTCACCGGGAAAGGAGGCGTGCGTAGAAGCTGTTAAATACGCGAAGGAGAACGGATCGGTTATAAGCTATGACCCTAATTACAGGGCCGCGCTCTGGAACAGCGAAGAACATGCCATCGAGATGATGAAGGTGCTGCTGCCTTATGCTGACATTCTGAAAGTGTCAGACGAAGAGATGGTGATGCTGACAGAAACAGACGATTTCGAAGCCGGAAGCCGTGCACTTGCAGAGTACGGCTGCGGCCTTGTGATGGTGACCCTCGGCTCGGATGGTGTGTTCGTCCGCATGGGAAGCCACACGGCAACGGTTCCTGGATTCAGCGTAGAAGTAGCTGATACAAATGGTGCAGGCGACACGTTCCTCGGAGCTATGCTCATGCAGATCGCGAAGGGTGTATCCGGATCTGAAGATCCGTGGGCAAAGCTGCTTGGCATGGTGCGCTATGCAAATAAGGCAGCATCGCTGACATGCTCGCGCCACGGAGCGATACCTGCAATGCCTACACTTGCCGAAATGGAGAAGGAATACAATGAGTAAAGAAGCCGGACAGAAAAAAAGCAATTTCGACATAAGACTGGAGAAGTACTATGATGAGCTCAAATGGCTCTACATGGAACTGTACAATGATGAGGAGGCTTTTGAATACTTCCTCAATATGCTGCGCAAGAGCTTCAGAGAGCGCAAATCGTCACTCCGTAATGTAGATGCCAGACGCTCAGCTCATCCTGACATGCATCACTCCAACAAGATGATGGGAATGATGCTTTATACGGAGAATTTCGCTGGCAATCTTCCGGGTGTCAGAGACAGGCTTGATTATCTCAGGGAGTGCGGTGTCAAGTATCTTCACCTGATGCCGCTTCTGGACACTCCTGCAGACAGTGCGAGAAGTGACGGCGGATATGCTGTTTCCGATTTCAGAAAAGTAAGATCCGATCTCGGCACCATGGAGGATCTCGAAAAACTCACAGGCGACTGCCACAAGAGAGGGATAAGGGTCTGCCTCGATTTCGTAATGAACCATACGAGCGACGAGCATGCATGGGCAAAAGCCGCAAGGGCCGGCGATCCTGAGGCCCAGAGCAGATACTTCTTCTATGATAACTGGGACATTCCAAGGCAGTACGAGCAGACTATGCCGCAGGTGTTCCCTGAGACAGCTCCAGGCAACTTCACATATTTTGATGATATGGGAAAGATCGTCATGACGACTTTCTATCCGTTCCAGTGGGACCTCAATTATGCAAATCCGACAGTCTTTAACGACATGACGGAAAATCTGCTCTATCTGGCAAACAGGGGAGTGGACATAGTAAGGCTTGATGCTGTTCCGTATATATGGAAAGAACTGGGCACTAACTGCCGCAACCTGCCGCAGGTGCACACTCTTGTCCGTATGATGAACATATCCTGCAGGATAGTATGCCCAAGCGTACTGCTCCTTGGAGAAGTCGTAATGGAACCGAGCAAGGTGCTCCCGTACTTCGGAACGGAAGAGAAGCCTGAATGCGACATGTTATATAACGTCACCACCATGGCCTCCATATGGCACACCATGGCGACGCGTGACGTAAGACTGCTCAGACATCAGCTGCAGCAGATAGAGAACCTGCCTCCGAACTGCATCTTCCAGAACTATCTCAGATGCCACGATGATATAGGCTGGGGACTCGATTACGGATTCCTTTCACAGTACGGCATGGGTGAAGCTTCGCATAAGAAGTACCTTAATGACTGGTTCACCGGCAAGTATTACGGAAGCCCGGCAAGAGGCGAGCTCTATAACGACTCAGAGTGGCTGCGTGATGCCAGACTCTGCGGTACAACAGCTTCTCTCTGTGGGCTTGAAGCAGCCCTGTATGAGAATAATGAGGAATTAGTGCAGAGGTCCATTGATGCTGTCGTCATGCTCCACGCATGTATGCTTACGCTCAGAGGAATTCCGGTGTTCTACAGCGGTGATGAACTGGGAATGCTGAACGACTACGGATATCATGATGATCCGGGCAGATGGGCAGACAGCCGCAACATACACAGAGGAAAGATGGACTGGGAAAAGGCAGAGGAAAGAAAAGATCTTTCCACTCCGACCGGAAAGATATTCCATGAACTGCGCGAACTCGTAATGATCCGCAGATTCAACGAGGTGTTCCATTCCGATGCTCACGTATATCCGATAGATACAGGTGACAACAGAGTGCTTGGAATAGCCAGGGATTATAAAGGAAAGCGCATGCTCGGCCTGTTCAACTTCTCACCGGATGAGGTGTGGGTAAATGTATGGACCGGAGGAAGCCTGATGAAGCCGTATGGATTCCGCTGGATTCTTGAGAGATAAACATTAACTGAAAATAATAAATTCAAAGAGGAGGCTTCAGGGCCTCCTTTTGCATGCTCTATAAATTGTTATCCAGCACGTTAGAGATATTTTCCTGAAATACTGATCTGAACAATCTGATCACCACGCTGCTTACGGCTGCGACAGCAAGGATGTACAGCAAAAGGCCTGCAGGAATGCCAAGGCGTCTTTGTACCGTGCTTACAACAGGCTGAGGTGATATGTGGAAAGGGTTCAGATAGAACATCGCAGCCCAGTCGTGCTCTATCAGCGGATGTGCCGTGCGTATGGCAGGCATTACTGATTCTGCTGCAATATTGATGCCAAGTGCAATAACACAGAGGATCCCGAACAGGACCGCAGCTCTGCGAAGTCCGCGGATGCTGGCATCGGTATAGCCTGTCAGGAAAATAAACAGACTTATGAAGAGAAGCAATCCATGCCATACGAACCCATGAACCGTAAGAGTGATATAAGGCCGCAGTATATCTTCCGGAAAGATGAGAGCTGCTGCAGCGCTCACAAAGGTGTATCCTCCCATGAAGGTCATCATTGTGAGGCGTGTATCTGTGGTGAAAAGCGGCAGAATAATGCAGAGGTACATGGGTACTGAGCAGAGCTGGAAAGGGAAGAACCAGAAATCGAACGCTCCGCCGTTCATTACATAATAAAGGAAGAACTGCTTGTACACTTCCAGAATGATCAGTATCCAGCCTGTTGCCGCAAGTATCCTGCATACCTGCGTTTTGTTTTTTGCATGGCGTGCAAAAATGACAGCTGCCAATATTGCAAGAGCGGCAGACAGAAGAGACGCGGTAACATGAAAACCTCCGAAAAGCTGCGGTGCTTCCATGCGCCACGCTGTCATATTCAGAACGTCGATCACCTTGTTTTCCATAAAAAAATCATACTCTCCACATTGATCAAAATCAATTGCGCTATAGACTTGACGATTCGGGTCTCACGGTTTATTGTTAACTATATAATAAAAAAGAGGAAACAATGAGAAAGCGCATACTTTTCAAAGACGAGGAGATCTCGAGAGAGATCGAAAGGCGGATACATGACGAGCGTATGAATGAATGGGACAGACTGCCTTCCGAGAGACAGCTGGCCGAGGAATTTTGCGTGCAGAGGGATACTGTCAGGTGTGCTCTCGAAATATTGGTCAAGAAAGGTGTGCTTATAAGAAAACCGAGGAGTGGGTATTTCGTGGCTCCCAAAAGGATAGAAATCAACCTCAATCATATCCGGTCCATCATTAGAGAAATAGAGAGGGTCAGGAACGATAACAGGTCGATTCTGCTGAATTTTGAAGTGATAAGCATGAATAAAAGTCTGTCAGAGATCACTCAGCTACCGGCAGGTACCCTTTGCTACCAGATACTTCGCATAAGATATGACAGCAGTAGGCCTATGTCGCTCGAGAAGTCGTATCTTGTAGCAGAGCATGTCCCGGACATGAGCCGGGAGGACCTGGAACAGCATAACCTTGGTTCGCTGCTGAAAAACAGGTACGGGCTCTCTCTTTCAAGAGTACAACAACGGATCACACAGGTGTATGCCGACGATATGGAGGCGGAGCTTCTCAGAGTAAGCAGAAATGAGCCGCTTATCAGATATGATGGAATGATATACGACAGAAAGGACAGACTTATAGAGTATTTTGACAACGTTGTAATGCCTGACAACATTGAATTCCACATAAGGGATTTTGCATAAGGGACAAGGGGCGACCATGGCAAAGGAAACGAGCATATATAAGCAGATCAGAGAAAGGATTATCGACGAATACGGCCATTACCTTGACGGAGAACAATTGCCGGGAGAAAGGGAGCTTGCGGAGAAGTATTTTGTGAAGCGCTCTACTATTCAGTATGCCCTCAGAAAGCTTGCAGACGAAGGTCTGGTATACCGTATCAGAGGCAAAGGAACTTTTATCCGCAGGAAATATAAACGGGTGATGAATATCAGCGATGATGCTGTGAAAGATAAAAAGGGAATATCGGGACTTGTACACTCATATGGAATAAAGGTAAACAATGTTGTGCTGGTCAGCGGAACCATCACCGGGAACAGGTTTCTTGAAGAAAAGCTGGATCTTCAGGAGGGCGAGCCTGTATTTGCACTTCACCGTGTAAGCTACGGCAATGAGGAACCTCTGGCTATAGAGTATACCTATGTGCCTAAAAAAATCTTTCCGGATATTGAAAGTTTCGACTTCAGGATGGTGTCGCTGCATGAATATATGGATGCCAGAGGTTACTTACCTGAAAAGTATGACAAAAGGCTTCGCGTAGTAAGGCTGTTTCCTAAGGAGGCCAGATATCTGGAACTTCCTGTGGATCATCCGGCATTCAGTTTTGAACTTATAGGGGTCGATTCAGAAAGGCATCCTGTGGAATACACGGAAAGCTATGTGCGGTGTGACAGGGCTGAGTTCAGCTTCACCACCAGGCTTTGATACTGTATGCGGCATGCAACGGCAGCACTCTGGTATACTAAAAATTTTTTAACAATAGTCTGCAAACAGATGGGTTTATAAATAACAGATTGCGTGGTATAGAAAAAATGTACATGTGGTCTGTTTTTATTTTTTTGCCTATTATTCATAATAAGAAAAACATTAATATAATAAACAAAGAGATCAAAGGGTTTCCCATATAATGCTGCCGCATTTCGGTGCTCCCTCTCCATACATCGAGCGAGAAACCCGGAAGATCTCTCAGGAAAGAAACTGATTCTTTCGAAAAAGGGACTGGGGCTGCGGTGAATGAATAACCGCAGCTTTTTCTTTCTTGATATGTTTTCCTCCTGAAGGTACACTAGTCACAGGGGATCGATCCCGCATTCATCAGATATAGAGAGGTTGTTTTAATGGCAGGAATGAACGAAACGCCTTCGGGCGAAAGGATACATATAGGGTTCTTCGGGCGCAGGAACGCAGGCAAATCGAGCGTGGTAAATGCAGTAACAGGGCAGGACCTCGCCGTTGTCTCTGAAGTGAAGGGAACCACTACTGACCCGGTGACCAAGTCCATGGAGATACTCCCACTCGGTCCGGTAGTGATAATCGATACTCCGGGCTTTGACGACGAGGGCAGCCTCGGAGAACTCCGCATACAGAGGACCAGAAAGATACTGGAAAAAACTGATATAGCTGTTTTGGTAGTAGATACTACTGAAGGCTTCAGAAAGGTAGACGCGGAGCTTGTTGGACTATTTAAGGAAAAGAGCATCCCTTTCCTTATCGCGCTTAACAAAAGTGATATCCCGGAGGATTCCGAGGACCATAATATAGATGAAGAGTCTGCCGGATTGATGCAGAGCATAGCAGGCAGCTGCAGCGGAATGATCCACGTCAGCGCGATGACCGGCGATGGTATAAACGAACTGAAGGACAGGATCGCATTGCTGAAACCCCAGAGCGAAGAAGGACGGCTTGTCGCAGATAAGATAAACCCCGGGGATCTGATCGTTCTGGTGGTGCCTATCGACAAGGCAGCGCCAAAGGGCCGTCTTATTCTGCCTCAGCAACAGACCATCAGGGATATACTGGACACCGGGGCAACTGCGGTAGTCGTGCAGGATACAGAGCTGGCAGATACTCTGGATAAGATCGGAACGAAGCCGGCTCTCGTTATCACCGACAGCCAGGTGTTCGGCAAGGTCGACAGGATAGTACCGCCTGATGTGCCTCTGACTTCCTTCTCGATACTGATGGCCCGCTACAAGGGACTCCTGGACGATGCTGTCAGGGGAGTCGCTGCGATAAACAGCCTGAAAGACGGTGACAGGGTGCTCATCGCTGAGGGGTGTACGCACCACAGACAGTGCGGTGATATAGGTACTGTAAAGATCCCTAAGTGGCTCAATGAATTCACGGGAAACGATCTTGTTTTCGAAACTGCAAGCGGCACCGGCTATCCTGACGATCTGACCCCTTACGCACTGGTAGTGCACTGCGGAGGATGCATGCTGAACGAGAGGGAAGTGAAACACCGCGCATCCAGAACAACTGCACAGGGTGTGCCGATCACCAACTACGGCACCATGATCGCGTATGTTCACGGTATACTGAAACGCAGTCTCAGCATATTCCCTGAACTCGCTGAAACGCTGTAAAATCAAGGATTAAGAAACTCTTTTGGCGGGCATAGTTTCATTGATAAAATGCCCGCTTTACTGTATATTGAGATAAAGATAAAAGGACTTTATCTTATTGTGCGCAAAAAGACGCATATAATTCTTAGAAAGGGACAGAAAATGAGAAAATATAAATGCAAATATGATATTGAGTTCCAGGATCTCAAGGAGATAATGGATTTTGTTGCAGATAAGTACGGAAAGAACACCGCGTTCATTTACAAGACTCCTGACAGAAAAAATAAAGTGGAGATCACATACCGCAAGTTCAGAGATGATATGGACTCCATCGGAGCTTATCTGATCAGCAAGGGACTCAAAGGAAAGAGGATAGTAGTCATTGGCCCTAATTCATATACATGGCTGGCGGCCTATTACGGCATAGTCATCAATGTAGGCGTTGTTGTGCCTCTGGATAAAGGTCTTCCTGAAGAGGAGATCGTGAATTCACTGGTGAAGTGCAAGGCGGATGCCATCGTTTATGACGAGACTCTCAAGATGGACTTTGAGAAGATCAGCAAGATGGACGGTGTAACTGCGAAAGTACTGATCCCTATGTCAGAAATCTCGCAGGAAGCTCTTGTGGAGCACGCAAAGCTCGTAAAGCAATATAAGCCTGAGTTCAAGGTGATCGACAAGCACGCTGTAGACATCATACTGTTCACTTCGGGCACATCGGCAGATGCAAAGGCTGCGCAGCTTACTCAGCGCAATATTGCATCCACCATTGCAGCGATGAGAAAAGTCGAGCCTATCTACGAAGATGATGTAGAGATGATTCTGCTTCCGCTCCACCACGCGTTCGGAAACCAGGGTGTGCTCATGTTTATCAGCAATGGAGCCACAAATGTGTTCTGCAGCGGACTCAAGTATATCCAGAAGGAGCTCAAGGAGTACGGCGTGACAGCATTCTTCTGCGTGCCGCTCATAATTGAGTCGATGATCAATAAGGTCCTTAAGACAGCCGAGAAGGAGGGCAAGCTCCAGAAGCTCGAGACCGGCCGCAAGATCTCCAAGGCTCTGATGAAGGTAGGCATCGATGTAAGGCGCAAGCTGTTCAAGGATGTCATCGATGGACTTGGCGGCAAGCTCAGATTCCTCATCAGCGGAGCAGCTGCACTCGATCCTAAGATCCTCGAGTATACAACAGATTTCGGTATCCTCACAGTACAGGGATATGGCCTTACTGAAACAGCTCCTACTATTGCTTCAGAGAGCTACTTCTACCGCAGACCTGGTTCAGTCGGTCACGCTATGCCGGGAGTTGAGGTAAAGATCAATAATCCTGATGAAGACGGCATCGGAGAACTCTTCGCAAGAGGACCTAACATCATGAAGGGATACCTTGATGATGAAGAGGCTAACAAGGAAGTGTTTGTTGACGGATGGTTCAATACCGGAGACCTGGCCAGAATCGACAAAGATGATTATATCTTCCTGACGGGACGCAAAAAGAACGTTATAGTCCTCAAAAATGGAAAGAATATCTATCCGGAAGAGATAGAGGCGCTGATCGACAAGATCCCTTACGTTGTAGAAAACGTTGTAATGGGTGAAGAAGAAGGCGACGATTACAGGCTTGTAGCGCATGTAGTGTACGATCCTGAGGCGGAAGCGCTCAAGGACAAGAGCCCTGAGGAGATCCAGGCGATAGTTGATGCCGACATTGAGAAGATCAATGACGAGATGCCTAAATATAAGCGCATCAAGCAGACATATCTCAGGACAGAAGAATTCGAGAAGACTACAACGCAGAAGATCAAACGCCGTAAAATAAAATAGGAGACAGATATGAAGAAGGGGCTTGAACGCTTATCGCTTTTAATGCTTATTATGGTGATGACGGTTTCCCTGTTCTCTGGCTGCGGCCCGAAGAAACCGGCTCCGGAGGAGGCTCAGGCATACGTAAAGGCCGTACTCGACCTCATGTGCACGGGAGAGTATGATAATGCGGTCAATCTTGCGGATATAGAGGAAGGCAAGGAAGCGGAGGTCCGCGATAATCTGATCGATGAGATGATGTCCGGTATCAGCTCCCAGTCAAATCTGAGCGAAGATGTTGCAAAAGATTTCAGGGACTTCATGATTGGAGCTCTTGAAAAGGCAAAATATACAGTGGGGGATGCTGTTGCTGCTGATGACGGCGGATATGATGTGACAGTTTCCGTTGAGCCGCTGCAGTTATTCACCGGAATAGAAGACGAACTGAATAGCGTGCTTGAAGAACGGGTGGCTGCAGAGTCTGATAAGATTCTTGGAATGTCTGAAGAGGAACAGACAAATTACGTGATGTCTATTGTAATAGAGCTTCTCAACAAGAAGATCGCTGATCCCCAGTATGATAAGGCAGAAGAGGTAGTCGTTCACTACGGACCTATGGAAGGGCAGAAAGGCGTATACGGCTGCACGGAGGCTGAGGGCGAGAAGCTTGGGTCAAAACTCTTCTCTACATCGGGACTCTAAAAGCATAGAATAACCAGATAATAAGAACGGGTGTAATAGATTTTATCTATTTTGCCCGTTCTTTGCGTGATAGTAGAATTTTATTGTGAGCTGTGCCTTCAGGGCTCCTGCAGGCACATGTTTTTAAGCGTTTTGTTATTAATATAAGGGAGAAATTATTATGGCAGACAATCAGAAAATGTGGGCAGATCTCGGTATGAACCTCGAGCTTCATGACATGCTTTGCGAAGTACTTCCGGGAGCTATCGGTGATGTATTCATGTCACAGGAGAACAGACCTGAAGCAATGGACTATTTCGACATGGTACTTGCAGATGTTCACGGTCTCAGACCTTCCGAACTCGTAGAATTCAGAAAGAACGGAGGCAAGGTATTCGGCACATTCTGCGCTTATGTACCTGACGAAGTTATTTTCGCAGCTGGCGGAATCGCTACAGGCCTCTGCGCAGGTTCGCAGTTCTGGGTACCTGGCGGTGAAAGATACCTTCCTGCCAACACATGCCCGCTGATCAAGGCAATGCTCGGAGCAAGATTCGATAGGACTTGCCCGTTCTACAGACTGGCTGACATCTACATCGGTGAGAATACCTGCGATGGCAAGAAGAAAGCTTACGAGATCCTCGGCACTGACGTTCCTATGCACATCATGGATCTGCCTCAGATGAAGAGAGAAAAGGATTTCCTCAAGTGGGCAGATGAAATCAAGGATCTCATCAAGGTAGTTGAAGAGACAACAGGCAACAAGGTAACTGCTGAGGCTCTTGCTGAGAACATCAAGAAGATCAATGCAAAGAGAGCAGCTCTCCAGAGACTGTACAGCCTCAGATGGAAAGAAAATGTTCCTATCAGCGGAACCGACGTACTGCTCATCTCGCAGATCGCTTACTATGACGATCCTGAAAGATTTGCAGCAATGGTCAACAAGCTGTGCGATGAGCTCGAGAAGAGAGTTGCAGACGGTGTAAATCTTGCAGCAGGCAAGAAGAGAATCCTCATCTCCGGAACACCTATGGCTATTCCTAACTGGAAGCTCCATAACCTCGTTGAGACAAGCGGCGGCATCGTAGTCTGCGAAGAGACATGCACAGGTACAAGATACTTCGAGAACTTCGTTGATGAGAGCGGCAAGGATCTGGACGAGATGGTTCAGAACATCGCTAACAGATACATGGGCATCAACTGCGCTTGCTTCACACCGAACACAGCAAGATTCGACGACGTAGTAAGACTGGCCAAGGAAAGCAAGGCTGACGGAGTCATCGATGTAAGCCTCATGTTCTGCCAGACCTACGATATTGAAGGCAGAGCACTCGAAGACAGATGCAAGGCAGAGGGAATCCCGTTCCTCGGAATCGAGACAGATTACACTGACAATGATGCTCAGCAGCTCAAGACGAGAATCGGCGCATTCATCGAGATGCTCGGCTAATACGTTCTTTTGCTGAAGAACAGGAAATGTTAGAATATAGGGCGGAGGGCATCCGCCCTATAATTTTTGGAGGAGCTGTATTGATGGCAGAATATCTGCACTATTACATACTGTTTCAGAATCATACGGATGCGACTGCAATGTACAGGTCGCTGAAAGGTAAGGGCATGTATGCCCAGATCAGCCCGACTCCGCGCGAGCTTTCAGTCTGCTGTGGGGTGTCTCTTCTTGTACATGGAGAAGATGTCGATACTATAAAAGGGATAGCTGAAGCGGAAAACCTTGCATATCTTTCGATCAGCGGGCTCAATAATACATTCGATAATACGAGGCATAAATATGGCTAAAAAATACATTGGCATAGATATCGGTTCAACTGCGTCAAAGGTCTGCGTTCTTGAGGAGGGCAAGGAGCCCGTATATGAAGTGCTGCCGACAGGATGGAACAGCAAGATCACTGCGGGCATCATTAAGGATGATCTTGTAAAAAAATATGGCGATATCGATGATGCAGACATAATTGCGACCGGCTACGGACGTATCAGCGTAGAGTATGCCGACGGTGTGGTGACCGAGATAACATGTCACGGCAGGGGCGGTTATGAGATGATCGGACGCGACTGTACCATCATTGACATCGGAGGACAGGATACCAAGTACATCAACGTTAAGAATGGCAGGCCGGTCGACTTTCTGATGAACGACAAGTGTGCTGCCGGAACCGGGAAGTTCATCGAAGTAATGGCCAACAGGCTCGGACTCACGATAGAGGAGCTGTTTGAACTGGCTGAGATAGGAAAACCTATTTCGATAAGTTCTCTTTGTACTGTTTTCGCCGAGTCTGAAGTGATAAACTATATGGGTGAGGGAAGGAGCCGCGAGGACCTGGCTGCCGGAGTCATAGACTCCGTGGCGCTGAAGGTAGCGACCCTTGTCCAGAGAAAGGAGCTTCAGGATACGATTATCATCACCGGAGGCTTCAGTAATGATGAATTCTTTGCGTCACTTCTCAGTAAAAAGCTGGGGAAAAAAGCGCTCGCGATGCCTGACGGCAGGTATGCAGGCGCATACGGCGCAGCACTGCTCGCCCGCGAGCGAAGCAAAAAAGCCTGAGGAACAAACACGTGAGAAACAGAAAAATCCGTAATCAGATGATCCTCATAATTCTGCTCGTAATTGCGGCCGTAATGGCGGCGTTCTTCCTTGTACACAGGATCTCTGCAATTGTACAGCAGAAGGCGCAGAAAGATGCTGAGGAAGCTGCTCAGAAGCAAGCTGAGGAAGAGGCGGCAGATCAGGCCCGCCTCGAAAAAATCGAAAACGAAAAAAACCAGTGGTACCTGATACTTGTAAACAATCAGAATGCTATGCCTGATGACTTCGAAATTGAGACAGTAGAAGTCGAGGACGGGTATTATATAGATGAGAGAGTAAACGAAGCGCTTCAGGAAATGCTTGCGGACTGCAGAGAAGCAGGTTACTCACCTCGCCTGATATCCACATTCAGGACCCGTGAGACCCAGCAATACCTGTATGATCACACCGCAAACAAGGCAGACACTGCATTGCCGGGCCACAGCGAACACGAATGCGGCCTTGCGGCAGATATAGTAGATGCCGATTCACTTGGGTGGGGAGATCCTCTCATAGACAAGCAGGAGGAAATGCCGGCTCAGAAGTGGCTGATGGAGCACTGCCAGGATTACGGTTTCATATTGAGGTATCCAAAAGATAAGGAGGATATCACGGAGATCATTTATGAGCCATGGCATTACAGATATGTAGGCAAAGAACATGCTGCAATCATAATGAGCAACGGGCTTTGCCTTGAAGAGTACCTGGAGAACATGGAGGACTATTATCAGGCCCAGTAGATCCGGATACAGAGAGAAATAAAAAAGTGTTCAGTCTGATATCTGAACACTTTTTTTATTGGTTTTTAAAGTGTGATCATTTCTTTCTGATAAGAATGAACGGTGTACACTGATCGTCCTGACCGGCAGGGTTGTCTCTGATTATCTCGCAGAGCTGCTCTTCGTTGAGCGTTACGTCATCGCTTTTTCCGAGGATATCGCGGGTGAAGTCATTCGCATCTATGATCATGCAGGACATACCCGTTTTTTCCTTAATCTCGTTACAGACGCCGTTTGGGTTCTTTGGAAGAGGAATGCCGTACTCGCCGTAAATAGGGAATACATCCGGATAGAAACCGTCCAGTCCGCGGACTTCCTCACCGACCATGTCGTAGAAGATACCTTTCTTACCTACGAGTTTGCCGAAGCCGGCGCATACAGCAGCAAAAAATACTTTCGCTCCTCCGTTCAGGTCAATGGCGTACTGCATCTTATATACATCTCCGACGCCTATGCCTGCCGAATTATGCTGGGTAGCAAAACGGCTCAGGAACTTTGCAAGCTTAGTAACTTTAACGTCCTTTTTAGGAATAACGTTGTTCTGGCAGAGCGAGACTATCTTCTCTGCGATCGCCAGCAGGTCGCCTTCCTGCCAGAGCGGTCTTACATAGCGCTCGACGAGCTCGATGTAGTCCTCACCGATTTCAATAAAGTGTGTCTGTATGGCACAGCGATCATACTCGCCTGTAGATGTTTCAATTGAAACGTTTTTATTTGCATTAGCAGTGAATTCCATTGTTTTCATCCTTCTTGCTTATATGCTGCACAAAACCCACGACTCGCCTGCTCCGTCACCGGGAATGCCATCTCGTTCGACCTTGCTTCGCGGGGAACGGCTCTGACGCTTCGCTTGCGAGACTCGTTCCAGCCACTCACCTGCGGTCTCTCTCCGGCATTCCTTGCGTCTCCTGCGCAACGCTCGTCTTAGTGTTTTGCGCACCATTTGATCCATAATGCTTACAAATTATTGTAGCATGCTTTAATGCAAAAAAGATATGCAATTGAAATTCTATCAGATTATTAATTTTGAACGACATGCTGGCAACTTGCCGTGATGTATTGTAGAATTACATGAAAATATGAGTATCCAAAGGAGGTTACAACGTGCTTAGCCCTGGTTATATGATAAGAGTTCTCAAGGGAATGAGCCTTGATAAATATAAGGAGGTCCTTGACAGGACGGCAAAATTTTCGGGAATGAGCAAGGCTGCCATTACCGCAGATATGGCTAAATGCGCAGTAAAGTTCGGCGCAGGTTATTTTGATTATGTCACATTCGGTTTCTGGGATCTGACTGATGAGCAGCGCGACACTTTCCTTACAAGACTTCGCAATAAGAAGCTCATAAGCCATTTCAACGATGATACCTATGAGCATCTGTTTGATAACAAGGAAGATTTCAATAATCTGTTCAGGGATTACATCAAGAGGGATTTCATAAACTTCCAGACTTCTTCAAAGGGAGAGGTGAGGGAGTTCGTCGAGAAGCATAAGATAATCTTCTGCAAGCCTGTAGACGGTTCCTGCGGTCATGGCTGCATGAAGAAGAATCTCGATGATTATAAAGACTTCGATGAGATGTACAGGGAGCTCCTGCAGGAGGACTCCTGGCTGCTCGAGGAAGTGCTTAAACAGCATCCTGACAACGAGAAGGTCTACCCTTATGCGATGAACTGTCTGAGAATCATAACGGTAGTTGATAAACAGAGAGTTCCTCACGTCATCTTCGCTACTCAGAAGTTCGGCCTTAACGGCCGCGTGGTAGACAACTACGGTTTTGGCACACGTGTCGATCTCGAGACCGGAAAGATCTGCTCGCCTGGAGTCAGCGGTGACGGATCGATGGCTATCATTTATGACGAGCATCCAATGACCCACTATAAGCTGATGGGGCATCAGGTGCCGATGTTCAAGGAAGCCTGCGAGCTCGCCAAGGAAGCTGCTCTTGTGGTACCTCAGGTCAGATACGTAGGCTGGGATATAGGTATCACGCCTGACGGACCTGCGATAGTCGAAGGCAACAACTACTGCGCTCACGATTTCTGGCAGCTGCCGGCGCAGACCCCTGAAAAGACCGGTATTCTTCCGGTGTTCGAAGCTATAGAACCGGATCTGCATGTGAGATAATAATCAAAAAATAAAAAAGAGCTGTGCCACAAGGCACAGCTTATTTATTGCTTCTGTTCAGGCTTGATCACTCCGTATCCGTAGATGACCGGATCGTCTATTGAGTATCTCTTCTGTCTGCAGAGGTCGCTGGAGTTGCCTTCAACCGTAAAAACTTTGTCATCGACTACAGCCGTTACGATACCGACGTGATCGCGCCCTCCGTCCTGATCCCAGTCAAAGAATATCAGGTCGCCCGGTTCCGGTGTATCACCCATGAGACGCCACTGATCACGAAGAACGAACCAATCCGCACCGTCACTGACCAATGCAAATTTAGGTGCAGATCCGGACTCTATAAAACCACATTGGTCCTCACACCATGAAACAAAGCATGCGCACCATTCTTCGCGGTTCTTGAATCCGAACCATGACCAGAAAGGCTCGCCGCCTTTGTTGCCGAGCTGACCGATCGCAGCATTAATGATAGGCTTGTCTTCTACGACCGAGACTATTTTTTTCATCTCATTGGCATAGGTCCTGTTTCCGAGGGCCCTGCCTGCAAGAAAACCACCGCCGACGGCGATGACAGCTGCTACGATAAGAGATATGATACGCCTTTTTAAAAGCTGACGTTTTCTTTTTTTGCGCAATATGCGTCTGATTTCTTCATCTGTCATATTTAAAGTATACATCATTAGACAAGCGCGCACAAATGCTATATGATAGATACAGAGGACAGGAGTAAAAAAATGAACAGAAAAAAATCAAATCAAATACTGCTTATCATGGTGTTGCTGCTGGCGCTGGTTTTCCTTATCGTCACGATAGTCACAGCAAAAAACACATATAATAAGAAAGTTGCAGAAGAAAAAATCACGGAGCCTGATTTCTATTCCATGGCGAAATACAGCGAAGAAAACTCTAAAGCAGTCATGAAAGCGCTCAAATCGGGAAACGCAGAGAAACTCGGGAACCTCATGATCGATCCTAAGGGTGCAGAAGACGTGGCTGGATTTGCCGTCTGGAAGGATGCAGATCTTGACAATGCAGTATCCCTTGGTGCCGGGAGCCTGTCATCTGCTCCTGATAAAAATGGCAGGATGGATATAAGCGAAAGAATCTTCGTTCCGGTAGGAGAGCAGAAGTATGTACTTTATATTGAAACTCTCACATCCAGGCATGGCATGGTAAACGAGGGTATCAGTGCCATTGGTGTGACTACATATGAGCATTTCGATGCTCTTGGCTACGGATGGAACGGGGAAAAAGATGACGAAAGCGCTGTTGCGGGGAAATCTTTTCTTCAAAAATAAATAAAACTTAATATTAATGTTTAAAAATGTAGATTGACGCTTGTCAATCCGTCCTGTTATATGGAAATGGCGGATTATACCCTCTGCCGGAAACGTAGATCCAACAGGAAGGATGGCAACGGAAATGAAATCTATGACAGGTAAGAATGTAAAACGGACATTATTGGCTTTGCTTTTGATGTTCGTTCTTTCTTTTACTACGGTATTTTCTGAAACAGATCCTCAGACGGAAAATGCCGGGGGAACAGGGCAGACAGAGGTATCGGCAGAAACAGGTGAAGGCTCTGCAGGGACAGGTGATGATGGTACCGGGACCGGAGATGGCACTTCCGAAACAGGAGGTGGCACTACTGGGCCAGGTGATGGCACTGCAGAGGTTGTTGATACTCAGCCGGAGATTGCTGAAGTGGAAAGTCCGGCACTGGTTCCTGCAGCGAGGCCGCAGATAATCAAAAAAGGCAGATACTATTATTATAAGTATGCAAGCGGCAAGATCCGCAGGAAAGCCGGCTTCGTTACCGTAGACGGAAAAAGGTATTATGTCAGAAAAGGCGGAAAGATAAGAACCAGCAAGACCTTCAAGGTAAAGAAGAAGTACTACCGTGCCAATAAATACGGTGTCATAAAGACCGGTGTGTATAAGTGGAACGGATATCTTTACTATTCCAGCGCATCCGGAGTGCTGCGCAAAAAAGCGGGATTTGTTACATGGAACGGCAACAGATACTATGTAAGGAAGGGCGGAAAGATCGTCGTCAATGATGGCTTCTCTGCAAATAACATCCCTTATGCAGCTGATGCAGCAGGGCATACAAGGGTTCTTGCAATACCTGACGGTGACGGCAGTCCTGTAATAGATGTAGCCAAGGCGCATGTCGGCATCATGACAGGCAAGACTTATTGGGTTTGGTACTACAAGACAAGGTTCAGAGATACCGACCGTACTCCTTGGTGCGGAGCTTTTGTTGCGTGGGTCTACAATGCCGCGGGCCTTTATGACAAAATTACTGTAGCAAGGAAATACGGCCCTCTCGGATATGTACCAAGCTACTCAAGATACGCCAACAAATACAATAAGTGGGTCAGCAAGAGCAGTGCAAAAGGCGGAGATATCATCATTTTCGGAAGAAACATGCATGTAGGGCTGGTAGAAGGTATTACAGAAGACTACATAATTACGATTGAAGGCAATGCAGGCCCGACCGCTGCGATCGGATGCGGAAAGCCTGGCGCAGTCGTACGCAATGTATACAAGATCAGCAACAAGAAGATAAAAGGAATCATCCGTCCGTGATGATTACCGGATACGCATAAAAAGTCAGAGCGGAGACAGGTATAAAGAGCGAAGCGGAACTGAAGAGAGAAACAATACAGCTTGAGCGTGAGCAGATCCGGGAAAAGATCAGGGAGATGATCGAGGCCCAATATGCCATGCTTGAGGAAGAGGCTGCGCGGATAGCTCCTGAATTTGATTATGACGCCGAGGCGGAGATGCTTAAGGCAGAAGAGGAGGAGGAACTCGCGAAGATATCTTTTTCGTGGTCGGATACCGGGGCAGAAGAACCGGAGAATGCATCTGAGCCAGAAGAAGAATCAGAGCCGGAACCTGAGCCTGAGGCGAAACAGGAAGAGGAATCCGAGGCTGCAGAGGAGCCGGAAGAGAAAAAAGAATACGGTCCGCTTCCAAAGGCAAAAGTATCGCATTCAAAGTATCCTAAGCCACGCTGTGTACCGAAGTCACCGGCAGGAAAGGCTCTTTTCGGAGATAAGCACAGAAGGACGCTTACTGCTGCAGTGAGCCTGCTTGTGCTGTTTGCAGGATATCAGGCATGGGACTATCTGATTCCTAAGACAGTAAGTGTTGAATATGTTACTTATGGCGGCACGCAGTACATCGAATATGCTACCACGGCCAGAACAGCGGGAGACCTGAAGAACGCTCTGGCTGAAGACGGAAAGACCGGTGAAAACGATCTTATGGATACGGATCCGGAAATGCCAGTAAAGAACGGTATGACAGTCGGGATAAGGCATGCCACGGAGACTGATGCAAGGATTGCCGGCAAAAGGCATAAGTTGTGGCTTGTTCCGGGTACAGTTGAGGAGAACCTGATGCTTAACGGGATAAGTTATGACGATGATGACGAGATAAAGCCGCCTCTCGATAGGAAGGTCTCGGACCGCACTTCGATAGTGGTCAATGAGGTCCACTATGATGTGGACGAGAAAAAGGAAACAATAGAAGCTGTGGATAAGGTGATACTCGATCCATCACTCACGTCCGGCGTACAGGAGACCAGTGAAGGAAACGATGGAGAGGGAATCTTCACATATACTACCAGGTATGTAAACGGAAAGAATAAGGGAACTGAGCGTGAGCTGAAGGAATGGATCACTGAGCCGCATGACAGTGTGCTGAGGCTGGGGACATCCGGAACCGGAAATTCAGGCGAGTACATCGTCGACAGGACTTTCACAGCCAATACAACAGCATATACGGCAAAGGCAGGAGCACGAGGAGCCCTTGGAATGGGTGTACATTTCGGTACCTGTGCAGTGGATCCCCGCTTCGTCAGTCTTCGTTCCGAACTATGGGTTGAAGGATACGGATACGCTTATGCATGTGATACGGGCGGGGCTGTCAAGGGCAATGTGGTAGACCTTTACATGAACTCCAGGGGAGCATGTGTCAGCTGGGGAAGAAGAAATAAGACAGCCTACGTGATTATTCCTGCAGAATAGGACAAATTAGTGGTAAAATAAAATAATAGAATTGTACGGACAAGCCGGAGGACACAGCATGTTCAGGAAATTCAGGGAAAGTCCATACGCAAAAGCCGCATTTTTGATACTTGTGTGCGGAGGGTTGCTGATAGTATTCAACAACTGGATCACCAAGAACCGCATATCGATCGGCTTTGAAAATATAAACAATACACTTGCGCCTATTTATATAGGCGGTATTCTTGCGTTTATTCTTTGCCCTGTATATAACGCCTGCGTAAAGTGGTGCTACCAGCATATGCTGGCCGGAGCCAGTAGAAAAGGATTCTCCATCGGTGCAATGATGGTTCACGATGACGGGGATCTCATAGTAGATAAAAAAGAAAAGCGCACCTTACTCGGTGCAGCGAGAGCTGTTGCATCCCTGGTATGTGTGATTGTGGTGGTAGGAGTTGCCGGACTGTTTGTATACTTTGTTGTACCTCAGGTGGTTGCGAGCGCGGTAAATCTTGTAAATACCATGCCGCAGAGGCTGAGTTCATTCTCCATGTGGTGCAATATTCATCTGCATCACTTCCCGTTTGTCGCAGTATGGGTCGATAATCTGGCGAATGCGGAGAACACCGAGATCATGCAGTGGATACAGGAGCACATCCTGAGCGGCAATGCGGCGAGCATAGCATCCATGATATCCAACGGCGTTATCATGGCAGTCAAGTATGTGGCAAACGCCTTTATCGGACTGCTGATAATGGTGTATTTGCTCAACTTCAAGGAGAGGCTGTTCGCTATCACCCGAAAGATGGTAAATGCCACATGCAGTCAGAAGCGCAAGGCGAGCCTGTATGAATTTGCCGGGATAGTAAACGAGACTTTTATCGGATTCATAGTTGGGCGAATCATAGATTCATTCATCATCGGTGTTCTGACGTTTATAATTCTCAAGATCTGCTCGATTCCGTTTGCACTGATGCTGAGCGTAATTGTAGGAGTGACCAACGTCATACCGTTCTTCGGACCGTTTATCGGTGCAATACCATCGGTATTCATCCTGCTTCTCGAGGAGCCTATAGAAGCGCTTTATTTCGTAATAATCATAATCGTGATACAGCAGCTCGACGGCAATGTTATCGGTCCTAAGATCGTAGGCAACGCGTTAGGCATCGGGAGCTTCTGGGTGCTGGTCTCGGTACTGATAGGCGGAGGTCTGTTCGGTTTTCCGGGCATGGCTCTCGGAGTGCCGGTGTTTGCGGTATTCTACAAATATGCTGACAAGATGATGACAAATAACCTGAAGCGCAAGGAAAAGAATACGCACACCTCGTATTACTACAGCCTTGAAGCATACGGACTCGAGGATGATGAGGTCGAACTCGAACCAGACCATTCAAAACAGCAGTCTTTATTTTCGAGGCTCAGGAAAGAAAAGAAAGACCTGTCACAGAACAGATTTGCTTTTGATCGAAACGACAGAGTGAGTGAACTCGACAGAAAGACCAACAAGATCGATGAGGTCAAGGATAAGAAGAAGGATCTGCTCGAATAAAGAGGAAAAATGAAAGAGACAATCTCTAAAACAATAGAAAGAATATGCAGTAAGGTGCCTGAAGATCGTGTGCTCAGAAATGAGCCAATGAGCAGGCACACTTCATTTCGTATAGGCGGGCCGGCCGCGGCATTTGTTACAGTAAACAATGAGGAGGAGCTTGCATACGTGCTCGCAATCGTCACGGATACAGGGGCGGAGCACATGGTAATAGGCAACGGCTCCAACCTTCTCGTTTCGGATGAGGGATATCCGGGCATCATGATAAAGCTCGGCGGTGAGTTTGAATCCATCATACGCGATGAGGAGGATCCCTGCAGGGTGAGAGTAGGGGCTGCAATGCTGATGTCGAGGACCTCTGCTTTTCTGACAGAAAACGGACTCAGCGGATTTGAGTTTGCGAGTGGAATACCGGGAAGCATAGGCGGAGCGGTGTTCATGAATGCCGGTGCATACGGAGGGGAGATCAAAGACGTTGTCAGAACGGTCCGCGTGATGGATCCGGACGGAACGAATCTCCGCACTGTGAGCAATGAGGACATGCAGTTCTCGTACAGACACAGCATGGCAGAGGATGAAGGGATACTCATACTCTCCGCGGAGATGGAGCTGACGGAAGACGCTCCGGAGGAGATAGCTGCAAGAGTGGCAGAACTCCAGTTCAGGAGAAATTCCAAGCAGCCGGTCAATTATCCGAGCGCGGGCAGCACCTTCAAGAGGCCTGTGGGCGGATACGCAGCAGCCCTTATAGAGCAATCCGGTCTCAAGGGATATACCGTAGGGGGAGCTCAGGTATCGGAAAAGCATTCAGGGTTCGTGATCAATATAGGCGGTGCCAGCTGTGAAGATGTGCTGGCGGTGATGAGACACGTAAGAGAGACAGTTTACTCTGATTCGGGCATTATGCTTGAACCTGAGGTAAGGCTGATCAACTGCAGCCTTTAGGAGCATGAAAAAAAGTATTGAAGATATTAAAAAAGAATACAGGCTTAAATTTGACCATCACACTCATACGGTCCATTCGAAAGTGGGACCATATTATCACGGAAAAGGCAATGTCATAGACAATGCACGGGCTGCCGCGAAAAGAGGCCTCGATTCACTGGCGATAACGGATCACGGACCGTATGACTTCTATGGTATCGATATGCACAAGCTTCCGCAGATAAGAAGGGATATTTCTCTGGCTCTGGCATCCTTTCCGAAACTGAAGATCTATCTGGGTGTGGAAGCCGACATCGTCGATACCCCGAATGGCCTGGATATTCCTCCTGAGGACTTCGATAAGTTCGACTTTGTGAACGCAGGCTATCATTATGTGCCGAAATGCCACATGATACACAACTTTATGGCATTCCATCTTCCTCACTGGCCTAAGATACTGCAGGAGAGGCTCAGGCGGCAGAATACTGCACGCATCGTAAAAGCTCTCAAGAGCAATGACATAAAGACGCTTACACATCCCGGCGACAAGGCGTTCATCGATGAGCACGCAGTGGCAAAAGCGTGCGAAGAGACCGGAACAATGGTAGAAATCAATGCCAGACACAAGCATCCGGATGTAAACGACCTTCAGATCTACAAACAGTATGATGTTAAATTCGTCATAAACAGCGACGCACACAGGCCAAGATATGTAGGGCGCTTTGCGGAGAGCCTTTCACTTGCCATGGAGGCAGGCATCGATCCGGAGAGAATCGTGAACATACAGAAAAGGTAAGCGAAATGGAAGTTGTCATCATCACGGGAATGTCAGGCGCGGGGCGCAGCAGAGCAGCGGACTGGTTCGAGGATCAGGGGTATTATTGTGTCGATAACATGCCGCCGGCTCTCATCAACAACTTTCTTGAGATGGCTACATCAGCTGAGAACAACATAGAAAAAGCGGTATTCGTGGCTGATCTCAGAAGCGGAAACTTTTTCGGCGAACTCATTGATGTAATTGATGAACTGAGGAGCAGAGAAGATATAGAGCTGACCGTGCTCTACATGGAAGCGGCTGTATCAGAGATCGTCAGAAGATATAATGAGGTGAGGCGCAACCATCCTCTGACCGGAGGGCAGGCAAGTGCCAGTGTCATTGAAGACGAGAGAGAAAAGCTCAGGGAGATCCGCAAGAAGGCAGATCTTGTGCTGGATACCAGCAACCTCAAGCTTCCTGAGATGGTTGCTGAACTTGACCGTATGTTTTTCGGCGGATCCGGATCTTCGACTTTTGCAGTGAACATCAGCTCATTCGGATTCAAATACGGAATACCTACAGAGTCGGATGTAATGTTCGACGTGAGATTCCTGCCGAATCCATTTTACGTACCGAGCCTTAAAAAGCTGACGGGAAACAACAAGAAGGTAAAGGACTACATTTTCAAGAGTAAGCTGGCAGGAGAGTTTGTTGATTCAGCTCATTCGCTTCTCATGTCGATGATGCAGGGTTACATAGATGAAGGAAAGTATCATCTGAACATAGCTTTCGGCTGCACGGGCGGGCATCACAGGTCCGTGGCAATAGCAAATGCTGTTGCCGAAGAATTTAAAAAGGATGGGCTGCGGGTGAGGATCTATCACAGGGACCTTGACCTCCAGAACAAGAAAAGATAGAAAACAGGGGACAGAGTGTCATTTTCATCAGACGTAAAGAGTGAACTGGCGAGGATAGAGCCCGCCAAGAAATGCTGCATGCTGGCTGAGATTGCGGGATTCCTGAGAGCATCAGGGTCGATCAGGATCACCGGCGGCAGTTTTGCTATTGTGGCATCTACGGAGAGTGCTGCTGTGGCAAGGCATTTCAAGGTGCTGATCGAGACATATTTCCGCAACAAGGCAGATCTTGCGATCGGAGGCTCACACAGGCCGGGAAGCCAGGGCAAAAAAGGAAAGAACACTTATTACATAAATATCCGTCCTGATGAGAAGTCGATGCAGATCCTTCGTGAAACAGGCATGCTGCTCATACGTGAAGGCGATGACTACTTCAGTGACGGCATTTATCCGCCAATCGTAAAATCCAAATGCTGCAAAAGGTCGTACATGAGGGGAATGTTCCTGAGCTGCGGCACCATGTCGGATCCGCGCAAGGGATATCATCTTGAATTCGTACTCGACAAGGAACAGAGCGCAATGGATCTTAAGAAGCTGATCGGCTCCTTCGATGATCTGGCGGCGTCTGTTGCGAGACGTGGAGAAAACTTCGTAGTATATATGAAAAAGGCGGCATATATCAGCGACATGCTTGGCATCATGGGTGCCGGAAGCGCCGTGCTTGATTTCGAGAGCATACGCGTAAACAAGAGCATGCACGGTGAGATCATTCGCATTATAAACTGTGATAATGCTAATGTCGACAGAACACTGCTGGCTGCTGAGGAACAGCGTGGCTGGCTGGTTAAGATAGCTTCTGCAGAAGTCGGCAGAGAGCCGGAAGCCGATGAACTGACTGATCCTTTATCGGACTTCTGGAGCAATGGACTCAGGCATCTGCCGGCGCAGCTGAAAGAGGCAGCATATCTAAGGCTATATAAGCCGGAGGCGAGCCTGACCGAAATCGGTGAGTCGCTGACACCGCCAGTAGGAAAGGCAGCGATCAGCAAGCGCTTCGCAAAGCTGCGCACGCTAGCCGAGAATGTCAGTAATGGGGACAGTCCCCGATAAAGAGCGCTAACGGGGACAGTCCCCGGATGGTAAAAATGATGGAAAAGAATCAGATAATCGAACTCAGAATAGAAGATATGCTCGATGACGGCAGGGCTTTCGGAAGGTACGAAGGCTGTGCCGTTTTTGTGAGCGGCGGCGCTGTGCCGGGTGATACAGTAAAGGCCAAAGTGACAAAAGCGAAGAAATCGTCGGCAGAAGCTGTGATGACAGAGGTCGTTTCGGCATCCCCTGACAGGATCACCGCTGAATGCCCTTACGCAGGCAGCTGCGGAGGCTGCACCATGCAGGAACTCTCGTATGAGGCGCAGAAGAGGCTAAAGGAAGAGCAGGTCAGGGCTAAGCTGAACAGACTTGGCGGGCTCGATGATCCGAAGGTGAATGCGATCATAGGGGCTGATACTCTGAAGTACTACAGGAACAAGGCTGTGTTTGCGGTTGGTCCACATGGAGAAGTGGGCTTTGTGAAGGGCAAGACTCACTTTGTGATGGACGTCGATGACTGCTTGCTGCAAACGGACGCTGCGATGGTATGCGCGGATGCTCTGAGGGCGTTCCTGAGAAAGAGCGGGGTAAAAGGCATTACGCAGCTGACTGTACGGACCGCATTTGGTACGGGCGAGGTCATGACGGTGCTGGAGACGGAAAAGAAAGAGATACCGCAAATCGATAAGCTTGTTGAGATGTTTGACGACGCGGTTTACAGCTTAAGTTGCGATGAAGAAGGAAATCCTGCATCAGATACTCAGGCTTACAGTCTGGAGTCTGTTGCCCTGATACATAAAGGCAAGTGCCATGTTATTGCAGGCAAACCTACGATCAATGAAGAGGTGATAACGGAAGACGGCCGGAGTCTTACCTTTGAGATAAGTCCGCAGTCGTTTTATCAGGTGAATCCGGAGCAGATGGAGCGCTTATACGACAAGGCTGCGGAGTATGCAGATCTGAAAGGCGGAGAGACTGTTCTGGATCTTTACTGCGGAGCAGGTACCATAGGTCTGTGGCTGCTTGAAAGTCTCAGAAAAAAGGATCCTGAAGCTTTCGAAAAGACCAGAGTTATCGGAATTGAATCTGTAAAGCCTGCAGTGCTTGATGCCAATAGAAATTCGGTGATAAACGGTGTTATAAACACCAGGTACATATGCGGAAAGGCAGAGGAAGAGCTCCCGGGCATGATGGGTCTTGCGAAGCTCTACAAATGGAACGAGATAAATGAGAGAGTTGAGCGCGAACCGGAGATAAGACTCGAGCATGCAGATGTAGCGGTGCTTGATCCCCCGCGTGCCGGCTGCGCCGAGCCTCTGCTCGCCGCAGTGGTGCAGGCTGCACCCGATCGCATCGTTTACGTCTCATGCGATCCCGGCACGCTCGCACGCGACATCAAATATCTGACCGCTAATGGTTATGAATTTATAGAGGCGACCCCGGTCGACCAGTTTCCGTGGACATCACACATCGAGGTAGTCGCGAATATACAACGTAGATAACGCTCAAAAGCCTTGAAAATCAAGGCTTTCACGATTTGGCGATTTTTGCAGATTTTAGCAAAAATCGCCATTTTTTAGTGTCCGGACCGAAATTAAAAAGGGCATCTGGTCAATGGAAATACATCAACAGGTGTAGTTCCGAAAAAATGACGTTTTTCTGAAACCCTTGCAATTACTGCGTTATACACCAATATTCATTCTATATCCATGTATTTTCGGGCGTGGTAGTTCATACCATGGAAAAAATACACGCCGATGGTTATAATCTTTATTCATTTTATGCATTTTTATGCATAACTGCTGTCAAACCCTTGGAATTAAGCGGTTTGCCGGATCGGACAGCTTCGCACAATTGCGGCTGCAGCATAAAGAGAACCGTCAGCTGATTCATTCATCAGCTGACGGTATCCAGTCACTTGTTATTTTTCACTGTCCTCTTGACGGGTAGCACACCACGGATCTCCGGGGGTTTTCTCTGCACGATATTCTGTTCCCTGCGGTCAGCAGTCTTTCTCCAAATGCCAGATATCATTGTTGTACTGGTCGAT
>JAFWMD010000034.1 GCA_017510725.1 Mogibacterium sp. | reverse complement strand
TACGATGATTATCAGGTAGAGTATGTGGTCATCGTACGCGGCAATGAGGATATGACAATGATCGGAAAGCTTGCCGCTTTCCAAATCCAGAATCTCGTAATTGCCTATAAGGAGCATTTTGATAAGGATAACTTCATTAAAAATCTCCTTCTCGACAATCTTCTCCTGGTCGATGTCTATAACCGCGCGATGAAGCTTCACATTACGACCAATGCGAAGCGCGTCGTCTATATCATCGAGTCCGAGCAGAGCAAGGATTACTCTACACTGGAAGCGGTCAAGAATCTTTTCTTAAAGACAAAGAATGATTTCATCACCGCTGTCGATGAGAACAGCATCATCATAATTAAAGAACTGAAAGAGGAAGATGGACAGAAAGAACTTGCTGAGATCGCTGAATCCATAACAAGAACGCTTGCCCAGGAGGGCAACGTCCATGACACGACTCATGTCGCCTATGGCAACGCGGTTACTGAGATCAAGGAAGTGTCCCGCTCCTACAAGGAAGCGAGAATGGCCCTTGACGTCGGAAAGATCTTCTTCAGCGATCAGAACATTATTGCCTACAGCCAGCTCGGCATCGGCCGCCTGATTTATCAGCTGCCGATCCCGCTGTGCAAGATGTTCATCAAGGAAATCTTTACGGATAAGAGCCCGGATGATTTCGATGAGGAAACTCTGACGACCATCAATAAGTTCTTCGAGAACAGTCTGAATGTCTCCGAGACATCACGCCAGCTGTACATCCACAGGAATACTCTGGTCTACAGGCTTGATAAGCTCCAGAAGAGCACCGGCCTTGATCTTCGGGTATTTGACGACGCGATCACTTTCAAGATCGCCCTGATGGTAGTGCGTTACATGAAGTATATGGAGACACTTGAGTACTGATTGCATTTGCAAATGTCACTGCACCCGCCTTCTTCCGGAAGACGGGTGTTTTTTTGCGCAATCTTGATCTATCAGTCGGGTCAACAATGTTTAGTCTGAACCGAGATCCCGATAGTAAGGGACAGCCTGTCTGAACAGTAACTTTTTACAACTTTTTTACAACACGTTTTGATAATTTGGAGATATTTTCCTGTCATTATGTGATACAATAAGAAGCGTATAACTTTGAAATGGGTTAATTAAGGAGGATTTGCATGATTGATCTTGACCGCGTGAGTAAATCTTACGAAAAAGGTCAGCCAGCAGTTGATGAAATCTCGCTCCATGTAGATAAAGGCGAGTTCGTATTCGTCGTAGGCGAGAGCGGTTCCGGTAAATCAACACTGATCAGACTGCTCCTCAAGGAGCTGGAGCCGACAAAGGGAATTATCACGGTCAACGGACATGTGCTGAATACGATGAAACACAAGGCTGTGTCGAAATATCGCCGTGAGGTCGGCGTCGTATTCCAGGATTTCCGACTGCTGAATGACAGAAATGTGTACGAGAATGTTGCATTTGCGCAGCACGTAATTGAGGAGCCGGGACGCATCGTGAAGAGGCGTGTTCCGGAAGTTCTCCGGATGGTCGGACTCGCCGAGAAGTATAAGAGCAAGCCGATGCAGCTTTCTGGCGGTGAGCAGCAGAGAGTCGCTGTTGCGCGCGCGATCGTGAACAGGCCAAAAATCCTGCTTGCGGACGAGCCGACCGGCAACCTGGATCCGAGAAATTCATATGATATTATGAAACTTCTGGACGAAATCAACCAGCAGGGAACGACGGTCCTGGTTGTTACCCACAACAAGGATCTGGTTGACCAGTTCCATAAGCGCGTTATCACTATGCGCCGCGGTATAATTTCGAGAGACGTAGAGGAGGGCTTCTATCATGAAGATTAGATCTCTTGGCTACTGTGTCAGACAGGGGTTCAAGAACATTTGGCGTAACAGAATGTTCTCAGTGGCTTCTATCACAACCATGACAGCCTGCATCCTGCTCTTCGGAATGTTCTTCTCGGTTCTCATGAATGTCAATTTCATGATCAGAACGCTTGAGGAGGAGGTCGGTGTGACGGTCCTCTTTGATGAGGGACTTGAGCAGGAGAAAATAGACGAGATCGGTGAAAAGATCAGGGCGATGGAACATGTGACGGACGTCACATACACATCTGCCGAGGAAGCATGGGAGAATTTCCAGCAGGAATACTTCGAGGGAAACGAGGAGTATGCCAAGAGCTTTTCCGAGAACGGAGAGAACCCGCTTGCCAATTCTGCCAGCTACACCGTTCGCGTAGATGAGATCGAGAACCAGAACAGTATCGTTACAAGAATTAAGCGGCTTGAGGGCGTTCGCCAGGTGAATCAGAGTGCCGGCGCGACAAAGACGCTGATCTCTTTCAACTCTCTGTTCACTTATGTGGCGGTCGCGATCATCGCGCTGCTTCTGGTCGTATCCATTTTCCTGATCGCCAACACGGTAAATGTCGGTATTTCTGTACGCCGGCACGAGATCGCAATCATGAAGCTGATCGGCGCAACGGACTCTTTTGTCCGTGCCCCGTTCATCGTCGAGGGTCTTCTCCTCGGCCTCATCGGCTCTCTGATTCCGCTCGGAATTCTTTTCGTGGCTTATGACAGGATCCTCGGATGGCTGCTGAACCGCTTCGGTGTCCTGAACACGATTTCGGGAAGCCTGCCTTCTGTATTAGAGGTCTTCCACGTGCTTGCACCGGTGGGTGTCGCTCTCGGTCTTGGCATCGGCCTGATCGGATCAATCATCACAGTCAGAAGACATCTGAGAGTGTGATGAGTTCGGTTGTTGCTTCTTAAGGAACGACAACTGGAAAATTTATTCAGTAATGAACTATGTTGGGGCTGCTGCACTTTAGTGCGGCGGCCTTTTTTGCGGTATCAACCCGGCGTAGCGAGGCGTGCTTGCGACGCGAAGCTGGTGCTTTAGGGTACGAGTAGGCTCTTGGGGCGTCCGAACACGGAGCACGAAGTGCGGAGTGTTCGCGGTGCGAATATGTAGTCATCAGCGCATCTTGATTATTATAATAATGAGGGATTGTTTAGATGTTTGTAAATATACGTAATAATGTCAGATAAGTAATTTTAGAGGTTTGTAATTGTACTTAATAAAACGTAATGATATACTAGTTGCAACGGTGAAAATAAAAAACAGCCGTGTCACATGGCTGCATGCCGTAAGAAAGGAGAATCAATATGGCATTTAGAATTTTGCTCATCGTGCTTTTGGTACTGGTGCTCTATGTTATCATTTCTTGTGTCAGAGTAGTCCCGCAGGCTTACGCTTACGTCGTTGAGTTCCTGGGAAGCTACCGCACGACATGGGAGCACGGTCTGCATCTTAAGGCTCCTTTTGTTGAGAGAATAGCCAACAAGGTATCCCTTAAAGAGCAGGTTTGTGACTTTGCTCCGTCGTCTGTTATCACGAAGGACAACGTCACGATGAAGATCGACTCAGTCGTCTACTTCAAGATCTTTGATCCGAGACTTTACACATACGGTGTTGACCGTCCGCTTTCCGCTATGGAAAACCTGAATGCGACAACTCTCCGTAACATCATCGGTGGTATGGAACTTGACCAGACACTGACAAGCCGTGACATTATCAATGCTCAGATGCTGAAGATCCTCGATGAGGCGACAGATGCATGGGGCATCAAAGTTACTCGTGTCGAGCTTAAGAACATCATTCCGCCCGCTGAGATTCAGGGTGCGATGGAGAAACAGATGAAGGCTGAGCGTGAGAAACGTCAGACAATCCTTGAAGCTACAGCTCACAAGGAATCTGTAGTTGCCCGCGCAGAAGGTGACAAGCAGGCTAAGATCCTGGCTGCACAGGCTGAGAGAGACGCACAGATCGCGCTCGCTGAAGGCCGCGCAAAGTCCATCGCGCTTGTCTATCAGGCAGAGGCCGAAGGTCTCAAAGCCCTGAAAGAAGCAAACATTGACGCTGCAGTCCTGAAGCTGAAAGGTCTCGAGGCTCTGAAGAATGTTTCTGATGGCCGTGCAACTAAGATTTACATGCCTACAGACCTCTCGGGCGTGATTTCCTCCCTTGGCCTCGCTGCCGAGTCCCTCGGTATCGGTGATGCCACACCGGTGGATAAATCTGCAAAGCCGCAGCCAAAGGCTGCTGCCGATGAGTGCTGCGATGATGATGAAAAGTCAGCTGAGACCAGAAGGATGGCCGGCGGACATTAATAGTTGAACATTGATCCTCTTGGGGCCGCTGCTTTGGCAGCGGTCCTTTTTTTGTAGGCAGGGGCTGTGTTCGCGATCCATGCTTGTATGTAATTAAGGGGCTAAGGCGTCATGATTTTTTCTGCCATCAGGTCAATTGAAAAGTAGCCGGCGCATTCTCGTGTTTTTAAACGTGAGTTAGCCGGCTTGGATCTGCGATTGTTTCTTCATCCGTTGCTTATAAGGGATGTTCTATATGTTTACTCAAGGGGCATCAGCCCCTTTTTTTATTCTGCTG
>JAFWMD010000033.1 GCA_017510725.1 Mogibacterium sp. | reverse complement strand
TCGAGCGCAAGGCCTCCGACGTTTCCTCTGATGACACATCTGTCGTCCAGGCGTCTGCCAAGCTTCTGGTGTTCAGTTAAGTAATCCTTCAGTGTCAGGAACGCATCAGGCGAAGCGATCCATATTCCCTCTTCTTCAGCAACCAGTTCTTCAGGCCTTATGCCGAAGCCTGTCTCTGAATTGATCAGATAGTATTCCTGCATGCCCACTTCCAGGACCCAGTCATCTTCAAGCGGCATACCGTCAAACTCCACGCTGAGATTCTTGCTGTCAAAATCAAAATCTATCTTCAGACGATTTGAAAAATGGAAGAATGTCTCATCCCATTCTTCGAGCACCTCGGGTCTCATCATGTGAGCTATTCCGCGCTTAAGGTGCTCCCCTCTCATCTTGAGGCAATAGATCCTGCCGTCATACGGATATGCCTCTCTAAGGTCTTCAAGCGTGACATCCGCATCCAGAGTGTAGCATCTGATGCTTGAAGATGCCAGGCACATGATATCGAGGCCAAGAGCATCGGCAAACACATCCGCGAAAAGCTGTCCGACTTCCGTAGGATTTCCCCTTCCGTAGTTGTCAAGCGACTTTTTAAGAGTCGTTACCATCTTGCTGTACTTACTGTCTATCTCATACTCATAAGTATTGATCATTGCAGTTACATACTTGTCTGCAGGACAGTGGTCTTCATCTACAGGTATCATTTCCCAGCTGAATTCATCTACTGTATCCGTTGCTTTATTGTAAAGGAATTCGAGTTTTCCGATATGTGTGTTATCAGACCCGCACTGTAGCACCAGAATTCCGTTCTCTACTACCGGCTTGTCGATATAGGTATGCGAGTGACCTCCGATTATAATGTCCACGTCGAGTTCCTTGTCGAGTGATCTTGCGAGCTCCAGGTCAGCCTCCCATCCGATATGGGTCAGCAGTACTACAACATCTGCCTTACGGCCCTTATTCTCAAGTTTGCTGTAAGTCCTTCTTATTTCATCCTCGGCATCAGCAACTGTCACGTATCTGCCGACCAGTCCCTCGGCCCGTGTCTGATCAATGATATTCTCAGTCAGCAAGCCTATGAAGAGTATGAGTATTCCGTCGATTTCAGCCATATAGTACGGCTTGAACAGATGCTTCCTGTTGGATTTAACTATGAAGTTGGCGTTTATTACCGCAAAATTCGCATATCTGCCTGCGAACAGCATGTGGGATATTCCATAGTCCAGCTCATGATTGCCGAGTGACATGACGTCAATGTCTATCAGATTCAGTATGTCGATCGTTGAAAGTCCCTGGTAATCGCTGTCTATCAGCGATCCCTGAAATACATCTCCGGCTATGCAATAAAGCGTATTGGGATTGTCTTTCTTTGTCTGGTCCACAAAGCCGGCAACCTGTGCCATGCTGTATCTGAGCTTGCCGTCTTCACCGGTTTCGCCGGTAAACTGCCCGTGTATGTCATTTGAATGAAGTATGGTTATTCTTTTCAGATCATCTCTCATCTACTTTTCGTCCCCTGCTTTATTTCATCATATCGAGCATTTCTCCGCTTACAAAGAGGTAAAGATATGCCTCGCTTACATCCCTGCCAGTACCCTTTTCTACTGCTTCTCTGTAAAGCTCTATCTGGACTTTGTATTCATCTTTTATGCGTTCAAGCTCTGCATCATGCTGCCTGCCCGACCGGATGAAGTTTGACTTGTAGTCTATCAGGATCATCTTCCCGTCTTCTTCAAAGCAGCAGTCGATGACACCCTGAACCAGCATCTCACGTCCGCCCCGGACGGTACGCAGAGTAAACGGCTTTTCGCGCATGATCGTGCCTCTCAAGGCTGCTTCAGTGGCTCTTCTGCCAAGATCGCTTCTGAAAAATGCAGTTATGCGGTCATGATCGAGTGCATCGTATACATCCGCATCGATTGCATCATGGTCCCTGAGGAATTCGGCCCTTTCCCGTATATATGCCGCATTGACGCTCCCCTGCGGATCCATTACCTTCGAGAAGTCGAGGAATTCCATGATGCGGTGATAAGCAATTCCGATGTCAGCAGCAGATGCCCGCTTGCTCTGTTCGACTCCTGTACGGAGATGTGTTACCTCGTCATCAGATGTCACCACTGCTTCTTTCTTCTGCATGCGCTCCTTTTCAAGTTCTTCCTTTCGTATTGCACTCACTGAGTACTTGGCTTTTGCAGTAAGAAGCTCCTCATCCGGATATCTGTAGCTGAACCTTCTGTCTATCTCATCGTATAAAGCCTGCTCTTCTTTATTGAGCGGCCTGTCGAAATAAGCTCCTATTCTGCTCTCCGAGGCTGTGTCATCTGTTCTTCTGGTAAGCATCAATGGAGATACAAAAGTTCTGTTGAATCCGGTCCTGAGGACTCCCTGCATGGCTTTCAGGAAGTTTCCCGGACGCAGCTGATATTTTCTGAGTTCATCCTCGCTTTTGCAGGTTCCGACCATAATGAGTTTATTGCGTGCCCTTGTCATGGCAACATACAGGAGCCGCAATTCCTCTTTATAGGAGTCATTCCTTGCTTTTGAGTTAATAGCGCGCTGCAGCACTGTTGAACGCCAGTATCTGCGTGCCGGATCCACATACGGCAGACCTAATCCGCCATCAGAGTCGAAGCTGAATCCCTTGCTGTTATTGTCATATCTGAATTTATGACCCAGACCGCCTACTATAACAAAAGGATACTCCAGGCCCTTGCTTTTGTGAATCGTGGATATCCGCACAACATCGTCATCTCTGCCCACCATCGAAGCCTGTCCGTTTTTCAGCTTTTTGCTTTTCAGAAGTTCGAGGAAGGAAATGAAGGAGCTAAGTGTTGCAATCGTATCCTTGCTGAATCTGCCCGCTCTGTCGGCAAGAACTCTGAGGTTAGCCTGTCTGCCGGCACCCCCGGGCATGGCCCCTGCCATCCTGTAATATCCTGAGTCTACCAGCACTTTCCAGACGAAGTCCTCCAGAGGCAGTATCCTCGAAAGCCTCCGCCATTCCAGCAGAGCATTCCTGGCATCAGCTGTTTTTTTCTTCAGTCTGCATTCAGGTCCGTTCTCTGCAAACCATTCAAAGGCTTCCCAGTATGCTGAACGGTCCTTCATGTTCTGTTTATATTCTATTCTTATGCGCGCGAGCTCATCCGGGCTGAATCCGAACACCTCTGAATGGAGCACTGAGATGAGCTGTACATCTCTCCTCATGTTGTCAATGCATGTCAGAAGAGCGAGCGCTACTTCTATCTCTACAGTATCGAAGAAATCCTCAGTCTCTTCAACATGAGCTTCTATTGCGCATTCTCTTAAGGCGCGGCTCATAATCTCGCCCCTTCGCCTGACTGCTCTGAAAAGTATCGCAATGTCCCTTGCGCCGGCTTTTCTGACAGTACCCGACATGGTATCGTAAAATTCAGTGCCTATGATCGACTTTACAAGCCCGGCGATATATTCAGCTTCTGCTTCCTCCTTACTGAGCTCTTCGATCTCCTCATCCACACCATCTTCTGCGATATCATCTGCCTCAGACTCATCCTCAGCGTTGTCGGCCAGGAGAATGTGGACCTCAGGGATGAAGTCGTATTCCGGCGGGCATTTTACTCCTGTATAAAGCATGGAACGCTCATCATAGCCCTCCATGACGTTTCTGAACACATGGTTGATGTATCTGATCGTCGCATCATTTGTTCTGAAGTTGCGGCCAAGATCTATGGCTATACCATCCGGCTCGCTGCCTGAAGTATAACGTGCATACAGTCTTTCGAATATCTCCGGCTCAGCCTGTCTGAATTTATATATGCTCTGCTTCACGTCACCTACCCTGAACACATTGTCAGGACGTGCAACACGGCTTATCAGATTCTCCTGTATGTTATTTGTATCCTGATATTCATCGACAAAGATAAACCTGAATCTCCTGCGCAGAGTGTCAGCTGCCTCGTCATTCTTCAGGATACGGACAGCTATGTGCTCCATGTCCGCGAAGTCAATGACCCTCTTCTCACGCTTTTTAGCATCATATCTTCTTTCGAATTCCCGGAGCATGCGAAGATAATAGATCATGTATTCATATGTAGCATTCATCTCTGAGAGACGCGTCTCAAGATCTGGTATCATATACCGCTTCTGGAAGTCATCGATCTCCTTTTTCAAAGGTTTGCGAAGTGCATCAACATCGCTCTTTATACTTTCAAAAGCTTCTTTCTGAGCTTTTGCCGGCACCAGCCTGGCAGACGGAAATGCCTTTATCGCTTCAATCACGTCCATGCACGCAGTACTGCGGCTCAACAGGTCATAAATATTTCCGGCCGCATGCTCCTGCGCCGCAAGCTTGGCTTCATACAGCTCAGGAATACCCGCTTCAGAAAACATCTCCCTGATTTCAGCAAAAGCAGCTTTTACGCTCCTGAACACCACTTCAGCATCAGCAAACATCATCTTCTGAAAGCCTGATCCATCAAATGTGTCAGCTGTGACTTTCAGCTGCTCCGCCTTTGCAAAGGCCCATTCAAAGTAGTCAGGCATTGTCCTCAGCCGGGAGTAGGCATTCAGCATGTCATCCATGAATGTGTCATCGCTGCGCTCTTCACTGTAAAGTCTGAGAAATGCCCTGAAGCTTCCGCCTTCTATAAAGTCATCTTTCCCGAATCCATCCTCAAAAAGTTCTCCCAGTGCCTCCCTCCTGAGAAGCTCGCACTGAACATCATCCGCGACACCAAAAGACGGCTCCATGTCTGTCATATGGAAGAATTCCTTTATGACCCTGAGCGCGAAGCTGTCTATAGTCGAAATATATGCCTTATACAGTCTGGCGAGCTGGTCCTTCATGCGAGGAACATCTTCCGGATGATCCGCCATCCTCTTTCGTATGGCACCGGCCAGCCTGAGCTTCATCTCGGATGCAGCAGCATTGGTAAATGTCACGACAAGCATCTCATCCACATTGGCCTTGCCTTCGAGGATGATCCTGATTATTCGCTCGATAAGCACCGAAGTCTTGCCCGAGCCAGCTGCCGCAGATACGAGCACCGACTTGTCGAGTGTTTCTATCGCTTTTTTCTGATCACTTGTAAATTCTTTTCCCATGTATTTATTTTATCCGTGTTCCGGGGCCATATCAATAAAAGAGGCACAGGGTTTTAATTCCCTGTGCCAAATATATCATTCTACGAGAGTGAAAAACCGGTCTTTAAACCAGTACGTCGCCTTCCATGCCAGCCGGCACTTCCAGTCCCATCAGAGTCAGGATAGTAGGTGCGATGTCTGCGAGCTTGCCTGAGTTCTTCTTGAACGGAACAGGCTCCTTGCAGATGTGGCAGAGAGGAACTTTGGATGTCGAGTGCTTTGTTACCGGCTCGCCCCTCTCATCGAGCATGGTATCTGCGTTGCCGTGATCTGCAGTGAGGAGGATCTGTCCATCCTTCTCAAATATGGCATCACGGATCTGTCCGATCAGGCCGTCGAGGGTCTCTATCGCCTTGACTGCTGCATCGAAATCACCTGTGTGTCCTACCATGTCAGGGTTTGCGAAGTTAAGGATGATGAGATCATAAATGTCCTTATTGATCCTGTCGATAACTGCTGCCGCAACCTCAGGAGCACTCATCTCAGGCTGCAGGTCATAAGTAGCGACCTTTGGTGAAGGGATCAGTATCCTGTCTTCACCGACGTTAGGTTCCTCAACACCGCCGTTGAAGAAGAACGTTACATGAGCATACTTCTCAGTCTCTGCAATTCGGAGCTGCTTAAGTCCGAGGTCTGCGATAGTCTTGCCTAAAGTCGGATCAACATCCTGAGGAGGGAATGCTACCAGTACATTTGGCATGGTCGCATCGTACTCAGCCATGCAAACGTAAGTAAGATTCTTTGGAGCAGACTTTCTTTCGAATCCATCAAAGTCAGGGTCGACCAGGGCACGGGTGATCTCTCTTGCTCTGTCAGGTCTGAAGTTAATGAAAATCACCGAATCGCCGTCCTTGATAGGAGCAGCGTTGATAACTGTCGGCTGTACGAACTCGTCTACTTCATCCTTTGCATAGGAGTTGTCCATGCACTCCTGTGCGCATGATGCAGTGAGGCCTTCACCGAGAGTGAGTGCATCATAAGCTCTTACCAGACGTTCCCATCTCTTGTCTCTGTCCATGGCATAGAATCTGCCGGAAATAACGCCAATGCGTCCTGCCTCGTTTTCCTTCAGGTATTCTTCGAGAGGTCCGAGCCATGTCATGGCGCTCTTTGGCGGAACGTCTCTTCCGTCGAGGAAGCAATGCACTGCTACATCCTTGACGCCGTTCTTCTTAGCCATGTTTATAGTGGCCATGAGGTGCTTCATATGGCTGTGTACGCCGCCATCCGACACCAGGCCCATGATGTGGAGTGTGTGTCCTTCAGCTGCGTTCTTCATGGCAGCCATCAGAGCTTCGTTCTCAAAGAACTCTCCGGAATCAATGGATCTCGAGATCTTGAGAAGATTCTGATATATGACGCTTCCGGCACCTATGTTAAGATGTCCTACCTCGGAATTGCCCATCTGACCCGCAGGAAGACCTACAGGTTCACCACTTGCATAAATCGTAATGAAAGGATAATTGTCGAAGAGCTCATCAAGTACAGGTGTTTTGGCACGCATTATTGCGTTCCCGTAAAAATCTTCTCTGTAGCCAAATCCGTCAAGGATCATCAGCATGGTTGGTCTGTGTTTCATGGCTTACTCCTCTTCTCTTCTTGTGTAAGTGATCATGTCAGCTGCGATTTCCTTTGCAGCCTGGCTGACAGGTCTCTCGCTCTCTTCCTCTGTAAGAGCAGGCTTTCCGTCGATGAGATCCCTTGCCCTCTTGGCAGTAAGGATGACGAGCGAATATCTGCTGTCTGTCTTGTCTCTGAGTTTGTTTATTGATGGATAAAGAAGCATTATTTTCGGTTCCCCTTTCTTAGATTACTTCTGTTTTGACTCGTTTTCATATTCTCTGATGATCGGCTTTACTGCCTCAGGCACTCTTGCCAGCTCGGCGGCCATTATGCATTTTGCCAGTGCAACAGCCTCATCCAGATCATCATTCACTAAATAATAATCGTATTCTCCTATCAGCTTGATTTCGTTCAGCGCCTGGCCTAGCCTTTTTTCGATTTTCTCTGCAGTCTCAGTGCCTCTCCCCTCGAGGCGTCTCCTGAGTTCTGCAAGACTCGGTGGAAGTATGAATATAAGTATTGCTTCAGGCATGGCCTTCTTTACCTGAAGGCCTCCCTGTACGTCAATGTCGAGTATAACGTTGCGGCCTCTTTCAAGACGGTTCAGAACCATGTCTTTAGGTGTCCCGTAAAGATTGTCAAAAACGGTCGCATGCTCGAGGAAGTTTCCCGCCTCGATATTTTCGATAAAGACTTCTTTTGTGACAAAGTAATAATCCTTGCCGTGGACCTCGCCTTCGCGCGGTTCGCGTGTAGTCATCGATACCGAAAACTCGTTGCCGATCTCCTTCAGGAGCTCTTTGCAAACGGTACCTTTGCCCGTGCCCGACGGACCGGATATGACAAATAGTCTGCCTCTTTTACGGCTCATATATACCTCCCCGCTGACTTATTATTTTATCATGTTTTCCTCTGATTTAGCAATTATCAGATTGGCTGCTACATCGCCCTCAACGTTTATTGTTGTAAATGCCATATCGAGAAGCCTGTAGAACGCAGCTATCGGGCCTATCAGATCCAATGGCAGGCTGAAAATTGTAAGGTATGATGTCATCAGCAATATTCCTCCACCAGGTATGCCCGGCGCTGCCATGTTCAGGAGCGTCGCAGCGATCGCCATCGCGGCAAACTGCGTGAGAGGAAGATCAAGTGAGTAAAAGTCTGAAACAAATACAGCAAGGCAGCAAAATGAGCATGCGCCGCCGCACATGTTTATAGTACATCCCAGCGGCAATGTAAAATTGCTTATAGACGCAGGAGCCCCAAGTTCCTCAACGCTCACTCTTATTGTCGTAGGCAGAGTGGCTGCAGAACTCGTCGTTGACATAGTCATCAGAGCCACCTTTCCGCATGCAGCAAGAAAAGTCTTCACTTCAGCCTTCGCATACAATACCGAAGGGACGAAGAGGACTATTATAAATACCGCAATGCAGGCTAGCCAGCAGCACAGTATGTATCTTCCGATGGCCATAAACAGCCCTGTGCCGTACTGCGCTATTGAATACGCCATCAGGAACATTACGCCTACAGGAGATGTTTCCATTATTATCGACAGTATGCGGAAAACCACTTTGGTCAGTTTGTTTATGAAATCAGCGACCGGCTGTGCCTTATCTCCCATCGAAACCATCACTGCGGAAAGCACCAGTGCGAAAATCAGCGCCGGCAGTATGCATTTTGCAGACAGCACATCGGAAAAGCTGTGAGGCAGCATGCCAAGCAGGATTCCTGACAAGCTGATAGGTCCGCCTATCTCGCCTTCATAGACCGGCTGATTCTCAAACATGACTCCCATGCCGGGTCTTATGATCCATGCCACTACGAAAGAAACCACAAAAGAAGCCAGAAACATCACAATATAAAGCAGTACTGTCTTTACAGCTACTCTTTTGAGGGACGGCATATTCGATGAATTGATGATACCTGTCATCACCGCGCAGATGATTACGGGTATCACCATCACCTTGATGAGGTTGAGATATATGTCCCCTACTATTTTTGCGTCAATCGAAAACTCCGGAGCCAGGGTTCCCAGAAGGATCCCGACTCCGAATCCTATAGCTATTCTTATGAACAGATTCTCTTTTTTGAAGACAGTCTTCATTCTATGTTCTGTACCTGTTCTCTGACCTTCTCGATTTCAGCCTTGAGATCGAGCATGCTGGATGTTATCTCCCTGTCATTCGACTTGGAGCCAATTGTGTTGGCCTCACGGTTCATCTCCTGAATAAGAAAATCTATCTTTTTGCCGACGGCTTCCCGGCCATCGGACTGCAGGAACTTCCTGAGCTGACTTATGTGGCTGCCCAGTCTTACGAGTTCTTCTGTTATATTTGCCTTGTCTGCGAATATTGCTGCTTCAAGGGCGATCCTCTCAGCAGGCACTTCATAGACACCGTCAAGGATCTCCTCTACTCTGGCCTTGAATTTTGCCGCATATTCCTTTTCGATCTCAGGAGCCCTTTTCTCTATGCGGTCCCTGATCTCCTGTATTATATCTGCTCTGGCGGACAGGTCTGCTGCGAGCTTCTCTCCCTCTGCCTCTCTCATACTGCAGAAATCATCGAGTGCTTCAGAAGTCGCTCCAAGAAGCCTCTTTACCATCGCTTCCTCATCTTCAGCGGCAGGAGTCGTAACGATAACATCAGGCATTTTCGAAAGAAGGCTGAGCGAAACACGAGACTCTTCACCGAAGTCAAAGCTGTCCTTCAGTTCGGAGAGCACGCTGTAATAGCGGGCTGCCAGCTCTTTATCCAGCCTTACATCGCTATCGCTCTTGCCGATATTATCGACACTCACGCTGACCTCCACCTTACCGCGATGGAGCCTCTCCTTTATCGCTGACTTTATTGTCTCCTCGGCAAACGAATAGCGCCTCGGCATTTTCACGTAAATATCCAGATACCTGTGATTTACAGATTTTATTTCTACCGTTACCTTGCTGATCTCGTCAGAGTAATCTCCCCTGCCGAATCCCGTCATGCTTCTTATCATTGTCGTTCAAACTCCGTTTGTTATTCCTCGGTCACAGCCTCAGCTACGGCTTCGACCACTTCTGCTTCTGCATCGATAACTTCTTCAGGCTCGTTTTCGATCACTTCCGCATCTACGTCAACTGCCTCTTCGCGAATCTGCTCCTCTTCTGCTTCAGCCTCGGCTTCTTCTCTCAGGCGCTGCTCTTCAGCCTCGCGTCTGGCATCAGCTTCCGCAAATTTAGCTCTTGTGTTGAGTACTTTCAGTACTATATACGCAACAGCGAGCACTATAATCAACTTAAACATCTGATGTCCCTCCTCTATCCGTTTCTGTGATAAAGCCTTTGTTTTATATATTCTGCGGACGCAGCACCAGTATGTCTGCGTCAATATCGTATTCAGCCGTATTGATGAACCACACCTGCCCTACGCTTATACCATGTCCCCTGCTGACAGCATCTTTAATGAAGTTCTCGATGCTGTCGATGTTAGGCAGTCCGAATCCTGCGGTCTCAGACCTGTAGTGCATTGGAAGTACCAGTTTTGGCTTCGTCCTTTCAATGAGGTCGAGCGCTTCCTTGCGGTCATATGTGTAAACACCGCCAACCGGAACAAGCGCTATGTCAGCATCCCTGAGAAGCTCAAGGTTTTCTCCGGTCAGAAGATCATCGAGCACCTCGCCAATATCTCCATAATGCACAAGCTTCTCTCCTGTGGCTTTGTGAGTTACCACATATATCCGGTTGTTTCCCCTGAGCGCACCCTTCTTTGGGTCGTGGAACGTATCTATCCATTTAACCTCAAATGGGCTTTCATCTTTAGGCTCGAGCAAAATGGCATCCCTGTAATTGTGATCAAAGTGATCATGCGTGCAGAGTACTTCACTCGCCGCATCTTTTATGTCCCTGAAGCCCTTTACCGAACCCGGTTCGTACGGATCAAAAACTATAGAATAGCCGGTCTCTTCGTCAAAAATCTTGAAACAGGCATGACCTGCGTACTTTATTATCATAACTGTCCCCCTTTTATTTTATCAGCGAGATTGCCGATTCAAGCGTTTCGATTTCGCATACCCCACTGCCCTTTTCATATTCACCGTCAAGAGTCCAGTGAACGTTCTCATCCAGTTCGAACGTCACTTTATGCGCTGAATACTTTTCTATCTGATGCGACTTGAAGGTTCCGTTAAGAATGCCGGAAGTTATTTCGCTGAGTTCAATCAGATCCTTCGGCATTCTGATCAGTATCACTTCCATCAGACCATCATTCATATCGACGTCAAGCTTATCAAGATTGACGATGCCGCCTATGGATCTTGAGTTGCATACTCCGCCGAGAACATAGTCTCCTTCATGTACCTGCTCGTCCGGTGTGCCTTTCTCAAGAGTGATGCGGGCATGGATTGATTTTATGTGCGCAAGTTCCTTTATACCTGCCATCACATATGCCGAGTGTCCCAGGATATTTTTTACGTTCTGAGGCACGGAGTATGTGGTCGATGTAAATGCGCCAAAACTCACCACATAGCTGAAGTAACGGCCGTTGAAGCTTCCTATGTCAACAGGCTGCGATGTGCCGTTGATAATCCTGTCAACACAGGCTGGTATCGATTTCGGAAGACCTATGGAGTTGGCAAAGTCATTAGTGGAACCAGCCGGTATATACCCGATCGGCGTTTTATGTCCTCCGCTTATAAGTCCGTCTATGACCCCGTTCAATGTTCCGTCACCGCCCGAGACCACCACGATATCAGCCTCTCCTCCATATTCAGCTGCAAATTCTCTCGCATCGCCTCCGCGTGTAGTCATCAGCACCTGAGTCAGATAGCCTGCTCCCGAGAACCGTCCGATTATCTCCGCCATGTACTTCGGCGCCTGCATGAGCCCCGCTTTTGGATTCATAATAAAAAGCAGCTTTTTTCTGTTATGCATTATCCCGTCTCCTCCGGAAATGAAATCCTGTTTAATCTTCATCATCATCGCCTGCTTCGATTTCTGCCTTGCGTGTCTCGATCTCATCTTCGATCATCTCCATGACCTGCATGGTTTCCACGAGTTCAGCGATTTCCCTCTCGCGTTTCTCGTCGTAACCCGGATCGAACTTCCTTGACATTCTTACTGCAAGGCTGTCAAGCGACCTGTCTACCATATCGTACTCGCCTATAATGAGCTTGTTCCACTTTTCCTCTCCGTTGGCTCCGTACTGTTTCATAAGATATTCCTTGATCTTTGCAGGAGTGAGTCTGCCCCTTCTCATATGTATGTCCCACGACTTGTTGAACATCATGCCTATGCAGAGCACCCAACTTATGAGATAGAACCACAGCATCATGGCTACGATGTTTGAGAACGCTCCGTAGAGAACGTTGTAATTGGTAGCCCTGGAAATATACAGGGAGTACAGCCATGTGACTATCAATATTCCGATGGTTGCTACAACAGCTCCGGGAAGAACCGCACTGACCGGAACACGTATACGCGGAAGCACATAGTAATTTGCAAGGATGACAATGAAAAACATTCCTGCGAGAATAGGAGTCCTGAGGTCTGAAATAAGTCCCTCAATATATGTGTTCTGCAAGACTCTTCTCGCAATAAGATCGCCGTACACATAGCCTACCACAGTTATGGCAACAGCCAGTATTGAAAGCGCAGCAATCGGGATGGCTTTAAGTCTTTCAGTAAAGAAGCTGAATCTGTATCTGCCGTAGCTGATGGTGTATGTAGTCAGCCTCGACAGAGAAAAAGCAAGTGATGAGCTCGCCCACAGGGCGAGGAGTATCATGAAGAAACTGCTTAATGCGGTGGAAGATGCAGAAAACAGACTCTGAAGGAAACTGCCCATCTCGGTTGAAAGATGTAATTCGAGCCAGTCCCTTATAAAGTCCATCGATACATCAAAAATACCAAGAACCTGTGTCAGTACAATAAGCATCGGAACAGATGCCATAAAGAAGAAATACGCGATTTGCGCAGCAAATCCCGCATAATATTGGTCGTCAAACTGCCTCCACAGGTGGAAGCCTATTTTCAGAGCCCTTTTCCATGTAAGATGGAGTTTCTTCTGTTCCGGATTATCAGATGTGCTGTCCCAGAATTCATCACTCATGACATCAGTTGCAGGCCGGCATCAGCCAAGCAGTCTCTCCAGTTCTTCAAGAGCCTTCGCTCTGTGACTTATGGTGTTTTTAAAATCAGTTCCCAGTTCTGCAAATGATTTGCTGTATCCGTCCGGTATGAATACCGGGTCATATCCGAAGCCGCCTTCACCCCTCTTTTCAGTTGCTATGTGACCTCTGCATTCGCCGCTTGCGACAAGCACATATCTGTCACCCTGAGGCTGAGCAGCCTTTGGAACATCCTTATCATTTGGGTATATAAGCGTGATCACCGTCACGAATCTGGCTGTCCTTTCATTTGCAGGTACGCCATCCATTGCGGCAAGCAGCTTGGTATTGTTGTCATCATAAGTGCATCCCTCACCGGCATATCTGGCACTGTAGACTCCCGGCTCGCCTCCGAGGGCATCTACCATAAGGCCGGAATCGTCAGCGATCACCGGGCTGTCGAGATATTTTGCAAGCGAAGGATCGTCAGCGATCATGTCCATGATGACGCTGGCCTTCAGATGTGAGTTCTCTTCAAAGGTGGTGCCTGTTTCTTCTATATCGTCAGTCGGGATCCCGGCATCATCGCGCGAGATGACATCGAGCCCGAACTTTTCGAGTATGGCCCTGATTTCTTTGATTTTATTTTTGTTCTGTGATGCTAAAATTGCTGTTCTCATAGTTAGTTAATTGTATCATTTTTCGCGTGCTGCCGCCATCATCAGTGCACATTCTATGCGCTTTCTATGAAGTTTGCACCCGAAGCGGTATACCTTGTTGATGTCGCCATTTGAGTGGTAGTTGTTGGCAGCACATCCACCTGCACAGTAAAGTCTTGCCCAGCAGTCCCTGCACTCATCGCGGGTATAAATATTATTGCCGCTCCTGAAAATATCGACAGTCTCCGGATGAGTGATCCCGTCATATATGTTACCGACTATCATGTCGTCATCTCCGACGAACTGGTGACATGGATAGAGGTCTCCGGTAGGCGTGACTGCCAGATATTCAGTTGCCACACCGCATCCCGCAACTCTTTTATATATGCACGGGCCTCCGGTCAGGTCTACTGTATAGTGATAGAAACTGAATCCTTCACCCCTTTCCTCTCTGGCGAGCATCTCGAGGGCAAGCTTCTCATACTCTTCGTAAAGCTGAGGCAGATCTTCCTCATGCAGTGCATATGGAACATCAGGATCCGACACAACAGGCTCGATAGATGTCTCTCTGAAGCCCAGGTCCGCCATTGCCAGCACATCAGCTGCGAAATCCTTATTGTATGCAGTGTATGTTCCCCTCATGTAGTATTCAGATGACCGTTCCGCATTCTTCAGACGTGAATCCACAAGGGCTTTGAAATTGTCCATTATCATGTCATAGGTGCCGCCGCCTGACTTGCTGTGCCTCATTCGGTCGTGAGTATCGCGTCTGCCGTCCATGCTCAGCACCACATTGCCCATCTCACGGTTTGTAAAGTCGATCACATCTTCATCAATGAGCACTCCGTTTGTAGTGAGGGTGAAGTTGAAAATCTTGTTGTGCTTTTTCTCCAGTTCCCTTCCATACGCGACTATTTCCTTACAGACATCCCAGTTTATGAGAGGTTCTCCGCCGAAGAAATCCACCTCAAGATGTCTGCGGGTGCCGGAATGCTCTACAAGATAATCCAGAGCGCGTTTTCCGACCTCTGCACTCATTATTCCGCTCTTTCCGCTGTAATCTCCCTTGCCGGCGAAGCAGTACTCGCAATCCATGTTGCATCCGTGTGCAACGTGAAGGCATATCGCCTTCAGTACCGACTGTTTGATCTTGATCTCATCAGCAGCCTTCTCAAAAGGGTCCTCAGACCAGAGCAGTCCCTTCTCATGAAGTTCTGCAATATCTTCAAGAGTCTCTTTAGCGTCATCTGCCGTGATACCGTGTTTCTGTGCGATTTCCTGCGCGATCGCCTCCATGAGGCAGCTGTCCTCAAGGACTTCTCCGGCACCTTTGTCTGCACTGCAAGCTGCAGCATCCAGCTTATCTATCGCATCATAAGCGACCTCATCGACCGAATGCACCGCACCGCTTGCAGCGTCAACTACCATGTTGAATCCGTTCAGTTTGTATTTATGTATCATTATTATTCCTTAAGTGAAGCAAAAAGAAAAAGCGGCGCTGCATCATGCAGCGCCGCCGTAAGCATCTTACTTTTCCTTGCGCTGCTCGCAGTGCTGATTTGCAACGCTGCAGGAAGTCTTGCTTGCAGACTGGCATGAAGTCTGGCACTCACCGCATCCGCCTGTGACCTTGGACTCAGCCATATCTCTTGTTGTAATAGTCTTAATTCTCTTCATTTTGAATCCCTCCGTCTGTGTTGGTTCCTATGTAGGATACCATTCTGCCGCACATCTGTCAATCTGGCGCAGATTTATGAACAGCTTGCTAGTCTTTTATTTCAACTGAGAACAGTGAACCTGACTTCTTTTCGTTCTTTGTCTCTTCCTTCAGATACTCTGCAAAACTCGATGTTTCATATACAGTAGTAGCTTTAGGCGTTTCTGCAGATGCTGCTGCATCAGCGATCTCTTTCTCAAGAGCATCAAATTCCGCTTTTGCTTCAGCAATGAAAGTAGGGACCTCAGGAGCTTCGAAATCCTTAGGAATTGCTGTTCTCGGAACTTCGAGCGTAGCTCTTTTTTCAAAAGGCGTCTTTTCTTTTTCAGCTGAAGGTGCAGGTTCATGATTCTCCGGAGCAGCTGTGATCCTGAAATCGAATACTGCTTCTTTTCTCATATCCCTGTTGACTATCCTGATCCTGTCAGCCTTTCCGTCTGTGCTGTCAGCCTTGACTAAAATGTCTCTTGCCTCGCCAGCTGCGATATCCAGAGTAACATCCTGTCCAGGTACAGGCGGGAGATCCCAGTTCCTGGTGTCCGGATTATAAGCGGTATGGAAGAATCTGATTTTTCCTACCGTAACATTTATGTGGTAAATGCAGTCCTGATTGACACTCGGTAGCAGGCATTCGCTCTGTTTGTCTCCGAGCTGTCCTCTGAGATTGACCGTGCCCTTTGCCGTTCTGTAAATGAGGCCTCTGTATGCATTGCGGGAGTTGACCTGCTCGCTGACAATGATAACATCACAAGGTGCATTGTTGATCACATACTCAGCAGTCGATCCGATGGAGTTCAGCATGTCCTCTTTGGAAGACTTTGTCATGACGATGAGATCGGCACCTGTATCGCGTACAGCTCTGGTGATCCTGACTCCCGGCTTACCGATAGCCGCCAGTTTTGTCAGCTTATATCCTTCTAAAGATTCAGCTATGAGATCGAGCTTTTCATTAAGCTCCTTAACGACAGCGCTTTCTACTTCTGACCTTACGGAGTAGCTAAGTCTTTCGTCTATCATCATCAGGACGAACTCTGCCTCTTCAGGAGTGTAATGCTTCTTCACATATGTGAGCGCTTTCAGGCTGCGCTGTGTTTCTTCGATCGGGATAAGTATCTTTTTCATCAGTTTATCCTCTTCTAAATTCCCAATATTATAACTGATTAATTGTAGCACGCGAGTATTGATATTATCAATTCCATTAATCCTATTTAAGGAACTTGCTGTTGAGTGTAAGAATGAAAACTTCTGCTATCGCATATAACACCAGGTAGTCATCATCATACGAATTGATGATGTCATTTCTGCACCTGCCGTGCTGATCAAACAGCAGATTCGGCGAACCGCCTATTACTGCCTTCAGCTTTCCCTCATGCTCTATCATGTAATTGCAGGATATCTTCGCCTTCATGCACGAAGGGAAAAGGATCATCCTGAAGACTCCGGCATCGGTATCTGCCTCGAAGCCTTCTCCGTGTGAGTCTTTGAATCTCCTGATCTCACCGAAATGCTCACCGTCCGAGAACAGTTCAAAGCCCGCGGACTCAGCCGGATAACCTTTATTATCGAAAGCGTGAGGCTTCACTGATGCCATCTCGTTTCCATCAACATCGAACACTCTTGCAGTGAACGGACGAAGTGAAGTCTCCACCCTGAGCACATCATTGCCATCGGAATCCCTGAAGTATCCCTCAACTGAATTGTGATAATAAAACCTGTAAAAGTCGAGGGTCTCCGGAACCCGGAAATCTCTTTCCCCGTGGAGTTTTTCAATCAGTTCCGCGAGGTGCCTCACAAGCATCACGGATGCCAGCTTGAATCCTGCGAACACTGCGTATCTTTCAGGAGTCACTTCAGCTTCCTGCGTATTTACGAGGTTTTCAAATCTGTACTCGTCCTCCTCTTTTCTTATGATGTTCTCGAGCCTTGTTACATGCTTTACATCAATGCAGTTTTTGCCGCGTGATATCACCACGCAGTCTTTGAAACTGCACGGTCCGAATACGATGCTGTCACCGGAGAAGCCCTTGTGCTCAGCTATCCATGGTCTGCCGAGAGGTGTGTCGAGATCTTTGATCCTTTCGTAGATCTCATCGATGCTCATATCGGTCTTTACGATTTTTTCATAAATGCTGCGGTCATTCCGTGTTCCTCCGCCGCGGTTCCAGAATATTCCGAACGCGAGCAGCAGGGTGATCCCGCCCATGATGAACTTGCCTACGGACATCATGAGCAGGCCCAGTATCACTGCCAGAACTCCAACAGCGGTTATCGCTTTATCTTCTTTCATTCAGGATGATATCTCCTTTGATTTTCTATTTTATGAAAGCAGAGCGTCAATAGCTTCTCTTACAGCCTTGCGGTTTTTCTCTGCTTCTTCTGCCGTTGCTCCCTGAGCCATGACGTAAGTCTTGATCTTAGGCTCAGTACCCGAAGGTCTTACCGCAACAGCACATCCGTCAGCAAGATTGTAGAAGAGAACATTGCTCTTTGTGAATCCTGGGACATCTCCGAGATAGTCTGTCACGTTTTCAACCTTGAGTCCGATCTCTTCCGGAGCATTCTCTCTTATGCGTGCCATGACAGCTTCTCTTCTTTCATTCGAATCGAAGCCTCCGAATACTGTGGATTCTGTGTTCTCTACGAAATATCCGTACTTCTCGTAGAGAGCCATGAGTCCGTCATAGACCGACATTCCCTGAGCTTTGTAATAGCATGCCATCTCAGCCATCATCATTGCTGCATATACGGCATCCTTGTCTCTTGCATATGAGCCGCCGAGGAATCCGATGCTCTCCTCAAATCCGAAGAGGAAGTGCTCGTCGCCGTTCTCATCGAGATCCTTGATCTTTTCGCCGATGAACTTGAATCCTGTAAGTACGTCGTACATCTTTACGCCGTTGTCTGCAGCGATCTTGTCAGCCATTACGGTCGAAACGATGGATTTGCAGACGAAAGGCTTCTCCGGCATCGTTCCGAGCTCTTTTCTTACTGTAAAGATATAGTCGAGCATGAGGCAGGCTTCCTGGTTTCCTGAAAGGATCTTGTAACCGTCCTTAGCCTTTACAACTGCACCGCATCTGTCGCTGTCAGGGTCTACGCCGATAACGAGCTCTGCATCATTTTTCTTTGCATATTCGATAGCAAGTGCAAATCCTTCAGTATTCTCAGGGTTAGGTGACTTTACAGTCGGGAAGTTTCCGTCAGGTACCATCTGCTCTTCAACAGGAATTATTGCTCCGTAGCCCTGTCTTCTGAGTATTTCAGGCACCAGCTTGTATCCTGCGCCGTGGAAAGGTGTGAAAACTATCTTCATGTCCTTCGCAACCTGATCAATGTATTTGCGTGTGATCGAAGTCTCCATTACCTTGCCGATGTATACTTCATCCATCTCGTCTCCGAGGATCTCGACCAGGCCTTCAGCTACAGCCTTGTCATAGTCCATCGTCTTGACATCCTTGAAAATGTCGACTTTTGCTATCTCTGCAGATACTATGTCAGCGTGCTCAGGTCCGAGCTGGGCACCATCTGCCCAATATGCCTTATATCCATTGTATTCCTTAGGGTTATGGCTGGCTGTAATGTTGATGCCTGCGATAGATCCGGTCTCCCTGACCGCGAACGAAAGCTCCGGTGTAGGACGCATGTCATCAAAGATATATGCCTTGATGCCGTTAGCAGCAAGTACGGCAGCTGCCTCTTCAGCGAACAGTCTCGAATTGTTTCTCGAGTCGTGTGCGATCGCAACGCCGTTTCCTTCAGGTGAATCTCCGCCGATTTGTCCGCCATTGGCGATTATGAGGTTGGCCAGGCCCTGTGTCGCATATCTTACGGTATATACGTTCATCATCCCTATACCGGCGCCCATAATTCCTCTCAGGCCGGCTGTACCGAATGTGAGCATTGCCTTGAATCTGCCCTCTATTTCAGTGTCATTGCCCTCCAGCCCTCTGAGCTCTTCCTTTGTCTTTTCGTCAACTACATCTGACGCAAGCCAATACTCGTACTCTTCTCTGTAAGTTCTCATGTCTGTCCGCCTTTCTTTAACCTACTTCTTCAAACTGCGAGTTGTATAATTCTGCATAGGCGCCGCCCTTTGCGAGCAGCTCCTCGTGTGTGCCCTGCTCCACGATGTCGCCATGATCCATTACGAGAATCAGATCGGCGTTTCGAATGGTAGAGAGCCGGTGTGCGATGATGAAGCTCGTCCTGTCTTCAGTAAGAGCGTCCATCGCCTTTTGAATTTCTTCCTCTGTTCGTGTATCTACTGACGATGTCGCTTCGTCCAGTATCAATAGTCTTTTGTCTGCCAGCACGGCACGCGCGATCGTAAGGAGCTGTCTCTGCCCTTCGGAAATATTTGTCGCGTCTTCATTGAGCATCATCTTGTACCCGCCAGGAAGAGCCTTTATGAAGTGATGAGCCTTGGCAGTCTTTGCAGCCCTGATGATCTCCTCGTTTGTGGCTCCTTCCCTTCCGTACGCGATGTTCTCTCTGATCGTACCGCTGAACAGCCATGTATCCTGGAGCACCATCGCGAAGTTGTCGCGCAGCTCCTTGCGTGTGAATTCCCTGATGTCGCGGCCGTCTATCATTATAGCGCCCCCGTCCACATCATAGAACCTCATAAGTAATTTTACCATAGTTGTCTTGCCAGCGCCCGTAGGACCTACGATTGCGATCTTCTGGCCAGGTTCAACTTTTGCGCTGAAGTCTTTTATAACAGGATGATCCTTCTTATATCCGAATATCACATGTCTGAACTCGACAGCGCCTTTTATCTCGCCCATCTCATCAGCCGCGCCAGGAGCATCGATTTCTTCATCCTCGTTAAGGAACTCGAATACTCTCTCCGCTGCGGCAGCCATGGACTGCACCTGATTCATTATCTGTGCGATGTCCTGTATAGGCTGGCCTATGTTCTTGACATATTGTACGAACGCCTGTATGTCACCAACGCCTATTGCTCCTCTGACGCAGAAGATGCCTCCTGCGACAACGACCGCTGCATATCCGAGGTTGCTGACTATCCTCATCAGCGGACGCATCAGGCCGGACAGGAACTGTGATTTCCACGCTGACTCGTACAGCTTCTCGTTGGACTCGTCGAATTCCTTCGTGACTGCGGCCTCTCTGTTAAAAGCCTTTACTACCAGATGGCCTGAAAAGGTCTCCTCTACCTGACCGTCTATTATACCCAGGTACTTTTGCTGTGCAGCAAAATGCTTCTGTGACACCTTTATGAGCAGGCCCATGACGAGTGCTGAAAGCGGTATGACCATAAGTGCAATCAGAGTCATGGTGACATTGATGGTAAGCATGACAACTATGATACCTACCATGCTTATTATAGCCCAGATGAAGTTGGAAATGCTCTGACTTAGCGATTGTCCGAGCGTATCTACGTCATTTGTGATCCTTGAGAGTATCTCTCCGGTCTGGACCCTCTCAAAATATCCTATCGGCATGCGGTTTATCTTCTCAGAGATGTCGCGCCTCATCCTGTAAACGATTTTCTGTGTGATGTTTGTCATGATGAGAGCCTGTATATACTGGGCGATCGCGCCTATGAAATATAATGCCATTGTCAGGAGAAGCACGCGCGCTACCGCGTCAAAATCGATCCCGCCGGTACCGTGGATCTTGTTCATGACTCCTTCTGCAAGCAGGGTCGTCGCTCTGCCCATTACCTTAGGACCGACCGTCTCAAATACCGTTGCTATCGCAGACACCACAATAACGACCGCCACGGCAAATTTATACCCGCCCATGTATCTGAGCGTGTCAGCAACTGCCTTGCGGAAGTCCTTCGGCTTTTCGCCCGGAGCGAGGATGCTGCTTGGTCCGCCGCCGCGCCGTCTCTGGCGCTTTCCGTCGCCCTGCCCGGTCTGCATCTCTTCGGTTTCCTGTCCGTTCTGCGCTTCGTATTCTGTTTTCGGCTTTTTATCTTCGCTCATTTATTACGCGAGCGCTGCCTCCGACAGCTGAGATATCGCTGTATCTCTGTATATACTGCAGGTCTCCATAAGTTCCTTATGGGTTCCCTTGCCTACTATCCTGCCTTCATCAAGCACTATGATCTGCTCCGCATGGAGTATTGTGCCTACTCTCTGTGCAACTATTATGCGCGTACTGTCAGTTATATGCTCTGCCAGTGCCTTCCTCAGTGTGACATCAGTCTTCATGTCAAGAGCTGAGAATGAATCATCGAACAGCATGATCGAAGGTTTTTTGACTACAGCCCTTGCAATCGCGAGTCTCTGTTTCTGGCCGCCTGATACATTGGCACCGCCCTGCGACACCTCCCTGTCAAAGCCTTCAGGTCTTTCATCTATGAACTCTGTTGCCTGAGCTATCTCAGCAGCCAGCCTTACTTCTTCGTCGCTCGCATCCTCATCACCCCAGCGAATGTTTTCAGCCACGGTACCGGAGAAAAGAATGCCTTTCTGCGGCACGTATCCGATCGCAGCTCTCAGGGAGTCAAGCTTAATATCTCTTACATCGACGCCTCCGACCGTGACCCTGCCCTCAGTAACATCGAAGAATCTTGGTATCAGGTTGATGAGTGTAGTCTTTCCGCAGCCGGTCGCACCTATGATTGCGGTCGTTTCGCCCGGCTTGGCAGTGAAATCGATATCCGTCAGGACATCTTCCTCAGCATCCGGATATCTGAATGTAACGTGTTCGAACCGTATCTCCCTGCCGGTCTTATGGCCGCGTTCCTCTTCTGCTGTCAGGACAGCTGCATCTTCCTTGTCCTTTATGGAAGTCTCCGTGTTCAGCACCTCATATACTCTGTCCGCAGCAATTCCTGCCCTCGGGATGAAGATGGCCATGCTGGCGATCATAAGGAATGAGAATACTATCTCCATGGAGTATGCGATAAACGCTGTCATTGTTCCTACCTGGAGACCGCCCATGTCTATGCGCCCTGCTGCGACCCATGTGATCCAGATGGAGAGTCCGTACATGATTATCATGAGGATAGGCGTGATCGAGATCATTGCCCTGTTTACGAAAAGCTGGTTTCTGTATAGGTCATTGTTGGCTTTGTCGAAGCGCTCCTCTTCCATCTCTTCCCTTCCGAACGCGCGGATGACCTGGATTCCTGTCAGTATCTCGCGGGATACTGCGTTAAGGGCATCGATCAGTGACTGCATTATCCTGAACTTCGGCATTGCTATGACGAACATGGTGCCTACCATTATCAGAATTGCCATAACGCCTGTCACTATGACAAAGTTCATATGAGCGTGAGTCTGGTAAACCTTTATGATTGACCAAGTGCAGATGCATGGCGCAAACAGCATCATGCGCAGCATCATCGTGGATGTCATCTGCACCTGCTGGATGTCGTTAGTTGCACGTGTGATGAGGGATGATGTCCTGAATTCGTTCATCTCTGCATTGGAGAATGACATTACGTTCGCAAAGAGCCGTGACCTGAGGTCGCGTCCTATACTGGCTCCGACTCTTGCTGCAAGCAGTGATATCAGAGTGGTGAATATCATCACGGAGACCGACATAAGCAGCATCAGCCCGCCGCATCTGAACATGAAAGAGTTCTGTATGGAAAGCAAATCGAGGCCGGCTTCCTGGTCGCAGTCGCCTGCATAAGCTATGCCCATCGCGAGCATGTTGCTGTTTATCTGACGGCTCTCTCCGCTTGCAACGGAGATGTTACCGTCTCCTGTGCCCGCTGATGCCTCTGCTTCTGAAAGAGTCTCTCCGTTCTTCTCGGCATAGCGCCTTACGAGCGGAGTAAGCAGGGCTTCATCAAGGTCATCCAGCTCATCCTCGGTCATCTCTCTTCTGTAGTACGTCTCACCGGAATCAGCTGCAACTACACTGAATGCATCCTCCCACAGAGAGCTCTGATCGTCTGACATCAGCGCCTTAGCTGCATTGAATTCCCCGCCGGTTATCGCTTCAGGCACTATATGCTCAATTCCCCTGTTCTGGATGCCCGTGTCAATGAGTGCCTGAGTATACTGAGGCAAATTCATCTCACAAAAAGCCTGTCCTGCCATGAGAAGCAGAACAAGCAGTGCGGTCCATTTATGAGGTATTAGTGTTCTGAAGAGATTCTTCATTATTCGTCGTATTTTGAAGTCCTTGTTTCGTCTATGCTGCCGACGCACTCGAGAGCACGTACTATGTCCTCCAGGCATTTTACTTCTATCACGTTGTCGCGGTCGAGCTGCCTGCAGAAGTTCTGATCTTTCATATCGTCGAGGAAACTGAATAAGCGGTCATAATAACCGTTCACATTATAAATCATCACGGGTTTGTTGACCTTGCCGAGCAATCCAAGGCGCTTATACGTCATGACTTCCGTGATCTCATCAAGCGTGCCCATACCGCCCGGCAGAGCGATGAATGCATCTCCGTTATCGATCATCCAGCTGCGTCTTGTTGACATGTCATCAGAGATCACGACCTCTGCCAGATCATCGCGAGTCTCCTCGGCAAGAATAAAGAACCGCGGCGTGACTCCTATCGCCTCGCCGCCGCCTTCTATAAGAGCATCAGAAACAGCACCCATCATACCGGAGTTGCCTGCTCCGTAGATAAGGGTGTGACCCTTTGATGCCATCCACGCGCCAAGTTCTTTTGCGCGTACGATGTATTCAGGGTCAAGGCCTTCTGCTGCTCCGCAATATACCGTTATATTCATTTACATCACCGATCTGGCCTGCATGTCTTTGAGAACTGTTTCGTCAGAATCCTCCTTATCCCACTCAGGGTCATAGAAGAGATTCAGCCTCAGCTTGTTGGAGATCTCCCTAAGGAGCTTGCATCCTGCGATGCTGTTGCCCTGTGCATCGAGTGCAGGTCCGAATACACCGATACCCGCACGTTTGTCGGAGACTGAAAGCAGTCCTCCGCCAACGCCTGATTTTGTTGGGATTCCAACCTTAATTGCAAAGGTTCCGGATCCGTCATACATACCGCATGTCAGCATCAGTGTCTTGGCAATACGCGCCGTACGCGACGACATGTATCTCTTTCCGTCGATATTGCAAACGCCGTCGTTTGCAAGCTTTTTGCCCAGGTTGGCGAGCGATTCGGCAGTGACGTTCATCGAGCACATCTTTGTGTAGAATCTCAGAGTATCCTCTACATCAGTCGTGATGATTCCCTTACTCTCGAGAAGGTATGCAATGGAACGGTTACGAGAGCAAGTCTTCATTTCCGAGTCGAATACCGCCTCGTTCAGTTCTATGCCCATGTCTGAGCAAACATTTCTCGTATATCTGATCATGTCCTGGAATGACACTTCAGGCAGAAGAAGTCCGCATACAGCCAGGGCTCCCGAGTTGATCAGCGGATTGTATGGTTTCGAATTGCTGACGTCGAGCTCAACAAGTGAGTCAAAAGCTTCTCCCGAAGGCTCCATTCCAACCTTTTTGAAAACAGACTTAAGACCGCATACTTCAAGTGCGACTATAAGCATGATAACCTTCGAAACAGACTGTATCGTAAATCTCGTATCGTAGTCTCCGATGCAGATCTTTTCACCTTTAAGAGGATAAAGGCATATTCCGAGCTGATGAGGATCCATTTTTCCAAGTTCCGGAATATAAGTTGCTACCTTGCCCTTAGGTATCTCCTCCCTGGCAAGATTCATTGCCCTTTCGATTATCTCTTCTGCTCTTTTTGTTTCTATCAGCTGATAGTGCTTATCAATGACAGGTTCCATTACCGTCGTATCCCTGGCAAGCTGTTTATCATTTGTGTTTTCAGCCATTTTATCCTCCCTGTATTGAACGCCGCAGCCCTTTCGGTAGCGGCCTGAAACATCGTTTTCAATCAGATTATAGTTGCTATAATTGTACATCAAAACAGTGATTTTTGAAAGGTACGCACACATTAATCCCCTGCCCGGGGTTAACTTTCAACTGCCTTTTTGTTAAAATGCTTAATATCAGAAAAAGGATCATATGGAGGCTGAAATGTCAGATAATCACGAGCACGGTCATACTCATACACACGAGCATTTTCATGAGCATACACATGTAGATGCGGACGGACACGAATACACGCATACACATGTCCACAGTGACGGATCACACCACCACGAGCACGGTCATGTTCATTCGCCTGAACACACTAAAGCAGTCATCAACAGGATGAGCCGCATAATTGGTCACATGGAATCTACCAGGCGCATGGTGGAAGACGGCCGTGACTGCTCTGAGGTCCTGATACAGCTTTCGGCGATCGAATCTGCCATCAAATCTGTGAGCCGAGTTATCCTTAAAGAGCATATGTCGACCTGCATCATCGACGCCGTCAAGCACGATGATCTCGAAACCATTGAAGAACTCAACAAAGCTATCGACAAGTTCATAAGATAATCCGGATCAATGGATCACATAACGAAAAAGAGCATCATGCGATGCTCTTTTTGGATTTTTGTGTTAATTCCCTGCGCCTATTTATATGCTGCTGCGAGTTCTTCTGCAAGTGCCTCCAGCTGTGCCCTGCTGTCGTCGTTGAGAGCAGAAACGATCTTTACATCGTTCTCACAGTATGTCATGTTCTTGCAGCCTTCGAGCATACCTTTCATTACCTTTGCCGCCTGTGGTGCCCAGGATCCGTTCTCGATAAACGCAAGTCTCTTATTCTGATAGTTGCGCTCAACCAGCGAATCGATGAATTCTCTCATGAACGGGAATATTCCGTTGTTGAACGTCGTAGTAGCGAATACTACAGTATCGTATCTGAATGCATCTTCAACGGCTTCAGCGATGTCATCTCTTGCAAGGTCTGTAACCTCAACTGCCGGTACACCCTTTGCCTCGAGTTTCTCGGCAAGAAGTTCAACGGCCTTCTTTGTATTGCCATATACCGAAGTGTATGCTATCACAACTCCCTGCGATTCTGACTCGTACTTCGACCACGTATCATAAAGTCCAAGATAGTAACCAAGGTCGGAAACAAGCACAGGACCATGGAGCGCGCAGATCTTCTCTATATCGAGCTTTGCTGCCTTTTTGAGAACAGCCTGCACCTGCGGACCATATTTTCCGACAATGCCGAAATAGTAACGTCTTGCCTCGCAAGCCCAGTCATCGTCTTCTTCACTGGTTTCACCGATCACGTCGAGTGCTCCGAATCTTCCGAAGCCATCTGCTGAGAACAGGACTTTATCTGTCGCGTCGTAGGTCATGATGACCTCAGGCCAGTGCACCATCGGCGCTGCGATGAAGTTCAGTACATGTCCGCCGAGGTCGAGAGTATCGCCTTCCTTTACAACGACTCTTCTGTCCGCAAAATCTTCGCCTTCGAAGAAGTTTGCTATCATTGTGAATGCCTTCTGCGATGAAACGATCTTTGCCTCAGGGAAAGCATTCATGAATCCCATGATCGAACCGGAGTGATCAGGCTCCATGTGCTGGATCACAAGATAGTCAGGAGCATCAGTAACTTCCTTCACCTTGCCGATCCACTCATCTGTGAAATGAGCGTCAACGGAATCCATAACGGCAGTCTTGTCGCCTTTTACGATATATGAATTGTAAGCCATTCCATCCGGAACGATATAGTGGCCTTCAAAGAGGTCGATGTCGTGATCGTTGACACCGACGTACAGGATATCATTTGTAATCTTCATTCTTGGGGTATCTCCTTGGTTTGATTATTCTGCTTTCCAGAGCGAGTGCAGGTTGCAGTATGCATATACGGCCTCTACTTCATCGCCGTCACAGATCTTGAAGCATGCAGCAGGAGCCTCTCCCGGATTGAGAGCCTTTCTCTGGTTGCCCTGCTTTGTCTTAAGTGCGATCCACTCGATGTAGTGCTCAGGAATCATTGGATGCTCTACGGATCCAACCTTTACCTCTACTACGTCACCCTTGACTTCAAAAGCAGGTACATGCTTTTCTACGGCAGCATCTGTAGTTCCCGGAACGATTTCTTTCATAGGCTCTCCGCAGCATATTACCGGAACGCCTGTCTTCTTTACGATAGCTACGATCTGACCGCAATGCGCGCACTGATAGAATTTCATTTCCATAATTATCCTCCTGGTGATTTGCACATAGTTATTCATCGTAATAATTGTAGCATAGCGCAGCAAAACGGGCAATTCCATGACCGCTTTTTAGTACCATAAAAGTGTAGTTGACAGAGAGTAATCTCTGCAGCTGCACTTGTTTTATATAATAAGGGATACAGTTGATCTGGCGAGTCCGCTTTTTGGATCATAGCATCCGACAATAAAACTGTCAGTCATCC
>JAFWMD010000032.1 GCA_017510725.1 Mogibacterium sp. | reverse complement strand
AATCGAATGCAGAACAATGAAGGCTGGCTAACATATTTGTCTACGGGCGTGGGGTCCCAATTCGCAGATTCCGTTAGCCAATCACCTTCATCATAAAGAAAAGCGAAGGCTGTTAAAAACCCTCGCTTATATATTAAGAATCCCAGTTCGTGACCTGCAGGCAGTGCTCCACAGGCTTTTTTCAGCACATATGCGATATGCAGAAAGCATCTTCCTTTAGACGGGACCGTCAGAGGAAGGTATATGTCTGCGCTTGTTCCGGGTTTTATGGAAGGTAATTCGAGCCTGCCCTCTGCTATCCTGATCCCGTCATGGACCAGCGCATAGGAAGCGCTTATGATATCTTCCGGATCTGTAAAGTCCAGATGGTTTTTTATTGTCAGCTTCCCCGATGCCGCGTCATAGCTGCACCGAAGCGGCCGGTATACATTTTTATATTCAAGCAGTCCTGTATGTGGACTCCTGTCCGGATATACGAGACCATCAAGACAGAAGTTTCCGTCATGCTGCAGTTCTCCATTGTCTCCGCCGTACAGATAAATATCCTTACCGCCCGCGGTCTTTCCTCCGTAAACTGCGTGATCACAGAACTCCCATACGAAGCCTCCGCACAGCGCAGGATATTCCTCTATCAGTTTATGGTAGTCTTCGATATCCCCCGGTCCGTTGCCCATCGCATGGCAGTATTCAACGAGCAGAAGAGGTGCCGGAGGGTCGTTATCAAGGTAGCTTCTGATATCTTCAAATGACGGGTACATCCTTCCGACTATATCTATTTTGCTGCAGTCATACTCCCTGTCATCCGGCATATAATATGCACTTTCATATGTGGTCAGCCTGCCCGGATCGGTCACCTTAGTCCATTCCAGAGCCTTCTCAAAGGTGCAGCCGTAACCGCATTCATTTCCCATGGACCACATAAGAATGCACGGACGGTTTCTGTTGCGGATCACCATGCTCCTGATACGGTCAAGGGTAGGCTCAATGAAGTCCGGATTATCCGCGATCCTCTCATGAGCCATCTGCATTTTCCGGGAGTAATCATCCTCATTGAAATAAAGTGCTTCAGTTCCATGGCTCTCATTATCGGCTTCATCGATCACATAAAGGCCAATGCTGTCACAGAGCTGGTAGAAAAACGGAACATTTGGATAATGGCTTGCCCGGACCGAATTAAAGTTGTTCTCCTTTATGATCATCAGATCCGAAAGTGTACGCGTATAATCCATCACGGCTCCTTTGACCGGATCCGATTCATGTCTGTTTACTCCGTTGAAAGTTATCGGCATACCGTTCAGGAGCACCTGATTGTCTCTGACTTCAACAGTCCTGAACCCGACCCGTTCATTGATGACCTCATTTGATGTTTCCAGGGTCAGCGTATACAGGAAAGGCTCCTCTGCGTTCCACAGGACCGGTTTTTTTACAGTGAGGCACAATTCCGGTTCACCTGACGATTCCGTCCTTGCATCCAGGAGTTCCCTGCCGTTCTCATCTTCATGGAAAAGAGATGCCGTTACAGGCACGGCATGATTTCCCGCAAAGGAAAGACCTATACGCAGCTCTGCAGCACTGTGATCTGAAGCGATCTCAGTAGTTATACGATAATCACGTATCCCCGCAGCAGGTCTGTTGAGCAGATAGACATCGCGGAAAATGCCGGACATGCGGAACTTGTCCTGATCCTCCAGATAACTTCCGTCACACCATTTGAGCACCAGCACGGCCAGCAGATTGTCTCCTTCGGTAAGGAAAGATGTTACATCAAATTCCGATGTGTGATGGGAAATCTGGCTGTATCCCACATACCTGCCGTTCAGCCATACATAGAAGCAGGAATCGACTCCCTCAAAGTTCAGAAAAGTGCACCCCGCTTTGCTGTCCTTATGCCACTGGAAGTGATGACGGTATGCTCCGCAGGGGTTGTCCTGAGGTACATAAGGAGGGTCGTACGGAAAAGGATAACGGATGTTGGTGTACTGGTTCTTATCATAGCCCCTCATTTGCCATGAAAAAGGAACATACTCCCTTTTCCACCAGTCTCCGGCCTCGTAAGAAGGAAGAAAGAACTCCTCCTTCAGATCGTAAATGCTCGGAAAAAAAGAAAAATTCCATTCACAGCCGCTGAGCATCTGAAACCGCTGTGATGATTCGCGCACGCTGACCAGCTGGTCATTTCGGCCCGAATCAGGGATATAGTAGCATCTGTAAGGCTCCGTGTTCTCATGCAGAACAGCCATGTTTTCATAATGTCTCGGAATGATCATCAGTCCCCTCCTGTACCGGAAATGAAGTGCTTTTTTCATATGTTTCCGGCATTGATAACATTATAAAAAACCGCCCTTTTCAAAGCATATGCACAAAACAGTATAAAACATGCACAAGCTTGGAAAAAGGCGGTACGGGCATTGCCAGAACTCAGGATGGTGGTAAAATAATGGGCAAAATATAAAGCGAGGTTGCAGCGCGATGTACGTAAACTCAGGTTATTTACATAACTCCAGAACACCTTTCAAGGAGAAAACCGAGCCACTGAGAATACTCAGTGCCGGGACTTACCAGCTTCACAGCTGGCCAAAGCTGCCGACATGGCGTCCAAGAGGCCGTGTTGACTGGCAATTGATATACATTGCTGCAGGAAAAGGCTATTTTATCTTCGATCATAAGGAGGTAATAGTTCCTGCCGGCAACATGGTGCTTTACCAGCCTAAAGAAGAACAACACTACTACTATCTTGGAGAAGACCACACACAGGCATGGTTTGTACACTTTACGGGACGTGAGGTAAAAAAGCTTCTCCAGTATTATGAGATTCCTCTGACCGGTAATATCATATCCACCGGGCTGTCCAGAGAGTATGAGGATTATTTTCGCAAAATGAGAGACGAACTCGTCACATGCAGGTGGGGTTATGAAGAAATGCTTACCTACCTGTTCCGTGAGCTCCTGATGACCATTCACCGGCGGATGGAAGAAAATCTCCCTCGCTTCTCGGGCTTTACAAGCCAGGAGATCGATCTTGCAAAGGAATACTTCACAGAGCATTACAATGAAGAGATAAGCATAGAAAAATACACACGGTCGAGGCATGTAAGCACAAGCTGGTTCAACAAGAGCTTCAAGAACGCAGTCGGCACAACGCCAATGAACTATATCCTTTCCATAAGGATGCGCAACGCACAGACCCTGCTGGAAACGACAGACTACAACATTTCCAACATAGCCTCAATGGTTGGGTACGAGAACGCGTTTTATTTCAGCCGCCTTTTCAAAAAGCATAAAGGCCTGTCGCCTGCAGCATACCGGAAAGTTTTCCGTGAAAAGTATACGTAAGGAGACAGGGGACGGTTCTCTGTCTCCTCTGTCTCCCCTGTCTTCCTATTCTGTCCCTTTCAGAGCCTCTACCATGTTGATCTTTCGGTTCTTCCTGGATATCATCCACCCCACTATCACTGCTACTCCGAGATTCAGGGCTGTAGCCGGCAAAATACTTACCGGACCCACCACAGTCTCCATTTCATACTCGCCCGCCAGCAGATTCATCAGATAGTTCAGCGCCCAGATGCCCGCCGGTATGCCCAGCAGAGTTCCTGCCACGGCTATCCAGAGATTCTGTGATATCAGCAGACGTCCTATCGCCTTGTTCCTGAAGCCCAGTACCTTAAGTGTCGCCATCTCACGGTAACGCTCCATGTAGCTCATGATCCCCAGATTGTACAGTACGATCAGGCACAGCAGTACTGAAGCAACTATGAGAACTATAATGAAAAAGTAAAAGATTTCCATGAATGCATCGAATGAGTCTATGATATCCTGCTTGCTCTGCACGCTGGTAATCCTGCTGCTGGTACCTATCCGGTCCTTGGCGGTCATGGTATACACGCTGTTTATCCTGTATGCTTCGCTGTCAGTCAGGCCGATCGATTCTGCATATTCCTCTGTCATTGAGAGGCTCTCCGTAAGCGATCCGTTGATGCCGCTGATCAGAATATCATAGCTTTCATCCGTGCCATAAGGCTCCACGGTTACAGTGTCTCCCGGTCCTGCGCCAAACTCCTTCGCAAGTCTTTTGCAGATGAGCGCACCGTCTTCCGGCAAAGGGATAATGTTTGAGTCTTTATCTATGAATCTGTGCAGATCATGCGTGATATTGTAAACATCAACAGATACTGTCTTATCCCCTACCTTGGCGCTTACAGAAGCACTGAAATCCCCATCGAGTTCATCAGCAAGTTTTACCGCGTCTTCATTATCAGCATCTGATGACAGGAAAACTTTCGTTGAGTAAGCAGCCGTACCGTCATAAAAGGTATCCAGGAAATTATCCATAGTCTGATTCATTCCGAACGATGCAACAAGCATAAGCATGCAGCCGAAAGTGCCGATAAATGACATTGCACTGCGGGATTTATGTCGGAATATGTCTCTGAGATTCCACTTTGTGCCGAATCTCATTCGGTTCCAAAGCGCCGTTCCCTCAAGAAGAAGTCGGTATATGTGTCTTGGCGTATACGGGCGAAGCGTCTCTGCTGCCGTTCCGCGGAGAAGTTCTCTGACAGAAAGATATCCTATGAATATCGTGAGCAATACAATCATCATGACTATTGCCCATATCCACACAGGTATATGCACAGTCCAGTCAGGCATCACAAAATAAGTCCCCATCATGCCATCCTGTGACATTACCATTACGCACAGCAGATAGCCCAGTACCATGCCGATCACCGAACCTGTCAGAGAAATGATGACCGCATACGAAGTATAGTGCCGTATTATTCTTTTGTCCCTGAAGCCGAGTGCCTTGAGTGTACCGATCTGTGTCTTCTCGCTGATAGTGATCCTGTTCATTGTGGTTATCATCGTCAGTATTGCTATCGCAAGGAAGAGCACAGGCAATACCGCGCCCATCGTTTTACCCTCATTCATCTCGCCCCTGGACTCTTTGTATGACACATTCTCATCTTTGGTCAGTATCATCAGGGAGCGCCCAAGAGCACCGTCAACGGCAGTCTGTATCTCCTGCTTGTCCATCGATGAATTGACATTCACCTGGAAAAAGATATCATCGCATGCTTCCTTAACAGCAATGCTCATTACATCGTCGTCGATATCCGGCTCTTCTTCCCTTATCTCTTTTTCGACCACCTTTCTCAGCATGGCCGGTGAGGCATAAACATATCCATATGTATTGAAATCCGGCATCACCTGTGATTCATCACGTACGCATATGAGATATTCAGCAGATTCTATCAGTCCCCTGACAGTGCCTGTAAACTCCATGTCCTCGAAGGTAACTGTCAGCGTATCTCCCGGTTTGATTCCGTTCAGTTCGGCATATTTGTCCATCAGCCAGAATCCTTCCGCATCCCATCTGTCATATTTTTCGCCTTCCATCAGAACAAAACCGGACGTATGCTCGCTTTCCGTTATCGTAAGAGCGAGCTGATTATCTGAGTCTTTGACATCGGCATTGACAGAAAGGAACCGGCTGACGCCTGTCACTCCCTCTATATCTCTTATCTTATCTACATCGGCAGACGATATACCGTCTTCATCAATTATCCTGTAGTCGGCAAAGCCGCAGTCTCTGAAGAAAGACTCCGTGTCCTCGCCGATGGTCACCCATTCAGCATTAAAACCCACGAACACCCCTATGCCCAGAGCGATCAGAAGGATCATGGAAATGAACTGAACTTTATATACCTTTGCGGTCCTCCACAGTTTACGTCTCAGCATTACCATTCCACCTCATCTGCAGATAATGGATGCGGCTGTTCATCAACAGAAGTGACCTTACCGCTCCTTATGTGTATAACAACGTCTGCCATTCTGGCTATATTCTGGTTATGCGTCACTATGATTATCGTCTTGCCGTACTCCCTTGCCATCCTGAGCAGAAGTTTCAGCACCACTACACCTGTTTCGGAATCGAGTGCGCCTGTAGGCTCATCGCAAAGCAGGATCTTAGGATTCTTGGCCAATGCTCTGCAGATTGAAACCCTCTGCTGCTCACCGCCTGACAATTCATGCGGGAACTGATGAGCATGATCATCCAGGCCAACTTCAGTAAGCAGCTCCTGAGCACTCATGTGATCCGGAGCAATCTCCTCTACGAGCGAAACGTTTTCCAGAACGGTAAGCGTCGGAATCAGATTATACGACTGAAAAACAAAACCCACTTTAGCTGCCCTGTAGTCTGCAAGTTCATCACTTGAAAGAGTGGAAATATCGGTATCGTCCACGATAATCGTGCCGCTTGTAGGATTGTCCAGGCCTCCGAGCAGATTAAGGAATGTGCTCTTGCCGGCTCCTGAAGGGCCGAGAATAACTACGAACTTCCCACCTTCGATTTCCAGATCTACATGGGCCAGAGCATCCTGTGTGTGATCTCCTGTCACATAAGTTCTTGTTACGTCTTTGAATTGAACTATTTTCATAAAAAATATCCTCATTAAAAAAAGTTAGTTAGAATGATCTAACTAACTATAGCATTTTCCTTTTTGAAAATAAAGTCTGTATTAACAGTGGAGACAAGGAGACAGGGGACGGTTCTCTGTCTCCTCAGCGCACAAACGGTGCGCGATACTCCGCATTGATCTCGCTGATCTCCTTTTCACCATCGATGTACGGCTGATAAAGAGAATCTAACGTTCCTCCGCCGCGGTTGTCGCATCCCGAGCAGAATTCACATTCGATCCCGCAGTCTCCCCAAAGTGACTGACGTACGATCTGTTCTCTTTCTTCACGCGTAGTATCCTTGATAAGAATTGATTTCATGATTCTTCCTCCGGTGTTTCCTGCATCGCTGTCTTCTGCACCATCATCAGTTCGCCCAGATCAATGCAGTTCGTAAAACTGTTCTCTTTTACACCATCGATGCATTGCTCAAGGTCCATCCAAAGAACGCTGTCAACTTCCTCTTCCTGAAGAGAGAATTCATCTTCGTCAGCATCCATCCATAGCATGAATACTCTTGTATACTGCCTGTCGTGGTATGGCTTGCCGAAGAAAACATCATCCCAGATTATGTACCTGTCACCGCAATAAATGAGATCTGATTCTGCTGCAGTTAATCCCAGTTCCTCTTTGAGCTCACGGACAGCAGACTCTCTGTATTCATCTCCGGCCGGTATATGACCTGCACTTGAGATATCATAGCAACCCGGAAAAGACTTTGTCATTGCTCTCTTCTGAAGAAGTATTTCAGTCCTCCCGTCTTTCTTCCTGAGCAGCCACAGGTGCGCAGTCCTGTGCCGTACACCTTCAAGGTGAGCAGTTTCACGATCTACTGTTTCTCCGGTAGGCTCACCGGATTCGTTTACAACATCAAATATTTCCAATTTCAGTACCCCATTTTTGTCATGATTCCATCTGAAATTTGTATCCTCCTTCACCCTGTACATCCATGCTTTGCCCGTGCTATAGAGTACCCTCTAAAATGCTGTCAATAACGATACTTCCGGTATCGAACAGGTTGTGCATGGCCGGTTCAAATATATCCAGGGTCTCCGGGTTTTCTTCCCCGACCTTATTATTGTAACTGTCGTATCTTTCCCATGTGCTCTCAGGGGTCTCTTCGTTCAGAAAAATATCCATATTTTCCTTTTCATTGCCTGCCCCGGTTTATACATCTCATCTTTCCTTTATATCAGGATACCTTCAAGGTGGTCACATTCATGCTGTATTATCTGTGCAATATATCCGCTGAATGTCTGAGTGTGTTCTGCAAAGCTTTTGTCCAGATACCTTACTGTGATCCGGTTATATCTTATCGTCTTTCTTACCCCCGGGAGAGAAAGACATCCCTCTTCGGTCTCATATGCTTCGCTCTTTTGAGTGATGACCGGATTTATCATAATAATGTCGGCAAAACCGGTTGCCACGATAATGATCCGCTTCCGGTATCCGATCATATTTGCAGCCATGCCTACACAGCGCTCGCGGTTAGCCCTGAGAGTGTCCTCCATGTCCTGTACTACAGGCAGATCGACCTTTGTTGCTTTTTCGGATTTCTGATTCAGAAAGAATGCGTCTCTGACGATAGGTTTAATCATTATGAACTACCTCAATCCTCATTTATATTTCTGTACAGATCGTTTACTGCCGCCTGGGCATGTTCCGAAATATGCTTGTTTTTAATGCGGTCCCTCAGATCCATGATTGCCAGCATCTCGTCCGCAACATCCTCAAGCCGGTGTTTCCCGCGGGATATATAGCTCATCATTCTCTCTGCAGTGAAATCCGTGTTCATCTCAGCACAAATAAGCCGGGTGAAAGCCTCCGGATATCCCTTGCGAAGCATCAGATCATACAGCAGTTTACTCTTTTCGCTCATCACTTCTACACATCTACATATACAGTCAGGGCAACAATAGCAATCGTTATCTCTGTTTTCGGTTTTCCATTCAGAGCGATACCCTCAGGGTTTGCTCCTCCCTGATGCACCTCTGCATCCACATTCCACCAGCTGAGATAATCTGTTACTATCGACGGATCCACCTCTTCAGGATGAGGCGCATAGATATCTGCCTTGATATACGCCTGTGTCTTCCGGTCGGTTATATCAAAAATCTCGGATATTCCTGCCATGCAGCAATGGTGTATGGCATCCTTCGTGGCCTTGAGAACGGCATTATTCTGATCGCCGCCGTGCATGTCCACACCCTGTCCGAATTCTATAATGAGCCTCTTCATCGCCATTTTTATTCTCCTATATAGATTCTGCTTAAAATGGTTATTTTGTTTCCCCGTACATGCGGCCGCAGTCTCTGCATATACCTGTCTGCACGCATATAGGTCTCCTTTATGTTCTATACCCTTCGTTTGTTTAATAATACCATATCCACCGTATGATAAATGCCCCGGAGTTTTCTCCGGGGCATTGTTATGATAAACGTATTCATGTCATTTATTCTGAATCCCTTGGGGCTGCCAGAGGTATAAGGCGCTCCCCGAACAGTTTATTTATCGTCGCTATGACACGTCCTATTCCAAGCATCGCTGCTAACGTACCTGCTCCGACACCGATTATGCGATGTGCTGCAGCCATTGTCAGAATTCATGTAATAGTTACGCAGGTTATATCAACGATACTTTTGGTAAGTCCCAGTTCGATTCCTGTACGGTCTGAAACAGCCTGTACCAGTCCGTCTCCGGGATTAGCGATAAGTCTCATATCCAGTGAAAGTGCGGCTCCGGTTCCGACAAGAACGACCGAAATCAGCAAAATGGCTATCCTTGCCGGCATCATTTCGGCTGCCGGAATCCATGCGGAAAGCACATTGAGCAGCATTGAAAAAACATAGCTGAGCGGGAGTTGCAAAGCATCAAATATCAGAGCCTTTTTTCTGTCTGAAGGACCCCTTTTGCCCGGCAGAAGATGAAGAACCATCTCAAGGACCACGAACGATGCATATAAAAGAAATGTCATGTCTCCGAATCTTGCGCCTGTAAGCTGTGAAACGCTGAATGAAACTGCAATTATAGGCGAAACACCCAGATCTGCCTTTGTACTGAGCGTCAGGCCGAGAGCCAGTATACACAGACCGATTATATATATCGTTACGCGTGCAAAAGTTCTGTACTTGCTGTCCATAATATGCGTTTGCATTGAGTTTTTTCTCTAATTATCCGGATATCTGCTGCAAATGTGCAGCTATGCGAATTTTAGGTTTTAGTAACCTTGGTTGTCAAGAAAGTCCAGCGTGTGCATTGTATCTGCTATCTGCGTGCTGTATCATCGATTCATGAAGCAGCCAGATAAAAGGATGCATAAAGCTGTAATAATACCGATTATTCTGCTGTGTTTTGCAGCGGTACTTTTGATTGCGTCAAAAAATATAAGCAGCTTTGCCGAATGGTACAGCGTCAATATCTATTCTGTGATCACGGGAAGCATTGGACGCTTTACCGGAGCTGTTCCGTTTTCTGTTGCTGAAGCCGCTTTCTGTATCCTGCCACTGATTATCATAGCGGATTTCGTGCGTTGCCGCAAAAGGCTCGGGTCAGCATTCATGCATGTCCTGATTATCGTATCGATACTTTTCTTTCTGTATGCGGCAAACTGCGGGATCAACTACCACAGAAACTCATTTGTTGATCAGGAAGCGCTGTCCAGTGCAGAGTTTACGGAAGAGCAGCTTGCAGACTTCTGCGGGTATATAACCGATAAAATAGAAGAATGTGAATCAGAATCTGCCTATCCGCAGGGCAAAGAACTTGCAGCTGCGGCCAGGCTTGCTCTGAATCAACTTTCAGAGGATTATCCATCTCTCCGCGGATATTATCCTGCTCCAAAACAGCTCACTCTACTCTCACGGGCATTCTCAAGTATGGGTGTCAGCGGTATTTATTCACCGTTCACTGTAGAGGCAAATATAAACGGTGAGATGCCGGGCATGGAAAAGCCCTTTACCGCATGCCATGAGCTGTCTCACCTCAGAGGATATATGAACGAAGGCGAGGCTAACTATATAGGCTGGCTGGCCTGCATAAGATCCGATGACCCGACGTTTAACCGCAGCGGATGGCTTATAGCATGGATGCATGCCGGAGGTGCTCTCAGGAGAATCGCTCCGGAGCGCTATGAGAAGCTCCTCGAACGGCTCCCTTCGTACGCTGTTTCTGAGATAGAGGATAACAGCCTGTTCTGGTCTTCACATGAAACCAAGGCGTCTGAAGTGCAGGACCGTGTCAATGATGCCTATCTTAAGGCAAACGATCAGAAAGACGGGATACAGTCATACGGTATGCTGACAACACTGATGTTAATGCATTATTATGGTCAGGCATCTCCGGATCATTAAATACCGTTCATTATAGAAATTGGGTCCGGCGGACCCATTTTTTTTCAGTCTTATTTACTCATTGCTTTTTACAGTTATATCTACTCCATTTACGCTTACACTCTCGCCTGCGGGCACGAGTATGTAAGTCACTCCGTCTATCTTTTTTGTCTTTATCCTCAGCGCGGTTTCAGGATCAGTTATGATGCGGGTTTCAGGAGTCCTGACTTCAAACGATCTCTTCTGTATGAGATTTCCGATATTGAATGCTGATGCTCCGTCAAAGCGCTTCCCTACTGATTCACCGAAGTTTCTGATTTTTTCATCAGATATGCCTTTGTCCGACAGGATGTCCTCAATGTCCTCGATGTAGACTTCAGCTATCTCGGAAGGACTCTCCTCATGGATCGCCTCAGCTTTTGCTGACAGCTTTGCCTGAAGAGATGTCACTACATCCAGACTGCAATCCTTTCCGAGCGCCTCGGCAAGAGTGAAATTGAACGTTTCCTTCTGCACGTCAGCAGCCATAGGCGGATTGTCTATCATAAACAGAGCTGTGATCAGCTCACCATGATTCACGGCTGTGCTCTTTGTATAATACTGGACCTGATATATATCGGCGCTGCCCTCGTCCAAGGCCGGGAATATGAATCCTATAGCAGGCGGTGCAAGGAGCGTTCCCGTAGAAATGCCCCTGAACTCCTGCTGTCCCGGCAGATACTGAAGCGCAGCTTTGGATGTTTTTACCGGGCAGATCGCACAAATGAAGTAATCGAACTGCTCATTTGATTCTTCGGACCACTCTTCACCCCTGACATCTTTAGTGCTGAGATCGTATGTGTCCGCCGCAAGGATTATCACGTAGCTGTCACCATCCATGTCCAGGGAACCAATGATTCTCTGATACAGCAGTTCCCTCATGTTTTCATCTCTCAGCTGAGTGCTTTTGAGCGCCATAAGCAGCCTGTGTTCGTCGCTGTTTCCCACTTTATCCGTCGGCATCTCCAGAGATATCTGGTTTCTCTCCGCTTTGCCGGACAGCACCTTTTTAAGGATGGCGGCGTACATTTCACGCTCTTCAGTCTCCATGTCAAGTACCGGTATTTCCATTGTTGTAACTATCTCTCCGGCGGCGTTGACATAGCATCCGTATATGCTCCTGAAATTATTAAGAGTCGTATCTATTCTTTTTCTTATTCTTCTTATTTCTTCTGGTCTCATCAATTCTCCGTTCCGGCCGTTGGGAGACAGGGGACGGTTCTCTGTCTCCTGCTCCGGGCATAAAAAAACGGCCTCCTAAAGTATCCAGTACAGTTTACCATAGAACACCGCTTTGAGATAAGGCGCGTTTTTTATTTAGTCAATCGGGCGTTTGCCTTTTCAACAGCCAGCCGCTCTAACAGGCTCTTTGCCCCTTTAATGACTTCATCATTACTATTGTATTTTACAAGAATGCCCAGCATGTTCTCCAGTTCTCCCAGATACACAGGTCCCTGCTCATTATCGCTGTCTTCCGGTTCTGATATACTGCTTCCGCTGCGCCACGGAGCCATACCCGGGACAGCTCTGTCAGCAAATGATTGAAAATTATCATTTATGCAGGCCAGCATTCTCAGTATCTGGATGTCGTCTTCTGATTCAAAAACCTCTTCTATCATATCGGTTCCCCATTCCAGACACTTTTTTTCCAGAAGGCCATACTTTTCAGAATAATGCCCGAAAGGGCCATTAACATCCTCCAGGCTTATGACGCTTAATATTTCATCTTTATAAAACAGAATCGGGGTAATACGCAGAGCTTCCTGATCACGGCCGTATTCATGAAAAGCATATTCCCTGTCATCATAAGTTGCGATTCCCTCGAATACCTCTCCGCATGTGGTAACGATCCTTACGCATTTGTCATTGAAGCTTTCAAGATTCATGTCTGTATCACTCCTTCGGGAGTCCCCGGTGTTCTTCATTGATCTTATCTAAGGGTATAACACGCTATTCTGAAAAATAATCAGATCGCGGGATCTTTTTTCGCCAGCCAGCCTCGGAATATGCCTCCCTCAAACAGAGAAATTATGATGAAAAAGATATCCGCGAAAACTATGAAAATGAATGACGGAATCAGTATCCGCGTATACTTTTTCCCAAAACAGGCGCCTTTATGAATGGCTCTGCCCATAAGCGCGAAATAAAACAGCGCGCCAAGGTTGAAGAACAGCAAAAGAAGAGCGTTCTCGCCAAAGCTTATCCATAGATCCTTCGGGAAAAGTATTCCGGTCTGTATGACGCTCAGCACGGTGTTCACTGCCAGCAAGGCAATCTGTATCTCGAAAACTATCCGTGTCACGTTAAGCATCACTCCGCCGCCGATACCGACTCCGCCTCCCCAGGTCAAGCCTGCGCGGCCGCAGAAATTCTCAATGATCTGCATGAGAGGCTCATTCTGCCGCCCCTCAATAAAGCCGTTGTTAGCTATGCAATAAACGTTAAAGTGAAGGTCGTTCTTCCTGCAGAACGTTTCCATCTCCTGCATGAACTGAAGCACATGTGATGGGACGCCGTCAACATACAGCGGAAGGCAAAACACGACTGCCTGCGCATCTTTCACCTGATCGAGGATGCGGGCATGATCTGCCTGACTGCGAAGTTTTTCGCTTATTTTTTTCCCTCCCACAAATAGTCTCTGCAGAAAAAGAAAGTATTGGGAAGCACAGAACCTTTTCTTAGGACTGCAGTTGATGAATACTGTTTTCATAATACTCCCTCCAGCTCAGCGAGATCTTCTATAAACACAACTTCAGATCTTTCATGTCCCTCATTAACAGCATTGCGCTCAGCGAGACAGCGGAATGTGTTCTTTTCAGCTTCAGTGATATCTCCGTATACGACCACCTTTAGGAGGTCGTGTTTTCCGTATCGCAGGGTGTGATGCATCTGCCTGCCGCGGTAGGTGCTGAACGGTGTGGAACTGCCGATCGCACGGTCCATCACATTTTTGACAGCTGCGCTGTATCCGCCATACAGGTTTTCTGTAACTATCACCATTTCATCTGCCTGACCGATAATGCGGCAAACTTGCTGCAGCTTGTCCTTCATAAAGCATTCAGCCGGATGCTTTGTCCAGCATCCGAAGCACCCCTGACAAGGGGCGTATTTACCGTCTGCCGCCAGCGCGTAATCACATTTAGACGCGATCATATCATCATATTGACGATCCAGATCATATAAGATCACCTTCATTATTGATTCTCATCCTTTCCTATGATTGCTTCAGCGAGTGTTGTCAGCAATCTTTCTATCGTTGCAGGATCATAATCCATCCCGTTGTTAGCGATAAGACTTGCGTATCCGTGCACAGCCACACAAAGCGGTTCGAGATATGCAGCGGCCTCATCCAATGTGAGTCCCTCTTCATCGCCAGCCACCCCCAGAATAGGAGCAACTTCAGGTGCGCGGATAAGATCTTCCAGTCTAAGTCCGCTGAAGCGTCCCGACTGAAAGAGAAACCTGAAAAGAAACGGTTCTTCAGCGGCAAACTGAATATAGCGCAGGCCGATTTCCAGCAGGGATTCCCCGGACATGATGTATTCAGTGTGAAACCCATCAGCCCTCCGATATGCCATTTCCTTGAGCTCTTCCAGATTCGGGAACTGATACATGACAGGCTGGGTAGAACACCCCAGGAAAGCTGCCAGATTTCTCGCAGAAAAAGCTTCATACCCGTTCTTACGGATCAGCAGGAAGGCACCTTCTATCATTTCCTCTCTGGTTGTTGTTGGTTTCTTAGGCATAAGTCCTTCTCCATCATAATGTAACATATGTTATTATATTTTCGTTCCTTTTTTCTGTCAATAAAAAGGAAACAGAGAACCGTCCCCTGTCTCCCCACCCTGTCTCCCCATGGTATAATCGAAAAGAATAATGGGCATGAATATAAAAAGGGGAAAAAAATGGACATTCAATTCAGACTCGGAACAGTCGATGACGCCGGAATGATAGTCGGGCTCATCAATGAACTTGCGGAATATGAGAAGCTGCCGGATGAGATCACAACGACAGAAGAAGACATCCGTACGGCAATAGCAAACAGGGACATAGAGACGCTGTTCGCGAGCTCGGACGGAAAAGAAGTGGGATTCGCGATGTTCCTCGATAACTACGCGTCCATATTCGGTGCCAAAGGCATGTTCATTGAAAACCTTTATGTCAGGCCCGAATACAGAGGCAAAGGTATAGGCGAAGCCATGATGAGGGAGCTCTGCCGCATAGCGGTAAGCCGTGGATACAAGAAGGTCGAATGGCACTGCCTCGAATGGAACGAGCCGGCAAACCAGTTGTATCTCAAGCTTAACGCTACACAGAAGAACGACTGGATATTCTACCGTCTGTTCGGAGAAACTCTTGAGGAAATTGGATTTGCGCAGCATGTAGAGAGCGCTGATGAACAGTCCTGCTTCTATAACGGTTAAAAATACAACTGACCAGTCCGGGAGATTCATTCCGATCTTGGTTCAAATCTGCATATTTCATTTTTCAATCCTCTGTAAAAAATGACAACGTGTTATAATGTTATCCTCTATATCGACAGGAGGTGTTGTTCAATGGGTATTGTTGACTATGAGAAGTTATATCCATTCTGGGGAGATCTTGATGAAAATGAGCAGGATTTGTTTATGTCTGCAACAAGACAGTTTTCATATGGATCCGGCACCCTTATCCACCAGCCGGGACGCAGATGTGAAGGGATGTTCTACATGCTCAAAGGCGTCCTGAGGATTTACATACTATCTGACGAGGGGCGCGAGATCACTCTGTACAGGCTGCATGAAGGCGAGCATTGTGTACTGTCGGCCTCATGTGTAATAGATGCAATCAGCTTCAGCGTGTTCATCGAGGCGGAGACTGACTGCGAGTTATTGCTGACTGATGCAGGCACACTCAGACAGCTCGTAGATAACAACGTTCATATCAAGGTTTTTGCACAGGAGATCGCGCTGCACAGATTCTCAGATATCATGTGGACACTCCAGCAGGTACTGTTCTTCAGTGTAGACAGACGGCTGGCTATCTACCTCCTCAACACTTCTGAAAAGCAGGGCTCCGGAACGATCCGCACTACTCACGAGCAGATCGCTTCCTCAATAGGCAGCGCACGCGAAGTAGTGAGCAGGATGCTCAAAAGGTTTGCCGATGACGGTTTGATCATGCTCTCCCGGGGCACGATCGAAATAAAAAAACGAGACGAACTCAAAGAAGCGGCAGGTTTATAAGCCCGCCGCTTCCTCATTTTGCTGTATCTCATTATTTATATGAAGAGGTTCACGTTCGACTCCTCTGCATCACCCAGATAGTATCCCACTCCTCCGAGTTCAACTCCGTCAATGAGCTCCTCCGGCTTGATGCCCATGACATCCATGCTCATCGTACATGCCACGATCTTAACACCGTTGTCCATTGCGCTCTTTATGAGTTCTTCCAAAGTATTGACGTTCTTGTCCTTCATGATTTTCTTCATCATGAGTGTTCCCATGCCGCCCATATTCATCTTGGAGATCTTGAGTTTTTCAGCTCCGCGAGGCAGCATCGCTCCGAACATCTTCTCCATCGGCGACTTGTCGACCTTCATTTTATCCGGCTTGCGCAGCACGGACAGTCCCCAGAAGGTGAAGAACATCGTGACCTTCTTGCCGAGCGCCGCCGCTCCGTTCGCTATTATAAAGCTGGCCATGACTTTGTCCATGTCTCCCGAAAAGACGATTATCGTTTTGCCGTCGTTACCGCTGTTAACGACCATCGGTGACTGATCCGCCGCAGCGTTCCGCACATTCGGCGCAGATAGCTTATTGTCCGCCGTACCCTTACGGATCCTCGCAACATAGTCAAAGCCCTCTTTACTGTTATAGATCAGGCTGTTTCCTGTACGTCTGCACCACGCAACGACATCCTTTGCGAAACCCGGATCGGATGCTCTCACTTCGAGCGTCTGCCCGTCCTCCAGTTTCTGTATTCCTTCATACACCTTCAGTATCGGCCCCGGGCACTGCATCCCGCTGCAGTCGAGCCTCATGCTGATATCTGCACTTGCCGCACTGTTCATCGCTGTTTTGTCTGTGGACATGACCGGACCTCCATTCTCTGTAGATTCAGGGATTTGTGTAAAATTTTCATAGTGCGTGGACCTGTAGAATCTGGTTCCGGCCGGATAAACCCGAACATCCTCGAACCCATTCTGCATCAGCACTCTTGCCGCAGAATATGATCTGACTCCTATCGAGCAAAACACTACTACAGGCTTGCGCGTATCGAGCTCATTCATGCGGTCTCTGAGTCTGCCGAGAGGTATATTGATCGAACCAGGCAGCTCGAATGCCATTCTTTCAGCGTCTTCACGTACATCCAGCACCTGTATCTCCCCGCCGGACTCCAATACGTCCCACTCCGCGAATTTCACAAGTCCGTCGAGTACATTCCTGATGACAAATCCTGCCATGTTCACCGGGTCCTTGGCTGATGAATACGGAGGAGCGTAAGTAAGCTCGAGTTTTGCCAGATCAGTTGCCTTCGCGCCGAGTCTTGCTGCAGTGGAGATTACGTCTATCCTCTTGTCGACTCCTTCCGCACCGACTATCTGTGCTCCAAGTATCCTGCTCCCATCATGTGTGAATATAACCTTGATTGTAAGAGGCTGCGCGCCCGGATAGTAACCGGCATGATGATTCTGGGTTATGATTATGGTGTCATAATCCTTGCCCTTTACCTTGCCGGCAGCGGCCAAAGCCTTCTCGCTTTTACCTGTCATGCCGACCGCCAGATCCCAGACCTTTGCAATGGATGTTCCCTGGGTTCCCCCGTATTCCTCAGCAGCACCGCATATGTTGTTGGCAGCTATGCGGCCCTCCTTATTCGCCGGACCCGCCAGCTGGTACTGCATCCTGTCTCCCGTCGTAAAGTCTTCGATCTCAGCTATATCTCCGACCGCGTATATACTTTCGTCTGATGTGCGCATGAGCCTGTCGACGCGGACACCGCCCTTTTCATTCAATTCAAGGCCCGCATCCTTTGCAAGCTGACTGTTAGGACGGAGACCGATAGAAAGTACTACGAACTCAGTGACAACGGTTTTGCCGCTAGCGAGAGTGATACGGATTTTCTTCTTTCCGTCCTCCGTGATCTCCTTGAATGAAGCTACTCCGTCGCCAAGGTGTAATTCTACTCCCTGGTCTGTAATATGCTCATGAAGCAGCTGAGCCAGTTCCCGGTCGACCGGAGGCATTACCTGATCAGCAGCTTCGACCAGCACCGTCCTGAGGCCTGCCCTGTGAAGATTCTCCGCTACCTCAAGTCCAATGAAACCGCCGCCTATGACAGCTGCTGTACTGATATTGCCCTTGAGCGCCATCCCCCGGATCCTGTCGGTATCAGGCACTGTCCAGAGCGTCTGTATGAGCTCCGACTCGATACCCGGGATCTTTGGTTTGAGTGGGGATGATCCTGTCGAGAGCACCAGCTCATCATATGGCTCATCGTACTCCTGCCCGTCCCCGGTCCTTACTCTGACAGACTTTCCTTTGCGGTTTATTGAAATGACCTCATTGCCTGTGCGGACATCTATCCTGAATCTGTCCTTCATCATCTCAGGTGTGGAAACCAGCAAAGACTCGCGGGACTTGATCACATCCCCGATATGATAAGGCAATCCGCAGTTTGCATACGAAATATATTCGCCTCGTTCCATAAGAACGATATGCGCTTCCTCATCGAGTCTTCTCAGTCTTGCAGCACAGCTGGCACCGCCGGCAACGCCGCCTACTATCACTATCTTTTTCATGGCTGATCCTTTCCGGAGACAGGGGACGGTTCTCTGTCTCCTCTATATCTGCTTCAATCCCTGTTTGTAAACCTGCTCTTATATGCCCATTATATAAATTCATGCCCCGCCATACCGTGACAAAGTCACAAATATACAGCAGGAACTCCTGTTTTCCCGGACACGGGTTTATCATTTTCAGCAAAGTAAAAAGGTCACATGCGTGACCTTTGAATAACTTCGTGCTTTTCTTTTCAGATTACTCCTTTTCGGCTGCACTGGTATCACTGCTCCACCTATGGTTCCAAAGTGCAATTATCTCAGCTCTCTTGGATTTGCGCAGCATGTAGAGACCACAGACGAACAGCAATCCCTCAAATACTCCCAGTACCGGAATGAACCAGTCCGGGAACTCAATTCCCAGAGCCTCCTCATTTACGGCTGCACTGGATGCCAAAATGTCATGCATCGAATGGCACAGTATGATCGGCCAGATATTACCGGTCCTTAAATAAACAGCTGAGAAGAATACTCCTATGAATAAAGCCATCAGAGCCTGAGTCAGAGCAGCCGAAAAGCCCATGCTCGTAACAGAATTCGTCACGTGTATCAGTCCAAATGCCACTGCAGGGATTATTGCCATCAGGATTATCTTGTTTTCGTCTTTCCACTGCCTTGCCAGATATGAGATACCGACTTCGCGGAAAGCGACCTCCTCGGCGGTTCCTGCCATTATTGCGGTAAGAAGTGATGAGGGAGCTCTGCCGTCTGTTCGGAGAAACTCTTGAGGAACTCGGCAAAAGATAACCTCAGAAAATATGAATCAGGATCATATAGCAAACGGTCCCGGTCACGATCGAAAGGTACATATTCCCGCGGATCCACTGAAGAATGATCACCAGAAGACTTGAGATGATTTCAGGTATCCCGAAAGGATATTGGACAAAAGAGGTTTCGCGAAGGCAGTATATAACAAGTACTGTCATTATAGCAGGGGGCAAAACCTTCCCCAGATAATGGACCATTTCAGGTAATGGCCTGTTGCCGAAAACAAGAAACGGAAAAGCCCTGAGGAACCATGTTACAAGAGCTGTTACAGCTATGACCGCTATTGGATAAAAAACACTATTCGTCATCTGAAACCTCCCCGGTCTCAATTGACCTTCGAAGAAGCATCAGCGATAAGAGGCAGGCTATCAATGTCGGTATTATAAAATAATCCTTGCCGAGCAAAAGAAGGAATACAGCAGAGCAGACTACTGTCACAAAAAAAGGAAGCTTGGAACGCTGCTGACGCCATTGATTGACAACGACCACCAGGAAAAAGGCTGTGGCAGAGAAGATTATACCTTCCATATCAAAATCAAGGAACTGTCCGGCGCATGAGCCCAGAAAACAGCCGAAGACCCAATACATATGATCAAGAAAAGAAATCAGAAAAGCAGCCTTGTTTTTATCAAGCCCGGGGTCATACTGCACGGAGCATAACATGGAATATGTTTCATCAGTAAGCGTGAGGATCATATAAGGTTTTTTCCATCCCATATTGCGAAATTGTTCGATAAAGCCAATACCATAAAACAAGTGTCGCGCGTTGATGAAAAATGTCATTATCGCAATTGAAATCAGAGACGCTCCGGACGTCATCATCGGAACCATCACTATCTGCATAGATCCGGCAAAAATGAAAAAGGCGGAAGCCGTGGACAGTAACACACCATAACCGGCATCGCTCATGAGGATCCCGAAAGCAATGCCGATAAATAAATAAGTAAAGAAAATCGGTATAGTGTTTTTAATTGCGAATCTGAATTCTTTCATGAAAAGAAGTATAGCAAAGCCGTTATTCAGTCGCAATTGCGGATTCAGCCGTATGTTTGAACTTTACCCGGCTAAGTCATTCTATTCGAGTTCCGTTTTGATCTCAATGTTTTGCCCGTCGCGTTCAACAGTCACTGTTATAATATCTCCGGCTTTGTGAGACTGTACTTCGGATATCAAATCGTTGCCGGTGGTGACACTTTTGCCTTCTACAGAAACGATCTTGTCGCCCTCTTTGAAACCGGCGTTCTTTGCTTTATCTCCTGTAACCTGAGAAACTATGACCCCTGAATCTTCTTTGATGATAATTCCTATAGATACATTTGATGCCTGCTCCTGATTCTGTTCAGTATTCGTATTGTTTTCAGACGGTGTCTTTTTACCCTGGCCTTTCCGGTTTTTGTCAAAACGCATTTCACTTCTTGCATGCCCTTTTCCGCTCATGCCGGATATCTCCGCAGTCTGTTTCTTTAATAACGCTCCGGTTATTCCTGAAGTCACAGCAGCGTTCAGCAGGACAGCTGCCGCCAGTGCCATTACCACGAATTTTCTTGTTACGCTTTTTTCACCCCATGAAATCAACTTCTCTTTTTTCAGTTTTCCTGGCCTATTATCAGGTTCTACAAGTAGTTCCTCAGACTCATCAATACTGATCTGCTCTGTTTTTTCCTCCGGAGTCAAGGCTGTCTGCTCAATGATTTCTTTGTTTTCTTCCATTGTCTGATTCTCCTTTCGTTTTATACGGACTGCCCGTTGTAAATTTCATAGTATTCTTCAGCTGCCTGTGACGCCTGATTCTCTCCCTTGCCACATCTTGGTGTCAGCAGGCTGCAGTACCTTCCGCACCCGCTGCAGAACAGCGAACCAAGGTAGTCTTCAAGAGATATTGTTTCTTCAGGTTCCGGCTCTGGCTCCATCTCTATCACGTAACCATCCTGATCACTTGTATCATTGTTTTCTATGATCAGCTCATTGTTCTGCTTACTGCTGCCCGGATCAAATTCGCTTTGATTCCTGTTTGCAGAAGGCAGAAGACTTGCTGCGTCAGCCATGTTGCTGAAGCTGCTCTTTACTACCAGAAGTGCAAACAAAAATGCCATTACTCTCATCCCGACGCTTCTCATTCTCTGCAGAGCAGAGCTGTCAGCATACTGCCCGATGAACGCACTTATCATTTTTGCGTGTAGGCATACATGGATAAATACACATATAAGAAGCACTACCGCGCATACTATATGTATCGGTACCCACAGATCACTTTTGAACACTCCGGCTAATCCAGGGAGCAGCTCCTGTGATATCGCAAGCGAACTTACCAGCATCAGTGCAGAAACTATAGGAAGGATCATATTGATCGTAAATGCTGTCTTGTTCTTGAAATTTCCACTGCCACTTCTGATTACTTTGATCATCTTTCCATAGTATCTTCTGTTTATGTAAGCATGAACAAGAAAGCCTGCCAGCATCACCATTCCCAGGAGTTCATGTATCAGCCTGCCAGTCAGATGATAGTTCGTCAGCACTAAAAGCAGCACCAGGAGTATTCCGTCAAGTATTAATTTGTGTTTCAGTTTCACAGTATCCACCATCCTTTAAGGACTGCACTCTGTATAGTCTTTACCTGATTATGACTGGATTGTATCCCGCATTCCTTAAATGAAGCTAAAACACCAGGTGTTAAATATTGCATAAAAAAACTATGGCTACATCCATATAGACATAACCATAGCTTATTCTCTGAACCACTTGCGGTATGAGTCTAAGACCATAGGTACAAAATACCGCAAGCATTCCACTGCAGACTCATTTGCGGACTCAGCCGTAGATCTGAACATTATCCAACCGGGTCGATTTCCTCAATATCAGTAAACTGGTATTATCCTTTTATCACATCTTTTGCTTTAGCAAGGTCTGTTTTTTTGACCCACACCTCATAGCTATATGTATCTCCATAGTATTGACCGCCCCACATAGAATTAATGAGATCCTTACTGTGTCCAAGCCTGCCGCTGTTTATGCTCGTAGCACCCGAGTTGTGTTTAGTACATACTTCGTACTCGATGCCAGCCTTCCGCAAAGCCGACCATACTTTTGCAGTTTCTTCTGCGCTTGTATCACTGTATAGAAGTGCCCTGTTGAAAATTGTAATAGCCATATTTCTACTTTTGTGTGTTTCTTTTCTCCGGTAATTAGCTCATCAAGTCAACAAAATGGAATTTGTCAACGACTCCTAGTGAAAAGTGCGGAGGCAATCGATATGGCTAACCCCGCAAAGAATATCCATGCAATCAGATCCGGAACGGGTTCACTCACTACAACTAGGATCGCCATGACAATTCCGGCAATTATCATGATAATCATTCCAATCTTTGTTGCTTTGCTAAAGTCCTTCATTATCATATGCCTCTGCAAATTGCGATTCTTAATATATAAGCGAGGGTTTT
>JAFWMD010000031.1 GCA_017510725.1 Mogibacterium sp. | reverse complement strand
TGTAAGGCCATCAGCAAAGAAATCCTCGCAAGGCGAGGACTTCTAAGCTGTGTAGATTACTACTTATTGGGTTGAACCGCCGTATGCCGAACGGCACGTACGGTGGTGTGAGAGGGGCTACAAGTTAGCCCCTACTCGATCGTTGATTATACTGCTTGCTGAGAGTCCTTACCCGACAAACAGATCGACAAACTGGAACGTACGGCAGTCGACCAGTCCGCGGTTTGTGAGTCTCAGCTCAGGCAGGCATGCCAGAGGTATCAGAGCCATGGTCATGTACGGCGAGTTGATAACACAGCCCATCTCTTTCCATGCGGCATCGAGCTTGCTGATAAGGTCAGCAACTTCTTCTACAGGCTGGTCGTTCATCAGGCCTGCGATCGGCAGCGGTACGAGTGCCAGCACTTTTCCGTCTGCTACAGCGCACATTCCGCCTCCGCATTCCACGAGAGTGTTGGCGGCGAGAGCCATGTCCTCGTCATTGGTTCCGGCAACGAGCAGGTTGTGTGCGTCGTGCGAAACGGTCTGAGCCATCGCGCCCTTTTTGAATCCGAATCCTTTCAGGAATCCGCAGCCTTTGGTGCCTGTCTCATGATGACGTTCAAATACGGCCATCTTCATGATGTCATTGTCTGCATCGGCTTCGACGAATCCGTCTTTTACCTTCAGATCCATGATCCTCTCGTAGTTTCCGACTCGGTTAGGGATGATCTCAATAACGCGGGTCTTTACGCTGTCTCCGGCACCTTCAGGTGCTGCGATCTTAAAGCTGTCAGGCGTGATTTCGTATCCGACATGCATCGTGTTGTAGACGGAATCAGGGAAGTCCGATTTGCCGATATCTATTGTCATCTCACCGTTTTCTGCAACGACATCTCCGTCGATTATAGTGCGGGTGATCTGAATATCGTTCAGGTCATCAAAGAACACGATGTCTGCGCACTTGCCCGGTGTGATGCTTCCCATCTCATGATCCATGCGGAAGCAGGTAGCCGGGTTGATGGTTACATACTGAATAGCCTTTATCGGATCAAGACCTTCCTTAACTGCACATCTAACGATGTGGTCGAGGTGGCCGTCGCTTATGAGCGTGTCAGGATGCGTATCGTCAGAGATGAGGCAGGCGAAACGGTCTTCAACATTGTTATCGAGTATCGCACGTATAATTACCGGCATGTCGTGCCATGCACTTCCGTAGCGCATCAGTGCATACATGCCGTGGCGCATCTTCTCGAGCACATCTTCGGCACGTGTCGATTCGTGGCAGCACCTTACGCCGGAAGCGATAAATGCGTTGAGTCCCGGACCTGTCTCAGGCACTGAGTAGTGGCCGGTTACTACCTGGTCGGCCTTGAGCGTCTCGGCAAGCTCACCATGGACATTAGGATCTCCGTAGATCACGCCCGGGAAGTTCATCATCTCTCCGAGACCCATGATGCCGTCCCATGTCATCATCTCGCGGACCTCTTCAGGACCGATATGCGAGCCGGTGTCCTCGAATCCCGCCACTGCAGGTACGCATGACGGAACATTTGCCATTGCCTTGAGAGGAACTCTCTTACCGTCTTCTATCATGGCCTTCACGCCTTCAGGTCCGCAGACATTGCATATCTCGTGCGGATCCATGAAGATTCCTGTCGTTCCATGAGGCACTACGGCGCGTGCGTATTCCGTGACGGTGATCATGGCGGATTCTACATGGATGTGCGCATCCATGAATCCCGGTGCGATGTACTGGCCCGTTGCGTCGATTATCTTTGTGTTGTCACCGATGCAGTGCGAGGCGTCGCCAACGAGTGCGATACGGCCTTCAGCTATAGCCACGTCGATCCCTTCCTGGATCTCAGCGGTACAGACGTTTACCAGTCGGGCATTTTTGATGACCATGTCTGCCTTTTCGGCGCCCATAGCCACGTTTGCCATGGTTCTTGTTATCTCATAAAGGGGCTTCTTGCAAAACTTGTTAAGCATAATTGTTCACCTCCTGTTAATGTGAGTATAGCATATATTCACAGCCTCACAGTATGGTAAAATACAGGCATAGCGATTACATGAAAAGCAGGTTGGGGGCGAGGTCATGAGCAGCAAAAAAGAAGCGGTCAAAAGCGAAATGATCGAAAAAATAAGAAGCGGCGGGGCATGGTTCACCACAAGAAAGGACAAGTATGTAAAGATAGGTTTCAGCGAGCCCGACAACTGTTACTTTGCCAGGGAATGTTTCCTGAAAGACGGTACCCTCGAGGGCGGAGCCTATTCATTCGGTACGGACTGGTTCGACATCAGCTTCCACGGCAAGTATATCGACATCTATGTAGACCCGGATACATTCAGGCAATGGCCGGTCAGCTATGCTCCTGAAAAAGGCACCTGCTATAAGGACGGAGAAGAATGCGCCGGACAGGCTGAACGTATACTGAAGTTCTGCAGGCGTGCGGACATGGAAACGCTGCACGGGATCACAGATGTGTATGAGATAAGCGGAACGAACTTTGATCACATAATCAGTGTCGTCGGAAATGGTCAGGAAGGGAAATGAAAAAAATACTTTTTGTATGTCATGGAAATATTTGCCGCAGCCCGATGGCTGAATACGTGCTGAAGGATATTGTGCGCAAGAGGGGAATCGCTGATAACTTTGTGATCGATTCTGCTGCGACCAGCCGCGAGGAGATCGGCAATCCGGTATATCCGCCTGCGAGAAGAAAGCTTACGGAAAAAGGAATACCGCTCGGAAACCACAGGGCATGGCAGATGACAAGGGGTGACTATGACCGCTTCGACATGATCATCTGCATGGATTACAATAATATAAGGAATATTAAAAGGATCACGGGAGGAGACCCTGACGGAAAAATCAGCCTTCTGCTCGACTATACTGACAGGGCGGGGAACGAGGTCGCCGACCCGTGGTACACGGGAAACTTTGACGCCACCTGGCGCGATGTGTCCGAAGGCTGTGAAGGGCTATTGGAACACATAATGAAAGGAGAATGAGATGGCAACTGTAGAAGAACTCATCAGGCAGTATGATACTGACCCTGAACTGAAGAAAGAAGTAGACGGGATCCTTGCGGATCAGAAGATCACGATCGGAGAATTCATGGGGTTTGTAAAGAACCATGATGTAGAGGTCTCGCTCGCAGATTTTCCGAAGATCATCGAAGAGGCAAAAAAAGCTGGTCTTATCAAATAGCGGAGCACTTCAATGGCAGAGCGAAAAGGTGAAAACCAGAAACTGAAGATGCTGTACCTTGTGCAGCTCTTTTCGCGTGAGACGGACGATGCTCACAAGCTTACAATGCCTGAAATAATATCGAAGCTTGCAGCCGACGGAGTCAACGCTGACCGAAAGACTCTTTATCAGGATTTCGAGGAATTGCGCAGGTTTGGGCTTGACATAATCTCGGAAAAGGATGGACGCAACTTTTACTATTACCTTGGCAGCAGGGACTTTGAACTTCCGGAGCTCAAGCTGCTCGTAGATTCAGTACAGTCGGCAAAGTTCATCACTGACAAGAAATCCGGCCAGCTTATAAAAAAGCTTGAATCTCTGGTCAGCAAGTATGAGGGCTCGCAGCTCCACAGGCAGGTGATAATTTCCGGCCGTGTGAAGACCATGAATGAGAGCATCTACTATAACGTGGACAAGATACATGCGGCTATCGGTGAAGACAGGCAGATACGGTTCAAGTACTTTGACTGGAATCTCAAAAAGGAAATGGAACCGCGCTATGACGGCAAGTGGTACCGGCTTAGTCCATGGGCTCTCATGTGGGACGACGAAAAGTATTATCTGGTAGCCTACGACTCGAAGCACGAGACTATCATTCATTACCGTGTCGACAAGATGACACAGATCGGGATACTCGACGAAAAGCGCGAAGGTCATGAGGCATTCAGGAAGTTCAATATCGCACATTACACCAACACGCTGTTCGGAATGTTTGCAGGTGATGAGACAAAAGTCACCATCGAGGCGGAGAACCGACTGGTGAGCGTGTTCATCGACCGCTTCGGCAAGGACATAATCATTGCTCCTGTTGATGAAGACCATTTCCGGACAACTGTCACGGTGGCAGTCAGCAAGCAGTTTTTCGGCTGGGTCATGGGTATAGACGGAGATGTCAGGGTAGTTGCGCCTGACAATGTGGTGAAGCAGATAAAGGCGGAGATCGAACGCCAGGCGGAGAGATATAAATGATCAAAGGCGTTACGAGAAGACGTACATACAAAGCTATATACAGACTGCTCGACAGGGTATCACCCGTGCCGTTCGACTGCGGTACGATTTGCGGTGCCGCCTGCTGTAATGCGGCATATGCAGATGAAGACATGGGCATTATGCTGCTGCCGGGCGAGGAGAAGATACACGACAGACATGCCGACTGGCTCACCTGGGAATCTCTCAGCACTGATGAGTATGAACTTCCGGGGTCATGGAAGGGCAAGATTTATTTTGTTAAATGCAAAACACCTCCGCATTGCCCGAGGCATATGAGACCAATACAGTGCAGAAGTTTTCCGTTGCTCCCACACCTGGATGAAGACGGCACTCTGCAGATGGTTTTCAATGACTACGACCTGCCTTATGCGTGCCCCATGATAGAGGAAGAGACGGAGCTCGATGAGCGTTTCGTGCGGGCTACATACACGGCGTGGAAACACCTTATACGCGATCCCCTGATATATGACATGGTCTGGGGCGACTCCCGTGCAAGGGACATGGAGAGTGATGAAGAATAGCCTTGCGGAGCGGATAGCTGAATATGTGCGTGAAGCCGGCGGGAGGACATTCTATGTCGGCGGATTTGTACGGGACAAATTGCTCGGCATCGACAATAAGGATGTGGATATCGAGGTACACGGAATAGAGCCGCAGGCGCTCTTTAATATCCTTGAAATGATCGGGGAGCCGCTGACTTTCGGAAAGAGCTTCGGAGTCTTCGCCCTGAAAGGCGAAGACATTGACATAGCAATGCCGAGGCGCGAGCGCGCGACCGGGACCGGTCACAGGGACTTTGATGTGGAGGTGGATCCGTATATCGGAACGCGCGAAGCGGCGAGGCGCCGTGATTTTACAGTAAATTCGATGATGGAGGACGTGCTGACCGGCGAACTCGTCGATCATTTCGGCGGACGCCGCGACCTCGATGAAGGGGTCATACGGCACATCGATCCGGAGACCTTCATCGAGGACCCTCTGAGGGTACTGCGCGGAGCGCAGTTCGCGGCGAGATTCAGCTTCACCATAGCACCTGACACAATCGGGCTTTGCCGCGGCATTGACCTGTCGACTCTTTCAAAGGAGAGAGTTGAAGAGGAGCTGAAAAAAGCTTTTCTGAAGGCTGACAGGCCGTCCATCTTCTTTGAATCACTGCGCACCATGGATCAGCTCGATGTCTGGTTCCCGGAGCTGAAACAGACCATAGGGCTGGAGCAGGATCCCATCTTCCATCCAGAAGGCGATGTGTGGACACACACCATGGAGGTCATAGACAGGGCAGCGGCGTTCAGAGACCGTGTATCGGATCCATACAGCTTCATGCTGCTTGCACTGACTCACGATCTTGGCAAGATAGTTACGACGGAAGAAAAGAACGGCCGCATTCATGCTTATGAACACGAAGAGAAGGGCATGCCTCTCGTGGAAGCTTTTGTAGGGCGCTTAACTAACGAGAAGGATATCAAGGACTACGTATTTAACATGGTACCTCTTCACATGAGACCTAACGTCCTGGCATATTCCAAGCCCGTGATGAAATCCACCAACAGGATGTTCGATGCGGCTGCTGCTCCGGCAGATCTCATCTGGTTCGCGGAGGCCGACAAACCTGTTGTCTCCGGAAAGGATGCATTCTCGGGGGATAAGGAGTTCCTGCTTGAAAGGCTCAGATTATATGAGGATACTATGGCAAAGCCATATGTGATGGGGCGTGATCTCATAGAGGCAGGGCTCGATCCCGGTGAGGATTTCGGTGAGATACTTGCATATGCTCATAAGCTTAGGCTTGCAGGCATTGAAAAGGAGTCTGCTCTGAAGCAGGCGCTGACATATGCTCGAAAAATGCGCAAAAGCAATAGTAAAAAAGGTTTATAATACAAACATAGGTGTAACGGTTTACTTAAGCACAGGACGGGAGGATAAGCTATGGGGTTGTTCAGCAAAAAGAAAATTGAATATCCGAAGATGCCGCAGGGCGACTATGATCCTGTGCTCAGGTGCAGCATATGCACCGGTGAGCAGGTCCTCTGCGCAAAGGAGCGCAGTACCGGCCAGCTGCTTGAACTGATGCTGATAAAATCACCGGCCCAGCTCGAGGGCTTCTGCGCTGAAAACGGTATATCCCGTGAAGATATAGAAAAAATTTATTAGCATATGAAACAGCTTCGTGACGGAGTATTTCAGGAAACCAAGCTGACATTTTTAGTCTCGGATAGTGCAAATTCTCCGAGTCTTTTTTTATTGTATGTGATACAATTTTACCAGGTATGCACGCAATGCAAGGACGCAAAAAGTGCATGATAAACAGCAAATTGTTGAGAGGGAGAGAATAATGGAAACCAGAAAAGACAAGCTTATAAGGCTTGCAACCGAAATGGCGAACAAGGGTGAGCTGAAGATCACTCCGGAATGCGCGGAGTATCAGCTGCTCGATTACTTGCTGACCGATGACGAGCTTGCGGTCATGAGCGAGATGAAACTCGTCATGCCTTCTACCGCAAAAGGCCTGGCAAAGAAAACTGGCATGCCTGCAGATAAGGTCAAACGCATCCTTGAGGGCTGTGCAGAAAAGGCTTATTTCATGGATGTGAAGCTCGGAAAGGGCGGAGCCAAAATATATCTGCTGGTGCCGTTCGCACCTGGAATCTTTGAGTTCCAGCTGGCCAGAAGCAATGAGTACAATGAATCACATCCTGAGATCTCATACTTATTCCAGAGACATGCGTTTGAGTCCTATGGCCAGGTCGCTGCATCGATGCCTATGGGCGTCGGAATCATGAGAGTTGTTCCGGTTGAGAGCGCGCTTCCTGCAGATACAAAGGTCATGACAATGGACAGGCTCAGTACCCTGATCGAGACAACACTCGGAGGAGCTTTCTGCAGAGTACCGTGCCAGTGCCGCAGGGTCCGCCGGATCATGGGAGAGGGAACCGGAGATCTCGAAGACGGAATGTGCATTTACATGGGTCTGCTCGCAGAGACCATGATCAGACACGGCCGCGGGGAGAAGCTCACAAAGGAGCAGGTATATGAGCACCTTGAGAGAACCGAAGCGCTTGGCTGTGTACATCAGATAACAACGCTTGAGAGCGGAATCTCGTTCGCTATCTGCAACTGCCAGCCGCAGAGCTGCATGGCTATCGGAAGCGCCACCTACTACGGAGCACCTAACATGGTCCGCAGCAATTACGTAGCTGAGATCGATGAATCAAAGTGCGTGGCATGCGGACAGTGCGTAGAAACATGCGCAAACAACGCTCTCAAACTCGGACAGAAGATCTGCTCAAAGACACCTATCGTTCAGATCCCGACAGAGCTCCCTGATGAGCAGGAGTGGGGCCCGGAAAGATACGATGCCGATTACAGAGACCACAGAAAGAACGTGGTTGAGACCGGAACATCGCCATGCAAGACCACATGCCCGGCACACATCGCTATTCAGGGATATATAAGACTGGCCGCTCAGGGCAAGTACATGGAAGCCCTTGAGCTTATCAAAAAAGAGAACCCGCTGCCTGCAGTCTGCGGACGCATCTGCCCGCATAACTGCGAGAACGAGTGCACAAGAGGCGAGATCGATCAGGCTGTAGCCATCGATGAGGTAAAGAGATTCATCGCCGACAGAGAGATCGAAGCTTCAAAGAGGTTCATTCCTAGAAAGCTCTGGGATCATGACAAGAAGATCGCAGTCATCGGTTCCGGTCCGGCAGGAATATCCTGTGCTTACTATCTGGCAGCAGGCGGATATAAAGTAACTGTATTTGAAAAAGAAAAGAGGCCGGGAGGCATGCTCGTAAACGGCATTCCTGCGTTCAGACTTGAGAAGGACGTAGTCGAGGCCGAGATCGATGTACTGAGAGCACTCGGAGTTGAATTCAAGTGCGGAGTGGAAGTCGGTACAGACGTTACCATTCCTGAGCTCCGTGAGCAGGGATTCGAGGCGTTTTACCTCGGTATCGGACTCCAGAACTGCGGTAAGCTCGGCATCCCGGGCGACGACGCCAAGGGCGTAGTTGCAGGCGTTGAGCTCCTGAAGGACATCAACCGCGGCAATGACGTAGAACTCAGCGGTAATGTAGTAGTAATCGGCGGCGGAAGCATCGGAGCTGACGTAGCTCGTACAGCCAAGAGATACGGCGCAAAGAAGGTCGACCTCTACTGTCTTGAGTCATATGACGAAATGCCTATGGGCGAAGAAGACCAGGCATACTGCAAGGAAGACGGCATCACGATCCACGATGGCTGGGGACAGACTGAGATTGCCACAACAAAGGACGGAAGAGTCAAGGGCATTAAGTTCCGCAAGTGCATCAGTGTCAAGAACGAGGAAGGCAGATTTGATCCGAAGTTTGACGACAGCGTCACGGAAGAAGCAAGATGCCAGATGGTGCTTTACTGCATCGGACAGAGACCTGACTGGGGCAAGCTGCTTACAGGCGTAAATGTAGAGACAGACAGGAGAGGTCTTGTTATCGCAGATCCTCTGACATACCAGACAAGCGAGCCTGACATCTTTGCAGGCGGAGATATCTACACAGGACAGAAGTTCTGCATCGATGCCATCGCAGCAGGCAAAGAGGCTTCCATCTCCATCAACCGCTTCGTATGGCCTGGCCACAGCCTGACTCTCGCAAGAGATAAGAGAGAGTACACGGCGCTCGACAAGTCCGATCTCGACTTCAATCACATCAGCTGGGACAATATAAAGCGTCAGATCCCTAAGGTAGATGCATCCAAGGTGGGTACAAAGCGCAATGAAAGCCTTACTTTCACAGAGGAGCAGCTCAAGGCTGAGACAGCACGCTGCCTCGGATGCGGAGCTACAAAGGTAGACCAGAACAGATGCATCGGATGCGGTGTCTGCACAACAAGATGCAAATTCGACGCTATCCATCTCATCAAGAAATTCAACGAGCCGATCCACTCGATCCGCTTCCGTAAGAATTATGTTGAGAATTACCGCAAGAACCGCGAAATGAAGATCGCCGTCAAGAAATTCATCAAGGAAGATAACAGCAGAGGCGACGCAGGCAAACGTTAAAGGAGCACTGACAGATGCATGAATTAACGCTTCTTTACGGCGTCGTAGACAAAGTCGGAAAAGTAGTAGAAGAAAACGGCCTCGATCATGTCGATGCGATAGTGATCGAGGTCGGTGAGGCCACATCCGTGATACCAGAGTTTCTCCAGGACGGATACGAGGTCATATCTGACGATTATGATTTTCTGAGGGGCTCGGAGCTCATCATAGAAAGGATAAAGGCCATAGGATGCTGCCGCAATTGCGGGACGGAATTCCCGATAGTTGTCAACAAAGGGCTTTGCCCGGAGTGCGGCAGTTTCGACAAAGATATAATTGAGGGTACGGACTTCTTCATCAGGGAAGTCCGCATCCTCGAACAATAAAAGGACAGGGATTTAATCAGGAGATGATTGCAGTAACGCTTGGAATGGCCGCTAAAATGTCATTGATCACACTTGCTTATGTGGCGCTGACATTTTTGCTGTGGAAATCAGTCAGGGACAGGGACCTCAGTGTCGGAGACAAGATAGGCCTGGGCTTTCTTTATGGTATCATTTCAGTTTTTTCTACCCATTTCGGAATAGACTACGGAGATATGGTGCTCAATATGCGCGATCTCGGACCTATGGCAGCAGGACTGTTTTTCGATCCGGTATCCGGTATAATCGCGGGACTGATAGGCGGCATAGAGCGTTATATAGTAGGCAGATACTTTGAAATCGGGGCCTATACGACTGTTGCGTGCAGTGTTTCCACATGTATGGCCGGCTTTTTCGCAACTTTTCTCAATAAATTCATTTTCAAAGGGAAAAAGCCATCGATCGGCTACGCATTCTTCATGGGAGCTGTTATCGAGGTCTTCCATATGTATGTCGTCTTTCTTACACATAGAGATGACATGCGGATGGCCTTCACTGTCGTCAGGACATGCTCCGTGCCGATGATTCTTTTCAGCGGCATAGGACTCATGCTCTGCTCGCTCATAATAAAGAAGAGCCTTGGAGAGCTTCACAGCCCATGGACATCAATATCTCCTGAAGAAGTGCCTGTATCAAACAGGTTCCAGACGTGGATGTTCGGTGTTACCGTCTTTGTTCTGCTGGCCAACTTCGGATTCAACTATTCCATGCAGACGGCAGCTGTATTACAGGAGGCAAAGCTCGATCTTGCAGCTGCGTCAAGTGATATAGGGAATTCAGTCACATGGATACGTGAACGCGGCGGTCACACAAAGAATTATACGCATTTTGTAGGACTGGAGGGTACATTTGCTGTGCTCGATGAGAAAGGAGCGCTGGTCGCAGGTACCCAGTTCGACAAGTATTATAATAAGAAAATCGAAGATCTTATAAACAGTCATAATTCGAAAGAGTTCTTTTCCGCTGATATATTCGGGGAAGAGTCATTATGTATGATCAGGGTCACAGATGAAGGCCTTACTGTCTTTACCCAGATCCCGAAAGGGGAAGTCTATGTAATGCGTGATATCCAGGCATACGAGACCATGCTGGCGGATATATTGTTCTTTACTGTTATCTACGTACTGATAGCCCTGCTGGTGCAGAACATGGTCGTAGATAATCTGCTGAATGTCAACAGGTCACTCAACCGTATCACGGAAGGCGATCTGAATGAAAAAGTCAATGTGTATACATCATCGGAATTTGCTTCGCTGTCCGATGACATCAATCTTACGGTAGATGCGCTGAAAGGATATATCGATGAAGCCAAGAAGCGTATCGAACAGGAGCTGATGCTGGCACATAACATACAGGATGCAGCTCTCCCTAAAAACTTCACTTTCAACCATACAGGATTCGAGATCTTTGCAACCATGGATCCGGCAAGAGAGGTCGGCGGAGACTTCTACGACTTCTTCTTTGTAGGACCGGACAGAATGGCGTTAGTGATCGCCGATGTATCAGATAAGGGAATCCCGGCTGCTCTGTTCATGATGCGGAGCAAGACTGCGATAAGAGGGCTTGCCGAATCCGGATATGAACCGGAAGAGATATTCTACAGGGTCAACAACGAACTCTGTGAAGGAAACGAACTTAACATGTTCGTGACTGTATGGATGGGCATAATCGATCTGAAAACCGGTGATATGAAGTGCCTGAATGCAGGCCATGAGTATCCGGCAATCATGAGAAACGGCGAAGAGTATGAGATCCTCAAGGATAAGCACCGGCTTCCTCTCGGAGCAATGAAAGACATGACATACGATAGTTACATGCTGCATCTGGATCCGGGTGACTGCCTGTATGTTTATACGGACGGTATACCGGATGCTATCAATATAAATGAAGAGGAATACGGCCTTGAACGCACGCTGAATGCTTTGAACATGTTCAAGGATGGCTCCATGGAGGGCCTGCTTCAGGGAGTCAAGGCCAGTCAGGATGATTTCGTTGGTGAGGCTGATCAGTTCGACGATATTACGATGATAGGCTTCAGATACAACGGCATTCAGGATGAGTAAAAATACCAGGGGACAAGGAGGTAGGCGGAATGAAGTGTGCAATTTACGGCGCCGGCTCACTCGGCACCATACTCGGAGCGTATCTTACGAAGAACGGTTTTCCGATCGAACTCGTTAACCGCAATGTTAAGCATGTTGAAGCACTGCAGAAAAACGGCGCTCATATCTCAGGAACGGTGGACTTCACTACACCTGTGAACGCCATACTTCCGGATCAGATGAAAGGACCTTACGACATCATCTTTCTGATGACCAAGCAGCTCCACAATCCGGAAGTCGTCACCATGCTCAAACCTATGCTGGCAGACGACGGTGTGATAGTAACGCTGCAGAACGGTATTCCTGAACCGGGCATAGCTGAAATCGTAGGCGAAGACAGGACCATCGGATGCACTGTTGAATGGGGTGCTACGATGACGGAGCCGGGTAACTGTGAACTCACAAGTGACCCTGACAGCCTGTCGTTCCACATGGGAGGAATGAAGGGCATCTCCGCGGAAAGTCTCAACAAGGTAAAGGAAGTGCTTGAGCACATGTGTCCTGTTGATATCGAGGACAATCTTCTCGGGGCACGCTGGTCCAAACTCCTTATTAACGCTACATATTCCGGCCTTGGAACTGTCATTGGCGGCACTTTCGGAGATGTCGCAGGGTGGAAGCCTGCGACTAAGGTCGCTGTAAAGTGCATGAAGGAGTGCATAGATGTGGCACGGGCAGGCGGAGTGGAATTCGCGCCTGTACAGGGCAAGGACATAACTAAACTATTCGATTACAATAATAAGGTGAAGCAGAAGTTCGCCGAAATACTGGTGCCGATAGCAATGAAAAAACATTTCGGCATCGTGCCATCGATGCTGCAGGATCTGCAGAAGGGTAAACCATGTGAAGTCGATGCCATCAACGGAGTGGTATGCGAATGGGGCAGTAAATACGGAGTGCCTACGCCGGTCAATGACAGGATCGCAGAGGTCATTAAGAAAGAGCAGAACGGGGAGCTGAGACCTATGCTGGCTAACATTCAGTTCTTCGAAGAATTCTATAAATAACAAGGGATAAAGACCCGCCTCACAGGCGGGTCCTTTTGTAAAACAGGGTATGTGCTCCCTCAGTTTGAAATCACAAAAGGTGAAACACATCACAAAAAACGTTTTGATGAGGACAAAGCGTTCACATTCATCTTTTACGGACCGGCACTTACAGATGACGAGAAGGAGAGGCTATGGCAGACATTTACGCTGAGCCGTTTGCCTTCCCGCGGTGGTTGTATGTATGGATAGCCAATACCAACTGGAACCGCACATCCAGGAAAAACGGCATAAGGCCGAAAGATATGTTCACAAGGGATATTTGATAATTAGGACAAGTGAAATGACTGAAACCAAAATATACGTAGGCCTGAATGATTCGGTCGAGAAAAAACAACTGATGGAGACGGAAAAGTATATCAGCGTTCTGAGGAATGTCTGCTATGCATATAACACGCCGTTTTCCTTTGACGTTGAAGAGGGCGGTTACATCCATGAGAGCGGTGAGTACACAAGAGAGACAACACTGGTGCTTACGCTGATCGATGTAAACAGGGTCACCGTCAATGAGATAGCCAAAGACCTGTGCATGTTCTTTCATCAGGAGTCCGTGCTTATAACCGAGAGTATCGTGAGGTCGTATTATGTCAGCGAAACGCTGGAATAGAAAAATGCAGAGACTGGTCTGCTTAATAATATGCTTATTGCTGTGTCTGTCGGGATGCAGGACAAGCCGGACTTCAGGCATAAGCCGTACCAATATGGATAATTACCGCACCACCTATGAGATATTTGTCTGTTCGTTCTGCGACTCAAACGGTGACGGCATCGGCGATCTGAACGGAATCCGCTCAAAGCTGGATTACATAACCGATCTCGGTTTTGATGCCATCTGGCTTACGCCTGTTCATCCATCTGCGACCTATCATAAGTATGATGTGGATGATTACTGCGCCATAGACCCGTCGTTCGGTACCATTGAGGATTATGAGGCTCTTCTGAAAGAGTGTCACGGACGGGGCATACGCGTTTACCTGGACCTGGTGCTGAACCACAGCTCTGAAGAGCATCCATGGTTCAAGGCCGCAGCTGATTACCTGCACGAGCTTCCTTCAGACTGGGAGCCTGATGTGTCGTACTGCAAGTATTTCGACTATTACAATTTTTCCAGGAAACCTAAGGACGGATATGCTCATCTCGAAGGAACCAACTGGTACTATGAGGCGAGGTTCTGGTCGGAGATGCCAGAACTGAACCTGAGCAGCGAAGCCGTGAGAGATGAGATACGCGACATAATGGCGTTCTGGATCGACAAAGGTGTTGATGGATTCAGGCTCGATGCAGTGACGGCATACTATGCGGACGACCGGGAAGCAAACACTGAATTCCTGCGTTTTCTGAAAGAGACCGCACGTGGCCTGGATGAGGATTGTTATCTTGTAGGAGAGGCCTGGACCGACCGCGATTCCATCGCGTCGCTGTATACAAGCGGTATCGATTCACTTTTTGACTTCCCGTTTGCAAATGAAGAGGGATTAATTGCGAGGACCCTTAACGGAAGCTGCACAGCTTCGGATTATGTAGAAGGCATGATGCAGGCAGAGGAAGCATACAGCAGGGCGAATCCGGATTATGTTGATGCTCCGTTTTACACTAATCATGACATGAACAGGAGTTCAGCATACTATGCGAGCGACAGCGGCCCTGTTACCAAGATGGCATATGCCATGGACCTGCTCATGACCGGGAATGCATTTGTCTATTATGGCGAGGAGATAGGCATGAACGGAGCGGGGAAGGATGAGAACAGAAGGGCTCCTATGTACTGGAGCGACGATCCGGGAGAGCCTGACAAGTGCACTGATCCGCCGTACATGGATGAGTTTCAGATGAAGTTCCCGTCCCTGGACGATCAGATGGCAGACGATAAGTCGCTGTACAGCTGGTTTAAAAATGTTATCCGCGTGCGAAACTCCTATCCGGCGATCGCAAGAGGCATAACGAAGAAAGCAGATGCTGTCTGTGACGATAAAGCAGCGGCATTTTTCCGCAGCGTTGAGAATGAAGACGACCTTCTGATCGTAATGAATTTACGCGGACAGACAGTTGAAAAGGATCTTTCTGAACTGGGGAAAGGCTACACACTTGCTGAGAAGTTATGTACAAATGAGGAGAGCATTACTTATAAAAACGGTGCACTGACCATGCCGGCCTACAGCATAGCAGTGTTCACTCGCAAGTAAACGGAAAGGAATAATTAGGGCAGGAACCATGAAAGTCGGAATCTCAGCATGCTCGAACGGACTTTTTTTTGAAAGGGAAAATAAAATTGATGAGCTGATGACCGTGCTCAGGGAGGCTGGTGCAGAGCCGGTGTCCGCTTCTCATATTTATGCCCGGACAGATGAATTCAGCGGTACTGATGAGGAGCGCGCGGCAGATCTCATGGAGTTTTATAAAGACGGTTCGATTGCTGCGATCTATGATATCTCAGGCGGGGATCTGGCGAACGGCGTCCTGAACTATCTCGACTTTGATCTGATTGCAAGGTCGGATAAGACATTCTGGGGATACAGCGATCTTACTACGGTCATCAATGCTATCTATACCATGACCGGCAAGTCATCAGTGCTTTGGCAGATCAGGAACATGGTCGGCCCGGAAGCACAGCTGCAGAGAAAGAGGTTCAGTGATTACCTCTCCGGTGATGCAGGCAGTCTGTTTGGCATCAATTACAGATTCCTTCAGGGGAAACATATGGAAGGAGTCACAGTAGGCGGCAATATAAGGTGCTTTACAAAACTTGCAGGAACAAAGTACTGGCCTGACATGCATGGGAAGATACTGCTTCTGGAGTCATTGGGCGGAGGCTCAGGCCAGATCGCGACCCTGTTTGCTCAGCTGGAGCAGATAGGAGTGTTTGATCAGGCTGCAGGAGTGCTTCTGGGGACATTTACCAGCTACGAAAAGTCAGATCTGGAGATGTCGGTATATGATCTCCTGAAAATGCATATAGATAAGGACCTTCCTGTGGCAGCTACAAGGGAGATAGGACATGGTCATGACTCAAAGGCGGTAATTATCGGTGAAAGAATGAACTTTTGAATAGGCCAGCAAGGGACGGAGGTGCTGTAATAAGAATAAGCTGTATGATAAAATTATATATACGTTAAAGTGGAGAGTCTGGAGGAAAAATGAAACGGAGAAGAAGACTGCCAGTACTGCTGCTTTCACTGGCATTGTTTGTATCATGTTTGCCGGCAGCATCTTTTGCTGAAAGCTCAACTCAATGGCAGCAAACCGGAAGCGGCACAAATACCTACGCAGAGTTTCCGTCAGGGTATAACACCGGCAGCAGTTTATATGCAAAATACAATAAGCAGAAACTCGTGGCTTACGAGAACTCCACAACAAAGAGAGTCGTAACAACTGAGCGGATTTCCTACATATACTGGCACTGGTCATGGCGCGTTGGTGCAACAGCAAACGGAAAGTATAATTTCTACATAAATGATAAGAATGCCGGAGATGAGACCCACGCCTCATATCCTTATTTTTCGGATTTTGAATCCACGTCGAATTACTCATGGAATGATCCGGACGGGAATCATGATGATTCTTACCGATGCGGATATATGTGGAGAAACAAGCCTGATGTTGATGGCAGCTGGTGGTGGTACCAGATCCCTGTATATAAACAGACTTATACTGATTATAAGCTTGTATCAACAAATGACGGAAATACCAATACCAACACCAATACAAATACAAACACAAGCACAAGCACAAATACCAGTGCCGGCAGCAGTTCAAACAGTGCAGGATCCGCTTCCTCTTCTTCAAAATATACTCCTAAGAAGACGAGTGTAAGCAAATGCACACCTTCACTGAAAAGCTGTAAGATCAAATGGAAAAAATGCTCTGGCAAATGTACCGGCTATCAGATCAGATATTCCACAAACAGGAATTTCAGCAACAGCAAGACAAAGACAGTCAAAGGCAGGAAAAAAACATCATGCAGACTGACCGGACTGAAAGCAGGAACTACATATTACTATCAGATAAGATGCTACAGAAAAGCCGGCAAGAAGACTTATTACTCAGCGTGGTCAGTCTGCAAATCGTTTACTACTAAAGGACTGTTCACTACCCCTGGCTACTATATGTATAAATGCATTAAGAAGGGCAACTATGTTTATTGCGGCGTCAGAAACAAACTTGTAAGGGTGAATCTGAAAACAAAGAAGGTCAAGACTCTCGCAACAGGTCATCCTGAGTTCCTTGATACCACTAATTTGTGCGTAAAAAACGGATATATATACTTTGCCTGCTATGACGGGGAAGACTTCTCAACGGCTTCTTTGTATAGAGTGACGATGAACGGAAAGAATAAGAAGGTTCTTTATGCAGGAGATTCCAGTCAACATAATGACAGGCTGCTGGGATATTATGTAAAAGGCAATACGATATACTATCTTGTAGAGGCCTGGACAGATAAGAATGCGACCTCGCTATGGGCAGGATACACAATGAATATTGATGGATCAAACAAAAAACTCGCCGGTTATCTGGATCCGGATGGTGACTGGGGTTTATATAAAAACATTGGGCGATACTATAAAGTTTGCAATGTCAGAGGATACACGGTTGATGAAAAAGAAGCAGACCTTAAAGGCAATAAACGTATAATAACAGTCCGGGTCAAAACGCCTAAGGGCAAGAAGATAAAAATCGGATCGTATATTCGCTGATTGAGATCACAATTTTTGCAATTAATTAAAAAGCTGAATGCGCCATGCATTCAGCTTTTTTGGTGTCCCTGAGAGGATTCGAACCTCCGGCACACGGTTTAGGAAACCGTTGCTCTATCCCCTGAGCTACAGAGACAAATTATGCACAGTTTTATCTGCGTGCCCGAGTATGATAACACAGTTCACTTGATATATCAAGGCAGAAGAGAATAAAAAGAGGCTTTACAGGTTAACAAGAAGACGGACATGGCTTGATATGATCATTTACGAGTAGTAAAATTTTAGTGGCCTTATTAAACTGCAGTATTATGTAAGGAGAATAGTTATGTATAAGGAGACGTTAAGACAGGTCTGGGCTGAGATCGACATGTCAGCATTCGATCACAATGTAAAGCAGATCAAGGCTCAGATGCAGTGCCCTAAGATGATTGGTGTCATCAAGGCTAATGGTTACGGACACGGTGCTACAGAGTGTGCAAAAGTCCTCAAGTATAACGGCGTAGATAATTTTGCTGTAGCTACGCTCGAAGAAGGCATCAATCTCCGTGAGGACGGCATCGAAGGCAACATTGTTATCCTCGGCCTGACACCGAAAGAGTGCGTAGACACCGTAATCGAGTACGATCTGATCCCGGGTGTTATGCATTATGACTATGTCAAGGCTCTGAGCGACGAAGTAATGGCTCAGGGCGCTGAACCTGCAAGAGTTCTTTTTGGCCTCGATACAGGAATGGGCAGAGTCGGCTTCAGAGTGTTCACTGATGAAGAGCGTGACTATGCAGTGGAACAGTACAAGAAGTTCGCTGAGCTTCCTGGAATTGAGATTGCAGGAGTCATCACACACTTCTCCACGGCTGATGAGGAGCAGAGAGAGTACACCGAAATGCAGATCAGCAACTACAATGCATTCTTCGAGAAGCTGAACGCTGCGGGATTCAATCCTAAGAAGATCTGCGCTAACTCCGCTTCGATCATGGTATATCCTGAGATCCACTTCGATGCATGCCGTCCGGGAATCATTCTCTACGGACTCGCTCCATCCGGATACCTCAAGGGTAAGGTCCTCGACCTCAAGCCGGTAATGACAGTAAAGGCAGAGATCGTGAACCTCAAGACTGTACCGGCAGGAACATCAGTCAGCTATGGACGCAAGTTCACATCATCAGAGGCAGAGACGAAGATCGCTACGATCGGCCTCGGATATGCTGATGGTTATTCGAGACTCAACAGCGGCAAGATCAGCGTGCTGGTAGGCGGCATCAAGTGCCCGGTAGTAGGCAACATCTGCATGGATCAGTGCATGGTGGACGTAAGTGCAGTTCCTGATGTAAAGCTCGGAGATGAAGTAGTCATCCTCGGTAAGCAGGGAGATCAGGAGATAAGTGCAGACGATCTGGCAGCAATCAACGGAACAATCAACTACGAGATCACATGCTGCTTCGATCTCAGAATCCCTAAAGTTTATATCAACTATCCGGAAGGAATGTGCGAATAGAGGAGATTAATGGACTCTTTTACACAATTAGACGGTAATCTGCTGATCGGCATCCAGCATGCGCTGAATGCCGATTGGCTTACTCCGATAATGAAACTTATCACATATATGGGCGAGGCCGGGATTTTCTGGATAATCCTGTGCCTCGTACTGATTATATTAAAAAAGACAAGAAGGCTCGGTATCATCTGTGCCCTCTCGCTTCTTTTTACCTTTATTATATGCAACCTTATCATCAAGCCAACGGTCGACAGGGTAAGGCCGTGGGTGACGTTCCAGATGGTGAACGCGATGCTCCCTCCTCCGGGTGATGCTTCGTTCCCGAGCGGGCACTCAGCAAACTCCATGGCGCCGGCATGGGCCTTTTTCCTGGCAACGATGCCCGTAAAAACGTCCGCAGGCAGGAGCTACGACAGAGTGAGATGCCTGGGCTGGAGGGGCGAAGGCGCTTCACCGCAAGTCATGCATAGATTAGGTATAGCTGCGGTAGTGCTTGCGGTGCTTATAGGCATATCGAGGCTGTATCTTGGCATGCATTATCCTTCAGACGTAGTCTGCGGACTCCTGATAGGCATGATAGTTGCAACTATTGTTTATTGGGTCATTCTGAAGATAGAAGACAATCGCGGACTGTTAGGAAGTCAGCTGCCGAAAAATCCGGAGAAGACAAAGTGAAAAAAATCATAGGAAACAAATGGGACGAGCTGCTCGCTGATGAATGGCAGAAGCCGTATTATCAGGAGCTACGCTCGTTTCTTATTGAAGAATACAGGGACGCTACTGTATATCCGCCGGCGGCGGATATTTACAATGCCCTTAGACTCACGGACTATGACGATGTCAAAGTTGTGATACTCGGGCAGGATCCATATCACGAGCCGGGCCAGGCGCATGGGCTCGCTTTCAGTGTACGTGAGGGAGTCGCGCTTCCTCCTTCCCTTGTCAACATACTTAAGGAACTGAGTGATGATCTTGGTATTACGATGTCTGAAAAGCCGGATGGCCCGGACAGCACGCGCGGTGTTCTTGATCCGTGGGCAAGACAGGGAGTACTGCTCCTCAATACGGTTCTTACCGTACGCGCTCATCAGGCAGGTTCACATCGCGGCAGGGGATGGGAACGCTTCACCGACAGGGTTATCGAGCTGCTCGCTGAAAGGGAGACTCCGATGGTATTCATCCTCTGGGGTGCAAATGCCGGTGCAAAAAAGGATCTTATTATAAAAGCTCAGCAATGCGGCGGGCTCAGGCATCTGATCATCACTGCGCCGCATCCGAGTCCTCTCTCGGCTTATCGGGGCTTTTTCGGCGGAAGCTACTTTTCACGCTGCAACTATTTCCTTGAAGACAACGGCATCAGTCCCGTGGACTGGTGTCTTTAGAGCCGCTGCAGCTTTTGCGGCGGTTGATAATCCGCTTTATTTTTGCTAATATATGCGGGTATGTAAATAAAAAAGAAAGAGGTCTGTTTAATGAACGATAATGAAAAAAAGTACAGAAGATCAGCAGTGTCAATAGTCTGCTATGCTTTAGCCGTGCTGATGCTGTTATATATAGTTTATATGTCAGGAACCACGGTTGCCCAGATCAATCAGTACTATGCTCAGTACGATATGAAGCCTCAGCTGATGGAATATGTCACATATATCATGCAGTCGGTCCTTACGCCGCTCATCAACGTGGTAGTGTTCTTTATGCTTGGCTATATTCTTGATGAGGTCAGAAAGAACAATTCTGCATACTATCTCAGTGATGAGGAAATAGAACAGGCAAAGGCTGCGAAACAGGAGGCAAAACTCGCCAGGCAGGAAGAAAAAGCTGCAAAGAAAGCAGCAGAAGCTGTTGTTGCTGCCAAAGCTGAAAACGCAGTGAGCACTGAACGATCCGTTGAGGAGGACTTCGTAAGAAGCCTTGATGAAGAACTTAATAAGGCTGCCGCTAAGCCGGCTCCGCGAAAGAAAGCAGGCAGCAGTCAGAAGAAAGCCGGAGAGAACAAATCCGGTCAGGATGGTCAGAATGCTCAGAAAAAGCAGAGTGACCAGAAGAAACAAGGCGATCAGAAGAAACAGAACGACCAGAAGAAGCAGAACGACCAGAAGAAGCAGAGCGACCAGAAAAAGCAGAGCAGTCAGAGCAAAAAGAAGGCTGATGGCACTGCTGAGACCCGCGAAAACAAGAGCGGTAATAAAAGCGGTAAGGAAAGCAGCAAAAAATCCGGCAATCAGGAAGGAAAGAAAAGCGCTGACGATGCCGGAAAGAGCAATAACAGCAGCAGCGGAAGCCGCAAGAGAAGCAGCAAAAAAACATCAGCCGACAAGCCAAATGCTGAAGTAAAGGATGCTCAGAAGGAAGAGAAAAAGGAAGCACCTAAGAGCAAGGCAAAGAAGGCACCAAAGGCCGGAGCAAAAGAAAAACCGAAGACTGAAACAAAAGAAACACCAAAGGCTGAAGCAAAAGAAACGCCGAGAGCTGAAGCAAAAGAAACGCCAAAGGCTGAAGCAATAGAAACACCAAAAGCTGAAACGGCAGAAGTTCCAAAGGCAGAGGTTAAAGACTTGCCAATAATGGATATGACCGAAGAACCAACGGTTGTTGAGGTAACAAAGGCGGAAGAAACCGAATAGGTGCGTTTATGATCGACTGGAGAGACATAACACTTGAAGATAAGGCGCATATAGAAGAAAAGATTTGCGCAAGCGGCTGCCACGGTGCGGATTATGGTTTCGCAAATCTCTTCATCTGGCGTAAGGCATACAGGCCTAAGATCGCATTCTGCGATAACAGGCTGCTGGTTGGCATGCCGCAGTGGAATGTATTTGCCTACCCAAAAGGTGACGGAGAGATCAGAAATTCGATAGAGCTTCTGCTTGAAGAAGCTCACTCACTCGGCAACAAGCTTCGTATCAGAGGTCTTACGGATAAAACACTGGAAGAATTTTTACCGCTTTACGGCGACCGATTTGAGATCATCGAGGACCGCGATAATGCCGACTACATATACATGACGGCAAAACTCTGCGATCTTCCCGGAAGACATCTTTCTTCCAAGCGCAATCATATAAAGCATTTCGAGCGCAACGGCGCATGGGAGTTCCACAAGATAGCTGCCGGTTCGTGCGGAGTTTTCACATCGTGTGAAGAAAGCACGAGTGGAAAGCTTTCGTCCATATCCGAAGCAAAAGCTTTTGTTGATGAGTTCTATAAGGAAAAGAATGATCCTGAACTTGCTGATGAGGCAGGTGCCATAGAGGAGATGTTTGAGCATTACGAAACTCTGGGTTTTCTTGGTGGCATGCTGTATCAGAACGGCGAGCCGGTAGCTTTCACTGCGGGTACAAAGCTGGATAACGAAGTGTTTGATACTCATTTCGAAAAGGCTTTGCCTGGTGTCGAAGGTGCATATACAATGGTGAACCGTGAGTTCGCAAGGCTGGTAAGGGCTGAGTATCCGGATATCGTCGCTTTCAATCGCGAAGAGGACATGGGTATCGAAGGCCTGCGCAAGGCAAAGCTGAGTTATCATCCTGACATTCTGCTCATGAAGTATTTCGCTGTCGAAAAATAATGGATACAAAAGATTTTGAGATAAAAACAGCTGAATATGCTTCGGCAGAGTACGAAGGCCTGCGCTCTCTGTGGTGTGAAGTCTTCGGCGATACACCTGCCTATATCGATGCTTTTTATGAAAACTTCGGCGGTGACATCAGGGGCTATGTAGTGGCCGATGAAACCGGAAAGGTATGCTCAGCGCTCACTTGCCACATCTGCGGTACTTACGGGAGTATGCCTGTTTATGTGAGCTATGCGATCTGTACCCGTGCTGACATGCGGGGACAGGGCCTTGCAGCCAGACTGACATCTTTCGTCAGAGACCAGGTCACAGAGGCGGGCGGTATTTCGATAGTATCACCGGCAGAACCTTCACTGGTGTCATATTATGCGAAACTTGGCTATGAGCCGCATTTCTATACTGCGAAAAGAGCCATCATGTCACCGGAATATGACCTCGAGGAGTATGATGACTTCGACGAGTTCGACCTGGAAATCGAAGGAGCTGATCCTACTCCGTTCAGGGCTGAACTCGATCTGCAGCAGATACCGGTTGAGAAATATAATATATACAGAGAGGCTTTCCTTACAGGACAGCCACATATAGAACCGAGCAGTGAAATGCTCAGTCTGATCGAAGCAGAGAGCATGAATGGATGCGGTCTGTATTCAATCAACAGAGGCGATGCCATCTGCGCCATCAGTCATGCCGACCCGGCAGGAGTAATAGTCACAGAACTGATACTTAATCCCGTGCTGAAAGAACTCTCGCTCGATATAGATACCGAGATCGCCGGAATGATAGCAAAGTATTTCGGGGCAGTTGAAACGATTTTCAGCACTCCGGGTGCAAGTGGCTGCCAGGGCATGGTATGCGGCCTGCCTCATGAAACTGAAGAGCAGGCTGAAGAATATGATTATTATTACGAGGCGCCGTATTACGGCTTCCCGATCGGATAAGAAGGAGTGAAAAATGAACGTAGTATGTCTGGATATGGAGGGTGTCATCTATCCTGAGATATGGATCGCTTTCAGCGAGGAGAGCGGTATTCCGGAGCTCAGAAGAACGACCAGAGACGAACCTGATTATGATAAGCTGATGAAGTGGAGGATGGGTATCCTCCGTGAGCACGGACTCAAGCTCAAGGATGTGCAGAACACCATCGCCAAGATACGTCCTCTTCCAGGTGCAAAGGAATTTCTGGATGAGCTCCGCAGCATTACGCAGGTGATAATCCTTAGCGACACCTTCTCCCAGTTTGCACAGCCTCTGATGGAACAGCTGGGCTGGCCTACAATCTTCTGTAATGAGCTGATTATCGATGATGAGGGATATATAGCAGACATCAAAATGCGCTGCGATCATTCCAAACTTACTACGGTAAGGGGCCTGCAGGCTATCGGATACGATACCATAGCTGCCGGAGACAGTTACAATGACCTCGAAATGATAGAAGCCAGCAAGGCGGGGTTCCTGTTCAGATCCACTGAGCAGATCAAAAAAGATTATCCGCAGTATCCTGCATTTGAGGAGTATGATGAGTTCCTGGATGCGATCAAGGCAGCACTGTAAAAACCTATTTGATAAATAGGAATTTTACTTGCTTTTGAACGCCTGCAGTTGTAGTATATGCGGTGTAGAGAAATCGACGAAAGGAGTCAATTCAAAATGATTACAAAGGATATGATCATCGGAGACGTTATCAACGAGCATCCTGAACTGGTCCGTACTTTCTTTGCAAACGGCATGATGTGCATTGGCTGCCCGGCTTCGCAGGGTGAGTCCATCGATGCTGCTGCAACGGTACACGGACTTGATGCTGATCAGCTCGTATCGGCTCTGAACGAAGCACTTGCATAAGCGGTGCGCAGCTGACGGATTTTGGCAAGTTCTAAAAAAAAATATATAAAACCAGAGGTGACAAGGCTTTTGCCTTGTCACTTTTTCGTAAATCAGATATTATGTAAGGTGAAATAGAATTTGTTTGTTTTGAAGGGGAATGAGACGATGTTTTACGAAGTAAGCAAAGAGGTGTTTGATAAGCTTCCGAATTTCGTGGTAGGAGTAGTAGCGGTTACCGGGATAAACAATGCAAAAGAGTATCCTGCTATTCAGAAGATGCTCGAGGATAATTCGAACGAGGTTATTCAGTATTTCGCAGAATCAGGCAACAAGGCAAAAAACGATCCTTGCGTAGTTCCTTACAGGGAAGCATTCCGCGCGCTCGGCATGAATCCTAACAGGTATGCATGCGCTGCTGAGGCTCTCATGGACCGCCTTGCGAAGGGAAAAGGCCTTCCTTCCATCAATCCTGCAGTAGATCTCGGCAATGCCATCTCGCTGAAATACAAGCTGCCTATCGGAGCTCATGACCTCTATACTTTCGTTCGTCCTGACGGCAAGGGCAGAGGCTGCGAAGACACTGGACTCGAAGTAAGACCTGCTGTTGCTGAAGATACTTTCAGACCGTTCGGCGCTGCCGAAGGCGAATTCGACAATCCTGAGGTGGGAGAGGTCGTATACGTTTCCGGCCATGAGGTAAGGACCCGCCGCTGGACATGGAGGCAGAGTGAGGTCGGAAAGATGACCGAAAAGACGACCGGAGTACTCTACCCTATAGATGGATTCTCTGATCTGAATCTGGAAGAAGTAAAAAAGGCGATGAAGGACTTTACCGAACTCGTTGCCAACTACTTTGCTCAGTCAGGCCGCAGCTGCACAGTTGCGACCGGCATCGTCGACAAGGATAACCCGAGATTTGAGTTTTAGTCTCAAAAGGGGGTATACACATGTATGGCAATGACATAAGAAAGGATGAGGAGATGAAAAAGCTTCTCATCGAAAAGGCCATTGAAAAGCTGCCTAACTCGTACGCCCCGTATTCACACTATAATGTAGCTGCTGCGGCTCTGTTCGACTCAGGAGAGATATATACAGGAGTCAACGTTGAAAGCGCCTCGTTCGGCATGACGATATGTGCAGAAAGAAATGCCATTTTTCACGCTGTAGCCGAGGGAGAAAAAAAGCTGATTGCGGTTGCCATTGTAGGCGGTACGGACGGTGAACGGAAAGAGTACTGCGTACCATGCGGTGCATGCAGGCAGGTAATGAGGGACTTTGGAGATAAAGATACGATGATAGTTCTTTCGGCAAAGACGCCTGAAGATTATCTGGAAAACACTCTGGACGAGCTGCTTCCATTCAGCTTCGGCCCGGAGAGTATTTAAAGGAGGACAACTTACAAATGAAAAAAAGATATCTGCTGATTGCAGCAATCCTGGTGGTGGCAATGATGGCAATGGGTGCCTGCAAAAGAACGGGACTCGTCATGAACAGCACTTCGGAAAAAAGCATGACTGTAGAAGCAGACAGAGCTGCTGCCGGGGATTATGCCATGGTTGGATCTCTTGAGGTCGCCGAGGGTGAGCAGGTAACGATCAGTTCAAACCTCGAGAAGGGAGAGATACAGATCGAACTCTATGGCACAGCTGCTGAGCAGTCGGCAGAAGAGGTTCCTGAAATGGAAGGAGAAGCGGCGATGATGTTTAAGGCAGCAGCTACGGATTCGCAGTCAGGAACTTTGGCGGAAGGCAGTTATATGGTAAAGGCTACCGTAAATGAAAAGGCTACGGGCACTGTACAGATCGATGTGACATCGGCAGACAATTGATAGGGAGGTTCAAATGATCTACACAGTAACTTTCAATCCTGCAATCGACTATATCGTAAGAATGGATAAGCCGCTTGATCCGGGAATGACAAACAGATCCGCTTCCGAGGACTGCTTCTTCGGAGGAAAGGGTATCAACGTATCAACAGTCCTCAAAAATCTCGGTATTGAAAATACTGCTCTGGGATTTGCAGCAGGTTTCACCGGTGAGGCGATAGTTGACAGCGTGAACAAGAAAGGCATTATCGCAGATTTCATAATGCTGAAGGAAGGTATTTCAAGAATCAACGTTAAGATCAAGGGCGAAGAGGAGACGGAAATCAACGCTCAGGGCCCGAAAATCAGTGATGAGGCATATGATAAGCTGCTTCATAAGCTTGACAAGCTCGGGGAAGGAGATGTTCTTATCCTGGCTGGAAGCATTCCTAACTCGCTTCCTAGCAATGTATATGAAATCATTCTGGAGAGACTTCAGGGAAAAGGTGTTATGTTCGTAGTAGATGCCACAAAGGATCTTCTGCTCAAAGTTCTCAAATATAATCCGTTCCTGATCAAGCCAAACAATCATGAGCTCGGAGAAATGTTCGGCGTCGTACTGAAGACAGACGATGAGATCGAAGAATATGCCAGAAAGCTTCAGGATATGGGTGCAAGGAACGTACTTATCTCAATGGCCAAGGACGGCGCGATGCTCATCACCGAAGACGGCCAGAGGTTCCGTGTAGGCGTTCCAAAGGGAAAAGTTAAAAACTCTGTAGGTGCCGGAGATTCCATGGTAGCAGGATTTGTTGCCGGCTACATGAAGTCTCACGATTACCGCGTAGCTCTCAATATGGGTACAGCAGCAGGCAGTGCTACTGCTTTCTCAGACGATCTCGCAACAGGAGAGCTTATAAACAGTATTTTCGAAACTCTGTGAGCGTGCGCCATACAGTTTCGTTAATAAATAAATGTTATATGGGGTTATCTTTATAGTATGCGCACAGCGCAGAAAGGGAAAAAATGAAAATAACCGATTTACTGAAAAAGGATGGAGTCCTTCTGAATCAGAATCCAGCAGATAAAGATGCTGCGATCGATATTCTGGTTGGTCTCCATGACAAGGTAGGCAACCTTAATGACAAGGCTGGCTACAAGAAGGCTATCGAGGCCAGAGAAGCTCAGGGCTCTACAGCTGTAGGCATGGGCATTGCTGTTCCTCATGCAAAGACTGATGCTGCAAAGCAGCCTGGTCTCGTTGCAATGACAGTACCTGGAGGCGTCGACTACGGATGCATCGATGGAACTGACAGCAATCTGTTCTTCATGATAGCAGCACCTGCAGGAGCTGCAGACACTCATCTCGAGGTTCTTGCAAATCTCATGACAATGCTCATGGATCCGGATTTCGCAAGTGCACTTGTAGGAGCGAAAACTGTCGATGAATCCCTTGCTCTGATCGATGACAAGGAAGCTGACCGTTTTGGCAAGGAAGAAGCACCTGCAGCCGCAGCAGCTGCTCCTGCAAAGGGAACAAAGGTTGTCGGCGTTACAGCATGCCCGACAGGTATTGCACATACCTACATGGCAGCTGAAGCACTTGAGCAGACCGGAACTAAAAAAGGCGTTGGCGTCAAGATCGAGACTCAGGGATCTGGCGGTGCCAAGAACGTACTCACTGCAGATGATATCAAGGAAGCTGACGTTGTAATCATCGCAGCTGACAAGAACGTTGATCTTGGACGTTTCAATGGAAAGAAGCTGATCAAGGCTTCAACAGCTGATGCTATCCACCGCTCAGAAGGTCTCATTGACCGCGCTATAGCAGGAGATGCTCCGGTATATCAGCACTCAGGCGCTGCAGCAGCAGATAGCGATTCATCCGGAGACGAAAGCGTAGGAAGGTTTATTTACAAGAGCCTTATGGACGGTGTATCACACATGCTTCCATTCGTCATCGGCGGCGGTATCATGATCGCATTAGCGTTCCTTCTGGATGACTACTCAATAGATCCGAGCAACTTCGGTTCCAACACTCCGGTCGCTGCATGGTTCAAGTCTATCGGAGGCACAGCGTTCGGCTTCATGCTTCCTGTCCTTGCAGGATTCATCGCACGCAGTATCGCTGACCGTCCTGCTCTGGTAGTCGGTTTCGTAGGAGGCGCTCTCGCTGCATCAGGTTCTACATTCGCTTCTCCTGGCGGCGGCATCCCATCCGCATTCCTCGGCGCTCTTGTTGCCGGCTTTGCAGCCGGGTTCATCGTCAAAGGACTGCAGAAAGTCTGTGATAAACTTCCTGCGTCATTGGAAGGAATCAAGCCGGTACTCATTTACCCGTTGTTCGGAACATTATTAATCGGTGTGCTCATGTGCCTGATCAACCCTATTGTCGGTGCGCTTAACACCTGGATCTCAAACGTTCTTATGGGAATGAGCTCGGGCTCCAGTGTCGTTCTGGGACTTATTCTCGGAGCCATGATGGCTACGGATATGGGCGGCCCGCTCAACAAAGCTGCATATGTATTCGGTACAGCAGCGCTCGCAAACCAGAATGAGATCGGCTACATGATCATGGCTGCAGTAATGGTCGGCGGAATGGTACCGCCTCTCGCTATTGCTATTTCCACAATGGTATCCAAGAAGAAATACACAGAAGCTGAAAGAAAGAGCGGACCTGCAAACATCGTCATGGGACTCAGCTTCATCACAGAGGGTGCTATCCCGTTCGCAGCTGCAGACCCGCTGCACGTTATCCCATCACTGATGGTCGGCTCCGGAATCGCAGGCGCGCTCTCGATGGCATTCAAGTGCACACTCATGGCACCTCACGGAGGAATCTTCGTATTCCCTGTAGTAGGCAACGTGGCAATGTATCTAGTAGCACTTATTGTAGGTTCTGTCGTTGGAGCTGTGCTGCTCGGCATACTCAAGAAGGATGTTGAAGAATAAAGGATAACATAACAGTTACTGATTATTCAGACAATGAAAAAGGAGTTCGAAATGAACTCCTTTTTGTTCTGTTCTGTAATCAGTAAGCGAAGTATTTTTCGTTTGTAGCTGACACTGCCACAGACGGAAAAGACGAGCTTATCTCTTTGAGAACTGGCTTGCTCTTCTGGCCTTCTTGAGACCTGGCTTTTTACGCTCTTTCATTCTTGGGTCTCTTGTCAGGAAACCAGCTGCCTTGAGTGCAGGTCTGTAAGCTTCTTCGTCGACTTCGCAAAGTGCTCTTGCGATTCCGTGTCTGAGAGCTCCTGCCTGACCTGTGAAACCGCCGCCGTTAACGGTAGCGATAACATCAAAGCTTCCGAGTGTACCTGTGAGCTCGAGAGGTCTTCTGACTTCGTTCTTAACGATATCTTTCTCGCCGAAGTAAGTATCGATGTCTCTCTTGTTGATGATGATGTTGCCTGCTCCAGGAAGAAGTCTAACTCTGGCTACGGATGACTTTCTTCTGCCTGTTGCCTGATACATAGTCTTTGCCATTGTCTACTCCTCCTTTCTACCAAGTCCATACTTCAGGCTTCTGAGCTGCATGTGGGTGCTCAGGTCCTGCGTAAACTTTGAGCTTCTTGAACATCTGGCGTCCGAGTTTGCCCTTTGGCATCATTCCGCGAACAGCGTGGATGATGATTTCCTCAGGCTTTGTCGCTC
>JAFWMD010000030.1 GCA_017510725.1 Mogibacterium sp. | reverse complement strand
TCGTGCGATGGAGCTGTATAAATAGATCCTGACTCATTATTATACTTTTCTGAAGAATCCGCAACTGCGGAGATGTGTTTGTATGCGTTGATTTGCTATATGCTTTTCAAAAAAGCTCTTGACACAGCATTAGCAAGATTTATCCTGTTTTTCATCAATCTCCATTAACAATTATTCCATTGCAATCAGGTCCGGAATCGTCTCTTCGAAGTTAACGCCATACCAAGGTTTCTTTGGGTCATTCATGGTTGCCTTAATAGTATGAGCGGTATAGTCAGCAGCAATCCTCATTGCATCTTTCCAGTCCTTACCGTGCATGACCTCTCCTATAACAGTACTCGAGAAAAGATCACCAGTGCCGTGGAACATTGCTCCTACTTTGTCATTCTGATAGACGTAAAACTCGTCCTTCTTTTTATCGTAACCCATGACGCCGGTCTTTCCTTCACTGAGAGATACTCCGGTGAGAACACTGATACGTGCTCCGAGATTAACGACCTTCGAAAGCAGATCCTTTACATAGGCCTCATCGTATTCTTCGCGGTATTCGGTATCCGTCATGATGCATGCTTCCGTGATGTTCGGAACTATCATATCTGCGCAGGAGCAAAGTTCTGTGTTCTTGCGTGCATATGCCATGTCGAACGCCGGATATAGCTTGCCATTGTCAGCCATTACAGGATCAACAAAAACGAGCTTATCTTCTCCGCTGCCGAACTTTTTGAACAGATCTTTCATCATATCGATCTGTTCGATTGTGCCCAGATATCCTGTATATATCGCATCGAATTCAACGCCTTCGTCCTCCCATTTTTCACAGATTGGTACGATCTGATCCGCCAGGTCCTTCACGGTGAAGCTCTTGAAGAGCGTATGATTCGAGAGCACTGCTGTTGGAAGTATGACGCACTCAACGCCCAGTGCAGAAATGACCGGAAGGGCTATTGTAATGGAGCACTTGCCCAGGCATGAAATGTCCTGTACTGTAAGTATTCTTTTCATTTTCTATATACCCCCTTAAAATAGAATCTCAGTCCCCTTTTATACCGTCTCATACTATAACACATTCTATGAAATTGTGTTAAGATGCAGGACTAATAATTTATACATAATGTAAGATAATTGTGTACGAATATATACTGACAGAGCGTCAGGAGGTAATTATATGAAGAAAGCAAAAAGTAAGTTTTTACTCGTGATGCTGCTCTGCATCACAATGATTGGTACTGCTCTCCTTCCTGCCTGCAGCAAAATTGCGGAGCCTGAAGAACCTGAACCTCCGGCAAGCAACTCTCTGACGGGTGCTACAGCAGATCAAGGCTACGATGAGGCTGCCGCGGGAAGACGTGTTGCTGCATTCGTAGTTGAGAACGCGCCGGATGCAAGGCCACAGTGGGGAATGGACGATGAGAACTATTCACCTGACATCATTCTTCAGGGCGAGGTCGAAGGCGGCATCACCAGAACTCTCTGGCTGTACGCTGACTATGAGAAGCTTCCTGAGATCATCGGACCTACAAGAAGCGCACGTCCTCCTTTCGTCAAGTTCTCCGAGCTCTTTGACTCCATATTCATTCATTGGGGAATGAGCCATTCAAAGGGAGATTATATCGGTGCCAAGACAGTATTCAAGCGTGACAAGGTAGATCATATCGACCAGATGTATCTTGATGACAAGGAAGGCATGTACGGCAGAGATACCTCCAGGCCGGTTAATGTTGAGCACCGCGGCATAATCTATGGTGAAAAGGTGCCTGCAACCATCAAGAATGAGGGTTTCAGAACAGAGCCTAATGATTACACCAAGCTCTGCTTTAACAGAATCACAGAGCCTGTCAGTGAGACAGCAGCTACACAGATCGGTGTCAAATACTCCGAAAGAGCATTTGAGGATACATACTGGACTTACAATGAGGAAGACGGCATGTACCATACAAGTGACTTCCAGAACGACCTCAAGAGAGAAAACCTGCTTGTCCTCTCTGATGAAACCGAATACATCACAAAGGAAGGCTATGAAGGTCCTGGAAGCGCCGGAAGCGTAACATACTGTGACTACAAGCTCAAGAAAGGCGATGGCAAACTCTTCAGCAAGGGAACAGTAAAGGATATCAAGTGGCAGGTAGTTGACGGCAAGCTCGAGATTATCGATCCATCGACAGACGCAGCAACGGCACAGGCCACTAACGATGAGAATCTGACTGCAGCCAAAGAGACTGTCAAGGCTGATGAAAACGCAGAATGGCCGGTCTACAACAAGTATGTCATTGTTTCCCCTGAACCTGAAGAAGGCGAAGAAATGACTGATGAAGAGATTCTTGCAAACTCATACGTGCTCCAGAACCTCAATGTAGGCAAGACCTGGATCGGATGGATCTCAAGTAACAATGGCGGTAAAGTCACATCCAAATAATACGTAAAACCCTTTTATCCAAAACAAACAATATCCCGCAGGGCTGCCCTGTGGGATATTTCTTTTTGCATCTTTCATGTCAGACGAATCGCTTTATGACTATGCGAATTCGTCCTTTTCGGGACTCCCCTCCCGTCTCGTCAAGAACAGCCTTTCCCTTCCCCTTGAGTACGATCGATGAGCCTTCGTGGACTGCAGCGTCGGGTTTCAGGCATTCTGCGTGATCCACGGACACAAGTCCCTTTCTTATAGCTTCTGCCGCCTTGCCTCTTGATATCCTGAATGCAGATGAGACTATGCTGTCGAGTCTTACCGAACTCACGCTGTCTTTTATGTACTCGATCCGTGCTTCAGGAATGATCAGATCCTCCAGTGGAACCGTCTCCGTTTTTATCTCTACTGAACCTACGCGGTGCAGTTCACCAAGAAGGAATTCCTCAATGCCAGGGACTATGAAAATATCTGCGCCACCCGGTCTGACGAGTATGTCTCCCGTAAGTCTCCTCTCGATGCCGAGCCCGAGCAGCGATCCAAGATAGTCCCTGTGGCTGAGTTCACGCGAAATAGCAGGAAGCTTTACCCTCAGAACACTGAGCAATCCTTCCACAGCATCCTCATCACTTATTGGAAGGTCCTTCGGAATACAAACCAGCATCCTGCGCTCAGCCTCATCATATCCTCCATACATGAAAGTACGGACTCCTGCCGCATGCCTTGACACTGCAATGGCGAGCGCCTGTTCATGCGTATCGAGGAAGCCTGTAGAGGTCACGTAATAGCCGTCACGGCACTGTGATATCCTGTCTTCTATTCTCGCTGTTATAAGTTCATCTTTTGTCATACGCGTATTGTACCATAATAAATTTGACTTTGCGGCTCCGGCATACTAGGATATTAATCATATTATATCGGAAGACTCTCCGGAGGGAGCTCAATGAGAAGCGACAGATACAAAGACGAACCTGTAGTTGAAAAGAAAAAAAAGAAGCACGGGCCGCTTAAAGCCCTGCTTATCCTCATACTGGTACTTGCAGCCGCAGTAGCAGGAGCAACTGCATACTTCTATAAAACATCCTATGACTCACTTTCAGTTACTTTTACGGAGGAAGCGCCGGTTCTGGAGTTCGGTGAAAGCTACCCGTCCATGAAATTCGTGAAGGAATCAAATGGCGATATTTCCCCTGAAGCGGACTATCTTGAATCGGATTCTGTCGGTAAAAAAGAAATCGTATACACAGCTACAAAATCTTTATTCGGAGGTCTTCTCAATCCTACAAAGGAATTCAGGCTTGCCTATACTGTAACTGACAGCATCCCGCCTCTTAAGATCTGGAGCTGGGACGATGCCGTACTGGAACGCGGCTCGGAATTTGATATAAACGAGCTTATTGCATACGGTGACAACGCTGATCCAACGCCTCTCCTGTCCGTAGACGGCAAGGTCGATATGGAAAAATCCGGGAAATACCCTCTTCATATTAAAGTTACCGACTCCTCCGGCAATGCTACTGAGTGGAATCTGACAGTAGAAGTCGCAGATGAACTTCCTTCTTATACAGATACGGCTGAGCGTACAAAATTCGCTGATTTCGTATCAGCAAATAAAGGCAAGGGGAAGATGTATGGCATAGATGTATCAGCCTGGCAGGACGACATCGACTTCAAAGCTGTAAAAAAAGCCGGCTGCGAGTTTGTTATCATAAGAATCGGCTACACGTCTGAAAAAGGTGTAACCATTGACAAAAAATTCTCACGTAACCTTCAGGGTGCCAGAGCTGCAGGCCTGAAAACCGGTATATATCTGTACAGCACTGATAACACAGAGGAACAGGTGCGCAATTCCGCTAAATGGATCAAAGAGACTCTCAAGGGTGCAAATCTGGACCTTCCTGTAGCATTTGACTGGGAAGATTTCAGTAATTTCCAGGATTACGGTATCAGCCTGTACGAAATCAACAGACTTTATGACGTGTTTGCAGACGAGCTATCGCAGGACGGATACGGATGCATGCTGTACAGCAGTAAAAACTACCTCGAAAATGTGTGGAAGGAAACAGACATAAGACCTGTATGGCTTGCTCATTACACAGAAAAAACGGACTACAAAGGTCCGTATATGCTGTGGCAGGCAAGCTGCACTGGTAAGATATCCGGAATCAGCGGAGATGTCGATATGGATATTCTGTACAATAAGAACTAATGAAGATGTCCTATCAGGAGGATCATAAGAGCAAAACCTGCAGCAAGCAGTCCTCCGACAAGAAGCATTGCACTGACGGCGCCGCCTATCATAGCGCGGCGTCCTTCTTTATCTAAATATTCAGGTCCCTGTGAATAGCTTTTTGACGGAGGCTCAGAAAAGTCAGCCCTGTTTTCCTTTACCCTTCTGATCGATTCAGCGCTCGGGAAAAACACCGGCTGTCTTTCGATACCGCTCATGTCCGCTATCACGCGCTCATCATCATCTTCGAATTGTTTTTTATCTTCCATGTTTCTGCCCTGAAAACTCAAGGGACGGACCTCAGCCGCGTGCGGCAGAAGGCCGTCCCTTTATGCTTAAACTATTTGTCTTCTGCCGCAGGCACTTCATCATACAGATGGCAAACAACATAGTGGCCCGGTTCGATTTCTTTCTGTACCGGAACTTCGTGCTTGCATTTTTCCATGCACTGCGCGCATCTTGTGTGGAACTTGCATCCTTCCGGTGGATTTGCCGGTGAAGGTATTGATCCCTCAAGGACTATCCTCTTCATCTTGACCGTAGGGTCAGGAACAGGGATAGCTGAGAAAAGTGCCTTTGTGTACGGATGCAGCGGATTCCTGAATATATCGTCGGTCTCTCCGTATTCCACGAGGTTGCCCAGGTACATGACTCCGACCGTATCAGAGATATGCTCTACGACCGAAAGGTCATGGGAGATGAACAGATACGTAAGGCCGAAATGCTCCTGCAGGTCTTCGAGCAGGTTGATGATCTGAGCCTGTATCGACACGTCGAGCGCAGATACCGGTTCGTCACAGACCACGAACTCAGGGTTGAGAGCAAGCGCTCTTGCGATGCATATACGCTGTCTCTGGCCGCCTGAGAATTCATGCGGATATCTGTCCTTATGGAAAGGCTGCAGTCCGCACTTGTCCATGATGTCGTCAATATAATCGTCGAATTCTGCCTTCGGCACCAGTTTATGCTCTCTGACTGCCTCACCGATGATCTCACCTACCGGCATTCTCGGTGACAGCGATGAGAACGGATCCTGAAAGATGATCTGCATCTTTGTACGGGCATCGTGCATTTCTTTCTTGGTGAAGTCATATACCTCTTTACCGTTAAAGAGTACTTCACCTGCAGTCTTGTCACCCGATAGTCTCAGGATGGTACGGCCGCAAGTCGTTTTGCCGCATCCGGACTCACCTACGAGTCCCATCGTTGTCCCGCGTTTCAGATTGAATGTAACACCATCTACAGCCTTTACATATCCTGTCACTCTGCCAAGCATTCCATCCTTGATCGGAAAGTGCTTCTTGAGATCTCTTACCTGCAGTATATACTGCGGATCATACTCAAGCTTTGCGCCGGTCGAGTCTTCCCTGACCTGCGGCTGCCTGCGCGGATTGCTGCCTTCCACAGGCTGATGGGAAATGAAATCTGCATGTTCATTCAGATGCTCTGACGGGTTACGAACACTTTTACTCATTTTCTAACCCTCCTTTCCCTTCTCAGCGTAGTAGCGATAGCAGCTTACCTTGTGAGTCGGCGACAGGCTGATCTCATGCGGATACTCTCCATCGCACTCAGGCCCGCACTTCATCTCGCAGCGGTCTCTGAAATAGCAGTAGTTTGGCATGTTGATAGGATTAGGGACCTTGCCCGGTATCGAGTAAAGCTTATCGACCTTCTTACCTACTACCGGCTTGGATGCCATCAGTCCTATCGTGTACGGATGAGCAGGGTTCGCGAAAATCTCTTCAGCAGTACCCTTCTCAACGATACGTCCCGCATACATTACAACGACGTAATCCGCCATTTCAGCAATAACGCCAAGGTCATGAGTGATGATCATGATAGACGAATTGATCCTGTCTTTCAGATTCCTGAACAGGTCAAGAATCTGAGCCTGAATCGTAACGTCCAGAGCCGTTGTAGGCTCATCTGCAATGATCAGTCGAGGGTTGCATGCCAGAGCGATAGCGATCATGACACGCTGTCTCATACCTCCGGAGAGCTCGTGCGGATACATCTTATACACGCCCTCAGAGTTAGCGATTCCTACCAGTTCGAGCATTTCGATTGATCTGGCTTTGATCTCTTCCTTCGACAGTTTGTCTCCGGCGTGAAGCTCAAGGACTTCATTGATCTGGTCACCTATCCTGAATACAGGGTTAAGGCTCGTCATAGGCTCCTGGAATACCATGGATATGAAATTTCCACGGAGCTTCTGCATTACCTCTATTGGCGTCTTTGCGATATCGTAAGCCTTGTCACCCAGATTGATCCTGATTTCACCGCTGACAATCTGTCCCTGAGGTCTTTGCAGGAGCTGCATAGTAGAGAGACTTGTAACGGACTTGCCGCATCCTGACTCTCCTACAACTCCCACGGTCTTGCCCTGAGGAACTTCGAATGTAACACCGTCTACGGCCTTTGCAGTTCCGACATCCGTGAAGAAGTATGTGTGCAGATCATCGATCTCAAGAACGTTGTTTTTGTCGTGCATCTCAGTGAGATACTCGCTTTCAGGAACGTTCTTTCTTTTGTACCTCTTTTCGAATTCATCGGTTATCTTTCTGTTTTCCTTTGCGATCCTGCGCGATTCCTTATTGGAAAGATAACCTGCCGTGTCTTTTTTCTTAGCCATTATCTTCCCTCCTTAACGCTTCATCTTAGGGTCGAACGCATCTCTGAGACCATCGCCTACGATATTGAACGCAAGCACGGTCGTCAGCAGCAGTACGCCCGCAGGTATCCAGATAAACCAATAATTAGTTAATACGAACGTGTCGTTTACGTCATTGATGATATTTCCCCAGGACGCGAACGGGAATCTTACACCCAGTCCGAGGAACGACAGCGTCGCCTCTGTTATAATCGTGCTGCCCAGACCCATTGTCATGTAAACGATGAGCTGAGGCATTACGTTAGGTATCAGATGCCTGAAGATTCTCCGTGAAGGAGCGATGCCGCAGGCTTCTGTAGCTGTCATGAACTCCTGCTCACGCAGGGACAGGATCTGACCTCTTACAAGTCTGGCTACACCTGCCCATCCCAGGAATCCGAGGATCAGCATCAGATAGAATATTCGTAAGAGTGACGGTGTGTTTGCAGCATCCATTGCAGCACCGACGATGATTATGAAAGGCAGGCTCGGGATACAGTAGAATATATCTACTATTCTCATGATGAGTCCGTCTATCCATCCTCCGAAGTATCCGGCGATGCCGCCCATGATGACTCCGATGATCGTTTCGATAAATACTGCGATGAAACCGATGATCAGCGAGATGCGTCCGCCGTACATCAGTCTGGTCAGCATGTCCATGCCGTTACGGTCAGTACCGAGCCAGTGAGCCTTTGATGGAGGCGAGTATGTATCGAATACCTTTGTGTCGATCTCCTGCTTTACATCCCATGCCTTGGTAGCAGCATCATACTTAAGGATGTATTCTGCAGTGACACCATTCTCATCAGTATATTCGAATGAATCCCTTCCTGATTCGACTGCATCAATAAGCTGATTCTTGAGTTCTCTTGAGAAGAATACATCCGACATCACCGCACGAACGATGTACTGGCTAACATAAGCGACTTCAGTACCCGACTTATCCGTGATGATACCTTCGGCATCGATGTTGTATTCCTTACCGTCAGCAGTGAATTTTTTATCTCCGCCAGTCTTTGCTTTCAGCGCTTCAAGTGAAAACTCGAAGCTGATCTTTGTGTCCGGTGTTGACGGGTTCACGAGCTCCTTACTTGCGATACCGACCGCTTTGCCGCCGCTGTTGATAACATATGCGTCATCGGTGAGCTTTTCGAGTGTATAGCTGTTATCGTTATACTCGAAACTGTCATTGCCCTGGATTATCGCCTTAAGAGCCTGGGCGTGTACCGAACTCTTGAAAAGATCGTTGTCTCCTACAGTGTAACGGAATTCCTCGTTATGCAGGATGCCGGCGAAGTCCTTCGCCTGAACATCTACCCTGTAGAATTTCTGATCCTCGTCATATGGTGAAAGAAGTCCGCCTAAGAATGAGAATAAGAACATGGCAAGCAGAATCACCATTCCGGTAACAGCGAGTCTGTTACGGAAAAATCTCTTCATTACCAGCTGTCCCGGTGAGAGCACTCTGACACGCCTGTCGTCACTGAGTGAGTATTCTTCTTCAGCTGCCGCAGCTGCTTCCTTTACCTCTGCAGAGGGTTCCATGTTTTCCAGCATGTCTTTTTTATCTTTCATGTCTTCCATGTCGTCCCTCCTTTCTAAGCTATTCTGACGCGCGGGTCAACGACCGCGTACAGCACGTCAGCTATGAGGTTGCCCAGCAGCGTGAGTATTGCCGTGAATACCATAAAGAACATGGAGAATGGAATATCTCCCGCTACCATTGACTGATACGAAGCAAATCCTATGCCCGGTATGCCGAACAGTGTCTCAGTTATCAGCGCACCAGAGAACAGTGACGGAAGAGTTCCGCCGATGATCGTTACTATAGGAATCAGCGTATTCCTGAATGCGTGATGATATATGACCTTCCTCTCTGACAGGCCCTTAGCCCTTGCGGTACGTATGTAGTCAGCGCTCAGGACCTCAAGCATATTAGTCCTGGTATAACGCATCAAAGCTCCCATGCTGACTACGACCAGGGTGATTATAGGCAGCACCAGATGGTTGGCTTTATCCATCAGCTGGCCGAAAGTCGAGAGCTGATCGTAATTGCGGCCTACCAGTCCGTACAGGTCGAACCAGCCGAGTTTGACTGAAAATACCAGCTTAAGAAGCGATGCAAAGAAGAACGTCGGAAGTGAAATACCTGCCAGCGCTATGACAGATATAGTATAGTCTGTTTTAGAGTATTGTTTTGTTGCCGCTATGATGCCCAGCGGGATCGCGATGATCACCTCGAAAAAGAACGAAATGAATCCCATCACGAATGACAGCCATACAGTGTCATTGAATTTCTGGAGCACAGGTACAGTCCATCTCCAGCTGTCGCCGAATTCGCCTCTCAGCATGGATCCAAGCCACTTGAAGTAGCCTGCAATAATGCTTCCATCCATGTTGTACATGGCTGTCAGTTGCTCCATCCACTCTTCGTAGCTCTTGGAACCTGCCTGCATGGATTTCTGCCTGGCCATTGACTCAACATACGAAGTCGGCAGGCATCTCATCAGCGCATAAATGATGAAAGCTACGAAGAACAGTATCACGATAGACTGCAGCAATCTTTTTATAATATATTTGCGCATGTCTCTATCACCTCTTTCAGTATCTTTGGCGGGGCAGACAGCAGCTGTCTGCCCCGCTCTGTATTATCCGTTAATATCGCGGAAATACCATACTAGTTGAGTTCGACCTTGTCGATCTCATTGATCCATGGATAGTATGTCGTTACATCCGGTGTGAATGTATTGGCATTGACTCTCTCAGGTGAGTAGATGATTGCGTTCTGTCTCTGATATACAGGAACCTCTACAGCCCAGTCGATGATTGTGTCGAGGCAGGACTTGTAGACAGTCTTTCTGTAGCTCTGATCCATGTTTGTACGTGCATCAAGGATCATCTTGTCGAGTTCAGGATCAGCGATATCGTACATGTAGTTCGATCCGCCTGGCTCCTTACCGGACTCAACGCCGGAGTAGTAAACCTGATACATGTCCGGATCAGGTGTAGCACCCCATGCAGCGCACCACATCGGGCACTCTTCGGACTCGATACCTGTCCACAGGTCTGCGGAATTAGCGAGGTCCTTAACGTTCAGAGTGATTCCGATCTTCTTGAATGCGTCGCTTGCGAGGTTGAGCATCATGAATGATGGGTGGTCGCCTGCACCATCAGCAGGGATCCATACTTCGTAGTCAAGCTTAGCGCCTTCCGGAGCAGCTGTGACCTTTCCGTCAGCTACTGTGTAGCCGGCCTTCTCGAAGAATCCGAGAGCAGCGTTCAGAGCAGCTTCGTCCTTTGCAGCATCATCCATGTCAGATGTGTAAATGTCATTACCATCAACGTCCTTCGAGAATGCTACTGCATAGTCAGCATCTGTCTTCTGCGGAGCAGCCCACGAAGTGTTGGAGATTGGGTAGTTGATTACGGAAGCAGTCTCTCCATAGTAGGAGTCAACTGTTACGTCTCTGTATCTTGCAAATACAGTAGCGAGTGCTTTTCTGAGAGCCTTGGAAGCGTCTGATCCAGGTTCGCCGCCAACGTTTACGCAGTTAGCGCTGATACCGAGGTAGCCGTATCCGAGGTTATCAACTGTGTTGGTGACGATCTTGTCGCCGGAAACTTCGCCGTTGCTGTTCTCAGCCTGGATAGCCTTGACTGTATCAACGGAGTACGAAGGATCTGTAATATCGATCGTGCCAGTGACAACACCATTCAGCTTATCCTGATCCTGAGACTCGAGGAACTGTACGTTCTTTGTCTTAGGAGCTCCAAGGTAGTAGTTGTCATTGCCTTCGAAGGAAACAACACCGTTCTCAAACTTCTTAAAGATGTAAGGACCTGCGCCGAGAGGCTCAGTAGTTACCGAACGTACATGCGAGAGGTCGCCCTTGTCAAATCCGAACTTGTTGTTGTCATAGTCATACTTGTCAGGCTCACCATAGTAGTGGAGAGGAGCGATCGCAACACCAAGCTGATAGATAGCTGTTGCGTCAGGCTCTTTCAGAGTGACCTTTAAGCTGTAATCGCCGGTCTTCTGGATTCCGGAGATGCTGTCTGCAGAATCGCCTGTCTTGACACCGTTTGAATAGTCAGCAGGATCGAATCCCAGGTCAGCAAGGCTGGAGCCCGCGGTCTCTGTTGATGACAGCTTTGCAAGATCTCCGCCGTATGATTCAGCCATCAGCCAGAAGAGATCCGTTGCAGTTGCATCATCGGCAAGACCCGGGAAGTTCCATGCCTCTCCGGCAGCCTTGGCTGTATCGCCAAGTCCGTTTTCCTTGCAGTAGTCGATGATTTCCTGAGCAAATGCAGTACCTGCTTTCTCAAGATCTGTCCAGAACTTGGTCTGTGTTTCTTCATCCCAGAGGCTGAAATCTGTGTTGTCCTTGCCTGCGCTGTAGAGCAGTGACATGAGTGTTGCCATTCCTGCGCGGTACTCTTCCATACCCTTGATCGGAATCGAGTAAAGTGTGGACGATCCGTCGTAAGTAGGGTCAGAAAGAACGTACATCGAGAAGATGACGTCATCTGCTGTCAGTGGCTCACCGTCAGAGAACTTGATGTCATCACGGAGGTCGAAATCATAATCGACTGTGCCGTCCGAGTTCTCTTTGATGGTAAGATCAGCCGGGCCATCATAATGATAGCTGGTGCCGTTATACTCGCGGTCCTCACCTGTCTTACCCTTCTCAACGATGGCGCCGAGACGGTCGAGGGTGAGCAGGCTGACCTGTGTCAGTGTCCAGACATCCTGGTCGTAAGCAGTCTCACTGAAGAATGGTGAGAATTTGCTCGAGAAGTTGGAATATCCAACGACCAAAGGCTTGTCAGCCGAGCTGCTTCCACCGCCGCATCCGGCAAGTACGCTGATGCATACCATTACCAGAGCCAATAGTAGTGCTAGCTTCTTCTTCATTGTTATAGTATCTCCTTTCATAACAATTTCCATAAGATATAACTGATATATATCTATCTGACATACGTCGACTCTATGTCAGGTAAATATCATTTGGTTTCCCATTCCGCAGCGAGGAACAATCTTCTGTACCACTCGGAAATGACTGCGGCAGCAAGCTTAAGCAGCAGATATGCCATGCTGTCTGCAGGCATTTCACCTATGCCGTTAAGAGCGATATACAAGGCTGACAGAACGAATCCTGCAGCAGCAAAGACCGCTAATATGCGGCAGGCTCCCGGGATCCTTGGCTTTGCATGCTCAAGTACATAAGTCCTTACTTCCCCTGAGCGGATGACCTTTACTGCGTTCCACGCCAGTCCGAACAGCGCGGATACCTCCCCTATATATGGAAGTACCACGTAGAAAGCACCCATCGCATTCTTTGTGTCTATGCACCCGGAGCCCAGGACTATCAGTGCAAGCACTCCCAGTCCTGCAATGAGCAGCATCCTCAGTCTGAGAGCGGATCCAGGTCCCCCGGAGTCTGTAATGCGCCAGAGTTCTCCGGTATAAACCACATTACCGGATGTATCCTGCGTTATGTCGCGGAGTCTCTCCTCCCTGCGTTCTTTTTTTCCGCCTTTTCCGGCCATTACTCTATACCTGTAAGGTCGTAAGCCGAGAGGTACTCTTCAGCCCTTCTGCAGATACCCTTTATAGTCTCTTCCTCAAACGGACTCGCCAGGCCTGCGTTTTCAAGAAGCTTCGTGAACACTTCCGATCCGCCCTGCTTTGTATATGCCATATAGTGGGCCCATGCATCATCATAGTCCTTCTGTATCATTGCCCAGAATTCAAGAGCAACAGTCTGAGCAAGGCAGTAATCAATGTAGTAGAACGGCATTACATAAATGTGATGCTGCCTCTGCCAGCCCTCGCCATCAGAGTAGAATGGGATCTCTCCGTCGAGCCTCAGCCAAGGCATGTATATGCCGAGCAGTCTCTTCCACTCAGCATGACGCTCAGCCGGAGTCATTTCCGGGTGCTCAAATACGCTGTGCTGGAAGTGATCGACCATAGTGCCGTATGGAATGAACATGAACGACTCTGCAAGATGGCTGTAAAGGAATTTTCTTGTATCGGCTCCGAAGAAATCTTCTGAAGCTCTCCATGCGAAGAATTCCATGCTCATGGAGTGGACCTCGCAGCCCTCCATGCTCGGCCAAACTGTCTCTACCGGTATGCGTGTCCTGTTCATCCAGTCAGCAAAGGCATGCCCGGCTTCGTGTGTAACGGTCTCTACATCACCCCTTGTCCCGTTGAAATTGGCGAATATGAACGGTACTTCATAGTCATGTATGCTGGTGCAGTAGCCGCCGCCTTCCTTGCCCTCCGTGGAGAGAAGATCCAGCAGTTCACCTTCCATCATGGTATTCCAGAATTCGCCGGTCTCAGGTGAGAGCGCATCATAAAACCTGCTGGCTGCTCCGAGAATATCGTTCACATCGCCGGCAGGCTTCGCATTTCCCGAGCGGAACATAAGAGCATTGTCGGCAAAGCTAAGAGGGTACTGCATCCCCAGTCTTTCCGCTTGTCTTCTCCTTATTCCGTCCGCTACGGGCACTATATATTTGCGCACTGCTTCGCGGAATTTGTCTACATCGTTCCTGTCGTAGCAATTGCGTGTCATTCTGTAATAGCCGAGCTCAACAAAATCACTGAGTCCCAGTTTCTGACTCATTTCATGACGGAGCTCAACGAGTCTGTCATAAAACTCATCAAGCTTTGCCTGGTTGTCCTTATACCATCCACCTTCAGCCTTCCATGCCGCAAGTCTTGTCTCATCATCAGCATCGCTTTTGAATGGTCCAAGCTGAGCTATGGTATAGACTTTGCCGCGGAATGGTATCTGCGCACTCGCCAGAAGTTTCTCATATTCCATGGTGAGATCGTTTTCCTCCTGAAGCAGAGGAATGATCGATGGATCAAAGGTCTTAAGCTCGATTTCGGCGTTGAGGAACACTACATTTCCGAATTCCGCCTCAAGTTCGCTGCGGAACGGAGATGCAAGCAGAGCTTCTGTCCAGATCTGGAGATATTCCTGAAGCTCCGGAAATGTCTTGTTCCAGAACAGGACTTCGTTATCATAAAACTCGTCTCTGGTATCTATTGAGTGACGGATCTGAGCCACTGTAGACACCGATTCCAGGTGACGCTCCAGTGCGTCTTTGCGCACGAACAGATCTCTTGCTTCTTCATAGGATGCAGCTTCTTTAAATGCCTCAGTAAGCTTCTGCATCTCCGCTTTAACTTCCTCTATATCCGGTCTGGAATATGGTATCTCACTAAACTTGATCATAATTTTCTTATTTCTTTATAAATGTTAGCTAATATCCAAAAATGTATAAAAATACAAAGTTATTGTAACATAAAAACTTGTACTCCAAACACAGTTTTGCAGTCCTGTCAGGTTTTTATCAATGTGCATGAGGCAAAGCAAAAGGCCGGGACAAACCCGGCCTTGTTTCGCTTTCCTATCGCACCAGGTGCCTCAATTAAGTCTCAAACAGGTTTCAGACTATGCTGCAGGCTGTGCATACTGCAGGAAGTAGTAGCCCATCGGTGTGTATCCGATGTTCTTCATTGTCTTGTTGCAGTACATGTTGGTGTAGTAGTAAACAGGGAGTACAGGGAATCCGCCTTCGCCGAACAGAGCTTCTTCTGCTTCATAGAGAGCCTTGTCACGCTCTGGACCAGCAGCAGTTGCCTTTGCTGTCTTGATTGCAGCGTCGAAGTCAGGATCGCTGTAGAGTCCGTAGTTGTAGGAGTTTCCTGTTACCATCAGCTCGAGGTAAGTGATAGGGTCATTGTAGTCTGCGATCCAGCCGAGACGTGCAACGCCGAACTTATGCTCGCCGAGTCCGTTGGTGTAAGTATTCCACTCCTGGTTCTCCAGTGTGATGTTGATTCCGAGAACGTTGTTCCAGTCCTGTCCGCATGCTTCTGCGATAGCCTTATGAGCATCATCTGTGTTGAAGTTGTAAACGATGGTTGTGTTAGGATCCCATGCGCCTTCAGCAACAGCTTCATCATAGAGCTTCTTGGCCAGCTCGCACTTACCTTCGTAAGTTGTGAGGTCAGCATCAGGATACTGCTTTGAGAGCCATGCATACATAGCACCGAGGTCAGATGAACCGAATGCGAAGTCCTGGCCTGTGGAGTCAAGGATTCCGGAAGCTACAAATCCTGTAGCAGGAGTCTGTCCGCCCTGAGCTACGTTGTTTACGATGTTGTCTCTGTCTACGCTGAGTACCATAGCAGCTCTTACTCTCCAGTCTTTGATCTTGTCGCAGTTGAGGTAGAGGAAGTATGTACCAACGTATGGATCGATGAAGCAGTCACCGGAATCCTGCAGGGATGAGATCATGTCTGTCGGGAACGACTCGATGAATGCCCACTCGCCTGACTGATAAGCGGAGAGGATAGCTGTCTCGTCTGCGGACAGGTACCAGTCGATCTCGCTTGGTCCGAGGTTAGCTGCATCATAGTACTGATCGTTAGGAACCATCTTGATCACGGAATCGTGTGTCCACTCTGAGAGCTTGTAAGGTCCATTGCAAACGATCTTTTCAGGTGTTGCCCAGTCATCGTTGCCTTCAACAACATCCTGTCTCAGCGGCATGAGCGAAGCAAATGCGCAGAGCTCGAGGAAGTACGGAGTATCCTGGCAAAGTGTGATCTCAAGTGTTGAATCGTCAACAGCCTTGATTGCGAGCTCGCTTGGATCCTTCTCTCCTGCCTGGATCTCAGCAGCATTAACAACGATGCCGTCGAGGAAGTATCCATAGTCAGAAGCTGTGTTAGGGTCAACCAGTCTCTGCCATGAATATACCCAATCCTGAGCCTTTACAGGCTCACCGTCAGACCACTTTGCATCTTCTCTGATCTTGAACGTATAAACGAGTCCGTCATCAGATACTTCATAGCTTGCGGCCTGACCTAAGTCAACCTTGGTCATCATCACGTTTCCGCTCTCGTCAGCCTTTTCGTCTGTCGGAACGTACTTCATGAGGTTCTCAAACATATGGTTTACATATGTTGAACCATCAACGGAGCTGATGAGACCCGGGTCGATGGTCTCAGGTTCAGAAGCGATGCATGCTGTTGCAACAAAGCCCTCGCCACTGTCGCTGCTTCCACCGCCTCCGCATGCTGTGAATGCGAACACCATAGCAAGACAGAGGACCAGAGTTAGAAATTTCTTCATAAAAATTTTCCTCCTTCAATAACTTATACAGTACTGTATTTTATTAAAGTAACTTAGTGTTACATTTAATAACTCATTTACTTGCCGCTACTTATCCAGCAGATGGCAGGCTGCGAAATGACCGCTGCCATAATCCTTGAAAACAGGTACCTCCTGCTTGCAGCGCTCCGTTGCATACGGGCATCTTGTGTGGAACTTGCATCCGGAAGGCGGATTGATCGGACTAGGGATATCTCCCTCGAGGATCATTCTCTCTCTGGCACGCGTTACCACAGGATCAGGTATAGGTACAGCGCTCATCAATGTTTTAGTATACGGATGTATCGGGTTCTTGTAAAGCTCATATGACTCTGCAAGCTCAACCAGATTACCCAGGTACATAACACCGATACGGTTTGAAATGTGACGTACTACCGAGATATCGTGAGCAATGAACAGGTAAGTCAGTCCAAGCTGATCCTGGAGGTCCTCCAGCATGTTTACTACCTGCGACTGGATCGATACGTCGAGAGCCGAGATAGGCTCGTCGCATACGATGAACTCCGGCTCTACTGCCAGTGCTCTCGCGATTCCTATTCTCTGCTGCTGTCCGCCCGAGAACTCATGAGGGAAACGGTTGGAATGCTCTGTATTGAGTCCTACCTTTTCAAGAAGCTCGTTGATCCTCGCCGTTCTCTCTCCTTTTCCCGTATAAAGCTTATGTATGTCGAGCGCCTCGCCGACGATCTCTCCGACTGTCATACGAGGGTCGAGGGATGCCGACGGATCCTGGAAGATGATCTGCATCTTACGTCTGTATGGAAGCATCTTTTCTGCGATATTCTGCTCTGAATCAAATATCGTCTTTCCGTCGTATACTATTTTTCCGGATGTAGGCTCATAAAGCCTGATTATTGTACGTCCCAGAGTAGTCTTTCCGCATCCGGACTCACCTACAAGCCCCAGTGTCTCTCCCTTGAAGATGTCCATGCTGACACCGTCAACGGCCTGTACCATCTGTTTCTTGTTGAAGCCTGACTTCTTTACTGTGAAGTACTTCTTTAAATCCTTTATTTCCAGGAGTTTGGTCTGTTCAGCCATTATTTACTTACCTCCTGTTTATTTTTTCCCATGAAATGCAGCCAGCATGCAGATATATGACCGTCTCCGAGGTCAGCATAAGGCGGTTCCTTGCTGAGGCAGATCTTCATGCAGTGTTTGCATCTCGGTCCGAAGTGACAGCCCTGAGGCGGATTCAGCAGGTCGACCGGTGTTCCCTCGATAGGAATCAGTCTCTCATGCTCATCAGCATCGAGTCTAGGCATCGACTCCAGCAGACCCATAGTATACGGATGGCCCGGTCTGTAGAAGATATCCTCATCGGTACCCTGCTCTACGATCTTGCCGGCATACATAACGGATACTCTGTCACACATCTCGGCTACTACACCGAGGTTATGTGTGATAAAGATGATAGCTGTTCCGACCTTCTTCTGAATACTCTTCATAAGATCGAGAATCTGAGCCTGTATGGTCACATCGAGAGCTGTAGTAGGCTCGTCAGCAATCAGCAGCTTAGGCTCACATATAAGAGCCATTGCTATCATGGCGCGCTGGCGCATTCCGCCTGAGAACTCGTGCGGATACTGATCCATACGCCGCTCCGGATTGTTGACTCCTACCAGCTCGAGCATCTCAACGGCACGCGCTCTCGCCTTTTCTTTCGGGTAATCCTTATCATGGCAGGTAATAGCCTCCATCAGCTGATTCCCGATGGTATATACCGGATTAAGGCAGGTCATAGGATTCTGGAAAATCATGCTCGCCTTGTTTCCCCTGAAGTCTCTCATCTGCTCTTCATCATAGGCCAGGAGATCCTCTCCATCAAAGGTGATCGATCCGCCTACGACTTTACCCGGGCTCTGGAGAAGTCCCATGATAGCATATGACTCTACCGACTTTCCTGATCCGGACTCACCTACGATACCCATTACCTCATGTTCCTTCAGGGTGTAGCTGATACCGTCAACAGCCTTAACCTCGCCTGCAGGGGTGAAGAATGATACCTTAAGGTCTTTTACTTCAAGTAATGTTTTTCTTTCTTCTGACATCGTTCCACCTCCCTACTTCTTAAGACGCGGGTCGAGAGCGTCTCTCAGTCCGTCGCCGACCAGGTTCAGGGTAAGAACTATTATTGTAAGTACTGCACCCGGGAACAGCAGTCTGTACGGGAAGATGGTGATAGTACCAAGTGCATCCGAACAGAGCGAACCGAGTGAAGCCATCGGTGCTGAAACTCCAAGTCCGAGGAAGGACAGGAAGGATTCCAGGAAGATGGCTGACGGGATCTGCAGGCATGTCGTGATAACGAGCTGGCCTACGCAGTTAGGCAGCAGATGCCTTCTGATGATCCTGCCGTTTGATGCTCCGAGAGCTGTTGCTGCGGTAACGTATTCCTGCTTCTTCAGCATGAGCACCTGTCCGCGGACAATACGCGACATGGTTACCCAGTAAAGAAGAGCGAATGTTATGAAGATACTTACGATTCCTGCTCCAAGTGTGGAAAGCGCGTTGGCAAACCACGAATTGGATGCATCAAACCATTTCTGAAGAGGATCCTTCAGAACGACCTGAAGCAGCAGCACGAGCAGTATCTCAGGTACAGAGTAAATAAGCTCTACTATCCTCATCATGACAAAGTCAACAACACCGCCGCAGAGTCCCGAAATGGCTCCGTATATGGAACCGATGACAAGAACTATGAGTGCCGCAACGATACCGATGATAATTGATACTCTTGCACCGTACATCGTCCTTGCAAGCAGGTCACGGCCCTGAGAGTCAGTACCTACCATGTGAGGGAACACCTTAGTTGCAACAGTGAGTTCCTTAGCTCCATCCGCGGCCTCGCTCGTGAATGCAAGAGGTGTCGACCTCTTTATCTCTCCGTTCTGTATATGGACTTCCCTTGCAATGGCAAGCTCACCGTCCTTGAGGAAGATAACGGAATCGGACAGCTTTTTGTCAAGATTGAAGGCGTATGTATTTCCTTTATATTTGAAAAAGTAGTCGTGTGGATCAAGACCGGTTGAAGAGCCAGGCTGCAACGCAGTTGCGAACATGCAGTCCACTTTATCCTCTATGCTCTTGATTCTGGCCTCCTGGTCGGAATACTCAAACGGTCCCAGCTTCTGTGAGCTTCTGTATTGATTTGCGTAGTCATAAGGTATGAGCGACGGTCCCAGGAATGCGAAGAGCAATACCAGGATGAAGATGCCGAGTGCTACCATGGAAACGGTATTGTTCTTGAATCTTCTGGCCGCATCTCTCCAGTAGGAGACGCTCTTTCTTATTTCTACCATGCTCTCCTTCTCTGATTCCGTTGCCGGTTCAAAGTCGGAAGGGTTTATGTTGTAGTCAGCCCAGACTTTATCAGGATTAACCTGGAACGGGCTGAATTCTTTGAATGCCTGTTTCATGATTCCTCCTTATTCGTCTGTTGAGCTGAGAGTGATCCTCGGGTCGATCACCTTATATACGATATCCACAACCAGATTCATACCGATGACCAATATGGATACCACGAATGTGGTTGCCATGATAACTGTATAGTCACGGTTAATAACGCTCTCTACGAAGTACTTGCCGAGTCCCGGAATTGAGAATGTAGTCTCAACTACGAACGAACCGGTGATGATAAATGCAATCAGCGGTCCGAGGAAGGTAACTACAGGAATCAGCGAATTTCTGAGCGCATGCTTGAGTACGATCCATTTATTTTTGACACCCTTTGCGCGCGCAGTTCTTATGTAGTCCTGATTGATAGCATCGAGCATGGAAGTCCTTGTCAGCTTGGCAATATAGCAAACATCATAGAATGAAAGCGATATTACCGGCATGATATATGCCTTCCAGTTTGTAAGGCTTCCCGAAAGAACCGGGAGAAGCTGCGCCTTGACTCCAAGATAGATCAGCAATGTCGCGGCGAGTACAAATGTAGGGATCGCTACTCCGACTGTAGTGAGTACCCTTAGCAATCCATCCACCCAGGTACCCCTTTTGTAGGCTGCAAGACACCCCAGTGGTATGCCCAGTACCACTGCAACAAGAACGGCAAGCAATCCCAGTCTCATTGATAATCCGAACTTTCCCTGTCTGAACAGAATTTCCTTAACAGGTGTTCCTTCCTGCATCTTAAGAGATACACCAAGGTCGCCCTTGCAGTAGTTCACAAGATAATTCTTGAGCTGAACTACAAGAGGCTTGTCGAGACCATACTTCTGGTTTGCCAGTTCAATCTGCTGAGGAGTAGATTTTTCCGTCAGGAACGGGCTTCCCGGAATGGTGTTCATCAGGAAGAAAGTGATCGTCATGATAAGGAGCAGAGTTGCCACCGCTGCTGCCAGTCGCTTAGCTATGTAAATAAGCAAATTATCACGTCCTTTCTCGTGGTATAGTGTCTCATATTAAATGACACTAGGGTATTTTATCACATATTCATCACAATATGAAAAAAAAAGAGCACTTTATGCGCTCCATTTTTTGCATTCTTACATTATTTAAAGGAAATCGAACAGGTCAATGCTGCGCTTTGATCAGCCCATACAGGAGATCTGCGAGCTGTCTGTGTCCTTTCTCCGTAAGGTGCTCACAGTCAGACGAAACTTCTATGCTGCATGTTGCATCGGCAAACCTTACGCCATGGCGTTCTGCAATGTCCCTGAAGAGAGGACCGATATCGACGGATTTTTGCACGGATTCAGCCGTAAGCTTATCCGCAAACGGAGATTTTTCATAGTCTCCCTGTATCGCTGCCGGTGCTGTAACTATTATCTCCGGCACATAACCCTGCAGAGCCGGAGTCTCCTCTTCGATCATTCTGATAAGAGTCTCCATTCCGTCTGCAATTTTCTCTGCAGAAAGATCAAGCTCCGCATCGCAGTCGTTGGTGCCCAGCATGACGATCACATAGTCCACCGGCTTATGAGTTCCGAGGCACGCGATCAGGCTGCCTGCACCGTTTTTCCATGCAGCTCCAGGTCTGTCATATGCAGTGGTCCTTCCGTTCAGCCCCTCAGGTATCACCTCGTATCTGCTCCCCAGCATCTCAGCCAGCAGAGTTGTCCAGCGCTTCTCAAACGGATACCTTCCTCCTGTCTGAGGGTCGTAGCCGTATGTGTTGGAATCACCATAGCAGAGTACTGAGATCCTGTCGTGAGCAACATCCTTCGTAAGCGCCTTGCTCAGATCGGCAGTAAGCTGATCGTGGTCTCTGAAGACTATGCCCTTCATGCCGAGCTTCTTTCCGATGTCAATATTCTCCTTGTGATCATCGATAAAGAGGCACTCCTCAGGGATGAGTCCGTACTTTTCAAAGAGTATCTTATATATCTCAGTATCCGGTTTTATGGTATGCACATCACACGACCATATTCCGCCGTCCATGTGGGATACGAACTCAAAAGCACTGCGGTTTGAATCTTTCACATGCTCCGACATGTTTGAAAGAAAATATACTCCATAGCCCTTATCCTTCAGAGAGTCTACCAGAGGGACCGGCCATTCGAGCTTTGTGACACATTCGCCTATACGGTCGAATGATTCCTTTATCTCATCACGAAGATCAGGTGCGCCGCTGTAAAACAGCTCCAGTATCTCTTCTACGCTGAGCCTTGCTATATCGAGTTCCTGCCAGTATCCTGAGCCGAATACAGCCTGTGCTATGCGGACAGCCTTCTCTTTACCGAAAAGCGAAACGAGATAGTCCATTGCATCAAATCCTATGAGCACATTTCCTATGTCAAAAACAATGTTGCGGATCATTTTTTACTCTCCGTTCTCACTTTCCTTACGACCGGTTCTCTCGGCAAGAGCCCTGAACCATTTCAGCCTCTGATCAGCATCCATGAATGCTTCTTCGACATTGCTTCCGGGCATCTTCCACTTCCAGTTGCCTTCAGGTACTCCAGGTACGTTCATGCGCGCTTCTTCTCCGAGCATAAGTATATCCTGGACCTGCAGCATGGCTAGTACGGCCGGACTCTCGTATATCTTCCGGATCACTGCAAGAGCTTCGACAGTACTTCCCATCTCTGATGAGTCGCTTTCAGCATGGTCATAGTCCATGTAACTGTTTCCGGATCTCTCTTTCAGGAATCCTACCAGAGTGTTGTTGTCATGAGTGCCGGTATAGAAAGCTCTGTTCTTTGCCTTCTCCGGCTCCTTTTCACACATCTCCTTCATGTGATCTGCGGTGAACTGCCAGATATCCATTCCAGGCAGACCGCTGAGCGTCAGCAGATTCTTTACTCCGGCATCGAGATGGCCGAGATCCTCAACAAGGAGCTTCATTCCGAAACCTTCTGCCCTGAGCATTCCGCGCATGTCGGCCAGGAACCTCAGGCCTGCGCTGTGCTGCCAGCAGCCTTCCTTAGGGTCTCCGCCCTCAGGGATCGCATAATACTCTGAAAGGCCTCTGAAGTGGTCGATCCTGAGTATGTCAAACCGTTCTGCACACTGGCGTATACGTCTAAGCCACCATCCGTAGCCGCCGTCCTTCAGAACTTCCCAGTCATACAGCGGATTTCCCCAGTCCTGTCCTACCTTGCTGAATGCATCAGGCGGAACTCCTGCATGTACACTCTGGGTACCGGTATCGTTCATCCTGAATATATGCTTGTTTGCCCAGACGTCGGCAGAATCCGCTGCCATGTACATCGGCAGATCGCCCATCAGGCGCACGCCTTTTGAATTGGCGTATGCCTTGAGATCGTTCCACTGCGAGTAGAAGCAGTACTGCTCACCCACGAGCTTGCTAGCTCTCATTTTCTGCTCTTCTGTAAACGAGTTTATTATTGCGAGCGAATCAGCATTTCTGTATTTATCCGGCCATTCGTACCATGGCTTTTTCTCATTCTCTTCTTTCAGAATATTGTACGCAATGTAGTCATGCAGCCAGTAATCGTTTTCTTTTATGAAATCGTAATACCCTTCTGTGTCAGGAAGTTCATCATAATCGATGAATGCAGGCTCTCCTGCAAAAGCAGCATAGCTGCTGTACGGAGAATTTCCCATTCCTGCAGGATTGAGAGGCAAAACCTGCCAGATGGTGAATCCTGCTGAAGCGATTTTATCGACAAAGTCTCTTGCACCTTTTCCGAGCTTTCCTTCCGGCAATGAGCTGATGTGGCAGATCACGCCCGCACTTCTCCCCAGATCCTCAGCTTCAGGCTTTTCAGCCCTGAGACTTATAACCATTGAGGAAAGGCTGTCCATCCTTATGACACCGAGACTTCCTTCATCATCGACAGGAAGCTCTTCCGAAGCCAGAAGTTCCAGTGCGTATCCGCATCTGAGTCCGTCAACGCTTTTCAGGTCTACCTCAGCCGGTGAGTATCTTCTGTTTGCAAGAACAAGTATGGTCTCCTCAGTTCCTGCAGAATCCCGGCCGGTCCTTGTGAAAGCAAGTATGTCTTCATCGATCCCGAATCTTCCCGAAAGGAACTCGAATCCGCCGTCCTTAAGCACAGGATGCTCATCATACAGGAGTCCGAGCATCCTGTAGTGATATCCGAGATCTAGGTTCTCAAAGCCCCACGGGAAACCGCTGCGGTTTGCAGGATCAGTACCACCCAGAAGGCCTGCTTCATCGCCGTAATAAATGCACGGGACGCCCGGCAGACAGTACTGCAGCGTCGAAAGCACCTTCACTTTTTTCGTGGCCGCACTGTAGTCCTCTTCCGCAGCCATCATTGTCATGATGCGGGCCCTGTCGTGGCTCCCCAGAAGATTCATAGTTGCGTAGAAATTCTGTGGAGGGTAGTTCTCCGCAATGTTCATGAGCCTGTCAACAGCTCCGGATGATCCTATGGTGTAGTTTATATAGTCGAGCAGGATGTCTCTCAGCGGATAATGCATCGTGGAATCAAGCTCATCACCCATGAAGTACTTGCGGCGCTCGCCATAGCTTATCTTGTTGCTGGCATCCTCCCAGACTTCCCCAAGGAGGAGTCCGTCCGGATCAATTGCCTTGATCCTTTCACGTGTCTCGACTATGAAAGAGTCCGGAAGCTCATCTGCAACATCGAGTCTCCATCCGGAAGCACCTTTCTTCATCCAGTGAGAGATGACTCCGTCCTCGCCCAGAATGAATTCCCTGTAACCCGGGTTTGTTTCATCTACTTCCGGAAGATCTTCAACACCCCACCAGCAGCTGTATCCATGGCGTTCGTTTTTGTCAAACTTGAACCAGCTCCTGTAAGGTGAGTCCACATGGCTCCAGGCTCCTGAGGCGTTTTCTTCATCAGGATGCATCTTTGAGTAATTGCCCATTTTGTCAAAATAGATGCTGTCAGCCCCGGTATGGCTGAATACGCCGTCAAGTATGATGCGTATCCCCTTCTCCCTCGCTGCATCTGCAAGCTCCTCAAAGTCAGAATCCGTTCCGAGAGCCTCGTCTATATGCATGTAGTCGCCGGTGTCATAGCGGTGGTTGGAAGCTGCCTCAAAAACAGGGTTAAGATAAATGCATGTGACTCCAAGTGATTTCAGATAGTCGAGTTTTTCTTCTATTCCCTTAAGGCTTCCGCCCATCATCGGCCACTCGACCACCTTACCGGTCTCGTCGCGCACATAATAAGCAGGTTTAGTCCAGTCTTCCTGAATGACACGCTTCATGTCACTGCGTCTGTCATTAATCTTCTTATTTGCAGCTTCAGTCCTTTCGCGCCATCCGTCATCACGGACAAATCTGTCAGGGAATATCTGATATACTATACCGTCCCTGTACCATTCAGGCACTTCAGACTCCTTATATACCGTGATCTGGTAGCGGTGAGGATCGTCCAGATATGTCCTTCCTTCTCCGCCGAGATCCTCGGTATTGTTTCCATAATAGATGACCGCTCTTTCGTCATCGTCCTCGGTTTCTATCTCAAAGGCGTACCAGACCAGGCAGCCTTCATCAGGCAGCGGGAATGCCGCAGTATATCTTCCTTCTCCGGCTTCCGACATTTCCAGATAGCTGACTTCCGGATCGTCTCCGTGCCAGAGCATGAGTCTCACACTTTCGGGAACCGGATCATTTATTTCAATAGTAAGAGAGACCTTCGTCCCGGTTTTCGCCGCTCCGAAGGGCTCTCTGTATTCTGCTTTTCTTGAATCGTGTTTAATCTTCATTTCTTTTCTTTCATCAGGCCGGCGTATAGCTTGCGGTATTTCTCAGCTGATTCTTCCCAGCCGAAATCCATGGCAACAGCGTTCTTCTGCAGCTCTTTCCATGTATCCTTCTGGCCGTTCCACAGGCCGATCGCAAGGTCTACTGCACTGAGAAGGCCGTTTGTATCGAAATCCTTGAAAGAAAAGCCGTTAGCCATATTGCCGTAATCCCAATATCCTTTTACAGTATCTTTGAGGCCGCCCGTCTCCCTTACCAGTGGCAGAGTACCGTAGCGCATGGATATCATCTGTGCAAGTCCGCATGGCTCAAAATCCGAAGGCATCAGGAATACGTCCGCTCCGGCATAAAACCTTCTTGAAAGCTTTTCGTCAAAAGCTATGCGTGCAGCGAATCTGATCTGATTATGATAAGCAAAATCAGCGATTGCATGCTCATAGAGGTAGTCGCCTGTTCCGAGGACAGCGAGCTGCATGTTTCTTTCCCGGAACTCAGGCATGAGTTCCGCAATAAGATTTGCTCCCTTTTGAGTCGTGAGACGGCTCACCATCGCAAAGAGAGGAACATCAGGATCCTCTTCGAGTCCGAGTTCTTTCTGAAGAGCAAGCTTATTCAGAACCTTCTTTTCAAGGCATGTCTCATCATAGTTGACCGCTATTGCCTTGTCGGTCTTAGGATCATAGTTCTTACGGTCTATGCCGTTGATCAGGCCGCTCAGCTTATTGTGGACCTCCTGGAACAGACCCTCCAGGCCTTCGCCATATCTGGCCGTGCATATCTCTTCAGCATATGTCTGGCTTACTGTAGTAACGGCATCTGAATAGATAACTGCGCCTTTAAGGAAGTTGACTGAATCGAAATGAAGCATTTTCTCCTCAGCAGGAGTTCCTCCCAGACCGCATACGTCGCCTGTCACATACTTGCTGTACATCCCCTGGAATTGCAGGTTATGGATAGTGAACACAGTCTTGATGGAATCGAACAGCGGATCGTCTGTATACAGCTCTTTCAGATATACTGGAACCAGAGCAGTGTGCCAGTCGTTACAGTGGATGATATCAGGCTTGTAATTTTTCGCTATGTATTTAATGGTCTCGAGCACGGCTTTCGAGAAGAAAGCAACTCTTTCGGCATCATCAAATTCGCCATAGACCTGACTGCGCTTGAAATAGTACTCATTGTCAAGGAAGTAATACTTCACTCCGCCTTTCATCAGTGTGAATAGCCCGCAGTACTGATTTCTCCATCCGAGCGGCACCTCATAGCTGGTAATGAATTCCATCCTGCTCTTATATTCTTCAGGTATTGAGCTGATGAGCGGCAGAATGACTCTCACGTTAAACTCATCATTCTTAAGATGAGCAGGCAAGGCCCCGGATACATCTCCGAGGCCGCCGGTCTTTATGAAAGGTGATGCTTCGAATGCTGCGAAAAGTATATTTTTCTTAGCCATGTCATACCCCGTTTGTTGTTTTTTAAATCTTGGAGTTCTTTCCTATGATAACAGGTTCTCTCTCTCCGCCGTAGATCTTTACTCCAGGGTTGATCGTTACATACTTGTCTACGATCACATTGTCAAGTACAGCGCCTTCACCTATGGTGCCGTGCATCATGATCACGGAGTTGCGTACCACAGCTCCCTTGGCAATGTGGCAGCTTCTGAAGATAACGCTGTTTTCTACCCTGCCTTCTACGATGCATCCGGTCGAAATCACGGAATTCCTTACATCTGCCTCAGGATAGTGGAATACTGGCGCCTCATCCTGTGCTCTTGTAAAGATAGGTCTTTCAGGATTGCAGAACACCTCATTGCGGATGTCATAATCTGTCATTCCCTGGTTCACCTTGAGGAACTCCCATGGATTTTTGATCTTACCAAGATATCCCCTGAACTCGAAAGTGCCGATGTCTATACTATCCTTGTTATCGCGGATCAGTTCGATCATATCCATGTACTCGAGTGCTTTATACCAGCCCAGGAAGTCAATCATGTACGTTCTGTTGATGATGAAGCAGTCTGCGAAGTAGTTGGACCATCCATTGCTTTCGTTGTGGATAGCAGCCACATCACCGTTCTCGTTGATGTCGAGGAAATATCCATGGAACTCTTCGCCCCTAGGCACTTTCTTGTACATCATGGTGATAGGTTTTCCGGATTCTGCATGAGCCTTGATGAACGGCTCAAAATCCATATTGCATACATCCGTGCTGCCAGACATAATCACGTAGTCAGCATCGTCTTTATAAAAGAATCTGTCGCACTTGAGCAGATCTCTCATGAGGAATCTGCTGCCTGACTTCTGCATGCCGTATACCGAGCCCGGCATTACAAACAGTCCGCCTCTTTTACGGGCAAGTGACCATGGATTACCAACTCCTATATGGTCAATAAGCGAGCCTGAATCAGCAGGTGCTATAACGCCGACAGTAGTAATGCCTGCGTTCGCCATGTTTGAAAGTGCAAAATCGATGAGCCTGTATCTGCCACCATAAGGGAGCGATGCCAGGGTCCTGTTTTCAAGCAGTTCGCCGAATTCGCTGCTTCCATAGTTTGCGGAAATAAGTCCGATAGTTTTCATGTTCCTGTATCCTCCTTTCCTATATCGACAGATTGGTCTTGCCGTAAACCTGTACGTCTCCGTTAGGATCACCTATTACTGCGTTATCTTCGACGACAGCACCTTCATTGATGATCGCCTTTGTAATTCGGCAGTTGCGGCCTATCCATGCGTTAGGAAGGACGATTGAATCTTCGATTACCGCGCCGGCACTTACGACAGCGCCGGAGCCCAGTATGGAGTGGTTGACACTTCCATAAACCGTGCATCCATTGCAGATGAGTGAATTGTGGATATTTGCTTCACGGCCGATATACTGCGGCGGATACATGTTGGCATTGGAGAATACCCTGTCTTCTCCGGTGAAAACGTTGATGCTGTCTACGTTGTCCATCAGATCCATCTGGCTGTCATAATAGCTCTGGACGGTACCGACGTCTCTCCAGTATCCGGCAAACCTGTATACCGTGAGTTTCTTTCCTTCGCCCAGCAGCTTAGGAATAAGGTCATTTCCGAAATCATGTGACGAGCCTTCTGTCTCGTGGTCTTCGAGAAGTGCCCTGCGCAGGACATCCCACTTGAAGATGTAGATACCCATCGAAGCAAGATTGCTGTCCGGTTCTTTCGGTTTCTCAGAGAACTTCACGATGTTGCCCTGATCGTCTGCAGTCATGATGCCGAATCTGCTCGCATCCTCCCATGGTACCTCGATGACAGATACGGTAAGGTCGGAATTATTCTTCACATGCTCCTCGAGCATGAGGTTATAGTCCATCTTGTAGATATGGTCACCCGAAAGGATCAGTACATTCTCAGGGTTATACATATCAATGAAGTCTATGTTGTGGTAAATGGCGTCTGCCGTGCCCTCATACCACTCGCCGCCAGTCGCACCGGCATATGGAGGCAGAATGTGTACGCCGCCATCTTCTACTGCCATGTCCCAGGACTCGCCTGTTCCAACGTATCTGTTGAGGACAAGCGGCTTGTACTGTACCAGTATGCCTACTGTGTCAATTCCGGAATTGACACAGTTCGAGAGTCCGAAGTCGATTATTCGATACTTGCCTCCGAACGATACAGCCGGCTTGGCAATGGCGGTAGTCAGGTCATAGAGCCTGCTGCCCTGCCCTCCGGCCAGGAGCATAGCTAACATTTTTTTCTTTTTCATACTCATCAGCCTCCTGTGTTATTAAATTAAAATATTCCAGATATCTTTTGCGTATTCTGCGATGGTGCGGTCACTGGAGAAGAATGCGGAGTTGGCGATATTGGCCAGCGACATGCGTGCCCATCTCTCCTTGTCCGTATAGATCTTATCCATGTCTTCCCACGCCTTTACATACGAGTCGAAATCTCCGAGCACGAAGTATTCGTCGTTGCTCCTGAGCAGCGCATCGTGGATAGCCCAGAAGTTATAGTCACTGCGCTGGAAAGTGCCGTCTATGAGCTGCTTCGTCATGCGCTGAAGTCTCTGATCTTCACTGACTACATACTGTGCAAAATATCCGCCGTGCTTGTAATAGCTCTCTGTCTCTTCGGACGAATATCCAAAGATGCAGATGTTGTCCAGGCCTGCAAGCTGGCTGATCTCAACATTAGCACCATCCATAGTGCCGAGTGTGACTGCTCCGTTCATCATGAACTTCATGTTTCCTGTGCCGCTGGCTTCCTTGCCGGCTGTAGAGATCTGCTCGCTTATGTCAGCTGCAGGGTAGATAAGCTGCGCGTTTGATACGCAGAAGTTCTCGATGAACACCACCTTGATCCTCTTGCTGACTACAGGGTCGGAATTGACCATGTCTGCAAGGCTGTTAATGAACTTGATAACTTCCTTGGCGAATGCGTAGCCCTGTGCAGCCTTGCCGGCGAAAATAAAGGTGTAGTTGTTGATCGGCAGGTCAGGATTCTCCTTAAGCCTGTTGTAGAGGTCGAGGATCTTGAATCCGTTGAGGAGCTGCCTCTTATACGCATGTATTCTCTTTACCTGTACGTCGAATACCGAATCAGGATCGACTTCTATTTCCATGCGGTCAGCAATATAGTTGGCAAGTCTCACCTTGTTCTGTCTCTTGACTGCCATGAGGTCTTCAAGAAAAGCGCTGTCCTGTGCGTACTCCTCGAGTTTCTTGATCTGCTCGAAATCCGTCTGCCAGTCAGTGCCGATAGTGGTATCGATCAGATTTGCAAGACCCGGATTTGCCTGCATCATGAACCTGCGGTGGCTTATGCCGTTGGTCTTGTTGTTGAACTTCTGAGGCTGCAGCTCATAGAACTTGCTGAATATCGTCTTGGTAAGGATATCGCTGTGCAGAGCTGATACGCCGTTGACCGAGTGGCTTCCGACCACAGACAGATTGGCCATCTTCACCTCGTTATCCCAGAGAGGTGATGTCTCGCGGCTCAGTGTATGCCAGTCATCAGCTTCCAGAGGAAGACCTTCCTGCCAACGCTTGTTTATCTCGTCGATTATCATGTAGATCCTAGGGAGGAGCTGCTGGAAGTGAGGGATAGGCCACTTCTCAAGTGCCTCAGGCAGAACAGTGTGGTTAGTGAACGAAGTCGTTGCCCTTACTATCCTCCATGCATCTTTCCACTCGAGTCCCTCCTCATCGATGAACACTCTCATGAGTTCAGGTATGCACATCGTAGGATGCGTATCGTTTATGTGGATCTGTATTCTTTCAGGGAATTTGTCCCACTCCTTAGTACCATAGCGGGATTTGTACTCTCTGATTATCATGCCGATTCCTGCGGCAACAAGGAAGTACTCCTGCCTGAGACGAAGCTGCTTGCCGATACCATTGGTATCATCCGGATAAAGGATGCTGGTAAGAGCCTCTATCTCGCTGCGCTCTTTCATCGCTTCACTGTAGTTGCCCGCATTGAAAGCGTCCATGTCGATCGTATCATGTACCGGCTGAGCATCCCAAAGATGAAGGGTATTTACAGTGCGGCCGCCAAAGCCAAGAATAGGCACATCATAAGGGACGGCCCTTACGGTCGTATAATCGACATGCTTGTATTCCATCTGGCCGTCCTTTAAGGACCTCTCAACCTTGCCGCCGAACTTTACGATTACGGAATCATATGGCTTTGCCCTCTCCCAGATATATCCTTCGTCGAGCCATGCATCAGGCACTTCGATCTGATGGCCGCTGACTATTCTCTGCTTAAAGAGGCCGAATTTATACCTGAGGCCCATGCCATCGCCCTTGATCCCAAGTGCTGCCATGGAATCGAGGAAGCACGCTGCCAGTCTTCCGAGGCCTCCGTTTCCGAGACCCGGATCCGGCTCTACCTCGAGCAGTTTGTCAAGGTATGTACCCATTTCCGCAAGACCTTCAGCTGCATATTCACGGATGCCAAGGTTGAGCAGATAGTTCTCCATCAGCTTTCCGATGAGGAATTCCATCGAAAAGTAATATACTCTCTTGTCTTCTTTCTTTTTGTTTGTTGACAGTATCTCTACTGCTCCCGTTCTTTCCTGGGCTTCGCGCTCTACGAGCCTTGCGAGAACGGCAAATTTGTCCTTGTCATCCAGATGTTCAGGGTCTCTTCTGAACATCGAGTTTGATAAACGTTTGTACTCTGTTTTAAAATCGTCTTTGTTTCTAATCATCTGAATCCTTTAGTGGCCCTTTCTATTATAATTTTTTTGGAATATTGCGGCTCCGACAACAGGCATTTTTATCGTGATCGAATAAGGCATGCCATGTCTTGGTTTCTTTTTTGCACGCACCTGGCGTGTATTTACCCTGCCGCTTCCGGCATACTTCTGATTGTCGGAGTTTATTATCTCTTTATAGTAACCAGGCTCCGGAACACCTATCTCAAATTCGTCGAACGCCTCGACTCCCATGTTGAGAGCGCATATGAGGAGCTCACCCGGATCATCTTTGGAGGTCGATCTGGCGCGTCTGTAATATGTAAGCACCTTCTGCCTTCTGTCGTCAGGATCTATCCACTTAAAACCCTCCCAGCTGTTGTCATCCGACCACAATGCAGGATGCTCAGTATAGATATGGTTAAGATCCTTTATGAACTTCTGATGCTTCTCATGATTCTCGTACCCAAGCAGGAACCACTCGAGGCCCTCATACTCACGCCATTCGATGAACTGCGCTATCTCGTGCCCCATGAAGTTGAGCTTTTTACCCGGGAATGTCATCTGGTACATTGCCAGAAGTCTTGTACCCGCGAACTGTCTCCAGATGTCGCCAGGCATACGTCCTATAAGGCTCTTTTTTCCGTGAACGACCTCATCATGGGAAAGCGGAAGCACGTAGTTTTCGCTGTAGGCATATGTCATGGAGAATGTCAGCTTGTTGTGAGCCCCTTCCCTCCAAGGGAAGTCCGTAGACATGTACTCTAGTGTATCATTCATCCAGCCCATATTCCACTTAAAATGGAATCCCAGACCGCCGTTTGAAGGTGGCTGAGTCACCATCGGCCAGGCTGTACTCTCCTCCGCGACCGTTACAGCCATTGATCTCATTACCGATCATATAGTTGAATTCCTTAAGGAACTCGACTGCTTCCAGGTCGGTCTCGCTGCCATATTTATTGAATCTCATTTTGGATTTGTCGCTGATTCCGAAGTTCAGATACAGCATACTCGTGACACCATCTACGCGCAGGCTGTCAGCATGGTACTCATCGAGCCAATACATAGCATTCGACAGCAGGAAACTCCTCACCTGAGGCCTGCTGAAATCGAATTTGTATGTACCCCAGTCCGGATGCACGATACTCTCATAGAGCTTATCTCCGTTGAAGTCTCTTAAGCCGTGGTCATCAGGACAGAAATGCCCAGGTACCCAGTCGAGTATGACTCCGATGCCTTCCTTGTGGAATGTTTCGATAAGGTATTTGAGACCATGTGCTGAACCGTACCTTGAGGTCGGCGCATAAAAACCTGTTACCTGATATCCCCACGAAGCATCGAGAGGATGCTCCATTACAGGCAGGAATTCGACATGCGTATAGCCCATCTCCTTCACGTAAGGTACAAGCATATCAGCAAGTTGCCTGTAAGTAAAGAAAGACTCTTTGCCTTCAGCACCTTCAGGGCGCTTCCATGAACCCAGATGGCACTCATAAATATTCATAGGAGAAGTGAAGTTGTTCTTCGACTCTCTGGCCTTCATCCACTCCTCGTCGTGCCATTCATACCAGAGCTCGGTCACGATTGAATCCGTTCCCGGTCTTTTAACAGACATGAATGCGAATGGATCTGCCTTTGACAGTCGAACGCCTTTTGCAGTTTCAATCTCGTATTTGTAATGATCACCGGCTTTTGCTCCGGGAACGAAGCACGTCCAGACGCCTGTATCCCCGATAGACTCCATGACTGCCGAAGCATCCCAGCTGTTGAAGTCGCCTGTCACTCTGACCGACTTTACATCAGGTGCCCAAAGAGTGAACTGAACACCGCCATCGGATATATGAGCTCCAAAAGTCCTGTAAGCGTGATGCAGCTTACCGGTATTGTACAGATAAAGGAGCTCATTGGTGAGTTTTTCTCTTATATTGCTCATAAATTCCACCTTTTTAAATATCTACATCGTAATCGATTCTTCGTGCTCGCGGATAGAATCCCGCCCTGTAATCAGCTGCAGACATCCTTTTGATTGTCGTGATTGCTGCAATATACAATATGACAACAAAGATGAGCAGAGACGTCGTGCCGCTGTTTCCCAGGAACGCAAATGTATCATACGTTCCGTGGATCAGCATTGGCACAATAAGTGCCAGGAATGTGAACCCGGCAGATGCGCCACGCTTTCCGAGTATGCTCGATTTTTTGGAGTATGCGTAAAACACTCCCATGAACACTCCGCAGAACGCGTGAAGTGGTATTGCCGTGAACGCTCTTATTATGGCTGTCCCAAGACCGTATCTTGCAACATACATGACGTTCTCATAAATGGCAAAGCCGACAGCAGACGACACCCCGTAAACAATGCCGTCAAATCTGTAGTTGAAGCCCGGATACTGCCAGGATCCGATCCTCATGGCAAGGAACTTCACGATTTCTTCTACGAAAGCCGCCATGCAGAATGCCGTGGTAAGTGCGTATTCCATAGAGCCATTTGGGTACTGCGGAAGGAACTGGCTCTCAAACCTTTCGATGTATCCTGCGGCCATGCAGGAGAGCACACCCAGTAAGATGATTCTCATAATCAGTCCGGGCGGTTCTTTTTCTACCTTGTCCTTTCTATATACATAGATGACTATCAGCAGGCCCGGTATTATCGCCAGTGCCATCAGATTCCTGTCCATTTTTTTAGTCCCCTTTTTTCTTTTTTGGCAAATGCTTTATTCCGACGTGCTTCAGAGTTTATCTCTGTTGTTCTTATAAAGCAGAAGCAGATACCAGACGCAGCAGGCAAGAAGCACTCCTCCGAGTATTTTTAAAATAATTGCCATGTCTGCCTCCTTTCATAATTAATATATTTCTCTGATACCGCCACCTACGAACTGATCATACAGAGCCTCCAGAGTAGCAATCTGTTCGCGTATCTCTGCTCCATTGTCAGTATCTCTGATCCTCAGTCTGACAGGTTCGGTATGTACCAGATGCATTATTGGTCTGTGGAAGACCTGAGTACCGTCTTCCTGCAATGGCTCATATGGCTGGTGCTCGGCAAGGTACATGTGCTTAGAGGTCATGATTGCAGTATATCCGGCAATACCCGTAGTCTTGTGATATGCCTTCGATATGCCTCCGTCGATAATGAAGAGTTTGCCGTTCGCCTTGATAGGTGTCTCTCCTTTAACAAGCTTGACCGGAACATGTCCGTTCAGTATGACTCCATGTTCAGGATCGAGGCCGAAATCCTTGAGGATCTTTACTGCGATTTCCTCTTTATCGATCAGTTTATAGTAAGGTATCTTATTCTCTTTGTGTGTTGACTTGTCGGCGATGAAATATCTCTCGAATGTCGTCATCTTGTCCTTGCCGAAAAGCGGTGAATCTTCAGAAAGCCACAGATACCACATGATGGATGCAGCTTCTGCAGAAGTTCTGCCGTCAGACTGCTTGCCGCGGGCGTCTCTGATCATCTGATCAAGCTTACGCATGTATGCGGCACCTTTGTATTTCTTTCCGTCAATCTCTACAGGTTTGAAATTGCCTCTCTCATTTAATATCATGCAGCCATGATACAGAAGATTACCGTTCTTGACCTTGAAGAGCGATCCGTGAGTGAACATGTAGTTAATATGTCTCTGCAGTTTCTCCGAATTAAGTATCGAAGATTCGAGGGCGACCATAACTTCTTCTTCCTGTTCAGTCAGTTTATACGGATCCTTTGGATCTACAGTCGGGAAGTTAATGTCTCTCATCGGCCACTCAACACCGTCTACCATTACTGTTCCCTTTTCGAAATCGATAGTCTCGAGAAGATTCCTGTGCTCAAGGTGATATTCAGGATGAGCCTTTATCTCCTGCCCCTCTATCTTGAACTGAATGATAGAGATCATCTTGTGCATTTTTGCAGCAAGTGATGGCGGTATAGGATCATATTTATTGGTCTCAAGCACGTTAGGCTTGAAGAATTCACATGGATCATCCTTGTAGATATGCTGGGCAAGCGATGCCAGCGGACGGAGGTTGAACCCGTAGCCTACTTCAAGCATGTCGAAATTATTGTAACGGACATTGATGCGGATCATCGTTGCAATGCACGCTCTGTTTCCGCAGGCTGCACCCATCCACAGGATATCATGGTTGCCCCACTGTATGTCTACACCGCGGTTCGCCATGAGATAATCAAGAACGACATGGGATTTAGGTCCTCTGTCAAAAATGTCGCCGATTATGTGGAGTCTGTCGACAACCATGTTTGCTATGGTCTCCGTAATGTCAATAATGAACTCTCTGGCTGCATCGTACTCTATTATAGTATCGATGATCTCGTCATAGTATTTGTGCCTGTCCAGAACATTGTCGGCAAAGAGAAGCTCGTCCATTATATATGATGAGAATACAGGCAGGCGTTTCTTCACCTTTGATCTGGTGTACTTGTTGGATACAACACGGCAGATCGCGATAAGTCTTCTGATTGACACCTTGCACCAGGCATCAAAATTTGCTTCGCTCTTCTCTCTTCTGGCCATCTCCGCCTCAGGATTGTAGATGAGGGAGGCAAGAGCATCACACTCGCTTTCAGTCAGGATGTTGCCAAATACTTCGTCGATCCTCATTCGGATCATTCCCGACCCGCTTCTTACGAAGTGATGGAATGCATCGTATTCACCGTGTATATCACTGAGAAAGAACTCAGTAGCCTTTGGAAGAGCAAGAATCGCTCTGAGGTTAATGATTTCGGTCCTTACACTTCTGCGGTTTGGATACTTCTCCGCCAGAAGCTTGAGATAATTGATATCAGGCATGACGTCCTCCGTTTTTCTCTTTTCAGTCGTTAGAAATCTTCATGATGTCGGCTCCGAGAGCCTTGAATTTGCCTACGAAATTCTCGTAGCCTCTTTCAATGTGATATATCTCGCTTATCTCCGTAGTCCCCTTTGCGCAAAGCCCCGCAAGCACCATGGCAGCTCCGGCTCTCAGGTCGGTAGCCCTTACCTTGGCGCCCTTGAGATGCTTTCCTCCCGGCACTAATGCTTCTCTGTTTTCAATAATTATGTCAGCTCCCATGCGGTTAAGCTCAACAACGTGCATGAACCTGTTCTCAAATACAGTTTCCCTTACAACACTGCTGCCGCTTACAGTGGTCAGAAATGCCATAAACGGTGACTGTATGTCCGTCGGAAATCCCGGATACGGGAGCGTCTTGATATCAGTGGAGTTGAGTTCCCTGTCTCTTGCGTCAACGTAGATGCCTTCAGGAGTTACTTCAACATCTACGCCGCACTCCTTGAGTTTAGCCATTATAGGTCTGACGTGGCCCGGAAGAGCATTTCTTATCAGGATGTCGCCGCGGGTGATCGCTGCGGCAAGCATGAACGTTCCGGTCTCTATTCTGTCAGGTATGGCCTCGTGAATGCAGCCTGAGAGTTTCTGAACGCCTTCGATACGGATCATGTCCGTGCCTGCGTACTTGATTCTCGCACCCATCTTGTTAAGCTGGTTAGCGAGGTCGATTATCTCAGGTTCTTTTGCAGCGTTTTCAATTATCGTTGTACCCTTCGCCAGGGTCGCTGCCATCAGTATGTTTTCTGTTGCACCTACACTTGGGAAGTCGAGGTAGATGACATCGCCCTGAAGGCCTTCCGGACCGGCCGTAACCATGACCAGTTCGTTCACATCATCTTCCACTACCTCAGCTCCGAGGGCTCTGAAGCCCTTAAGATGCAGATCTATAGGCCTTCTGCCTATGGTGCACCCACCAGGCATAGGCATTATTATCTTGCCATGTCTGGCAAGCATCGGTCCCATAGTAAAAAGGGACGCCCTCATCTCCTGCACAAGATCCCTGTCACCTTCGCAGGATATGATTTCAGGCGTACTTATCCTGATGGTGCCTTCTTCAGCATCATCGATCTTAGCTCCGTACTTGGAGAGCATCTTCTTCATAACGCTGACATCTGCGAGATCGGGAACATCCTCGATCACGCAGGTGTCTTCTGTCATTATTGTTGCGGCAAGAAGCGGGAGAACTGAATTCTTTGCTCCGCTTATCCACACTTCACCATGAAGCGGTCCGCTGTTGTTAACTAGGATTTTTGCCATTAACGGCCTCCTGTGATGATAGTATTTTTATGATGCTGCATCTGCAGCTTTTTTGTCCGCTTTCTTAGCGGCTCTTTTGTCGGCATGCTTTGCATGAGCCTTTTTTATCAGTCTTCCGGCCCCTTTTGCAGCCTTTGAAATAACCTTGGCCTCAGTCTTAACAGCAACAGCAGCGATTTTTGCACCTGTCTTTGCCAGCTTCAGCTTCTTCTGTTCCTTCTTAATAGGCTTTACAGCCTTGCGGAACTTTTTCTCTGCCTTCAGGCCGGCTTTCTTTACTGCCTTCTCAGCCTTTTTGGCGTTTGCCTTCATGGCCTTCTTATCGAGTTTTGCTGCAAGCAGAGCTGCGCTCTTCTCGGCCTTAGCTGCAGTTTTCACTGCCTGCTTCTCAGCCTTTGCTGCTTTGAGAGCAATTGCTTTTTCAGTTTTGAGAGCCTTTGCTGCCACTGCTTTCTCGATTTTTGCTGCCTTGTCTGCAGCCTTCTTCTCTGTCTTAGCGATCTTTGCGCTTACAGCGGCTGCAGCTGCGGCTGCCTTAAGAGCTTTCTTTTTTTCAGCCTTTTCTTTTTTCATCATCAAAGCAGCTGTAGCGGCAGCCGCCTTAGCTGCTGCGGCGGCTTCCTTCTTATCGAATTTTGCCTTTTTCTTTGATGCTGCAGCTTCTGCCTTTGCGGTTTTCTTAGCTTTTTTTGAATCTTTCTTTAAAGCCTTTGCCGCCGCTTTGGCATCCTGCTTCTGATACTTCTTAGTTTTTTTTGCTGCCTTTTTGCGTGCCTTTTTCTCGAGCTCAGACTGTTTATTAAGCTCCTTTATGGTCTGCTTGGAAAGCTTGATCTCTTTTTTAGCTTTTTTGCGTTCTCTTGCTGTCGACATGGCAGAGAAGATGCCCGTTCCTGTAAACATCCTGAGCAGGGTCTTTATGAACCCAAGAGCTGCAAACCCGGCTCCCGCGATAGTAAGCGCCCTGACTGCGCCGGATGTATCCGCAGCTACCGCACTGACTGCTCCGAGAGCGTCATCGCTGAGCCTGTCAAACCTGCCCTTGACATCATCTACGGCTTCGTTGCTCTTGTCGGCAAGAGTCTTTGTCTTCTTGAGCAGTTCTACTGCATGTTTAGCCATAATTGCAAGAACAACAAGGAATCCTATAAGTACGGCTACAAGGCAGAATGCAATTATCTGATTGATAGTCATTTCGATTCTCCTTATTCCCTACTTGACGACCTTATCGATCACCTTACCGGCAATCTGGGTCCCTGTAGATACCACGCCGGATGCAACACCCGTGACCTTTGAAACACTGCCCTTTACAGCGTTTGAAGCGTTGTCGATCTTTTCCTTTGCACTTGCTGCAGCGCTGGTGCTTCCATCGATTATGGCATTAGCCTTTTTGATCGTGTCAGTGAGGTTTGAGACCATCACGATCAGGAAGACGACCAGAACGATCAAAGCGATCAGCAGCACTCCGATCAGAACGCCTTTCACACTTACTGAAATCATATGCATTCTCCTTCTCTCTTACATTACAAGCCATCCGAAAATGCCCGCACTTATTGAGAATATTATATATTGAAGCGTCTCTCTATTCAAGCAAAGCGCCTCCTGCAACGCAAAAAAGGACACAAAAAAGCCCGCTTTGGTTTCCGGCTTTGCGTGCGAACTCCGCTGCGGGCTTATATTCTCTCATATATTCTGAGTATATCCTCAGTATAACCGCCTTCAGCTGTATGTACAGCTATCTGCGGCAGCATTCGCAGTTCTGCTCCCGCTCCCTTTACACTGTGTATGAGCACTATATTAGCTGCCCTGCCTTCTTTCGGCACCACGAATTGCAATTCTTTAGGTTCAATGCCGGCAGCTCTCATTTCAGTGATTATGTCTGCCAGTCTGTCAGGCCTGTGGACCATATACAGGTGGCCTCCCGCTCTGAGCAATCCGGATGATACAGCTGCGAAGTCAGAGATGTCTGCAGTAGTCTCATGCCTGGCTACATATCTTTCATCGGGATCGGCTGCGCCCGGCTCATCAGGCGTTCTCCTGAAGTACGGTGGATTGGTGATAACCGCATCGAAAGCAGCTGATGCTTCTATAGCCTTTATGTCGGTACAGACGAAATCAATATCACCGGAAAGGCCATTCATAAGGCATGCCCTCTCCGCTCTGTCAATGGCGTTCGGGTTTATGTCATAACCGGTCATGACAGCTCCGCCGAGTTTGTGATGAAGGATGAATGCTGCCACTCCGCATCCGGTGCCGAGGTCGGCTATCCTGAGAGGCTTTGCCGGTCTGGCAGGGAGTCCTTTTGCACCTGTCTCGCCTGCTGCAAATGCAGCAAGAAGCACAGCATCTACGCCGTATCCTGAGCCTTTGTTCTGGATCACTTGGATGCCTCCGAATCCGGTGTCGTCTGTCCTCTCCATCAGAACTCTCTCATGAGCTCCTCGAGCTCGCGTATCTCTTCATCATCGACCTCAGAATCGAACATGACCTCGAGCGGCAGATCTTCCGTGCGGTCTTTTCCTGCATTCTTTCCGATCCTCTTTATCTCTTCTTTCCTGAAGGAATGGATCTCCTGTGAGAAGACTTCTTCACCGGTCTCAGGATCCTTTTCGATGGCACGCGTATTTACCTTTCCATTGAAGTAATCTACGTTGACTACTTTTGCCAGTCCGTCAGGCGTCTCGACTCTCTCGTTGTCTTTCGGCATGCCCTTGCGGAGTTCCTTGTAAGTCTTATCCTCAAAATTGAGGCAGCACATGAGTCTTCCGCAGGTACCGGAGATCTTCGACGGGTTGAGCGAGAGATTCTGTTGCTTTGCCATCTTGATCGATACCGGGTGGAAATCCGAAAGCCACTTGCTGCAGCAAAGAGGTCTTCCGCAGATGCCAATGCCGCCGAGTATCCTCGCTTCGTCCCTTACACCGATCTGTCTGAGTTCTATTCTGTTTTTGAAGTGTCCGGCGAGGTCCTTAGCCAGCTCCCTGAAATCGACTCTGCCGTCTGCTGAGAAGTAGAACACTATTTTTGAACCGTCGATCATGAACTCTACATCGATGAGCTTCATCTCGAGTCCGTGCTTCTCTATCTTTTCTGCGCAGACCTTAAGAGCATCCTCTCTCTTCGCGAGATTCTCATGGTATTTTTTGAGATCAGCATCCGTTGCCTTGCGCTCTACAGGCTTCAGTTCAGCAACAAGCTCGGATTCATCGATCTCTCTGTTTGCAATGAGAATATGACCGAGTTCCATGCCTCTTGCCGTTTCAACAATGACCATGTCTCCGAGTTCATAGCTTTTCCCTACCGGGTCAAAGTAATATGTTTTGCCGGTCTTCACAAATCCGACTCCGACTATTTCAACCATTCTGAATATCCTCCCTGTCAATGCCCCGTGAGCTCCAGGCGAAGTCTCTTAAGAGCTTTGTTTCTGTCCATGTCCCTTTCGATGTCAGTACGTGCCTTTTCACACAGTTCAAGCCTGTCTGCCATTGCTGACGGCACGTCTCCTGACAGCATGCGTTCGCGGAACATATCTTCCGCATGATCTATAAGCAGAAGCGCATCACCGCGTGTTTTTACACACTTTTCGATGGCTTCCCTGAATTCGCAGAAGGCTCCTTCACCGCCAAGCATCTCCGCTGCTGCCTTTAAAGCTACTGCCTTTTCGCTTTCATCTCCGTCGGAAGAATCGTCCTGAACTGTCTGCATCCTTATGCTGCTGCATCTCGACCTTACCGTGCTAAGAAGGTGGTCCGGATTGGATGTCCCGAGCAGCAAAATGACATCGGGACGCGGTTCCTCGAGAGTCTTGAGCAACTTGTTCTGCACTGTCTCGCTCATGCTGTCGGCATCATCAATAATACCGATCAGGTATCTTCCATAGGCGCCCATGTCGAGCCTGCTACTGAAAGCATTGGCATCTTCCGTTTTGTAACCGTTCTTTCCGCTCATCTGCATGCGGACTATATCCATGGATGAACCTGCCGCGACCTGCCTGCACGCATCACAGCTGCCGCACGGCCTCGCCGAAACATCTCCGCAGCTGCATTCAAGGCCCATGGCCAGCCTTCTTATGAAGTCTTCTCTTCCGCTGCCGGCCTTGCCTTCCACTATGTACGCGTGAGCAGAGCTTGCTCCGCCTGCGATGCTTTTGATAATGGCATTCAGATGCATCTTTCCCCGCAGAGCTCCTCCAGGCAGCTGTAGATTTTTTCCTTTATCTCATCAATGGAACCGGTAGCATCTATCCTTTTGAATCTCTCCGGCTCGTTCTCCGAGATAGCCTTGTAGCCTTCACGGACTCTTTCATGGAAATCCGATGATTCGAGATCGAGCCTGTCCGGCCCCTTGTCACCCGAAGCTCTGGCCTTGCCCGTCTCAGGGTCTATGTCGAGCCAGATAGTGAGATCCGGACTGAGACCACCCGTGGCATATTTATTTACTTCTGCCACCATGTCGCCAAGGCGTCTTCCGTATGCCTGATAAGCAATCGAAGAGTCGACGAAGCGGTCGCAGATAACTACCTCTCCCCGCTCCAGAGCCGGGATCACCGTTTCTCTCACATGCTGCGCCCTGGAAGCAGCGTAAATGAACATCTCAGTCACTGCGTCCATATCTGTGTTTTCAGTATCCAGCAGGATCTCCCTGAGCTTCTCGCTTATACGCGGTCCACCAGGTTCCCTCGTGTGCAGCACAAGCAGGCCCTTATCAGCAAAGAACCTTTCAATGTTTCTTATCTGTGTCGATTTGCCGGAGCCATCGCCGCCCTCAAGCGTAATAAACAAGCCCCTCATTTCTTCTTCTCCTTCTCTTTGCTCTTTTTGCCTTTCTGCGCGGTTTTCGATTCTTCAGCGCTCTGTCTGATTGCTTCGTCCTCGATCGCGTTTTTAGTCTTGATAAAGCTGAGCATCTGTGAATAGAAGTATGACGCAAGCGCGATGACCGGCAGTGCTATCAGTATTATCAGTAAAATCTTAAAGATGAACATTTGTGTATTTTATCACTCCGTGAATCTCTTCTGAAAGAGTCCTACGACTCTGATGTTATCGCTGATTATCATGAAGGCATTTTCATCATGCTTTGCGATGAGCTCTCTCAGGTGAGGCTCCTCGTATTTGCTGATGACAGTCACCAGTACGTGTGTGTCCTCTCCTGTGTATGCTCCTTCGCCTTCCCATACCGTTACGCCTCTGTTGAGATCGTGCAGTATTGCATCTGAAAGCCCCGGTTTTTTGGTGAAGATCATGCATTCCTGCTTTATGTTCTGCACGTGCACTCTGTCGATGCCAAGGCCCGTTATGACTGCAAATATGATGGAGTACAGCACTGTAGGTATGTCATATATGAAGAGACATATAGCATAGATGCAGATGCTTATGATTATGCCAATCGTGCCCACCTTGAAATTCGGGTGTGTCTTCGCAAGACATACTCCTATGACATCCTGACCGCCCTGTGAGCTCCCTGCTCTCAGCACCAGTCCTGCTCCGACTCCGCTTCCGAGGCCTCCGACGACCGACGCCAGAATGCGATCCTCAACTATAGGAACCGCCGGTACGGGAATTATGGCAAGAAAGGCTGAAGCCATGGCGATTGAAATGAGCGTGGTGATGCAGAACTTGCGGCCCATCACCCTGTAAGCCATGAAAAACAACGGGATGTTTATGGCAAAATAGATGATTCCCATGTAATCCAGGCCGGGTATCTCAGGGATGTGCAGAAAACCGGTAAGGAACAGTCTTATCAGCTGGGCGATTCCTGTAAACCCTCCACTGTAAAGATGTATAGGGTTTATCATAAGATTCACGCCTCCGGCGTATAGTACATTTCCGATCACCGTCATAAGAATGCGGTCGATCTTCTTTCTGCTAAGTTCCATTTCTGTGCCTTCCGGGTAATAAAGTTTCTAACTGATTAATTTTATTAGAAACTGAATCAATCTTCAACAAATAATGTATAATTGCCTCATTATGGAACAGAAACAGATGCCGACAAAATACCTGCTAAAAAGATTCTACCCGTATTTTAAGCCATACTGGTACATACTTGTTTTTGATCTTTTCTGCGCATCGCTCACGAGCGTATGCGACCTTGTGCTGCCTGTGATAGTAAGATTCATTACAAACACGGTGACCGCCTCCCCTTCAGACCTTACAGCATCTCTGGTTGTCCGCATCACCCTGCTGTACATCGTACTCAGAATCATAGACGTGGCTGCCAATTACTACATGCAGAACCGCGGCCACATCATGGGCGCGCAGATCGAAAAGGATATGCGACGTGATCTCTTTGCGAAATTCCAGGAGCTCTCATACGGATACTACAACAGCAACAAGACAGGTCAGCTGATATCGCGTATCACTACCGACCTGTTTGACATAACCGAATTCGCCCACCATTGCCCTGAGGAATACTTCATCGCAGCTGTCAAGATCGTTGTGGCTTTCACAGTTCTGATACAGGTGAACGTGCCTCTGACACTGCTGCTCTTTGCGCTCATACCTATCATGCTCGTATGTGCAATGAAGTTCAGGGTGAGAATGCGTAATGCATTCAAATGGCAGCGTTCAGAACTCGGAGAGATCAACTCTCATGTTGAGGACAGTCTTCTTGGCATCCGTGTATCCAAGTCATTTGCCAACGAGGATGTAGAAGAAAAGCGCTTTGAAGAAGGAAATGAACGGTTCCTGACGACAAAAAAGGTAGGCTATAGGAACATGGCAGGATTCAGGGGTGTCACCCGCCTTTTCGACGGTCTGATGTACATCTCTATCGTGTTCTTCGGTTCGCTTGCCCTCATACGAGGGCTAATCACCGCCGGCGACTTCATTGCGTATCTTATGTACGTAGCGGTCCTGCTTGAGTCTGTACGGCGCGTAGTCGAATTCACCGAGCAGTTCCAGCGCGGCATAACAGGCATCGAACGATTCGTCGAGATAATGGATACCGAGATTGAGATAGAAGATTCTCCGGGAGCCATTGACATGCCGGAACAAGTGCGTGGAGACATCGAATTCCGTGATGTCTCATTCTCTTATGAGGCAGGGAAAGGCGACTCCGAACACAGCACGCCTGCCGGAGCACAGGTGCTCAGCCATATAAACATCCGTATCGCAAGCGGAGAAAACGTGGCAGTAGTCGGCCCAAGCGGCGCAGGCAAAACTACCTTCTGCAATCTGATCCCTCGTTTCTACGATGTCAGCAGCGGCGCAGTACTCGTTGATGGCAGGGATATCCGCGACTACAAAGTGCGCTCACTGCGTACTAAAATCGGCATGATGCAGCAGGATGTGTATCTCTTCTCTGACACCGTAGCAGGCAACATCGAATATGGAAAACCGGGTGCAAGCCGTGAAGAAATCATAGAAGCGGCAAAGCTCGCCGGAGCGGATGAATTCATCAATGAGCTGGCTGAAGGTTACGACACTTATGTAGGCGAGCGGGGCGCAAGACTCTCAGGAGGTCAGAAACAGCGCATAAGCATAGCCAGGGTATTCTTAAAGAACCCGCCTATCCTGATACTCGATGAAGCGACCTCATCCCTGGACAATGAGAGCGAACGCTACGTTCAGGAGTCGCTGTCAGAACTGGCAAAAGGCCGCACTACCATCACTATCGCACACAGACTGTCAACTGTAAAAAATGCTGACCGCATCGTGGTGCTTACGGAAGACGGCATCGTCGAAGAAGGTTCTCACGATGATCTTCTAAAAAAAGGCGGCATATACGCAGACATGTACAATCTCACGATATAACTAAAAGAGCCCGGAAACCGGGCTCTTAGTTTGCCTATAAATGCTTTACGAAACAGCGTCTGCGCTTGTGTGGCTCTATGTTGAACATCTTCCACTGGTGATGCACGTTTGTATTCCACTCAAGCTGAGGCCCTGTCTCGGCTTTGCGAATGCCGTTTTTGTTGCATCCCGCAAACAGGTGCTCCATGATAACTCCGTTGAGCCCTGTCTTCTGATACTCAGGCCTTACCGCTATCAGCAGAAGGTCGAGCGTGTCTTTCTTCTGCATGAGGGCCTTAAGGAGTCCGATCCATCCGAGCGGCATGAGATGTCCGCCGCATTTGCGCATTGCATCAGCCGTTGACGGAGCTCCTACTCCGAATCCCATGAGCTTATCGTTATCATCTACTATCAGGCATACAAAGTCAGGATCTACAAGCGGGAGGAATTTGTTAGTGTACTTCTTTATCTGCTTCTCGTTCAGTTCCACAACACCATAAAGATGTGCGTAAGCTACATTGACAAGTTCAAAGACCTGTTTGATATAAGGCTTGTACTGTGCTTTGTGCTTTACCTCTACCTTGTGAAAGCCCGTCCTCTTGAGCATGGCATCCGAGATCCTCTTGAGCCTTTTATAATTCGGATCGTCCCAGCCGTTGAGCGGTATCAGATGCTCGATCCAGTCGGTATCCTTGACATACCCGAGAGCTTCGAGATGATCGATGTAGTACGGATCATTGTAATAAGTGTAGAACATGCTGCGCTTATCAAAGCCTTCTACCAGCATGCCTTCCCTGTCCAGGTCGCAGAAGCCGAGCGGTCCGTGCACTTCATTCATGCCCTTTTCTCTCGCCCAGTTTTCCACTTCATCGAACAGAGCCCTGGATACATCTCTGTCATCTATGAAATCCACCTGTGAAAAGCGCATGCGTTTAGTGCCCCACTTCTCGTTGGAAGCGTGGCTCAGGATAGCGCCTATACGGCCGACTACCTCTCCATCCCTGTAAGCAAGCCAGGACTTTGCCTCGCAATACTCAAACGCAGGATTCTTCTTTTCATCCCAGTCATCTATATCATCTCCATAGAATGCCGGTACAAAATTTTCATGGTCACGATAAAGGCGGTTCGGAAAGTCTACGAAGACTCTCCTCTCCGCCTTAGTCTTTACCTCTTTGATCGTTAAATTTTCTTTCAAGAGATACTCCGTTCTTTTTTTATTTATGATTTCTCTTCTTTGTCATCGTCAGATGAATCGGAAGTCCACCTGCAGTATACGGTGCCACACGACCAATAATGAACGGCCTTGCATATTTAAGGTACTCGTCGCTGACATAAGTACCATCGTTGATTATCCAGTCCAGAGGCACCTTACGCTCAACATTTGCTACTTCATGAATGTCGAACATGTCATAAGTCTCTACATAAGGCTCCCTGCTGTCGACCTGAATGGTTACCATCTTGCCTGTGTTGCCTTCGAAAGCAGCTTTTGCAGCGAAGTATCCGACATTGTATGCCTCATCAGAATCGCTTCTCGAAGCAAGGTGAGCAGCGCATCTCTGAAGTGATGAGAACTCGATGTAACGTGACTTGAGTCCTGTCTGTTGGGTTACAAGGCTTGCAAGATAAGCTGCTGTACCGGCAAGCTGCTTGTGACCAAACGCATCTACGTGATCATTTACAGTTCCGAGCTCGCATACGAACTTGCCGTCTGCAGTCTTGAGTCCTTCTGATACAGCAATTACGACCGACTTCTTGGTCTTAGCGAGTTTCTTTACCCTTTCGATGAAGTCATGGATATCAAATGTGACTTCCGGCAGATAGATCAGGTCAGGTCCTGAGCAGTCGATGTCTTTTGACAGAGCAGCTGCAGCTGTGAGCCATCCGGCATGGCGGCCCATGATCTCAACGATGCAGATAGTCGGCTTTGATACGCCGTAGCTCTCGTTGTCTCTGATGATCTCTTTCATCGATGTTGCGATATACTTTGCAGCCGAGCCATAGCCAGGGCAGTGGTCAGTCATAGGCAGGTCGTTGTCGATAGTCTTCGGAATACCCATGAACTTCTGCTTCTTCTGATGAGTGACAGCATAATCAGCAAGCTGCTTTATGGTATCCATCGAATCGTTTCCTCCGTTGTAGAGGAAGAACTCGATGTTTCTCTTGTCGAGTATGTCGAAGATTTTCTCATAGAGCTTTTCATTGCCTTCAATAGGAGGCAGTTTATAACGGCATGTGCCGAGGAATGAAGACGGAGTTCTCTTCAGCAGTGAGAGATCCTGTCCGCTCGTGATATAGTCTTCAATGTCTACGATATCTTCGTTCAGGAATCCTTCGATGCCATAGTGCATTCCATAGATTCTTCTGATTCCTGCTTTCCAGCTGGCTTTAATAACGCCTGCAAGGCTGGAATTGATTACTGCGGTAGGTCCGCCGGACTGTCCGATTATTAAGTTTCCTTTCATATAAGTTGTCCCTTCTGTCGGGTCTCCGTTCCGCTGTGCTTAAGGCGGCTTCCGACCCTATCTTGCTTGATATTTCAATATGTTTGTTAAACAAAAATCATTTACGATTATAGTCTCATCACCTTTGTCAGTCAATGCTGCAAGTCGGGTTTTTTGCGTTTTTTAGCGTTTTCTTTTGTACAATAATACAAATAACGCATATGCCTTTTGTTCAGCTGCCCATATATAACCGGTGACAGTCCCCGTTAGCCTTCTCTTACGGGGACTGTCACCTTACGTCCCCTTACTTTTTTTGCTATATGTGTGTTAGAATACATCAGGCAGATTATACTTTTTAAAAGGAAACAAAAACATCATGAATTACAAGGAATTAAGTGAACTGATTTATCCGTCACTCGCGCATACTCCCGATGATTACGAAGCGATGTATCCGCAAAGAAATCTTCCTGAAGGTGCCATGGTCACAAGGCTCGGTCCGAGCCCTACGGGCTTTATCCACCTGGGCAATCTTTACGGCGCTTTCGTAGATGAGAGACTGGCTCACCAGAGCGGCGGAGTATTCTTCCTGAGAATAGAAGACACTGACGACAAGCGCTATGTTGAGAACGCCGTAGAAACGATCATCGGCTCCCTCGACTTTTTCGGCATCCGTTTTGATGAAGGCGTGACTGAAACAGGCGATATCGGAGACTACGGCGACTACACACAGAGCCACCGCGGTGAGATTTATCGCACATTCGCAAAACGTCTTCTTGCGGAAGGCCTGGCCTATCCGTGCTTCCTCACAGAGGATGAAATCATCGATATACGGGAGAAGCAGGAAAGTGAAAAAATCGCGCCGGGAATCTATTCCGGATGGTCAAAATACAGAGACTGGGATAAGGACGAAGCTGTTGAGGCCGAGGTGGTATCGAAGATCAAGGCCGGCGAGCCGTTCGTAATAAGGCTCAAATCGAAAGGTGTGCCTAATGCTTCCGCAGAAGAGACTGCAAGGCATGATGTGAATGACGCCATTCGCGGCGTGCTCTCAGTACCTGACAACTTCCTCGACGTGGTCATCATAAAGCAGACAGGTATCCCTACATACCACTTCGCTCATGTAGTTGACGACCACCTGATGCGCACCACTCATGTCGTCAGAGGCGAGGAATGGCTGCCTTCACTCCCTATCCATGTGGAACTTTTTGAGGACCTCGGCTGGGATCTTCCGGTATATTGCCATACGGCACAGCTCATGAAGATCGGTGAAGACGGAAACAAGCGCAAGCTCTCAAAGCGTAAGGACCCTGAACTTTCACTCGATTTCTATCGCAACGAAGGCTATCACCCGGCGGCAGTCAGAGAATATCTGCTCACAATACTCAACTCGAATTATGAGGAGTGGCGTATTGAAAACCCTGACGCTCCTGCAGACGATTTCAGGTTTACGACAGAGAAGATGTCGAGCAGCGGAGCACTTTTCGATCTCGACAAACTCAACGATGTAAGCAAGAACACCCTGCTGCACATAGACGCGCATGCGCTGGCCTCCTGGCTGAAGTCATGGTCAGACGAATTCGCACCGGAGTACGGATACATGTTTGCGGACATGGATCATCTGGCAGATATCCTCGATCTCGGCAGGCACGATGCCCGTCCTAGAGCTGACCTCGTATACGCTAAACAGATAATGGAATTCATCGGTTACTTCTTCGATGAATCCTTTGAAATCAGGGATGAGTATCCTGCAGAAGCGGCAGCAGACGCAAAGGCGATACTCAGCAGTTATCTCGATTCATACGATCATTCCGACGACAACGGACAGTGGTTCGAAAAGATAAGAGAGATTGCAGTATCCATGGGATATGCAGCTAAACCTAAAGACTTCAAAAAGCATCCTGAAGATTACAAGGGGCATGTGGGACATGTCAGCACAGTCATCAGAATCGCGCTTATGGGGCGCGCTCAGTCGCCTGACGTTTGGGCGATACAGCAGATAATGGGCGAAGAAAAGGTCCGTGCACGTCTGCAGGCAGCACTTCAGTAAAACAAGGAGAAAATAGAATGGAACCGATTTTAGTCATCATGGCTGCCGGCATGGGCAGCAGATACGGCGGCAACAAGCAGCTCGACAAGATTACCGACCAGGGCGACATAATAATGGACTTCAGCCTTTATGACGCTTATCAGGCAGGATTCCGCAGAGTATGCTTCATCATCAAGCACGACTTTGAGGGTGTTTTCAAAGAGCATATCGAAAACGGTGCAGGCAAAAAGTACCACGTGTATTATGCATTCCAGGAAGGCAGCGACCTGCCTGAGGGATTCACCTTCCCTGAAGGCCGCACCAAGCCATGGGGAACCGGACAGGCCGTTCTTTCTGCACGTAACATCATAGATGCTCCGTTCGCAGTTATAAACGCTGACGATTACTATGGCAAGGAAGGATTTGTAAAGATCTATGAATTCCTGACCAAAAAAGCCGATGCCACTCACAACTGCATGGTAGGATTCGAAGTTGAAAAAACTCTCTCCGAAAACGGCACTGTATCGCGCGGCATCTGCAAGGCAAAAGACGGCATGCTCACAGATATCGTTGAGCATCTTCAGGTCGGCAGAGAAGCTGACGGGACTGTTACAGACACACTGCCTGACGGCAGCAAGGTAATCATACCTGCGGACTCACCTGTTTCCATGAACCTCTGGGGATTCGGCCTTGAATACATGGCCATACTTAAAGAAGGCTTTGTCAAGGCTCTCGACAGGATCATGGCCGAGAACCCTATGAAAGGAGAATACTATATTCAGACTCCTATCAACCAGCAGATCGCTGATGGATCGGCTACTTATGAAGTACTCACGTCTTCTGACAAGTGGTTCGGCGTCACCTATAAGGAGGACAAGCCGGAAGTGGTAGCTAAGTTCGCAGCACTCAAAGCCGACGGTACCTATCCTCTCAATCTCTGGGACTAAAAACAAAAGAACAGAAGATCCCGCGTCACATCACTGTGCCACGGGATCATTTTATTTGTCTTTAATTTTTATTTGCCTGTTGTGTAGTTGTCGAAGTAACCCTGAATATAGACGACCGGTGTACCCTTGTCTCCCGAGCCGGATGTGAGGTCGCAGAGCGATCCGATCAGGTCGGTCAGGCGTCTAGGCGTTGTTCCCTCTGATACCATGTTGCCTACCAGACTCTCCTTTGGCTTGTCGGCAATTGCCTTAGAGATTGCTTCTCTGAGCTCTTCACCAGTGAGGTTCGCAAAGTCATTGTCTGCGAGATACTTGAGTTTCAGCTCGTTCGGTGTTCCTTCGAGACCCGGTGTATAGAATGGCGATACTACAGGATCGGCGAGTTCCCAGATCTTTCCGATAGGGTCCTTGAAAGCTCCGTCTCCGTAGATCATTACTTCAACGCACTTTCCTGTTTTCTCAAGCATCTTTGCCTGAATATCATCAACGATGTGCTGCGCATCTCTCGGGAAGAGCTTGACTGTATTCTCGGTAGCCTTGTTTGAACCGAGCAGACCGTAATCAGCGTTAAATCCGCTGCCGTTAACAGGAGCATCAAGCAGGTCGTCCAGTCCGTATACAGTTGCTCCCTTAGCCTTGAGTATCCTCTTGGTGCGTGCGCGTGTGTGGATATCACATGTAATCACGTTGTTTGTATAGTTGAGTATCTCTTCTGCATGGTTAGCGAAAATGATTTCAGCTTCTGCGCCTGCTTCTCTTATGAGGTCGCCGTAATATGCTACGTAATCAACGCCAGTGAACTGATGCTTGTTTTCCCCGAAGAGCTCTCTGTATTTCTCAAGAGTAAGTACGTCGCTGTAAGGATTGACACCCGCCTCGTCGATCTGGTCCATTGTGAGAAGCGCATTGCCTACTTCATCTGAAGGATAGCTGAGCATGAGAACGACTTTCTCTGCTCCCATTGCGATTCCTCTCAGGCAGATGGCAAATCTGTTTCTCGAAAGGATAGGCCAGATAACTCCGACAGTCTTACCGCCGAGCTTTGCTTTAACATCTGCTGCGATGTCTTCAACTCCTGCGTAATTGCCCTGGCATCTTGCCACGACTGATTCTGTGATGCAGACTACGTCTCTGTCCCTTACGTCGAACCCGTCATCTGAAGCGGCTGCCTTGAGCACGCTGTCTACGACCATCTGCGCCAGGTCATCTCCTTCACGGAATATCGGGCATCTTATGCCGCGTGATACTGTACCTACTCTTCTTTCTGTACTCATTGTTTTTTCCCTTCTCACCCTTACGGTATTAATTAATAGCTGACCTTATAATTTTATCACCAGCAGGAATCTACTTCAATAATACAGCCGCCCTTTTTGGACGGCTGTATCATACTTAAATCATATCTCTATTATTTTCATTGTGTTGGTTTCAGAGCGCTGGTAGCTGTGTCTTCCTCTTACTACACCGGCAATGAACACCATAATGTCTCCTCTGGCAGACAGGCCTTTCTCCCTCATGAGCTCCAGGCAGTCCTCCATCAGCTCGTCTGTGGAATGAGCTCTGTCAGACAGCATAGGCTTTACTCCCCAGAGCAGGTTCATCTGCCTTACGACCATTGGTTCCGGAGAGAACGCGTAGATATCGGAATCCGGTCTGCACTTTGACACCTGTACTACAGTCGACCCTGATGAAGTAGGTGCCAGAATAGCTCTTGCCTTCAGCTCCTTTGCAGCGGTCACGGCAGCCATGCACGTAGTGCTCGAAATAGAGATATGCTCTGATTCCTGAAGCACATGGTGATTAACCGCAAACTGCTCAGTATACTCAGTTATTGAAGCCATCATCTTTAAAGCCTCGACCGGATACTCTCCGCTTGCCGTCTCACCTGAGAGCATTACGGCATCGGAACCGTCATATACAGCATTGGCAACGTCTGTTACCTCCGCTCTTGTAGGACGCGGATTGCGCATCATTGAATCGAGCATCTGTGTGGCCGTTATGACTATCTTTCCCTTTTCATTACATCTGGCGATCATCTCGCGCTGCAGCTGAGGGATCATCCTGGCCTCTACCTCTACTCCGAGGTCTCCTCTGGCAACCATGACGCCGTCTGCCGCATCTATGATCTCTTCCAGATTGTCGATTCCTTCTCCGGATTCGATCTTGGCTATGATCTTTATGCGTGAGCCGTATTCTTCCGCAAGTTTACGGATCTTATTTATTGTGCTCGCGTTTCTGACGAAAGAGGCTGCGATAAAGTCATATTCATTCTCAAGTCCGAACTTGATGTCTTCGTAGTCTTTTTCCGTAAGATCAGGAAGACCTACCTTTATGCCCGGCAGGTTGACACCCTTTCTCTCTGAAAGTCCGCCGCCGTTTATAATGCGGCATTTGACTTCGCCGCCTTCGATCGACTCAACTTTGAGTTCGATCGCTCCGTCATCTATCAGCACGGTATCACCTGCGGCAAGATCTGCGGCGATGTCTTTATATGTAACGTAGACATGTTCAGCATTGCCTTCCGCAGCCGGATCCTCAGCGTATGAAAGGATCACCACACCGCCCTTTTCGAGTTTTACGCTTTTGTGACCTTCGAGCAGCCCCGTACGGATCTCCGGTCCCTTGGTATCGAGAAGCATGGCGATCGGTCTGCCGGCTTCTTTCGCAGCTTTTCTGACTCGTGTCAGCATTTCAAGATGGCTCTCATGAGTACCGTGCGAAAAATTGAATCTGGCAACATCCATCTCTTTCGCAAGCTCAGCGAGGATCTTATCATCGGACTCCCTAGGGCCCATGGTACATACGATCTTAGTCTTTCTCATAACAGATTCCTCTCCTTTGTCACAATAGGCTAATACACAGTTATTATACCATATAGAAAGACCGATGCATCAATGGTTGATTCACCATTTTATGCACCGGTCCCTGTTTTTTATTGTTTATTATCTTTTTTCGATTACGTCTCCGCCGTTTTTGCAGATGCTGTTTTCAGGAATGACTCCTCTTACGCATGTAGTCGGATAGACATTTGAGTTGCGGCCTATGACAGTGCCCGGATTGAGCACGGCGTTGCATCCCACTTCCACGTGGTCGCCGAGCATCGCTCCGAATTTCTTGATGCCTGTCTCGATCTGCTCTGTTCCGTTATGCACGACTACAAGCTTCTTGTCAGCCTTTACATTGGATGTGATCGAGCCTGCGCCCATGTGGCTGTAATGACCGAGGATCGAATCTCCTACATAGTTGTAGTGCGGAGTCTGAACGTTGTCGAAAAGAATAACATTCTTCAGCTCAACTGAGTTTCCTACCACGCACTTACGGCCGACGAGAGCCGAACCTCTTACGAACGCACAGTGTCTGACTTCCGTCTCAGGCCCGATGATGCACGGAGCGCCGAGATAAGCGCTCGGGAACACCTTGGCTGTCTTGTGGACCCATACGTTTTCGCTTACTTCTTCATATTCTTCAGGATCGAGTGTCGGTCCGAGCTCAAGGATAAAGTCCTTTATGCCTTTCAGCGCTTCCCACGGATATGTAAACTGGCTGAGGTAGTCCTTCGCAAGTGTATGGTCGAGATCGTAAAGATCGTTAATTGTATACATATATGCCTCCTAATCTACCAGATGCCCTTTTGCGCGGATCACGTCGATGATCTGATCAACGTACTTCTCACACTCTTCCTCGGATGGCGCCTCTGCCATTACGCGCACTACAGGCTCAGTGCCCGACTCACGCAGCAGTGTGCGGCCTTTATCGCCGAGAGCCTTCTTGGCAGCCTGGTCAGCAGCCAGTACATCAGGGTCATTCATGCACTCTTCCTTGCTCTTTACTCTTACGTTCTTCAGAACCTGTGGATAGAACACTACAGGAGCTGCGAGCTCGCTCATCTTCTTCTTTCTTGCCAGCATGGCCTCCATCAGCTTGAGGGATGTGAGGATGCCGTCACCTGTTGTAGCATACTTGGTGAAGATGATGTGTCCGCTCTGCTCTCCGCCGATGCGGTGACCATTCTGCACCATGTTCTCATATACATACTTGTCGCCTACCTTTGTCTGCTCGTAATCGATCCCGGCAGCGTCAAGAGCTTTATAAAGACCGAAGTTTGACATTACAGTCGTTACCACCTTGTTGTTAAGCAGTTTGCCTCTGTCCTTCATGTATGTTCCGTATATGTAAAGGATGTGATCTCCGGTAACAACATTGCCCTTCTCATCTACGCAGAGGCATCTGTCAGCATCGCCGTCATATGCGAACCCGACATCGAGGCCTTTGTCCACTACGAACTTCTGCAGATGTTCGATATGTGTGGATCCGCAGTTTGTGTTGATATTGTAGCCATCCGGCTCATCATTGATTACATAAGTCTTTGCTCCGAGTGCATCGAATACGCCTTTAGCAATCGACCATGCAGCACCATTAGCTACGTCAAGGCCTACCTTTACATCCTTGAAGCTGAACTTGGACATCGAGATGAGATATCCGATGTAACGGTTACGTCCGGATACGTAATCGACCGTACGTCCAATCTCATCACGCTCTGCCATAGGGACTTCCATCTCACCGTCAAGGTAATCCTCAATTTTGAGCAGTGTCTCCTCGTCCATCTTCTCGCCGTTATTGTTTACGATCTTGATGCCGTTGTCATAGTACGGATTGTGAGAAGCCGAGATCATGATGCCGCAGTCGAAATCATCGACTCTTGCTATATACGAAACCGAAGGTGTAGTCGTTACATGCATGATATAGGCGTCAGCACCTGATGCCATAAGACCTGTACAGAGCGCATACTCAAACATGTAGCTGGATCTTCTTGTGTCCTTTCCGATAACGACCTTAGCCTTGCGGTCAAGTCTCTTTCCGTAATACCATCCGAGGTAGCGGCCGATCTTGATAGCATGATCGAATGTCAGTGTCTTATTTGCTTCGCCGCGGAAGCCGTCTGTTCCGAAATATTTACCCATTACAGTCTCTCCTTTTTCTCGATATCGAGGAAGTACTTGTATGTATCTACCGTCAGCTCACCGCATGCCTCTTCATCACATGCGATGATAGCGCCATTGTGCATCTGCAGCGCCGAGCATGTCCACTTCTGGCTTACTCCGCCTTCCACTACAGCCGCCATGGCTCTCGCCTTGTTGTGACCGCTGATGAGAACGAGAACCTCTTTCGAATCTGTAACTGTGCCGATACCAACGGACAGAGCCTGCGCCGGAACAGCTTCAGGATCGTTTCCGAAGAATCTCGAGTTAACTATTCTTGTATCTGTTGTAAGATCTCTGAGGCCTGTGCGAGATGTGAGCGATGTGAAAGGCTCGTTGAATGCAAGGTGTCCGTCTACTCCGATGCCGCCCATGAAGAGATCGATGCCGCCATATGATGCGATCTTCTCTTCGTATCTTGCACACTCACCTTCAGGATCGTCTGTCATTCCGTCCAGGATGTTGATATTTGCAGGATCCATGTCTACGAGATGATCGAAGAAATTGTCATGCATGAAGTACCAGTAGCTCTGGTCATGCTCATGAGGAAGGCCAAGATACTCGTCCATGTTGAATGTCACAACGTTTTTGAATGAGATCTCACCGGCCTTATTCATTGCGATAAGATTCTTATATACACCGATCGGGGATGATCCTGTTGGGAGTCCGAGTACGAACGGTCTGTCTTCTTTATGATTTCTGATCTTGTCTGCAATGTAATCTGCAGCCCACTTACACATCTTGTCATAATCGTCCTGAATGACTACTCTCATTGTTTATTCTCCTTTCGTTTTGCGGCAACGCAGTTATAGTCGTTATAATCACAGACACGATTATAACAGCCGCACCTTGATCAGTAAATGAGACCGGCTCAAATACTTTGAAATTATACTCCTGTGGGAGTATACTATTAACAAAGCATAAGATAATGACCTCATCTTAACTATATGAACAAAAAAATCTATCACGGAGGAGACAGAATAATAAGGAATCCCTCTTTCGGAACCGGCTGGCCGTACAATGATTTCGGCCTGGGGTTTTATTGCTCGGAATACCCCCAGTATGCCGCGGAGTGGGCTGTGGGGCCGGGAAGAAACGGCTTTGTCTCCTCTTATTCAATCGACTGTGACGGCCTTCGGATCATCAATCTTTGCAGCACGCAATACACCCCGCTTCACTGGCTCGGGCTTCTTTTTAACTATCGCGAGTTTGACCTGTCTTCAGATACCGCTTACAGAGCCAGAGAATATATAAACAAGTATTTTTCAGTTGATCATCAGGCAAGTGACTGCATCATAGGTTACCGTGCTGACAACAGATGTTTCATGTTTGCCCAGGATTTTCTGGATGCAAGGCTTTCGTATCAGCGTTTCAGAAATGCGCTGACCGGGGACAACTCAAACAGACAGTTCGTTCTGAAGAGCAACCGGGCTTTTGACAGGATCATCTTCACAGGATATGAACCGGCACTCAGCGAAACTTCTCTCCCCGTCAGGCAAAGCCGCGAAATCAGAGCCATTAAAAGCATGACTCCTGCTGCTGAAAAAAAAGGTTTATTCATCACGACTCTGATTGAGGAGGAGGTGCGTCCATATGACACACGCCTACGATAAAGTATGTCTGGGCAGAGCCTCCGATACGCTCGGCCGCATGTTTGACTATTCCGTCTACAGTCTTCATCTTGACATCCAGTCAATGATGGACCTTTTTATCGCTTCGGGCGCAGCCTCTCTGTTCGAGCATGGCGATATAAAGATGATTGCAGGAATGTCGGGTGTTGAACTGGCGTATTATGTGATGGAAAAAAGCGGATTCGCTTATGACAGGACTCAGCCGCGTTATACAAAAAGCCTGAGCCCGGAATACTGGTGCGGATATGCTCTAGCTCAGATACAGTGGGAGACCTGCTCAACATTCGATCATATAATGAAAACCTTCTCATCATCCGGCTTCATATCCGGATATACTGCTAAAAGGACCTCTTTCCTCGACAGCCTTCCCCTGAATACAACTGAAACAGTTCGCGCAGAAAAAATCAGATCTTTCGGTATGGGATATGCAGCAGATGCAGTGTCACAATTCATTGCAGAAACCGATAATAAAAGCAGAGACAGAGACAGTGCCTGCTTATCTCTCAAAAAAATGCGTGAAAAAAGCGGGCTCAGCCAGAGCGGGCTGGCGAAAGCATCGGGTATTCCCGTAAGAACCTTACAGCAGTACGAGCAGGGGCAAAAGGATCTGCGGAAAGCACGTGCTGAATATCTGATCGCACTTTCAAGAGTCCTTCATTGCGAGCCGCAGCAGCTTCTGCACAATTACACTAAAAAATAGAACGGGACGCTCCGGCGCCCCGTTCTTATTTAGTATTATCATTTAACTTGCTACTATTCTCGTGGGAGATAAGGGTCATAGCCAATGGTCTTTATCTTCCATCTCATTCTTAAGCTACAATGAGAGCATGAGCCTAACGCTTATTTAACAGAACTTCGCGTTCGGGGTGAAAGTTGTTAGCCATTGCACTCATTGTGGCGTTCGATTAAAGCGGGTTGTTCTACTGGCCTCCAGTACGTACGTGTAACTAAGCAAGCTGAATTTGCAATGAGAAAATCAATGGTCGCTCGTTACTATTACTTTAAGGAGGTGTTTTTTATGATTGCCATCGGCGTTGATGTATCTAAGGGCAAGAGCACTGTATCCGCCTGTAAACCTTTTGGCGAGATAATCTTTGGACCCTTGGATGTCGCACACACATCCAATGACCTGAAGGAATTGGCTGAGTCCATCAAGTCATTGAATGAAGAGTGCAGAATCGTACTTGAGCATACCGGCAAGTATTACCAACCCATAGCCAGGTATCTCTTCGATCTTGGTTACTTCGTTTCGGTTGTTAATCCAAAGCTTATCCACGATTTCGGAAACAACTCGATTCGTAACGTCAAAACCGACAAAGCAGATTCTCTTAAGATTGCTAACTATACATTAGCAAACTGGGATTCTTTAATACCGTACGATTTTGAGGAAGATATACGCATGCAGTTAAAAGCTTGTTGCAGACAATATTACTTTTACCTCAACTATCGTACTTCACTAAAGAATAACCTTATCTCTATCTTGGACCAGACCTTCCCTGATTGCAACTACCTGTTTACTTCACAAAAGGCAGATGGAAGCACCAAGTGGATGGACTTTGCTTTAAGATTCTGGCATCGTGATTGTGTCACTAAACATTCTCTTGCCAATTTTACCAGAATCTACAATGCATGGTGTAAGAGGCACAACTATCGCCCCAGCGATTCTAAAGCTGCAAGTATATATGCATTTGCAGCTGCTTGTGTCCCATCGCTACCATGCAATAGTTCGACCAAAGCTCTGATCAAAACCGCGTCTGAGCCTTTGCAGGCTACATGCAATACTATGGGCAATCTGCTAGTTGAAATGAATAATCTGGCATCACAGTTGCCGGAATATCCTGTGGTTATGTCCATGCCAGGAATAGGCCCGGCCATGTGCCCTCAGATAATTGCCGAGATTGGCAATATTTATCGCTACCATGACAAGCATGCTCTTGTCGCTTTTGCCAGAGTAGATGCTCCTCCATTCCAGTCGGGAACTTTCAATAGCAAGCGCCGTAAGATAACCAAGCGTGGTTCTGCAAACCTCAGGCGTGTTACATTCCAAATTGTTTGCGGCATCCTACAGAGAAAGGCTGAAGAAGATCCCGTTTACCAATTTGTTCGTAAGAAGCAGTCTGAAGGAAAGCCTTATTACGTCTATATGATAGCGGGCTGCAACAAGTTCCTGCGCGTATATTATGGCCGCGTCAAGGAATATCTAGACAAACAAGCGTAGTTCAGCCACTACGTATACCCGCAATCACCAAGCTGCCACACCAAGTGAGACAGCCCAGTTTTGTGTGGAAATTATTATTCGTCAAAATTAGCTTGAAATTTATTAGCGGATCTTTACAGTCCTGGCCTTCCATGCGGATACATGCGTTACTTTGCCGGCTTTCCTGTAAGCACGGATCCTTATCCAGTATTTCTTTTTTGAGCGAAGCCCCTTTATTGTCACAGAAGACTTGCTCTTTTTCACATATTTTGTTCCCGCTATGGTTTTGAAGCCGTCTCTGCTCCACTGCACCTCAATACCCTGGATTTTTTTCTTTTCCTTCCCGGAAAGTTTCTTCCACTTTACGGTCACCTTCTTTTTTGCAGCCTTAGGTCTGGTAATTCTGACCGTTCTGAGATCTTTTATGATTCGCGGCGCTGTGACTGCGGGCTTTTGAACAGGTCCCTCCTCAATGACAGGCTCAATCCTGCCAGGATCATCAGGATTTTCCTTACCTATCAGCCTGAAATTCACCACATCAGAGCTGATCGTTGTTTCATTTTCATCAAATATGTCCAGCTCCCTGATAACGCACTGATAAGTATTATATCCATTTACATCCGAACTGAACGGAACAGAATATGCAAATCCGAAAGCGACCTCATAACCCGCTTTCTCCTCACGGAAAACAGGCGTATCTGCGGTGATCTCTCCGTCCCTGCCGGCGTACCAGTCTGCTCTGAGTTTTTTTGTGCCGTCTGAAAAACGCAGTTTCAGAACTACCCCAAGGTCAGCCATTCCCTGCCCCTCAGCCTGATATACATCAGTTACGGTAGCATCTCTGTCGACTTTCCACCATGGCTCACCAGGTGCGTCATTTATTTCAAAGTAAAACTCTGCCGCGTCGCTGAAGCCTATGCTGTTCTCTGCTTTGACAACAAAGGTATAGCCGCCTTCATCCAGAGGTGAAGCCGTAAAGGATCTAAGCTTACCCACATCTGCAGAATAAAGTTCCGCCCCGTCCTTCATCATATAAATGCAGTACCGGTCAGCCCCCGCGGATGCGTCCCATACAAACTTAATAAAATCATCAGTTTTGTACACGGTGCCTCCGTCTAATGTTCCGAGGTTTCCCGGCGCTTCAGGCACTTCAGTCGGTTCAGTCGCAGCCGCCCAGTCTGGTCTGATATATCCCCAGTAGGAATTCGAAAAGCCTTTATAACTGTATGCAGTCACTTTTTCAACATAACCATGCCCGTTAAAATTCTGATGATATGTTTCATAGTCCGACTCATAGATGGCAACATGCCCGTATTCATTTGAAGCATTTCCGTCATATACCAGTATGTCTCCCTTCTCCGGGGTACCACCCTGAACGCGGCTCCATCCGTCAGGCAGACTATTGGTTGCATAATCCTTTCCGTTTCCGCGGACCGGTGCTACGCCAAGGGCATTGTAATATGCTTTGATCAGGTCTACACACTGCTCACCATAAACACCATCATAATCGATTCCGACGCCCAACTGGGACTGTACCCACTCAATGGCCTCGTCCCTTGTTTTTGATGTATATGCATACGCCTCAAAGGCCGAATCAGGCATTGGTATCAGTCCGGCGAATATCATTATCAATGTGAGCAGTATTGTAAGTGCTTTTCTCTTCATTGATGCAGTCTCTGTTACTTTATCTGATTTTTCCTGTCTTAACATTTGACCATGGGCCATAGATCGTCTCATCGCCTATTACGTTATAAGCACGTACCCTTACAGAATACGTCTTTTTCTTTTTAAGTTTTTTTACGGTCTTGCTCAGAGTTGTTTTTCTTCCCTGAGCAACGTTTATATATTTCTGCTTTCCGGTTTTCTTATCCTTTACTGCCAGCTGGTAACCTTTTGTGTTTTTCACTATGCGTTTCCACTTTACTATCAGTTTTTTACCGGAGGTTTTGGCAGAAGTAACCCTTACCTTTGCAGGCGTTACTAAAGCCACATTCAATGCAGGAATAGGGCTGGACTTTGTTAATCCACATATTTTGCATGTATATGTCCTGACACCTGACGAATAATACTTTGCAGGTTTTACAATAATTCCTGCGTCCCAGTCATGCTCCGTTCTGGCGATGCTTTCAGTCCTGACTTCACCGCATCCGGAACATGTGGATGACCTTACTCCTTCAGCTGCGCACGTCGCAGCTTTCGTTGTTTCCCAATCTCCCCAGCTGTGAACATGTGCAGTACTCTCCCACAGTGCTTTAAAGGTGAAATCCGAGTCGTCTATGCCGTCAACGACCATTGAACCTCCAAATGTAAGAGATGTTCCGGGATCGTAGAGTCTTGCGGTATAGTTCCCGCTGCTGATTTCGCCCGAAGACAGCCAGCCAACACCGGCAACATAGTATTTCCCATCTGAATTGCGCAAGAGATTCCAGCCTTTAAACGCATATCCGCCGCGTGCAGGCACAGAAGCAGAAATAGTGAATGTTTCGCGCATCGCAGTCCTGATCGTAGAGAAAGTGCCGCTTCCCCCATTGAGATCATATGCTATGTTGTAACTCTTCGGTGTCCACTGTGCAACAAAAGAAAAGCCTTTCGAAGTTGTCTCACCCTGTATCCAGGAATCACCCAGCCTGAGTTCAGTGCCCGGATCATATATTCTCAATACATAATTGTTCTGGGCTATCTCACTGGATGTTTTCCATCCGACTCCGCCTGCTGCATACCACTTATTATCAGAGAGCCTGTTCAGCCCCCAGCCTTTGAATGTATATCCAGGGTTTACCGGTTTCTGCGTGTTCACAATAAAGGAGTCGTTAAAATATATATGCTCCGCAGGATAAGACCCTGTTCCGCCATTGGTATTATAGCTTACTGCATAACTGGTCGAAGCGGCTGCAACTATTCCGCTTCCGTTACCGTTAACTGAAGCATTCTGAATAAAAGGCACCATCGCAAAAATCATGCAGAATGCTATGAAAACGCTTAAGACGTTTCCTGTAGTAGTTTTCCTCATAACATCACCTGTATTTTCTGACAGCATTACGTATATGTTCTAATTATAGAAAGCCCTCTCTTTCTTGTAAAGGAGAACAGTCCCCATAAAAACAGGAGACAGCACAGGCTGTCTCCAATTGCTTTTATCATAACTTATCAGCTATTCTGATTCCTCTTCTTCTTCAGGTTTCTCCACGACCTTAAGGGTCAGCACCTGCTGTTCCTGGCCGTCGGCTAAGAAAACTCCTTCAGGAAGATCATATTCGATAGGGATCTCGCTGTCCTCGTAGTAGTTTGCCACATTGATCTCATCAGCCGTTATGCCTGTGAATGAATCGATCGTACTCTTTTTACCCTTTATCACTACAGACTCAGGAGCCGTATATGTCCTTTCGTATGAGTCTTCTGACTCATCCTTTACAGGCACTACCAGTCTTACTTCCTTGACATAACCTGCAGCCGCCCTGAACGATACTGTCTCCGGATAAATGACTACGTTAATGACCTTGTTGCCTTCCTTGTCAAGTGCCGCGATCTCAAGAGTCATGGCCTTGTACTGCTCGTCAAGATCTTTCGGATCCACGACCGCTGCCACCCTGTCTATCTCGGCAAGTTTTTCCTCTGTAGCGATCACTGTTGCAGTTGTCACAGACATGTTCTCGACAAGAGGCACGGCATCTTCATCAGTTTCTCCTTCATATTCAACGGTTATAGGGATCTCCTGGCTCGCAGCGCTGTCGATATTCACAACAACGTTTTTTACGGAGACGTCCTGTACCTGGGTCCCTTCCGGTCCGCTTACACGAAGCGAAACTGTATTTTCACCCGTGGACAGCCCGCTCACATCCGCAGTTACAGATATATCTTCCGAGGAAATGTTTGCCGTGTCGATCCTCCTCTGCTGGAGAGTCACCTCTACGTTCTTGTAGTTGGCCTCTGCTACCGCATAGCCTCTGTTTGCCAGTGTATCAAGGCCGGTGTATGTGATAGGCACGCCCGAGTACCGTTCTGTAGTCATAGGGTCGTAATTGTATACCACAAAAAACCACGCAGCAATGGAGACAATCAAGGCCAGTATTATATTGAACATCCTACGTCCCTGATCAGTCATCGCGTCTGCCTCCTTTCAAAGTCTTTGTCTTCAGTCTTGAAAGCAGATCGCGGTCTTCAGATGAAGGCAGATAGATGTCAAGAAGCATCTTCTCAAGCGTCTTTAAATCGAGGAAACGCTTGAACTCGCCGTTCTGCGCCACCGAAATGGCTCCTGTCTCCTCGGAGACTACTATAACAAAGGCATCCGATACCTCGCTGAGTCCAAGTGCCGCCCTGTGTCTGGTGCCCAGATTCTTGCCTATGTTCTGTCTTTCAGTAAGCGGCAGAACGCAGCTTGCAGCATACACTCTGTCTCCCCTGATTATTACGGCTCCGTCATGAAGCGGTGACCCCTCGTAAAACAGGTTGCCGAGAAGTCTGACTGAGATCTCCGCGTCGACGATTACTCCAGTCTCGCATATATCGGTAAGCATGGTCTCACGCTCTATCGCCATCAGGGCTCCGGTCTGTGTAGAGGAGAAATCATCAACCGCATCGACGATCTTGTGGACCGTTGCATACATCTCCTCCTTACCTATATCCCTGAACTGCCAGCTGAGCACGCCCCTTCTGCCAATCTGCTCAAGACCTCTTCTGATCTCAGGCTGGAACAGTATCACGACCGCGATGAGACCTACAGTGACAAGTCTTGTGAAAAGCCAGTTAAGCAAACTCAGATTGAACACCTCAGATATGAGGAAAAAAGCGATAATCAAAAGGATACCTCTGAACAGCTGCTGCGCACGGGTCTCTTTGATGAACCCAAGCAGCCTGTACAGAAGGTATGAAACGATAACGATGTCTATGACATCCGTTACCTTTATGCTCATGAGAATCCCCATCAGATTATCAAGCATTTCTTTCCTTTCTGTTTTCTATAAATTATGATTATTATTCGCCAGGAACAACGGTTACGACACCTTCCTCATCCGTCTGAAGGGACTTCCCCTCAAGCACGGCATTTATCAGTGTTTTAGCATTATCTATGCTTTCAGGATCCTGAGTCATCACGTAAGCGTACTCACCGCCTGTAGAATAAGTCGGCAGCATGCCGTCTCCGCCGACGATAGTATTCTTGAAGATTTTCCAGCTAGGATCCTTCGCAAGCTGGAACTTTACAAGCTTTCTGATCTCGCGTGAGCTGAAACTCATTTCAAAGTAGTTGCGCAGACTCGAGAGCACCTTGTTATAGCTGAGTATCATTGTGCGGCTGCTCGTCGCCTTCTTTATAAGAGCTTCGAATACCAGCTGCTGATTTTTGATCCTCTGGTGGTCACCGGTCGGGAACGCCTTACGCTCTCTGGCAAAGGCGAGCGCCTGCTTTCCGTTCATATGGTTGACGCCTTCCTTGACCGTCCAGCTCTTGAGCTTGACAGGAGTGAATTCATATTCGGATTCCACATCCACTCCACCTATGGCATCAATGAACCTCTCTACAGTAGTAAAATTAACTTTTACATAGTAGTTAACTTTTGTATCAAGCAGTTGCTCTTCGGCCCCTATGGTTGTCTGCACCCCGTAAAATCCTGTATGAGTGAGCTTGTCCATGGCGCCGTCATGATCAGCCATGTAAATCTCATAGTCACGCGGGATGGATGTCATCAGTATCTGCTGAGTCTTCGGGTTCACAGTGACTACCATGTTGACGTCACTTCTGCCCTCTGCATCAATGGTGCCGTCGACGTCAATGCCCGTTATGATAAAGTTGAGCGGTTGTTTTGTTACATCCGAAACTGCATTTGCATTCTTCACGGAACTGCCGCTGAGGAACGAAAGAGTACCCAGTGAATAGGCAGTACCCACTCCATAGAACACAATAAGCAGCATGGCTGCAAGTGTCGCAAGCACTTTACCCCAGTTTTTACTTTTTCTGCTGCGCGTCTGGATAAGTATGACAAGGCTGAGAAGAAGCAGCACCGCAAACATCGCGATGCTCATGCCAAACGGAAGCACGTTCATGATTATCATTGAACCTGCAAATATGCCGAAAGCGATGATGTAAATAAGAGTCAGCACCTTATGGAATCCCGTGACCCTTTTACGGCCGGAACGCTTTTTCTGGTTCTTTGTATAATTGCTTCTGTATCTGTCGTATGCTTCCTGAGATGCCTGTTTGATGGCTTCGATTTCTTTGATGTTACGATGAGGGTGCTCATCGATCTCCTCTACCGGAGCGTTATCAGGCCTTCTTGAAAAAGCATGCTCTTTGTCATACTGCGCAAAAATATCAGCGTCAGTGTCGATCCATTTATGATTGCTTATTGGCTCAGGCACATCAAAACCAGGAGCACTTTTGCCCTTGCTTTCTCTCCTGAGCTCCTCATAGAGCTTTTTATCATTGTCTGTATCGATCTTTTTACTTTTCTCCGGGACCTCGCGGTCAAATTTAAATTCAAGAAGATCGTCGAGGTCCCAGTCGTTATTTGCCATATACCAGTCCTATCTCTTTGTTTCGATCAAACCGTAAGCGTTGCCTTTACGTTTGTATACAACACTTACATCGTCAGTATCCATATCAAGGAATACAAAGAAGTCGTGTCCGAGCATCTCCATCTGGAGAATAGCTTCCTCTGCCACCATAGGAGTAAGCTCAACCTGCTTCCTTCTAACAATGGTCATTTCTTCTTCGAAGTCCTCATCTTCAGGCTCAGGAATGAATTCCAGCTTAAGAGCCTTGTTTTCTTTATATCTGGACTCAAGTTTGCCCTTGAGCTTGCTCATCTGGTATTCAAGTTTGTCCGTAACCAGATCGACTGCATCATAGATGCTGTCGTTTGCCATCTCTGCTCTGAGTACGGCCTGTTTTGCATTGATGGTCGCTTCAAACTTCGGCGTTTCTCTGAGTTTTGAAACTACAATGTTTGCAGTTGTGTCTTCATCGAAGTATTTGCCGATCTTGTCGAGCTTCTTTTCGATGTAGTTGCTGAGCTTCTCGCTCATTGGATAATTTTTTGATGAAATGTTTATCTTCATAACACTTATCCTCCTGATGTCATAGTTTGCTAACTTATTGTACCACAAGATAGACAAAAAATGTGTGCTCCTTCTGTGAAGAAGCACACAATATATAGATTTTAATATAATTGTTTGACCGGTAGTTATTACCAGAGCTTATCTACAGCATCAGCAATCTTTTTACCTTCTACAGGACCGAGCTTGCATCTCAGCTGTCTTTTGGTTTCGCCCATAGGGTTAATATAGTCTCTTGCCTTTCCCTCCTCTATGCGAGCGAGGAGAGCCTTCTCGGCTTCCTTACTGATCTTTCCGTCATCAGAAATTCCAGCCAGAATAAGTTCCAGTTCTTCCATTGGAATATTCATCGTAGGATCTTTCATTATACTCATTATGTTTTCCCCCTTGATATCTGTTAATGATTAGCACCGCGGCCACTCGACCTGGTCTTTGACCCCACACTCGCCTTTACCCGCTTTGCGGAGGACTTACTTCTAAGATACGCCATGATCACAGCCGCCTCTTGCATGCTGCTTACGTGGGTCCCTTTGCCCGTATCTGGCATGGACTTGCAACCACGAACATGGCCGCGGACTATTCACTTAACTGAGCAACTCTCTATTTCTTTTTGCTCGCCTTGACTTCCTGCTCAAGCATCTTTTCAAGTCTGTCTTTTGCCTTCGGATCATATGCAAGCGCATCGTCATCTCCGGCAAGAAAAGCTTCAAGATTAGGAAGACGGACGCCGGCCTTATAATTCATCTTGAACAGCTCGACGTTGAGCGCTTTTACGACATCGCGCATTTCCTTATTGGTCATTATAGCCTCCTTAATAAACAGGTGTAGATCACTGAGGTTTATACTCACCCTGTACTTCGGTTTCTCCGGTGTTTTCTGCTGCCGTTTCGTCAGAATCGTATACTTCGATCGACTTTATCCTCATCTCATTGCCGCGCAGCAACCATGTACGGCCGCTTCCGCAATGTGGACACGTTTTTCCATATGCCACAGTAGAGTATTGGATCTTGCAGTTGTCACACCAGGTCACGGCCGGTATCTCTTCGCAATAAAGCGTGGAGTCCTCAAACATTGGGAACTTCTTTGAATACCACTTCCAGTAATCGTAAAGATACTCCGTAACGATTCCTGATACTTCACCGAATTCCAGTGTCACTGATTTGATTTTTGTGACATTGTGCTCCTCGGCGATTTTACTCACCTCTTTAACTGCATAATTTACAAGTCCTAGTTCGTGCATTAAACCTTTGCCGTCCTTTTATCTGCCAGCGATTTTCTTCTTTATGATGCCTGCTACACGGGATGGCATGTACTTGCCGATGCCCACGAACTTCTGCTCTGCAGGTATCATGTTGGAGTACTTGTCTCCATCCGGCAGACGGAAGAGATGGATAGCATCGAACTTGCACTGTACGGTGCACATTCCGCAGCCGATACACTTGTTTGTATCAACTACGCTGCGTCCGCACTTGAGACATCTCTCAGCTTCCTTCTTGATCTGCTCTTCGCTGAACTGCTTGATCTCGTAATCCATTGTGAGCTTCTTGCTCTCGTCGATTGCTCTGATCTGGCGAGGAGGTTTTCTGAAGTCAGCTGCCGGAATAACGACATCGTCCTTGTTGAGAGGGGTAAACTGACGTGTATTTCTGTGGATCATGAGGTGCTGTCCCTTGTTGACGAATCTGTGGAGTGATACAGCGCCTTCACGGCCCATTGCGAGTGCGTCTACTACGAACTTCTGTCCGCTTACGGAGTCGCCGCCTGCGAAGATGTCAGGCTCTGCAGTCTGCAGTGTGACAGGATCTGCAACGATCATGCCGCGCGGGCTGAGCTCGACCTTTGTTCCTTCGAACAGTTTGCCATAATCAGGCTTCTGGCCGATGGAGAACAGGACTGTTGAGCAAGCCTGCTCTGTTGTCTGAGCGTCATCGAATGTAGGAGCGAATCTGCCCTCTGCGTTCTTGACCGACAGGCACTTTCTGAACTTGATGCCTGCGACCTTGCCGCCCTTTGTGACAACTTCTGTCTGGCCCCATCCGTCGTGGATAACGATGCCTTCGTTCTTGAGGAATTCCTGATCCTCAGCGCCCATAGGCATCTCGTCATAGGACTCGAGGCAGTACAGGTGTACGCTCTTTGCGCCCTGACGGATAGCTGTACGTGCTACGTCAGCTCCGATGTTTCCGCCGCCGATGACTACTACGTCGCCGCTAAGTTTCTTAGCCTTGCCGAGTGTTACGCTCTTTACATAGTCAACACCGCCGATAACGCCTTCTGCGTCATCACCAGGGATACCCAGCTTGCCGCATGCCTGGAGACCTGTTCCTACGAAGAAGCCCTTGAATCCTTCCTCACGGAGTGACTGGAATGTAACGTCCTTACCTACTTCAACGCCGCATCTGATCTCAACGCCCATAGCCTTAAGGATCTCGATCTCAGCGTTTACGACCTTCTTGTCGAGTCTGAAGTTAGGGATTCCGAGTGTCATCATTCCGCCAGGCATCTCCTGCTTCTCGAATACTACAGGCTTGTAGCCTTCGATTGCGAGGAAGTATGCACAGCTGAGTCCTGCCGGGCCGGATCCTACAATACCGATCTTCTGCTCGAACGGCTCTCTCGTTGAGGATACCATTGGAGGTATATATTTATGCTCGTCCTCGAGGTCCTTTGCAGCGATGAATGCTTTGATATCGTCAATAGCAAGCGCTTCATCAACAGTGCCTCTTGTGCACTCGAGCTCGCAGTACTTATGGCAGATAGCTCCGCAGACTGCAGGGAACGGGTTGTCTCTCTTGATCAGCTTGAGAGCTTCCTGGTACTCGCCTCTGCTTGCCATATCAATATAACCCTGAATAGCGATGTGCAGCGGGCATGCAGCCTTGCAAGGTGCAGTACCTGTAGGCCATGTCTGGATGACGCCGTTCTCATTCTTGTAGTTCCAGTTCCACTTGTCCTCAGGCCATACGTTGTTGGTCGGGAGCTCCTGCTTAGGGTATTCGATTTCGCCGTGCTTCGTGCAGAGCTTCTGGCCGAGTCTTACAGCGCCTGCAGGGCAGACCTCTACGCACTTACCGCATGCTACGCACTTCTCAGCGTCAACCTCTGAGCGGTATGGGGAAGCTGAAAGGTTTGGTGTGTTGAAGAGCTGTGATGTTCTCAGGGCGTTGCAGACACCTACTGCGCAGTTGCAGATAGCGAAAATCTTGTTTGCGCCGTCGATGTTTGTAACCTGGTGTACATAGCCCTTATCTTCAGCCCTCTCAAGTACTTCGAGAGCTTCTTCATATGTGATGTCATAGCCCATGCCTGTCTCTTTGCAGTAGTCAGCGAAGTCGCCGAGGCCCATGCACCAGTACTGCATGATGTCTCCGGAACCTTCACCGCGCTCTGTCTGCTGTTTACGGCAGGAGCAGATGCCGAGGCCGATCTGGCCTTCGTACTTCTTGAGCCAGTATGAAATGTGCTCGATGTCGAGCGATTCGCACTCTGCAGGGATAGCCTTCTCTACAGGGATTACATGCATTCCGATACCGGAACCGCCAGGAGCAACCATCTGAGTGATGCCTGCCAGCGGCAGATATGTCATTCTTTCAAAGAAGTCTGCAATCTCAGGAGTCTCACACATGATCTGGTCTCTCATTACCATGATCTCTGCTGATCCCGGGACAAACTGGTCGAGTATATAACGTCTTTCATGCTGTGGATTCTTGCCGTCTTCGTTCTCATTGTTCCACTCAACGAGACCGAACTGGCCAAGAGCCTCAAGAACTTTCTTCAGATGATCGTCATCATAGCCTGTCAGTTCTTTCATTTTTGCAAATGTCCTAGGCTTGCGCTTTCCCATCACAAGAGCAGTGTCAAGACACTCTTCTGCGATGTCCTTGCCGTATCTCCTGACGATGTACTGATAGCCGCAGTCGAATCCCCAGTACTCAGGAGAATCCTTTGATGGCTTCTCAAGTCCAAGGAGGATCTCTTTACGGTCGGTGATGATCTTCGTAAGCTTGAAGATCTTCTCGTCGTGGCTCAGCTGTTTAGCCTTTTTTGCCATACTTTTCCCTCTCTTTCTCTTACAATATCTTATTTAATTATCTACTGATTTATAAAATGCCTTTTTAGAGGCTTCTTACCTGTGTTAAATAATGGCTACTTCGCAATTATTCCGTTTACCAGAATATCTGCGACCTCAGACAGGGCTTCTCTGTAAGAAATGTGGTTTTTTACGAGCACGTCTTTCTGGAAGAACTGCTCGACTGTTGCCTGGAACATCGTTTTAAGGATAGGCAGCGATACCGGTCGGATTTCACCCGCCTTTATGCCTTTTTCCAGCAGCCTGGCAACACCTTCCCAATAATTCTCACGGCAAAATTTCCAGTGCCTGTATACAGAAGGATACTTCTCTTTAAGTACATACAGCTGGGTAATATCATTCTGCGTATAGCGTTCGGGAACGCGGCCTATTATCGACTTAAGCTGCTCCGGTATGGTCAGCGTCTCATCGTTGAGTATCATTTCCTCTTCGATAAGAGCCTCATCAAAGAAGCGATCGATAGTTTGTGTCATAATGGACCGTTTGTCCTCAAACACGGTATAGATGGTCTTTTTGCTCATGCCTAAAGCGTGAGCAAGATCGTCCATTGTGAATTTAATGCCCTTTTTATCAAACTGCCTTGCTGCTTCGTCAAGGATGCGAACACGCAGTTCCTGTGATGTATCTGATTTCATCGCTTTAGCCCCTCATACTACGGTACGGAAACTTTTAAAATAATTTCCGTTTCCCATTCAAAGTGATTTTATCATCGAAACATAAGAGCCGCAATAAAAATGGCTCCTTTTTATATGCTTTTCTATGTATTTTTGTCAACCCCCGGGCGGGGTTCTCAAATGGATGCTTTCTTCCTATTCTTTCTTCACATCCAGACCGAATTCGGCAGGCAGGAACCTAGGGCAGACATTTTCATCGGTGACTATTACCGAATTTGCAAGCCTTGTTCCGATAGCGCATGACTCTCCCATGTTTTTACCGTATGTAAGGCCAATAGCCACTCCTGCGAAGAATGCATCACCTGCTCCGGTAGTATCCCTGACCTCTGTTTTTGGTGCAGGGCAATACCCTGACTCTCCCTCAAGGGAGGCATAGACAGCTCCTGCTCCACCCATGGTGACAACCATTGCCGGGATCTGAGCCTGGGTGATCTTATTTAGCAGGATGCTGCTCATCTCTTCCGGAGTAATTCCCTCATACTCTTCCGAGAACAGAAGGCCGGCTTCCTCAAGATTACATACCAGGCAGTTTATGTGCTGCAGAAGATCCCTGCGCTCCATCGCAATTGACATATTCGAGACCGGCGCGTATATCCTTTTGCCGTGCTTCTCTGCCAGCGCGATGACTCTCTTAAGTATAGGCACTTCCACATCGAATTCCACGGCTATGCTGTCGGCATATCTGAAAATTTCATTGCCCTTATCATCGAGTATGTCAGCTATGCGGGAAAGGTCAGGGCGCTTTGAAATAGATGCTACTACATCGCCGCTGTTGTCGAATACAGCGAGCCATGTGCCGAGTCCGCCTTCAGAGCGTTTTATGTATTCCGTATTGACTTTATGCTTGGCCAGCTTATCAGCTACATCGTTGCTGACACCCTTAGGTTCGAGCACAGTAACGAAGGTAGGTCTGAGCTCAACATTTGCTATGTCTTCAACTATGTTGCGAGCGACTCCGCCGTGTACCTCAACTACCTTCCCGGAATTCCTTCCTCCCGGGATATACTGAGCATATGGATATCCCTTGACATCCACGAATGCTGCACCTATTACGACAATTCCATTATCCTTCTTTTTTGCCATTGTGGTCCCTCCGCTGTATGCTTCGATTTTACACCAAATCCGGGCAAACTAAAAGAGCGGCAGAGCCGCTCTCAATGTCATTATTTATACTTGCTTACTGCAATTGGCTACCTTGCAAGCTGCGTTTTCAGGTTCTCAAACATATGCTTTACTGCCGGGATGTTGATGACAATAATGGTCATCACTCCCTCGACTGCAAGATAAGTAATGTTGTACCACAGCGACCAGGTAAGCGCGTTAAAGTTCTCCGGCGCATATTCCGCAAAGAATATGACTCCGCTTAAAACGGCACAGATATATCTGCAGAAAACTCCGATCAGGTAGCCTTTTGTAAGACCATTCTTGTGGTTCCTGACAACTCCGGAAAGTCCCATTACGGCAAAAGCGATGATGTAGTCGAGTATCATCTGTACAGGATGTATGACATATCCTCCAAAGATGAGATTAAGCAGTCCCGTGACAGCTCCTCCCAGTACGCCCCATCTTGTGCCGAGCAGATATCCCAGAGCTATGATAGGAAGTGTTCCAAAGAGAGTTACCGATCCGCCCTGAGGCATCGAGAACAGTTTGATCTGGTCGAGAATCATCGCCAGAGCAACCATAAGTGCCGTTGTAGTAATTTTTGCAGTGTAATTTCTTCCTTTGTTCTTTTCCATAAAAAATCCTCCTTAATGGTCAATTAAGGAGAGCGCTGACAGCATGCACAAAACTGGCATTGCAACTAATATAACCTTCCTACGCCGGTATTATCCGGATCAGGTATAAGGGTCATCCCTTCCGGGATCTCTCAGCATTTGCTCCCCTGGTGTTCGATATCACTAATTATAGTCACGGAATCTTTGGAATTCAAGCCGTATCACCTCATGTTGCGAATATGATACAATTATTATGCAAAACAGTAATCAGGTGAAAAGAGGCCTTCATGAGACTTGATAAGTACCTTTCGGACATGGGTGCCGGAACCAGAAGCGAACTGAAAAAAGAGATACGCAAAAGCGGTGCAAGCATCGACGGCAAGATCATCAAGGATCCCGGATTCAGCGTCGATCCGTCTTCTCATGTCGTTTTCAGGGGAAACATCATCGCTTATGAGGACTTCGTATACTACATGCTCAACAAGCCGGCCGGAGTCATCAGCGCGAGCGAAGATGACCGTGAGCCTACTGTTGTTGATCTCATAACCGAACAGAAGCGTAAAGACCTGTTCCCTATCGGACGCCTTGACCGGGACACTGAAGGACTTCTTCTCATAACAAACGACGGTACGCTCGCGCACCGTCTCCTTTCACCTAAGCATCACATAGACAAAGTATATTATGTCAAAGTATCGGGCATTCTTACCGGCAGCGACATTGAACTATTCCGGGATGGCCTTGTTCTTACCGACGGACTGGAATGCCTTCCTGCAGACCTTGAGATCCTTTCAGTTTCTGACGATGAATATACGTCTGAGGCCGAGATAACCATACGCGAAGGCAAATTCCATCAGGTGAAGCGCATGTTCAGCTCCATCGGAGCTGAGGTCATTTATCTCAAGCGGCTCTCGATGGGACCACTGGCTCTCGATCCGGAGCTTGCACCGGGCGAATACCGCCGCCTTACCGCAGATGAAATGGTTTCTCTCGGGCTGTAGCAGCCTATATCACCATGTTTCCGGCGGCTGCGAAGGCAAGGAAGTCCACCCTTGCAGCTCCATGGCACTTCAGCACCGATGCTATCTCATCTACTGTTGAACCCGTCGTGAATATGTCATCTATCAGCAGGATCCTCGAGCCTTTGATCTTTGGGTGCCTGCTGTTTCTTATCTCAAATGCACCTCTTATGTTTGCCCTTCGCTCTTCAGGACCAAGGCCTTTCATCGGAACAGTACCGCGTGTTCTGATTAACAGTCCCGGGTCAAAGCAAAGGCATGCTCTCTTCGCAAAGCCGCGCCCTATAAGTTCTGCATGATTGAAACCTCTCTTTTTCAGCTTATCCGCATGAACCGGTACCGGTGTAACGACATCGTACATGCCGGCAAGTTCATCCGCTTCATACCCGGAGAGCATGAAGTCATAGAGAATTTCTCCGAGCGTATCACCTATGTCCGAACGGCCTCCGTACTTGAGCGCAAAAATGACTGACTGTGCACAGGCACCGTAACCGGCACAGGCATGACCCTTATCAAAGGAAGGCTGATGCCCGGATGCATCTCTTTGCGAGCATCCGAAGCACATCTCGCCCGGGTCAGTATCCACAAGAGGTCTTCCGCATTTTTTGCACCGTCTGCCTGTATTCCAGTTCATCGATCTCATGCAGTCATTGCAGAGCCTGTACGTCCGGCTGTCATCCGTGATCTTCCCGCAGCAAATGCAATAAAGACCCGGCGGATATACCAGGTCAAGCATTTCATTTCCTATCCTTTTGAGCCACGATTCTTTTGACATGTCAGAACCTCCGTCCGAACGGATCCGCGTCAAGTGCAAGCAACCGCCATTTAAGTCCGGTATGTCTGCCGTCTGCGCGGTTGTTGTCGATCATCGAACGCACGCGTGACGGATCGCCGACGATAATTACAAGCTTCTTGCCCCTCGTTACCGCAGTGTAAAGCAGGTTGCGGGTCATCAGCATAGGCGGAAAATTCAGCACAGGTATCACTACTACAGGGAACTCCGACCCCTGGCTCTTATGCACGGTAACAGCGTAAGCGAGGTCTATCTCCTCGAGCATGTCACCTGCATACTCGATCACACGGTCATCCATCCTGACCGTCATGGTTTTATCTTCGGTGTCGATGCCCTCGACTATGCCCATATCTCCATTGAACACACCCTCACCTTCGGTCTGGAAATAATCCGTGCGCCATTCCGCACCATAGTTGTTGCGCAGCTGCATCACCTTATCGCCTTCACGGAATGTGACAGAGCCGATCTTCAGTTCAGCCTTTTCGTCCGAAGGCGGGTTGATCACTTCCTGAAGTATCGCATTGAGGCTGGGAGCTCCGAGCATGCCGCGTTTAGTAGGCGTCAGTATCTGTATGTCATCAGCAGAGTGCACAAAATCAAAGCCGGCCTCGATACGCCCGCCAACCAGCTCTCTTATGGTATCGCTTACCGAAGTTTCGCTGTTTTTGCTGATTATGTAAAAATCGTTGCCGCTCTGCTGCTCTGGGTATTCACCGCTGTTTATGAGGTGAGAGTTTGTGACTATCCCGCTCCCCTCGGACTGTCTGAATATCTCTTTAAGCCTGATCACCGGAATACATTCGCTGGCTATCATGTCGCGAAGCACATTTCCCGCTCCGACAGGAGGCAGCTGATCAGCATCGCCCGTAAAAATGAGACGCGTCCCTTCCTTCACGGCATTCAGAAGTCCGTCCATCAGCATCAGGTCGATCATTGACGCTTCATCTACTATTATCACATCCTCTTCGAGCGGGTTCTCCTCATTTCTGCCGAAATTGAGAGTATCCTCCTCTTCTGACCACACGTATTCAAGCATGCGGTGTATGGTCATTGCAGGCTTGCCCGATGCTTCCTCCATGCGCTTTGCTGCCCTGCCGGTCGGAGCAGCAAGTGCTACGGAAAAGCCGGCGAAGTCAAAGAGTTTCACAAGAGTATTTATTATGGTCGTCTTGCCCGTGCCCGGTCCGCCGGTGATTATGGTTATATTGTTGGTAAGACATTCCAGGATGGCTCGTTTTTGCTCAACGGATAGCTCCACGCCCTCACCAAGCGGATCATCATCAGTCATCCTTACAGCATCCAGGAAGTTGTCCGACTGTACCGGAACCGGCCTGAGCGCTGCGTTCCTTATCTTTATCAGCTCGTGTGCCACTCTCTGTTCAGCGTGATAATAACCATACAGATAAATCACGGCTGTATCATCTATGCGGTCCTCCTCCAGTTCGCCCGCGAACACCATGTCCCTGAGTGAATCCCTTACATTGTCCATCATTACGTCGAGGAATTCCGCAGTCTTCTCAACAAGATAATTTTCCGGCATCAGAGTGCTGCCGCTGGCTGCCCACGATCTGAGCATGTATCGTAAGCCGCTCTCTATTCTTACGCTGCTCTCAGGTTCCACACCGAGTTTTGCCGCGATTGCATCGGCCTTTCTGAAGTTGATCCCGCGGATGTCCTCCGCAAGGATGTAAGGGTTCTCGTTCACGATTCTCAGGGAATCCTTCCCGTACATCTTATACACCCTGACAGCTTCACTCATCTCGATACCGAGCTCCCGGAGCTCTATCGAAGTGTTGGCAAACTCCTGTGATTCTCCGAACGATTCAGTGATCTTCGCAAGAGTTTTAGCACCTATTCCGCTTATCATGAGAAGCTTCTCAGGTGTCTCCTCTATGACGGACAGTGTTTCATCGCCAAAAACATCAACGATCTGAGCAGCAGTCTTCGGACCTATCCCCCGAATGTTTCCGGCCGAAAGGAATTCGAGTATAGCATCAGCACCCTCAGGCATCATCTCCTCATATGACGACACACTGAACTGCTCTCCGTATTTCGGATGAATGGTGAACCTTCCCTCGAGCCTGTACTTTGCCCCGCTTTTAGGCTCAGCAAAAGAACCGGCTATCCGGATCGCGCCTGCTTCTGTGTCGAAGACCGCTACGGTATAGCCGTTCTCAGGATTATTGAATATTATCTTTCCAAGCTTGCCTTCCTGCTGCATCTGTTAAAATGTGCGCTTATACAGTTTTCTGTTGTCAAGAGTGAAAACTCTCTCACTGAATCCGCCCGGCTCAACGTTATCCAGAGCGTCTTCCATGTCGAACATCTTCGCATCAGTCATGTCGAGGTAATGAAGCATCTCAGCTTCAGGGAAGAGCGGCTTTTTAGGGCTTCCGAATTCAGGCTCATAGTGATGTGTCAGCGACATGTGCTGCATCATCAGGCACTTCTCGTGGTCGATGCCAAGCTCTTTGCAGCGCTCGCCTATCGCTTCAACTCCCATCACCAGATGTCCGAGCATCTTTCCTTCGAGAGTGTATTCCGGAACCACGCCGTTTTCATCTGACGCAAGTTCGTTGAGTTTTTCTATGTCATGAAGAGCGACTCCCGCGAGAAGAAGGTCCTTGTTGAGATAAGTGTAGACCTCGCAGGCACGCTCGCCCATCATCATCATTCTCTTCACGTGGTACAGCAGGCCTGCATACTCTGCGTGATGATTGCTCATGGCCGCCGGGAAGTACATGATGCGGTCTTTATCACCCTCGTAAAAGCTCAGACAGAGACGCTTTAGGTCTTCATCACCGAAAGACCGGATCCTGCCGACTATGTAGTCATACATGTCTTCAGGCTTTTCAGGCGCTGCCTTGAAAAGATCTGTTCTCTCATATGTACCTTCTCTGGCTTCGCCCTTTATTGCGTCGAGTATGAGCTGGTTCTGGCCCTTGTAGTCGCGGCATCTGCCGACAACGCTTATAACCATTCCGGAATGTATTTTTGAGTATGATCTCACCTCATCCGGCGTAAGGTTCCACTTAACAGACTGCATGTCTCCCGTTGCATCGGCAAGGGACATGTAAAGATGTCTTTTTCCGTTATTGCCGTCGCGTATATCAGCAGTCTTGACGAGGTATCTGTCCTCGATACGGTGCCCTTCATCAGGTCTTAAATCTTTAATGTAATATGGTTTCATGCGCTCAATAGTCTCCGTTCGATTATTTGTTATAGTATAACACAAGGCCATGCTATGGTATAATGCTTTCAGATGATCATAAATCGCAGTAAACCGCCTTGCCGCAATGCGGAAAACATTGAAACTGCATTGCTGCAGGAGTGAAAGCAAAGGAGTAGGATATGGGTTTTGATGCTGAAAAAGCTGTAATGGCTACAGCTAAATGGATCAGAGACTGGTTTGAGATCAACGGGCCGGGATGCAACGCAATCGTCGGTATCAGCGGGGGAAAGGACAGCTCCATAGCCGCAGCTCTCTGCTGCGAAGCCCTCGGCAAAGACCGGGTGATAGGAGTTCTGATGCCTAACGGTGAACAATCTGATATAGACATGGCAAAGCTTCTGGTCGATCACCTTGGAATAGAACATTATGTTATCAACATCAAAAGTGCATTCGATGGGCTTACAGAACAGATTTCCCATGCCGGCATTGAAATCAGCAGGGACTCAATCATCAATCTGCCTCCGCGCCTTCGCATGTCGACTCTTTATGCTGTAGGACAGAGCAAAAACGGCAGAGTAGTAAACACCTGCAATCTTTCAGAAGACTGGGTCGGCTACTCGACAAGATACGGAGACTCCGTAGGTGATTTCAGCCCGATGTCATGCTTCACTACCGCTGAGATCAGGTCGATGGGAAGAGTTCTGGGACTTCCTTCAGTACTTATCGAGAAAGTGCCAAGCGACGGACTTTCAGGCATGAGCGATGAAGACAAGCTCGGTTTCACATATGCAGTGCTCGACCGCTACATCCGTACAGGAGAGATCGACGACCCTGCGACAAAGGAACGCATCGATACGCTGCACAAAAAGAACCTCTTCAAGCTGAGGTTCATGGACTGCTTTAAATATGATGGTGTTGAAGTAAAGGCTGAGTTTTAAGCGGCAAACCGGAATGCCCCGCAAGCGGGGCATTTTTTAGTTCTCCTTTATGCGGTCGATGACGGTCTTGTATCCGCCCTCTCCGTATGTAAGGCATTTATTGACGCGGCTTATTGTTGCAGAACTTGCTCCGGTCTCCCTGCTGATCTCGCTGAAAACCGCACCGCTGTCAAGCATGCACGCCACCTCAAGTCTTGCGGAAAGATCGATCAGTTCCTTTATTGTGGCCACGTCGTCGAAGAACCTGCGGCATTCCTCTTCATTTTCAAGTGCAAGGACCGCTCTGTAGAACTGCTGCATGTTTTTCTTCTCTTTATCCGTGATCATTATGTACTGCCTTCCCCGTGCAGCCATACAGCTGCATCGATCATTTCTGTGTTTTCTGTACGCATGTAGTATACACCTTTCGCACTTTAAAGTGTTAAAGTGCAGTGTATTAGTTTGTACTTTTTGAGCGACAGCGTGGTATTATATACATCATGAAGAACATTTACGGATCAACAACTACACATAAAGCAGCAGCTTTTATCTGCGGGTTATGCCTGCTGTTCATTCTGCTGACCACCTCGCTTCAGGCAGTTTGCTACTGGATACCCGACTGGTGGCGCAATGAGTATGCTAAATACGATACTCCGTCAAACGTCAGAGGCGAGATGTCTCTAGACGATGCAGTCCATGTCACCGAAGACATGCTCGAATACTGCATCGGCAGACTTGATACGCTTGACGATACCGAAGCGACCATAGACGGTGTGACCGCTCCGTTCTTCACTGACCGGGAGAAGGCTCACCTCGCCGACTGCAGAGAGTTATTCCTCAAGGGAATACGGGCACGTGTCATCGCCTGTCTTCTGCTGGCAGCTTTAGCTATTTTTATATACGTACACAACGGAAAGCAAAAGACCACAGTACTTCTTGCAAAAGGTTATCTGAAATCTCTGGGCTTCATTGCTGTTCTTGCCGTGATAGTTGCAATACTGTGCGTCATTGACTTCACACACGTCTTCACCGTGTTCCATCACATATTCTTTGACAACGACCTTTGGATTCTGTATCCGGACAGGGACAACCTCATCAACATAATGCAGGAGGATGTCTTCTCGGATGCCGCAATGTGGATCGCAGGGATCTGGCTCGCAGCAGCTGCTGTGTTTGCTGCTGCAGGCGTGTTTGCTGTCAGAAAAGCCGCAAAATAACAGGTGCCTGACAGTTCCCTGCCGGCACCTGACGGATCATATTGCCGAATCTTTATTCTGTAAAGAGTGCTGTTGAGTAGTATCTGTCTCCGCTGTCAGGCAGAAGAGCTACTATGGTTTTGCCTTTATTCTCAGGCTTCTTCGCATATTCGATCGCTGCATGGAGAGCAGCTCCGGATGAGATTCCAACGGAGATGCCTTCTTTTTTTGCAAGCAGCTTTGCTGCGTTGAATGCGTCCTGTCCGTCAGCCTTATACACTTCATCATATACGGCAGTGTTGAGGACATCAGGCACGAAGCCCGCTCCGATACCCTGGATCTTATGAGATCCCGATCTTCCCTCGGAAAGCACCGGCGAGTCAGCAGGTTCGAGCGCTACGATCTTTACTTCAGGTTTCTGCTCCTTGAGATACTCACCTGCACCGGTAAGAGTGCCGCCTGTTCCAACTCCTGCAATGAATATATCTACTGCACCATCAGTATCTTTCCAGATCTCCGGCCCCGTTGTAGCTTTGTGTACCGCCGGGTTTGCAGGGTTCACAAACTGTCCCGGTATGAATCCGCCTTCTATCTCTTTGGCGAGTTCTTCTGCCTTCTGGATAGCTCCCTTCATGCCTTTTGCGCCTTCAGTCAGTACGATCTCAGCTCCATAAGCCTTGAGAATGTTCCTTCTTTCAACACTCATAGTCTCAGGCATGGTCAGGATAGCCCTGTATCCCTTTGCAGCAGCTATCGACGCAAGTCCGATACCGGTGTTGCCCGATGTAGGCTCAATAATTACGGAACCTTCCTTGAGGAGTCCCTTCTCCTCCGCATCCTCGATCATCGCTTTTGCGATCCTGTCCTTAACGCTTCCGGCAGGATTGAAGTACTCCAGCTTTACGAGCACTGTAGCCTCAAGTCCAAGCTCCTTCTCTATGTTGATCACCTCTACGAGCGGTGTGTTTCCGATAAGTCCAAGTGTACCTTTGTAAATATTAGCCATTTTTATGTCCTCACTTTCCTGTGTGTTATTCCGTATTTAAGCTTATACTTTTAAAAACTACTGTTTTTACATTTGGTTTATCCCCTTTGCGATCCCCTTTATTTTATATAAAAAGCCCGGGGCTTTAAATGCTCCCGGGCGTGTCACTCGATTTCAGGGATCAGAGTCTGATGTCTGACGAGGTGCATGTCATCCTAAGACAAGACCCCGGCCATACATCGAGCCCGGGAGCTTTGCATCAGACAACAACACATCCAATGATTTTTATTAAGTTTGGAATAAGTATTATTTCTCATTGACCTGCCCCTTTTTTAAGTATTTTCTGACTGCCGCAATTCTAACCCTAAATACCTACCAAGTCAATAGGTTTTAAGCTTCTGACCATGTATCTTATTTAATACTAAACGCGGCATGGTCTCCGCGCGAAACTACCGTCTCATAGCCAACTGACGAAATACGCATAGCCATGCAGCGTATGCACTCAGCCGCTTCATCTCCCGTACAGATCTTATTGTCGTAAAGCAGATACTTGCCTCTTACATCCGAAGGTGAAAGATTAGGCATCACCACGTTCGCGCCAGCCAGTATGCCCTTCTCGCGTCCGCGCGGATCGATAGTACCGAGTGCGGTAGTAGCCGGAAGCAGCACATCCGGAAGAAGCAGGCGAATGACGGACAGCAGCCTTATAGTCATATCTACAGTACCGGCCTCGCGGTCAGCAAAGCACGTGTCATGATGAGGTATGAACGGCCCTATGCCAACCATTTCAGGTTTGAATTCCTGCAGGAAGCGGAGATCCTTAACCAGATGCTCTGTCGTCTGATACGGTGAGCCAACCATCATTCCGCAGCCCACCTGATACCCGATGTCCTTCAGGTCTCTCAGGCACTGCATCCTGTGGTCAAAGGACATCTCTGCCGGATGAAGCATCTCATAATGATCCTTATCAGCGGTCTCATGCCTCAGCAGGTAGCGGTCGGCGCCGGCGTCAAAAAACTTCTGATAGCTCTCTTTTTCAAACTCGCCCAGTGACAGCGTGACCGCGCAGTCAGGATGTCTTTCCTTTATGGCGCTGACGATCGAGACTATGAGCTCGTCCGTGTAATATGGATCCTCTCCTCCCTGGAGCACAAAAGTGCGGAATCCAAGATCATATCCCGCATCGCAGCAGGAGAGAATCTGCTCCTCACTCAAGCGGTAACGTTCCGCATTGGCATTGTCCCTTCGGATACCGCAGTAATAGCAGTTATTTCTGCATATATTTGAAATTTCGACAAGACCGCGCAGGTAAACACTTTTGCCGTAATACTTTTCGCGGACAGCTCTTGCCTTTCCGGCCAGATATTCATCGAATCCCGGATAATCACAGAGCAGCACAGCTGCAAACTCATCATCAGTCAGGTCTCTGCTGGCCTCGAGTTTATCCGCCAGTTCAAATTCTAATGGTCTTTCAAATGTTCCTTCCATTGTCAGGGTCTCCTAAGTATTGCAATCCGTTATCTCAAGTCCGTTACTGCCGAAAAGCATATCACAAACACAGCACATTATCTATGTGCATGGGGATTCATAAAAAACAAAAAAGCTGCAGTTCAGCAGCAATTTTGTTTGTAGATATAGATATTGTATGTAAGAGGGATGAAAGTATTATGGTGTAGTTAGTTATGTTTAACTCTTCCTTTCATGCACATAATAGCACCCGTATTTCCTATTGTCAAGGTAGGAATTGATTTTTTTGAAATTTTTTATACAAATATACAGCCTGCGGACAATCCCTCCGCAGGCTGCATTGTTATCTGTATTTACTATGTGCTTATACCCTTCTTTACAGGTGCTGATTCCTTGGGATCCTGTCATACCATTTGAGCAGTAAAGGCTCGATCATCGAGGTCAGCTTCATGTCAAGGTTGAAGAAGTAGACCGTAAATGTCACAACGAAAAACGCGAGTCCTCCGGTCAGCAGATAAAGTAATGCTTTTGCTAATTTCTTTTTCATCGTATATGCCTCCTAATGTTCTACCATGCATTCTCGTCATCGAGGATCTCGAGTGTCGGGTCAAGCGGCTCTTCCTGCATGACTGTTCTCATGTACTGGTTGACCTGGTCTCTTACGCCCTGTCTCGAAATGACGCGTGGGTCAAAGAGCTGGTGGTCTACCCAGATCAGAGGAATTCCGCGTTCTCTTGCCTTATCTTCAAAGAGTCCGTGCATGCCATCCAGGGCCTTGCATGTGATGTGCTCCCAAAGGATGATCATGTCTGCATTGAACTCCTCCACGAATTCGAAGAGGTCGTCGAGAAGAACCTTGTATCCGCCATGTGTACGGTTACGCATGATCATTTCTTCAGTCAGCATAGCCATGTCGTAATATGCCTGCTCTCTGTTTTCAGGAGTATCGGTATCTGCGATCATCTCCGTGTTGATGCACGAGAGCATGTCTGTCAGAGGCACGATGCCCCAGCAGTTAAGCAGCCATACAAGGAAGTCCATGTAGTAGTGCGACTGAACGCCCCATACGATCGCTCTGTGTCGATACTCAGGAGCTGCCATTTTTTTCTTCTTATATGCTCTCTCGGCCAGCTTCATGAGACGCTTGTCTGCAGTCTCGAATTCAGGCACCTTGCCGCAGATGGCCATGTATGTGGTCTCTGTGTAGAGAGCAAGGTTTCCGCCGAAGATCTGCGGATAGTCAGTCTTGTTCATGTCGAGCCACTCGTTGCGGCACTTGGTCGCGAAGTTGACTCTCTTTGCGCATTCGAAGTAGTAATCCCAGTCCCACTTGTGACCTGTATGCTCTTCGATGAACTTGATAGCTCTTCTTACTTCTTCAGCAGCATACTCCTGAACGTCATCTTCCTTGTGGCGGAGCGGAGCCGGCAGCTGGAACACTGGAATGCCGTCTTCCTTCTCGAGTCTCTCGGAGATTACTCCGTTGCCGAGCAGCGAACCGTCGCATGTGGTGTTGCACTGTACTGCGCAGGCACCGAGGATAGGAGCGTCGTCATCGATGGATACGCCGGCTTCTGCCTCAGGCATCGGACAAACATCGCCAGGGAGTCCATACTCCTGAGCTACGTCGATGTAGTGCTCCATAGCGTGCTGGTTGAGCAGCACGGATACATATGTCGATGGAGTCTCACGGGACGTGCACTTCAGATTAGGGAATCCCATCATGACAGCTGTCATCTCGTTCTCATCAACAAGCACGTTGATCTTTGAGAATTCCTCATCATTACCCGTCCTGCGGTCTCCGCGTGCCAGAGTGTTAAGCAGCTTCGCGACGTCTATGATGATCAGGTCCTGCTCCTCATGAGCCATTCTGAGGTATTCGCCTCTGAGTCCCTGTGTGAATCTGTCTACCATCATCGGTACTGCCAGATAGTTGGCCATCCAGCGGTATCTGAAGAAGAATTTAATGTTGCGCGGTTTTGCCATGAATTTGCCGAGTGTGAGCATGATGCCCAGCCATCTCGAATAATCATAGAGAGTATCTCCTACTCCGCGCCATTCACGGCGTTTTCTTACTTTGCCGTGCGGTATGTAAAGGTCACCGTATCTTGTATCGCCCTTTATCTTTTCAGGGTTGACCATGGTCTTGAATTTTCTGACTGCCATCACTACCCCTCCTTCTGTATCTTCTTGATATCGATGCTCTCAAGGAAAGCCTGCACACGTGTGCGCATCTGTCCGGACGAACCTATAG
>JAFWMD010000029.1 GCA_017510725.1 Mogibacterium sp. | reverse complement strand
GATCAGCAAAAGTTCCGAGAAAGTCGCAGATCTCGTAAACAGAGAGTATCTGAGACAGAAGAACAATGTAGAACTCATCGCATCTGAAAACTACTGCTCCGAGGCTGTAATGGCTGCCTGCGGAAGCTGTCTCTCATGGAAGTATGCAGAGGGCTACCCGCAGAAGCCGATTGAAAGGTATTCGGGAAACAAGGGCAGATACTATGGCGGAACGATTATCGTAGACGAGCTCGAAGAGTACTGCTGCGACCTCTGGAGAAAGGTGTTCAACACAGACTATCACGTTAATGTTCAGCCTCATTCAGGTTCACAGGCAAACTTCGCTGCATATAAGGCAGTGCTTGAGCCGGGCGACACAGTCCTTGGTCTCAGCCTTGACAACGGCGGACACCTCACACACGGTTCCGGCGTAAACTTCAGCGGCAAGCTGTATAACGTCATCTCCTATGATGTTGACGAAAACGGCCGCATCGACATGGAAGATGTCAGAAAGAAAGCTCTCGAGTTCAAGCCAAAGCTGATCCTCACAGGAGCATCTGCTTATGCAAGAATAATTGACTTCCCTGCATTCGCAGAGATCGCAAAGGAAGTCGGAGCATACTTCATGGTAGATATGGCTCATATCGCAGGTCTCGTAGCTGCAGGCGAACATCCATCACCATTCGGATATGCTGACATCGTTACAACAACTACTCACAAGACACTGAGAGGACCTCGCGGCGGCCTGATCTTCGCAAGAGTTGATCTCGCAAAGAAGGTAGACTCTGCAGTATTCCCATATGCACAGGGCGGCCCTCTCTGCCACATCATCGCAGGTAAGGCTGTATGCGCTGAGGAAGCTCTGAAGCCTGAGTTCAAGACATATGCACGCCAGGTAAGACTCAACTGCGCAGCACTCGCAGACGAGTTCATCAAGATGGGATATAAGATCGTTACAGGCGGAACAGACAACCATGTATTCCTTCTCGATCTCCTCGACGAGCCGTTCTCGGGCAAGGAACTCCAGGCTGCATGTGACGAAGTAGGTATCACACTCAACAAGAACTGCGTTCCTAATGAGAAGAGATCACCGTTCCAGACATCCGGTGTACGTATCGGAACAGCTCCGATGACAACAAGAGGATATCTTGAGGACGATTTCCGCAAAGTCGCTCACAGAATCGATGACGTAGTTAAGGAACTCAGAGCACAGAAAGCTGCAGAAGCTGAAGAAGCTAAGTAGCAGCAAACGAAAAACTTATTGTTTGTAATTAAATGCCCCGCCTTATAAAAAAAGGCGGGGCAAGTCATTGAATAAGCAATTTTGCTGTTGTAAAATGTAAAAAATATCGCAATAAAGGGAAAAGAGGAGGTACTGACCTATGGTGAAGCTTTTGATTGGACATAAAGGAAGCGGTAAGACCAAGAGAATGATCGAACTTGCAAATGAAACAGTCCAGACAGCCAGAGGCAGCATCGTATTTATAAATAAGAATTCCAGACTGATTTATGATCTCGATTACAAAATCAGAGTAGTGTGCATGGAAGATTTTCCGCACATTACAAATGAAGATGAGTATATCGGTTTCCTGTTTGGAATCATGAGTTCTGACAATGACATCGAGACTATCTTCCTTGATGGAATCATGAGACACAGAGACTTCGCTCTTGAAGTACTCCCGAGTTTTATTGAGAAAATCAAGATCATCTCCAAGGAATCGGGTATCGATTTTGTACTCAGCGTAAGCGCTGAGCTCGAAGAGATGATAGGCGTAGTCTTCGACGATGTTGAAGTGCTTAACTGATATGACAGTGATAGAACAAATACTTGAAGGGATCAGCAAAGGAAGAGCCATGTACGCGAATGTGCATGGCTCTATTACAACTGCGGATGAAAATCCTGGTGCTGAAACCAATGAATTATGTCTCGGAGATAATCTCGAGTATATGAAAAACCTGCTTGATCGAGGCTTCGCAGGAGCGTTCAGGCTTATCTACATCGATCCGCCTTTTTTTACGCGCTCAAGTTTCAACGCATCTGTTAGTGTAAAGGATGCACAGGGAGCGAGTCACAAGGTACATCATCTGGCATATGATGATAAGTTTGACCGCAGCCTCGAATACTATATTGAGAACATGACGGTAAGGATCCTCATGATGAAGGAACTCCTTGCCAATGATGGCCTGATGTGGATCCATCTGGACTGGCACTCTTCACATTACATTAAGCTGGTGCTTGATGAGCTTATGGGAGAGAAAAACTTCGTCAATGAAATTATATGGCAGTACAAGTCCGGAGGATCCGGTAAAAGGCATTTTGCCCGTAAGCATGATACCATCCTCGTGTATTCAAAGTCTTCGAAATACCGTATCAATGTGCCAAAGGAGAAGTCATATAACAGGGACCGCAAGCCTTACAGATTCAGGGGAGTAGCTGAGTACAAGGATGAAGGCGGTTGGTATACGCTTGTAAACATGAAAGATGTGTGGAGCATTGACATGGTTGGACGTACTTCAGCTGAGCGTACGGGATACGCCACACAGAAGCCTCTTGAACTCATGAAACGCATAATCGAAGCATCTACAGAAGAGGGAGACCTTGCAGGGGATTTCTTCTGCGGAAGCGGAAGCCTGCCTGAAGCTGCTCATTCGCTTGGGAGAAGGTGGATAGCATGCGATAGCGAAGAAATGGCTGCGGCCATGTCAAGACGCAGGCTCAGAAAAGCAGGGGCTGATTTCAGGTTCACAAGACTGGAGGAAGTAAAACCGGGCAGCGGAAGAGCGGATATAGAAGTGCTGGGCAAGGATGCTCTTGAGGATGGCAGGTCGCTCTATAAATGCAGGCTGAGGGATTTTGTTCCTGATATCGACACCGGGTCCATACAGATGAAGGACCGTGGCTACGTCGAAAATGCACTGAAGGCAGACAGACTGCAGTTTGCAGATCACATTATGATAGATCCGGATTATGACGGTACATTTGAGAGCAGATATATTTTTGATGCAGCCTCAGATAATATAAGTTTCATTTCGGATGGCAACTTTGCTGCCATAGTAGTAGACAGATTCGGCAGGGAATACCCTGCAGAAGTCATCGGTTGATTTGAAAATACGGGTGAAAACAGATATGAACAAGACAGATCAGAATAAGGCTGTCAGCTCCCTCGATAAAAAGCTCGAGAAAGAGACTGCGGAAAATAAAAGAGTAAATGAGATATATGCAAAGGATCCGGAACTCCATGGCAAGTCCAGATTCCAGGTCAGAGCACAGGAAATAGGCCTGGCACTGCTTGCTGTCGTCATAGGATCTCTTGGAACGATAGGAATAATGCTTCCGAACGGCCTGACTTTTGGCGGAATAACAGGTATTGCGAGAATTGTGCAAAAGTTGACGGGGATAAATTATTCGTTAATTTACTATGTGCTTGCGCTGGTGGTACTGATAATAGTCTGGATGTTCCTGGGGTTCAAGGAAGTCAGAAAGATCATACTGATGTCTCTGTCGTATCCGACTATCCAGCTGATACTTGATATGAACCACGTAGTGCTGATAAAGAGTGATGATCTCTTCCTTGTCGCCGTATTCTGCGGTGTTGTTCTGGGCGTATCGAACGGACTCACATTCAAAGCAGGTTTCTCATCAGGAGGCACTGATTCGCTCGCTAAGGTCATTAAATACCGCTGGCTGCCTCATCTTGGGATAAACGATATTACATTCGCCATAAACGCTCTTATCGTTCTTGTGAACGCATTTGTATTCGGCCTCCAGATAGCCCTTTACGCAGTCATCATAATCTTCGTTTCGATGAGAGTGGGCGAGACTGTGATGTTCGGTTTCAGTGACAAAATAGTTGAGCTGGATATAATACCCGGAGATGCAGAGGCGCTGGCTGACTTCATCATGAATGAACTGGGCAGAGGAGTTTCGAGCATAGAGGTGACCGGAGAGTATACCGGAGACAAGAGAAAGCAGCTTAAGATACTCTGCTCACCGCGTGAGAGCTTCCTGATAAAGAGGCATCTGGCCAAGGAGGATCCTAAGTCATTTGTATCCGTAATAAGTGTCAAGTCTGTATGGGGAAGAGGGCGCGGATTCTCGGATATACGCAGCATGGACAATTAAAAAAGAAACGCTTTTCAGACTAATGATGCTGAAAAGCGTTTTTTATTTGAGCAGGTACAGTTCTGACAGAACTTTTGAGACAATGTTGACGGTCCTGGAGTTAAGTATCAGGTATCCGTTCACATAGTCGGGATCAGCCCGCAGCAACGGAGAGTCAATGAAAGAAACATCCATATAGAGCTCTTCACCGTGACTGTTCAGAGGTGCAGTGATCTCAAACGAAGAAGAAGTGGCGTTGAATGTTGCAGTGACCGGAACGTCAGCGTCAGGAAAATAGGCTGCAGCAACAGGATCTGTGATCTGCTCGCCTGTGATGCGGAGGATCCTGGCGAAGTTCTTTACCTTAGGGCGTACGCTGAGCCGGCCTTCTGAGGCGGGGAACCCGTAAGAAGCCATTGCCTGATGAATGTCAGGCACATCGGCGAGCGTCAGATACATAAGCCTGTTGAGGTGAAGCACGTCTTCTCTGTTGTGTGTGAGAATTATCTTTTCGATGGTGCTGTTGCCGCTGATTGCGTACTGATCAAAGAGTGCAACGCTTTCTTTGCCGGTTATCGTATCACCACGATCTGAAAGTATGCCGTAATAATTTTCGATAGACATCTGGCTCATCGACTCCAGACGGCCCTTTAAATCCGTACATTTGCGAAGGAACCTGTAAAGGTCAAAGTGATACATTTTAAGCTGTCTGCCGAGGAAATTCGCGTCCAGACGGGCATTCAGAAAAGGCACGTCAAATGCGCAGCCGTTAAACGTTATAAGATATCCGGCATCATTCTCTTCAAGGTAATCCATCGTTGCTTCCAGCACTCTGGATTCTTCGTAATGATTCTCTGCCAGGAACTGAGTGATGCGCACTCCGCTTTCGGTCCTCATCAGAAGACCTGTAAGTATCGCCTTGCATCTGCTTCGGTCCAGGCCTGTAGCTTCAATATCCAGCACGCACGGCTTCATTCCGCTGAAATAAGCATCCCATTCCGGATGATATTCGCCTGTTATTCTGTAATCTCTTGTAAAAACCTTCATCGAATTGATTTTAGCCTATCTTCGTGATAGAGTAAATCGGCACATAAAAAAGGAGACTCGTAAAAATGAAATTAGGTATAGTAGGACTTCCAAATGTAGGAAAGAGCACACTGTTCAATGCAATAACCAAAGCCGGCGCAGAAGCCGCCAATTATCCGTTCTGTACTATAGAACCGAACGTAGGCGTCGTGACCGTGCCGGATGAACGTGTTACTAAGCTTTCCAATGTATATCACTCAAAAAAGACCATCTACACGACTATAGAATTCAGCGACATAGCCGGTCTGGTCAAGGGTGCATCAAAAGGTGAAGGCCTCGGCAATAAATTCCTGGGACATATCAGGGAGGTCGAAGCCATTGTTCACGTAGTAAGATGCTTTGACGATGAGAACGTCGTCCATGTAGACGGAAAGATAGACCCTGTGAATGACATAGAGGTCATCAATACAGAGCTCATTATTGCCGATATGGAGGTAATGGAGCGAAGGATAGCCAAAACGGAGAAACAGGCAAAGGCTGATAAATCAGCCAGAGGTGAGCTGGAGCTTCTTAAGCGTATTTATGAACTGCTTTCTGAGGGCAGGCGCGCAAGGGAGATCGATGATCTCGACGATGAGGAAGCTGCATTCGTAAAGTCCCTTGATCTTCTGACATATAAGCCGGTAATCTATGCCGCAAACGTGTCTGAAGATGACGCTTCGGGCGAAGACAACGAGTACGTAAAGGCCGTAAAGGAATATGCTGAAGCTGAAGGATCAGAAGTGGTCGTTATCAGTGCTAAGGTCGAATCTGAGCTCGCAGAGCTCGAAGATGATGAGCGTGAGCTGTTCCTTGAAGAACTCGGTATTGAGGAGTCGGGCCTCGACAAACTGATAAAGTCGTCATACGCACTGCTCGATCTCATCAGCTTCCTGACTACAGGGGAGGACGAGACAAGAGCCTGGACGATCAAGCGCGGAACGCTTGCTCCACAGGCAGCAGGAAAGATCCACAGTGATTTTGAAAAAGGCTTTATCCGTGCTGAGACAATAGCTTATGACAAGCTCATGGAAGTCGACGGTAAGCTCTCGGCAGCGAAGGAAAAGGGCTGGCTGAGGTCAGAAGGAAAGGAATATGTCGTAAAAGACGGAGACGTCATGCATTTCCTGTTTAACGTGTAATGGTTGACAATAAAGGCTTTCGGGGCTTTTTTGTACTAATAACCCGAATTATGTTTTTTTGAAGTACAAAAGCATTGCAAAAGTGCTATCCGGTCCCTATAATGCTAATAGGGATTGCAAAAGCAATCCTATCTCTAGTCCCAATACCCTTTTTCGAAAGAGACTGCACCCCTTGCAGTTTCTTTCATTTTTTGCGTTTTTACTGTTCCGGTTCTATGCGGTTATGGGCTGATGAATATCTGTAGAGTATAATGCCTGCAATTATTGCGCAGACGCTGATCACCTGAGCCTGCTTGAAAGGACCTATCATCAGAGAATCCGTGCGCAGGGCTTCAACAAAGAAGCGCTCGAGAGAGTAGAAAATGAAATATAAAGCTACGGTCTGCCCGTTTGCATATCTTTTGTGTTTATTGAACCAGCTAAGCGCAAAGAAAAGAATCAGACACCAGATTGATTCATACAGAAAAGTAGGGTGGACCTTTACGCCATCAACGAGTATGCCCCAGGGAAGGTCTGTAGGGCCTCCATGAGCCTCGCCGTTGAAAAAATTGCCCCACCTGCCAATGGACTGCGCCAGGGCTACGGTAGGAATAAAAAGATCGAAAACATTCAGAGTATCGATTTTTTTGCGTCTGCAGATAACAAACACAGTTATCATGGCGAAAATGAGTCCGCCGTGTATAGCCAGCCCGCCGCTCCTGATATCCAGCATTGAAGAGAATGTTTTATAGTAATCGAGATTAAAGAGCACATAGTATACGCGGGCACCGATAACTCCTATCGGAAGCATCCATAAGGCTATGTCAAGCACGTCATCTTCTGTGATGCCGTGGCGTGGAGCTCTTTTGCAAGACAAAAGCACGGCAAGCAGCATGCCGCAGGCTATGAGTATGCCGTACCATCTGATATCAATACCGAATATTGTAAAGGCTATAGGGTCGGGATGTCCCATTGTTTTTCCTCCATGGACTGTGTAATACGGTTAACAAAGAAATAATACTGCAATAGTATAACATAATTTTTGAAAATTTGTTGACAAGCCTTTATCCTTTTGTTAATATAATCAAGCGCGATTGAATGAATCAAGCGATACGGCGGCGTAGCTTAGCTGGCTAGAGCGTCCGGTTCATACCCGGAAGGTCACTGGTTCAAGTCCAGTCGCCGCTACCATCATGGGATCATAGCTCAGCTGGGAGAGCACCTGCCTTACAAGCAGGGGGTCATAGGTTCGAGCCCTATTGGTCCCACCATTTTGCGGCCGGGTAGTTCAGCTGGTTAGAATGCCAGCCTGTCACGCTGGAGGTCGACGGTTCGAGCCCGTTCCCGGTCGCCATTTTTTTAAAAGACCCGTGGTGGGTGTCGTCAAGTGGTTAAGACCCTGGGTTGTGGCTCCAGTATTCGTGGGTTCGAATCCCACCATCCACCCCAAAACTTTTCTTCATAAATGGCACTGCGAAGTGCCGCATTTAAATAATGATGGGGTATAGCCAAGCGGTAAGGCAACGGATTCTGATTCCGTCATTCGTAGGTTCGAATCCTACTACCCTAGCCAAGATGGAAAGGGGCTCTACGGAACCCCTTTACTCTATGGCGACATAGCCAAGTGGTAAGGCAGAGGTCTGCAAAACCTTCACCCCCGGTTCAAATCCGGGTGTCGCCTCCAACAAAAGACCGCGGAAGCGGTCTTTTTCTTTACAACAATAATTACACTGACAGTGTGAATAGTATATAATGACAAAAAGCTATTTTATGTAACCAGAGAGGTCACGAAAAGAATGAAAAAAACCAGAAAAAACCGGATGTTTAAAAGAACTGCAGCTCTTTTGGCCATGTTTATCATGCTGGTGTCCGTTTCAGTTGTAATGAGCGGATGCAGAAGCGGTGCAAATGGAGAAGTATATGTCTATTGCTACGGTGATTATTTTGACCCTGAACTGATTGAAGATTTTGAAGCTGAGACCGGTATCAAAGTCATACCTGATTATTTCGATACAGCTGAGGAGATGTATACGGTTCTTGAGAACAACGCTACCACATATGACTGTGTCTGCACATCTGACTATATGATACAGCGTATGATAGGGAACGATATGCTCGCTGAACTTGATGTCAACAACATACCGGAGATAAAGAATCTCGCTGATGTTTACATGAAAAAGTCTGAGGAGTTTGATCCCGGCAACAAGTACTCCGTCCCTTATCAGCTGGGAATTGCCGGAATCCTGTATAACAAGGAGATGGTAGGCGATGTCGAGATCGACTCGTGGGATGATCTCTGGAATGAGAAGTTCAGGGACAGCATTGTAATGCCTGACAGTGTACGTGATGCATTCATGATAGCTCTGAAAAAGCTCGGGTATTCGGAAAATTCCACAAATGAAAATGAAATAAAGGCAGCGGCAGAAGAGCTCATAAAGCAGAAACCGCTGGTATATAAGTATGCCAACGACTCTGCGCGCGACCTGCTTGCCAACGGATCCGCTGCAGTCGGAGTTGTCTGGAATGGTGAATATATTTACACAAAGGATCTGAACGAGGACGTTGAATTTGTGATCCCTAAGGAAGGCTCGGAATTCTTTGTAGACTCATGGGTCATACCAAAGGATGCCGCTAATAAGGAAAATGCTGAAGCCTGGATCAATTATCTTTGCAAAGCCGAGGTAGCAAAAAAGAATTTCGACTACCTGTATTACACAACACCTAATGAAGCTGCTCTCGACCTGATCGAGGAGGAATATCTTAACGAAAAGGCAGTATTCCCTGATAAGGAAACGATTGAACGCTGTGAGTCTCTCGTTTCGCTTGATCCGGCAACAACAGATCTTTACAGCGATTACTGGAAAAAAATCAAGGCAGAGTAATAATCAATGAAAAACATTTTCGGCTCAGCCGACAGAAAACACATGCTTAACAGGGTGGCCCTCGTTATCGGGGGCAACCTTCTTTTTGCAATTGGAATAAATATGATAATCACACCTATGAACCTCTACAGCAGCGGGTTTACCGGAATGTCCATGCTGCTGAGAATGCTTCTTCTGGATGTGATGCATGTGCCTCAGATACCAGGAGTAGATTACCTGGGAATCATTTATTATCTGCTTAACATGCCTTTGTTTGTGCTGGCTTATAAGGCTCTGGGAAAGGAATTCTGCATCACGACCGTAATATCGATCGGAATAGCCTCGCTCTGCATGTCTCTGGTGCCGGTGGTATCCAAACCGGTTTTCGATGACTATCTGACTGCTTGTCTTGTAGGCGGCCTTGTTACAGGTACAGGAGCGGGAATGGTGCTGAAGGGAGGCACATCGGGCGGAGGACAGGATATCATAGGAGTAGCACTTTCCAAGACGCACCCGAATTTCAGTGTGGGAAAGATATCAATTGCCATAAACACAGTCATATATGGAGTCTGCTTCTTCCTGTTTGACATCCAGATTGTTGTTTATTCCATGATATTTGCCGTAGTAAATGCTCTTGCACTGGATTATCAGCATACACAGAACAGAAACGTACAGGTAATGATCTTCACAAAAAAGGAAGGGATAACAGACAAAGTCATAAACGAGGTTAAAAGGGGGCTAACATACTGGCACGGAGCAGGTGGATATACCGATGAAGACACTTACGTTCTTACGACCCTGGTAACCAAGTATGAACTTCCGGGGCTCATCAGAATCGTAAAGGAAGTAGACCCGAATGCCTTCGTAATGGTGAACGAGGGAACCAAGATATACGGGAATTTTGAAAAGCGGTTTACCGAATAATATAAAAAAACTTCGCGGATCGGACCGCGAAGTTTTTTTGTTCCGTTAATTTCCTTTTTCGCTGCTTTTTTTGCTTTCTCTCTTTTCTTTCTTTTCTTTCCTGGCTTCTTTTTTATCTTTCCTGTTCTCTTTTTTATTTTCCTTTTCGGTTTCCGGTGCAGATATATTCTCCAGCGGCTCTGCTATGGCAGGTATGGCATTAAGTTCATCAAAGTACTTACTGTAATCATCGCTGTAAGCCTGCAGATACCTCTGTGAGCTTGAATGATGCAGTTCGTGTACATATGAGTGCTCCTGTCCGAAAATAGAGTTGTCTTCGCCTTCCATTATATAGATGGCGATATCGCTGCATTTGTCTGTGATGTGCTCCACGTTGGTAAGAATGGACTGATATCTGATGCCATTGATCGGATCACAAAGATGGTTGACCATTCTGTAGACGTGTCTGCCGTTAAGTTCCTCCACGAGGTCGTCGATGACTTCCTCAAGCGGCTCTACCTTTGCTGCAAGCGCAGCACTTTTTGACTTATATGCGCGCGATGTTATATCCAATATCTCGTATATTGAGTTGAAAGCAACCCTGAGTTCTGCAAGTGCTGTATCCGAGAACACTTTGTTCTCACTCCTTAAAGAGTTGACCTCTTCAGCTATGTTCACAGCAAGGTCTCCGATTCGCTCGTAGCATATCAGCGCCTTGAGAACTCTGTTCTGATGCTGGTTATCGACTTCCCTGGTTACATAAGGTGAAAGGGATACAACATATTTATTCGTAGCGTCAGTCATGCTGTCGAGAAGGTTTTCACGGGTCTGAATGCGGCTGTTACGCTTAGGATCGTAGTCGTAAATCTGTCTGACGGCAGCATCGAAGTTGTGTGATGCTATGTCGCTCATCTCCATTACGACACTCTCAGCCTGGTCGAGTGCGAGAGCAGGGGAGGTGAAGAGACGTTCATCGAGTGCATCGAGCGCAGCAATGGCGTTCTTGTCTTCTTCATCCACAGGCTCGTCTTTTACGATGTTTGTACTGATCCGTTCCATCACACCTGAGAATGGCAGAAGCATTACAGCAGGGATAAGCCTGAAGCATCCGTGAATGTTTGCGACTCCGCCGGAATTCAGCGTACTTGTCCATAGCGTATCGCTTATAATTCCGGTTTTTCTGCCTATGAAAACAAGCAGGAAGCAGATGATGGCGGCAAAAACGTTATATACGATGTGGACTACGGCGGTGCGCCTCTGTACCGGCTTTGCTCCGATTCGGCTCACCAGATATGTTGTAAGGCAGTCCCCGATGTTTACACCGATGATAACTGCAAATACTGCGCTGAATGAGACACCGACAGAGCTCGCAATAGACTGAATGATACCGACTACAGCGGATGAACTCTGTACGACACCTGTTACAAGAACACCTGAAAGAAAGCCCAGTGCGTAGTTGTTTGAGAAAGCCGTAAGCAGATGACTCAGGGATTCTCCGAATCCCGATACTACATTGCTCATATAGATGAGGCCCATAAAGAGAATGCCGAATCCGCAGGCTACCGAACCGACCGTTTTGTATGTGCCGGATTTAAGGAACATGATGCAGACGATGCCGATCACCAGTGCGAGAGGGGCAAGATTATCGGCCTTGAAGAAGTAAAGAGGGCTGTCCATGCCTGAACTGACGTCCATGAGTCTGATGATCTGTGCGGTGATCGCTGTTCCTACATTTGCACCGAGCACAATGCCCACGGACTGATGGAATGTGAGGAAACCGGCTCCTACAAGTCCTACAGTTATTACAATGGTAGCAGTTGAGCTCTGTATTATGCAGGCTACGAGCATACCGAGCAGAAAGCCCATCACAGGTTTGTTTGTAACCTTTGCAAGGGCGTTTTTCATTGCACCGCCCGACGAGCTCTTCAGTCCATCGCCCATGACCCTCATTCCATAAAGGAACATGGAGAGTCCGCCAAGAAAGGCGATTACGTTATAAAAGATTTCCATATATTAAGTTGATCCTCCGAAATGAATTAACCAGAATTAATATATAGTCCCAATTTTCTCCATATATATTATAAATAACGGAACTGTCAAAAAGCAATTACACATAATAATACAAGATATGTAAAATCCCTGTTGACATATTCCTACCACAAGAGTAGGATTTGTCTGGTGCTTATCGCAGCTTTTGCGATATATGAATAAAAAAAGAAAGGGGAACTTCAGATATGATGGTTTCGACCAAAGGCAGATACGCTCTGACTGTAATGGTTGATCTGGCCCGCAAAGGTGAAAGCGGCTATGTTTCACTATCGGAGATTGCCGAAAGTGAGAACCTGTCCATGAAGTATCTTGAGAGCATCATCGCCATTCTCAACAAGGGAGGCATGCTCAAGAGCCTCAGAGGGAAGAACGGCGGATACATGCTTGCACGCGATCCGAAAGATTACAGCATCAACGAGATACTTCTGCTGACAGAGGGTACGCTTGCTCCTGTCAACTGTATCATGCAGGAGGGCGTTCAGTGTGAAAAGGCTGCTACCTGCAGTACTCTTCCGCTCTGGGCAGGACTCGATAAGGTAATTGAAAACTACCTGAAGGGGATAACCCTTGAAGACATAATAACCGGTAACCGTAAAAAAATGCTCGGCAACTACTGCGAAAGCTGTGAGCCGGCAGAATAGATATTCAGGAGGAAAAATATGAGAGTTTATGCTGACAATGCCGCGACAACATATCTCAGCAAGACTGCAAGAGACAAACTGATCCAGTGTCTTGATGAGTTTAACGGCAATCCAAACAGCCTTCACAGTGACGGACAGCGTACACAGGAAGCGCTGGATGAAGCGAGAGCGATAGTCGCTGAGTGCATCAATGCTGCAAGACCTAACGAAATATATTTCACCTCAGGCGGATCGGAAGCAGACAACCAGGCGCTTCTTTCTGCAGCAAGAGGGCTTAAGGCAAAGGGCAAAAAGCACCTGATCACGCTCAACATTGAGCATCATGCGATCCTTCATACAATGCGCAAGCTTGAAGGCGAAGGCTTTGAGGTTACATACCTTGCGCCTCAGTCAAACGGCATAGTCGATGTAAAAGATGTAGAAGACGCTATCAGAGATGACACGGCTCTTGTCAGTATAATGTTTGCGAATAACGAAATGGGCGCCATTCAGCCTATACCTGAGATCGGCGCTGTCTGCAAGGCCAGAAAGGTGCTGTTCCATACGGATTCAGTACAGGCTGCAGCTCATCTGCCGATAGATGTTCAGGCAATGAACATAGACATGCTTTCGATGTCGGGCCATAAATTCCACGGGCCTAAAGGGGTGGGAATCCTCTATGCGCGCAACGGCATCAAGCTGGTAAACGTTATAGAAGGCGGAGCCCAGGAAAGAGGAAAGCGTGCCGGAACTGTAAACGTACCGGGCATAGCCTCCATGGCAGTCGCACTCAAGGAAGGCTGCGACAACATGGAAGAGAACATGAGCAAGGTAAGAGCCCTGAGAGACAGACTCATTGATGGGCTTAAGGACATTCCTTACTCACAGCTCAACGGAGATCCGGTAAAGAGACTGCCGGGTAATGTAAACTGGTCGTTCGAGGGTGTTGAGGGTGAGAGCCTGCTTCTCCACCTTGACATGTACGGCATCGAGTGCTCGTCGGGAAGCGCCTGCACGAGCGAATCTCTCGATCCGTCGCACGTATTGCTTGGAATGGGAGTTCCTGTCGAAGCAGCACACGGATCCCTGAGATTCAGCCTCGATACAGACAACACTGAAGAACAGATAGATTACATAATAGAGAAGGTACATCAGGTAGTTGCACACTACAGAAGCATGTCACCGTATTGGGAAGACCTGCAGACAGGTAAGAGAGAACACTGCATACCGGAATTCTGGAACAAATAGGAGGATCAATAATATGTCACTGTATACAGATAAAGTAATGGATCATTTTGAGCACCCACGCAATGTAGGTGTTATAGAGGATGCTGATGGAGTAGGCGAAGTCGGAAACCCTGTCTGCGGAGATATCATGAAGATGTATCTCAAGGTAGAGGACGATAAGATTGTGGACGTCAAGTTCAAGACCTTCGGCTGCGGAAGTGCTATCGCTACAAGTTCTATGGCTACAGAACTCATCAAGGGCAAGTCTCTTGACGAAGCACTCGAACTCACCAATAAGGCTGTTGTTGATGCTCTCGACGGACTTCCGGCAAGAAAGATTCACTGCTCGGTACTTGCAGAGGATGCGATCAAGGCTGCCCTCGTTGACTACTACACAAGAAGCGGCAGGGAAATGCCGGAAAGCCTGGTAGGATTCGAGCCTAGGGAAGACTGATCCGTTCAGAGCAACTTACAGAAGCGCAGAAATGCAGGATCACACTTTAGGCGAATACGCCCGCAGGTGTGATCCTTTTTATGTTATTCAGTATGCGTTTCCGTTGTTTTGAGATAATTCAGTGCTATTAAAAAGGACATAGAAATTCATCAAATCTATAAAAAAGTTAACAATTGTGTTGTATAATTATTTGGTAGTTTTTGAATGGGACGGAAACTATCATAAATAATAAGCTGGAGATTACTTGGATGACTGAAAAAAAAGTTATGAAGCTTGCCTCGAGGGGCAAGAGATTCGGGGCAGCCTGCATCGATACCGTGGTACCGCTTGTAAGTTACCTGTTATATTCAGCCGTTATGGCTGCAAACGGGATGAATATCAAATATCCCGGTTATGGATTCGGCGATGATTTCGGCTACGGGTATAGATATGGATATGGATATGGATATGAGATAGGAAGAAATCACCTCAACGGTGCTTCTGCTGCCATTATGGTGATAGTCTTCTTTATCCTGATTGCCTACATAGTTGTGGAGTTCATACTGTTTGCAAGGGGCAAGTCGATCGGTAAGGCTATTCTGGGTCTTCAGGTCGTGTCAAGCAATGATGGGAAACCTTTCAGGTTCTGGAAGATGTTTTTCAGGGAATGTTTCGTTAAAAGTGCATCCGGTTCTGTATTCGGCCTGGGATACATCTGGATCCTTGTCGATGAGAAAAACAGAGGCTGGCATGATAAAATTCTCGACTCATACGTAGTGGACCTTAAGGAGTCTGAGAGAATGAATCTCAAAAGACACCTTGAAAAAGCGCGTGCACAGATGCCTGAACCTGAACCTGTCCGGGAAGTCAGAAAGGCTGACCCGGTGAGCCCTGAAGTACAGCATGTCGAAGAACCTGCTGTTGAGGTGACACCTGAGGTAGTGAAGACCGAAACAGCTGCTGTGTTTGAAGAAGCTGAAGAGAAAACAGTCGATTTTTCGGCTGAAGAGACTGCAGAAAAAGAGGCTGAGGAAACAGCTGAAGCAGTCCCGGAAGATACTGATACAGAGATTCCTGAATGGGATTCTGAAGAAACAGTTACTGAAGTTGCTGAGGCATCTGAGACGATTCCCGTGGAAGTGGACGCAGAAGTGACTGAAGAGACTGAAAAGGCTGCCAGGTATGAGATTGCGGAGCTGAATATGTCGATGAAAAAGGAGGAGCTCCTTGAAGCGGCACGGTCGAGAGGCGTACAGGTAAGTGCCAGAGCGACCAAGGCTGCGATCATCGAGGCAATAGAAAAAGCAGCAGCAGACGAAGAAACTAAGTAAACATAGAAAGATCATAAAAAATGAAAAAAACAGGCAAGATCGTGCATAACGACAATCTTGTTCGCGATATACACAAGATGACATTCGATATGGGGGAGTGTGACTTCAGACTTCCCGGGCAATATGCTATGATAGAAGCGGGCGGAGTTCGCAGGCCTTATCAGGTATGTGATTTCGACAGTAACAGATTCACTGTGGTATTCCCTGCGGACGGCAAGGAAAGCAGGATACTCGCTTCGCTCAGACCGGGCGAAGACGTCATCGTCACCATGGGCCTCGGTAATGGGTTCGATCTGGACGCATTGCCGGAAGAAGTACTGCTTGTGGCTGATGACCTTGGAATACCCGAGATGCTTGGACTTTCCCGTGCTCTTTTGGTACGCGGCATCAGATGCAAGCTTATCCTCTGCTACCCGAGCAAGAATGACATATACATGCTTGAGTCATTCAGGCATCTTGTGAACGAGATCGAAGTACTGACGCTGGACGGCAGCAACGGCAGGGAAGGAAAGGCTTCTGACGCTGTCAGACATGTACCGTATATCTGTGCAAGCGGTTCACTTCAGATGCTGAAGTCACTTGCAGATAAGTCGGATGAGGGGCAGTTCAGCATGAGCAGCACGATTCTGGCCGAGTCAGCGGATTACGATGACTGTTTTATCGAAACCACCGAGGGCAGACTGAACTGCAGTGACGCCGGCCCGGTATTCGACAAAAATATAATCAGATGGGATATTCTTGTCTGATCGTGATAAACAAAGAGAGGTGTTGCCGATGTATGCAGTGACGGCAAAAGGAATGAAATACATGGATCAGTTTGCTTCGCAGGCAGGACTTCCGGGTGTCGTTCTCATGGAGAATGCCGCAAGGGGAGTAGCTGATGAAGTGGCTGAAAGGATCCCTGACAGATCTGCAAAGATTCTTGTTCTGGCCGGGCATGGCAACAACGGAGGCGACGCAGTGGCTGCTGCCAGATGGCTTGCGCAAAAGGGATATACCGGTGTAAGCGTGTATTTCGCCGGCAGGATCGACAAGGCAGGTGATGAGCTGAAGCGCCAGATGAGCATACTGGTAAATTCACATAGAGATGTGAGGATCTCAGGGCTCAGGGGCGTAGAGCGCAATATCCTGAATGCAAAATATGACTGCATAATCGATGGCATATTCGGAATAGGCCTCAACAAGATCCTGAGTGATGATGATATCAGGCTGGTGAAATACATAAATTCGAAAAGCGGTTACAAAGTCGCGATCGATATTCCTTCAGGATTAAACGCCACGAGCGGTCTCATTATGGGAGAGGCCATCAGGGCCGACCTCACTGTAACATTCGGATGCTATAAGACCGGAATGTTTTTCGGAGCCGGAAGGGAATGCTGCGGTGAAGTAAAAGTCGTGGACATCGGCCTTATGAAAGATGGTTATGACAATGTTAACGACAAGCTCGAGGTGCTTGACAGTCAGTTCCTCGAAAGAACGATAGGAAGAGCTCTCGTACCGCGCGCAGAGAACGGCCATAAGGGCACATTCGGCACTGTAGGACTGGTCATAAGCTCCAACGGAATGCTTGGTGCAGGAATGCTTGCTGCAAAAGCTGCATACAGGGCGGGCTGCGGTCTGGTAAAGATATTCTGCCCTTCAAAGTATTCGGGATTCTTTAATGTCTCCATACCTGAGGCGGTCGCGGTCCCTTACAAACCTGACGATGTACTCGGAGCCTTTGAAGGATTCAGGGATGACGTAGATGTCATACTGATAGGTCCCGGCCTTAAGGAAGACTCTGTCGGCAGACTCCTCGTAAAGCAGATACTGGCCGGCAATAAGCCTGCGGTGTTCGATGCAGGAGCGCTCAACCTCATATCTAAGAATCTCAAATCGCTTCGAAAGAGGAAATGCCAGTGCGTTATAACACCTCACCTGGGCGAGATGGCAAGGCTATGCGGTGAAGACATAAATATCGTTGCAAGGAGCAGGATCGGTTACACACGCAAGTTCTCTGAAAAGTTCGAAGTGAGCATGGTAGTCAAGTCAGACGTATCGCTCATAGCTCTCAGGGATGCCGGAAACGGTCAGAAGCTTTACCTCAACACAGTAGGAAACTCCGGCCTTGCTACAGCGGGTTCGGGAGACGTCCTGGCAGGAGTAGTCGCATCACTCATTGCACAGGGCAACACACTTGATACCAGTCTTATGTACGGAGTGATGGTACACGGAAAAGCGGCAGAAAAATTTGCGCAGGACGGAGATTCAAGACGTAAAATGATGGCCGGAGATATTATTGACAATCTCTTCTGAGAGTAGTACAATCACTTCGTTGCGGTCTTAATCCGCAATAATCCCATGACGAACGGAGGTGAGACAAGAAATATGGCACAGGTAATAGTAAGAGAAAACGAGAGCCTGGAGAGTGCTCTTAAGAGATTTAAGAGATCTTGCGCTCGCGACGGCGTCATGGCTGAGCTGCGTAAGAGAGAGCATTACGAAAAGCCAAGCGTTAGACGTAAGAAAAAGTCTGAGGCTGCCCGTAAGAAAGCTCGTAAGTATTAATAACAAAACGAAGATGCGAACCAGCTTTTATCGGTTCGCATTTTTTTTCTTAATCAGATTACAAAGGAGTATGCAATGGGTCTTAAAGAACAGCTTATGCAGGACTACAAGGACGCCATGAAGAGCGCAGATGTCCTGAAAAAGAACACGGTAAACATGGTCAGGGCTGCAATTAAGCAGTACGAGGTTGACCAGAGAGTCAATCTCGATGATGATGCAGACATAGTCAAGATCATAAAAAAGCAGGTCAAGATGAGAGCTGATGCTCTTTCAGATTTTGCAAAGGCCGGCAGGGACGACATGGTAGAAGGCTACATGAAGGAGATTGAGATCCTCAAGTCTTATCTGCCTGAAGAAATGGGCGAAGAAGAAATAAAGGCCAGGGTAAAGGAGATTGCCGAGAAACTCGGTGTCGAAGCCAACATGAAGAACATGGGAATGCTGATGAAAAATGCCATGGCAGAGCTCAAGGACAAGGCCGACGGATCAGCTGTAAACAAAGCTGTAAAGGAATTCCTCAGCGGTAAGTAATATATGGATTATAAACTGAACATACCTGAAGAGATAAATATCCAGGGGCTCTTTGGAAATTACGATGCCAACATCCGTTCCGTTGAAAAGTTTACGGGTACAGAGATGTCGATGCGCGACAACGTACTTTCCATAAGGGGCAGAGACCCTGAGCTTGCTGCACGCATAATTGCCAGACTGATCGAGGCATTGAACGTTGAGCCTGAGCTGGATCCTCAGAAGCTTAACTATCTCATTGAGATGGAAGCTGGAGGAAAGAGCTTTGACGAACAGAAAGCTTCGCGTGACATAATATGCTATACGCACACGGGAAGACCTCTCAAGCCGAAGACGCAGGCACAGAAGGATTACATTGACAATATCCGTGCGGCAGACATGGTCTTCGGCATAGGACCGGCAGGAACGGGAAAGACTTATCTTGCCTGTGCAATGGCAATCAATGCCTATAAAAACAAGGAAGTAGAGAGGATAATCCTGACAAGACCGGCAGTAGAGGCAGGTGAGCGTCTCGGATTCCTTCCCGGCGACATGCAGGAGAAGGTGGATCCATATCTGAGACCACTTTATGACGCACTCTACGATGTTCTTGGCATAGAGGCTGCCGCAAGACTGAGGGAAAAGGGCGTGATCGAAGTTGTTCCTCTGGCATATATGAGAGGCCGCACTCTCGATAACGCGTTCATCATCCTCGACGAGGCGCAGAATACTACGCGCGAGCAGATGAAGATGTTCCTTACTCGCATGGGATTCAATTCAAAAGTAGTCGTAACCGGAGATATCACTCAGATAGATCTCCCAAGCGGCACTGTATCGGGACTAAAGGAGGCACGCAAGGTGCTCAGCGGTGTTGAAGGCATAAGATTCAACACATTCACCGAAGTCGATGTTGTAAGACATGAGCTGGTAAAGCGAATCATAAGGGCTTACGACTCATACGACAACAGGAACAGGGTGAGAGCAACCACTTCTAAAGGCAACAAAGTCAGCGACAGGTGATATATGCAAATAGTATTCAACGACGAATTCGATAAACTTACGCCGGAAATGTGGAACCTCATGGAGAGGGCCGCAGATATTGCACTCAGGACGGAGTTCGTCGAGCTTAAAGACATTGAACTTGAAAATGAGCCGGAACTTGGCGTAACGGTAGTAGACGACAGTGAGATACTCGAGCTGAACCGTGAATACAGAGAAAAGGACAGCGTTACGGATGTTCTGAGCTTCCCTCAGTTTGAAGGACATGATGATCTCCTTGAAGATCTTCTGGATGATGAAACAGAAACTCTGATAGGCGATGTTGTGATCTGCTATGAGCAGGCTCAGAGACAGGCTGAAGAATACGGAACGGGACTTACGAGGGAGATGCTTTATCTCTTTGTGCACAGTGTAATGCACCTCTTCGGTTACGATCACATGGATGAAGAGGAAAAAGCAGTGATGCGTGCCCGTGAAGAAGAAGTGCTGTCGGCGATAGGAGTCAAGAGGAAAAAGTGAAATCAGGATTCATAGGAATAGCAGGCAGGCCGAATGTCGGCAAGTCCACATTGATGAACAGGATGCTGGGCGAGAAGATCGCCATAACATCGGCCAAGCCTCAGACAACATTAAACAGAATAACAGGAATTTACACTGATCTTGAATATGAGGACGGTGAAGGCCTCCAGATGGTATTTCTCGATACACCGGGAATCCACAAACCGCACAACAAGCTCGGGCAAGCCATAAACGAAACAGCCGTCAACACCCTTGGTGGTGTTGACGTTATTTTGCTTATTGTCGATGGGACGCTTGATTTCGGAAGAGGTGACGAAGCTATACTCAAACTGCTCGAAAACACTTCTGCACCTAAGCTGCTCGCGATCAACAAGACGGATCTGATCGGGCCTGAGAAGTATCTTGAACTTTACAACAGGTATGACAGGACCGGACTCTTTGAGGATATATACGGAGTTTCAGCTCTGAAAGGTGACAACATAGACATGCTTCGTGAAAGGCTTGCGGGCTACATGAACGAAGGACCTATGTATTATCCTGATGATATCGCAACCGAGGATCCCGTAAGGTTCATCGTAAGCGAGATCATTCGTGAAAAGCTTATGAACTATCTCGATGATGAGGTCCCGCATGGAGTCTTTGTTGAGATCGAATCGTTTGTGGAGCCAGAGGACCCGCGCGCCGCAGTGGAGATCTCAGCGGTCATCTACTGCGAAAAGAAATCGCATAAGGGAATCATTATAGGCAAAGGCGGCAGCAAGCTTAAAGGAATCGGAAAGGCAGCGCGTCTTGAAATCGAAGATCTGCTGGGCCACAAAGTATTTTTGAGCCTGTTTGTAAAGGTCAAGGAAGGCTGGCGCGATTCCGAGCGCATAATAAGGAACTGGGGCTATAAAGATGAGTAGAGATGAGGCCGCATTCAGGAAAGATGCGGCCCATATTAATTATGATCATAAACACAGAAGGCATAGTATTACGCCAAAGAAAAATCGCGAATAACAGACGCATGATAGTGCTTTTCACGAAGCAGTACGGTAAGCTGTCGGCGGGGACTTCCGTTAACGAGAAGTCCCGCAGCAAGGCGGCTCTGGCGCTTCGTCCTTTTACGTATGCCGAATATGACGTTTTCAGGGGCAGGGAGGCGTACAGCATCAACTCTGCACAGGTAAAAAAGAGCTTTTATTCTATCGGCGAAGACATAGACCGCTTCATTAACGCATCGGCATTTATTGAATACCTCGACAAGGTGCTCGAAGAGGGTGCCCCGGCTCCTAAACTGTTTGACCTGAGCCTGGAGTTCCTTCAGTCTGTTTCAGAATGCAGGACCGGTACCGATACCTTGCTTTATGCGTTCATAGTTAAAAGCCTGAGGCTGCTGGGAGTAGCACCTGAACTTGGCTGCTGCGTCAACTGCGGCAAGGCACCAGAAAAGTTCGGAGGAGGCTTTAAAATGTTCTCAGTTTCGGGCGGAGGAATCATTTGTCCTGATTGCGCCGGGGAGGAGAAAAGAGAAGCTGATTCGTTGATTTACAGTCCTGATTTCGATATAATCTCTATGTTTAGGTACTTTGATTCAAAGCCTTTAAAAACGTTCGAAAAAGTTGACCTCAAGCCGGAAGTGCGCAACGAGGTCAGGGAAATACTTTCTGAGTATACTGACCGCTATCTCGGAGTGGATGTGCTCAGATCATCCAAAGGATTGGAGGTAAAATAATGGAAATCACACTTGAAAAAATAGAGCTTGTCAAGGACAGAACAGGTTCAACTTACGCTGAGGCCAAAGCTGCTCTCGAAGCTGCTGACGGAAGCGTTGTGGATGCCATCATTGCTCTTGAGGAAAAGATCAACATGGAACACGACAAGGTCGACGGAGCAAGCCTTAAGGACAGCCCTCTGTTCGCTAAGCTTAAGGAAATCGTAGACAAGGGTAATGTTTCGAGGATCCTCGTCAGAAAAGGTGAAAAGACCATCGTCAACTTCCCGGTTACAGCAGGAGTGATCGGTGCAGTCCTCGTTCCATGGGGAGCCATTCTCGGAATAGTAGCTGCCATGGGTACACAGTGCAGCATCGACTTTGTCAACGAAAAGGGCGATGTTGTTGACATCGACGGAAAGGTGATCGGCTTTTATGACAAGGCAAAAGGCGTTGTTGTAAAGGGAATGGACAAGGCTCAGGAAGCGCTAAACATGGATAATCTTGATGAGCTCATGAGCACTATCGACAGCTTTGCAAAGAAAGCCGGAAAGACTGTAAAAGAACTTATTAAGGATGCATCTGAAGCCTACAAGCAGAGTGATGCGGAAGATATCATAGAAGAAGAATTCAAGGACGAGGAGCTTTAATATATGCCAATTGATAAAAAAGACATCCCTGTAACTGACAGAGCCGTAACGATGGAGAAGATAATTGCTCTCTGCAAAAACAGAGGGTACATCTTCCCGGGATCAGAGATATACGGCGGACTTGCGAATACCTGGGACTTTGGTCCTCTGGGAGTGGAGTTCAAAAACAATATCAAGGACGCCTGGAGACAGAAGTTCGTAAGAGAGTCCGGATTAAACGTAGGACTTGACGCTGCTATCCTGATGAACCCTCAGACATGGGTAGCTTCGGGACACGTAGGAGGCTTCAGTGATCCGCTTATCGACTGCAGATCCTGCAAGACCCGCTACAGAGCAGACCAGCTCATCGAGGACTGGTACAAGGAGAATGAACCTGACACGGAAGTCGTAGTAGACGGCTGGTCAAGGGAAGAGATGGAGAACTTCATCTCTGAGAAAGCAGTCAAATGCCCTAACTGCGGTAAGAGCGACTTTACGGGCATCAGACAGTTCAACCTGATGTTCAAGACATTCCAGGGTGTCACCGAAGACTCGAAATCAGAGATCTACATGAGGCCTGAGACGGCACAGGGAATCTTTGTAAATTTCAAGAACGTTCAGAGAACGGCTCGCAAAAAGATACCGTTCGGTATTGCACAGGTCGGAAAATCATTCAGAAACGAGATCACACCGGGCAACTTCATCTTCAGAGTAAGAGAGTTTGAGCAGATGGAACTTGAATTCTTCTGCAAGCCGGGAACCGAGCTCGAATGGTTTGATTACTGGAAGTCATTCTGTCTCAACTTCCTCAAAAGCCTGGGCCTGAAGCCTGAATACACAAGGTACAGGGATCATTCCCCTGAAGAGCTCTCGCATTACAGTAACGCTACCACCGACATCGAATATCTCTTCCCGTTCGGCTGGGGCGAGATCTGGGGCGTAGCATCCCGTACGGATTACGACCTCATGGCTCATCAGACTCATTCGGGAGAGGATATGAGCTATCTCGATCCTGAAACCAACGAGAGGTATGTACCATACTGCATCGAGCCATCGGTAGGAGTTGAGAGACTCGTTCTGGCATATCTCGTTGACGCGTACGATGAGGAAGTGCTGACTGATGCCAAGGGAAAAGAAGACGTCAGAACAGTTCTGAGACTTCATCCGGCTCTTGCACCGTATAAGGCAGCCGTGCTTCCGCTTTCAAAGAAACTCGAAGACGTTGCCCGTCCGGTCTATGAAGAACTTCGCAAGTACTTCATGGTAGAGTATGACGCTGCTGGATCTATCGGAAAGCGTTACAGAAGAGAAGATGAGATCGGAACTCCGTTCTGCATCTGCGTAGACTTTGACACTGCAGAAGACGGTGCTGTTACCATACGTGACCGCGATACCATGGAGCAGGTAAGAGTGCCTGTTTCAGAGGTCAGAAGCTATATTGAAGAGAGACTGCGTTTTTAATCAGTTAACAGTGCGTAAAGCATTAAAATACAATAAAGAACATAGACAAAAAGGAGATTAAGCCTATGGCAAAGTACGTTTATTCATTCAATGAAGGCACCAAGGATATGAGAGCACTGCTCGGAGGCAAGGGAGCAAACCTTGCTGAGATGACAAATATCGGCCTTCCGGTACCTTTCGGATTCACGATCACTACAGACGTCTGCAGAAAGTACACTGAGGACGGGGGAGTTCTTGCTCAGGAAGTAATCGATGAAGTATGGGAGCACATTGCTGAACTCGAAGAGGTAATGGGCAAGAAGTTCGGTGACAATGAGAACCCGCTGCTCGTGTCGGTAAGATCCGGAGCACCTATCTCGATGCCTGGCATGATGGACACCATCCTCAACCTCGGACTCAATGACATCGCTGTTGAAGGTCTTGCAAAGAAGACAGGCAACGACAGATTCGCATACGACAGCTACAGAAGATTCATGCAGATGTTCGGCGACGTAGTAATGGAAATCAAGAAGTCCAACTTCGATGCTGTATTTGAAAGCCAGAAGAAGAAAGCAGGCGTTGAATTCGACGTTCAGCTTACAACAGACGATTTAAAGGAAGTAATCGCAGGATACAAGGAAGTAGTAAAGAGAGAGCTCGGAAGAGAGTTCCCTCAGGAGCCTAAGGACCAGCTTCTCGAGGCTATCAAGGCTGTATTCAGATCATGGAACAACGACAGAGCCATCCTGTACAGAAAGATGTACGGTATCTCTGATTCTCTCGGAACAGCTGTAAACGTACAGTCCATGGTATTCGGAAACAGCGGAAATGATTCCGGTACAGGCGTAGCGTTCACACGTAACCCTGCAAACGGCGAGAACAAGCTCTTCGGTGAGTTCCTAGTAAACGCTCAGGGTGAGGACGTAGTAGCCGGTATCAGAACTCCGCAGCCTATCTCCGAGATGGCAGACGCTTTCCCTGAGGTATATGCACAGTTCGAGAAAATCGCTAACACTCTTGAGAACCACTATAAGGACATGCAGGACATGGAGTTCACTGTGGAAGACAGAAAGCTCTACATGCTGCAGACACGTAATGGCAAGAGAACCGCTGCTGCTGCCGTTAAGGTAGCCGTAGATCTCGTAAAAGAGGGACTGATCGATAAGGATACTGCTGTAATGAGAGTAGAGCCTGATCAGATCAACCAGCTGCTTCACCCTGTATTCGATGCTGACGAGCTTAAGAAGGCAACACCTGTAACAAAGGGACTTCCTGCATCGCCTGGCGCTGCAACAGGACAGATCGTATTTTCGGCAGACGATGCTGCTGCATTCGCTGCTGAAGGCAAGAAGGTCATCCTCGTAAGAGAAGAAACTTCGCCTGAGGACCTCGCCGGCATGGTTGCTGCAGAGGGAATCCTTACAGCACGCGGCGGAATGACATCACACGCTGCTGTAGTTGCGAGAGGAATGGGCAAGTGCTGTGTATCCGGATGCAAGGAAATCACAGTTGATGAAGCTGCCAAGACTCTTACAGTAGGCGGAAAGGTCTACACAGAAGGAGATTACATCTCACTCAATGGCACAGACGGAAGCGTTTACACAGAAGCGATCAGGACTCTTGCTCCTGAACTCTCCGGGGACTTCGGACAGATCATGGAGTGGGCTGATGAAGCAAGGACTCTCAAGGTCAGAACAAATGCAGACAACCCAAGAGATGCTGCTCAGGCTGTAGCATTCGGCGCTGAAGGTATCGGACTCTGCCGTACTGAGCACATGTTCTTCGATGATGAGAGAATCCCTAAATTCAGAAGAATGGTACTCGCTGACACAGTCGAGGAGAGAAAGGAAGCTCTCGCAGGTATCCTTCCATATCAGAAAGAAGACTTCAAGGGCATCTACAAGGCAATGGGCGACAGACCTGTTACTATCAGACTTCTCGACCCGCCACTGCATGAGTTCCTGCCTAAGACAGATGAGGATATCAAGCAGTTATCCAAAGAGTTCGACATCCCTTATGAGAAGATCGTAAACAAGACTCTCGAGCTCCACGAGTTCAACCCGATGCTCGGACACCGTGGCTGCAGACTTGCCATCACATATCCTGAAATCGCAGAGATGCAGACTGAGGCTATCATCGGTGCAGCACTTGAGGTTCGCAAGGAAGAAGGCATTGATGTAATTCCTGAGATCATGGTACCGCTGGTAGGTCACGTGAACGAGCTTAAGTTCGTAAAGAAGACCATCGTTGAAACAGCTGACAGACTTATTGCTGAGTCCGGCGAAGAGATGAAGTACATGGTCGGAACAATGATCGAGATCCCAAGAGCTGCTCTGACTGCTGATGAGATCGCAGAAGAAGCTGAATTCTTCTCATTCGGTACAAACGACCTCACACAGATGGGATTCGGATTATCGAGAGATGATACCGGCGCTATCATCAAGGACTATGTTGAGAAGGGCATACTTGAGAGTGATCCGTTCCAGTCACTCGATCAGTCAGGAATCGGCAAGCTGGTCAAAATCGCTGTCGAAGGCGGCAAGAAGACAAGACCGAACATCAAGCTCGGTATCTGCGGAGAGCACGGCGGAGAACCTGCATCTGTACAGTTCTGCCATAAGGTAGGACTCAACTACGTATCCTGCTCGCCGTTCAGAGTTCCTATCGCAAGACTGGCTGCTGCACAGGCTGCAATCGAGGAGAAGAGAGGCTAATCGCAGTTTCCTGCTAAAACCTTAATTACGATAATAACAGACACACCTGTAGGACAAGAGCGTCTTACAGGTGTGTTTTATAATGCTCACGGCATCAGCCTGAATTGAATTGTTTGACAAAAATCAGAATACGTTTTGTTGCTGCAAACAAAAAATTTTTGAAATTATTGTCAAAAAAACAAGATTAAAAGCAGATTTCGTTGTATTTTTCAAGCAATCTGCTATACTGAACAGGCAAGGAAAAACAAAGCAATACATTGTTTTTTATTGAGAACAATAATACCTGAGTATATAATTACTCCAAAGGGTCTGATCTTCAGACCACTTGTATAATTCAGAACTGTTACGATATTTAACAGCAAACGATTGCTTTGTGGAGTTATATAAGGAGGCAATTAAAATGCAAGACTATCTGTTATCACATTTGTACTGGATCAGTCTGTTTGCTTCTATCTGTGCTCTGATCTTCGCCTATGTACAGGCAAAGAAGGTTCTGAACTCAGATGAAGGTACAGACAGGATGAAAGAGATCTCCCGCTTCGTACGTACAGGAGCTGCCGCTTTCCTGAAACGCCAGTATCGCACGGTAATAATCTTCTTCATCGTCATGTTCTGCGTGCTTTGCGGAATGGCAGCTGCACACAAGCTGACCTGGTATGTACCGTTCGCATTCATTACTGGAGGCTTTTTCTCGGGCCTCTCCGGTTACATCGGTATGAGCATTGCTACAAGAGCAAACGACCGTACTGCCTGTGCTGCTCAGCAGAGCCTTAATAAGGGCCTGAGAGTCGCATTCTCAGCCGGTTCAGTTATGGGATTCACTGTAGTTGGGCTCGGACTTCTCGACATTTCACTCTGGTACGCGCTCCTCGATCTTGTTTTCCATGAAACTCTCGAGAACATCACTGCTGCAATGGTAACATTCGGAATGGGAGCTTCTTCAATGGCGCTGTTTGCACGTGTAGGCGGAGGTATTTTCACAAAAGCTGCTGACGTCGGTGCTGACCTCGTAGGTAAGGTTGAAGCAGGTATCCCTGAGGATGACCCTCGTAACCCAGCTGTTATCGCAGATAACGTTGGTGATAACGTTGGAGACGTTGCCGGAATGGGAGCCGACCTCTATGAGTCATATGTAGGATCCATGGTATCGACATGCGCTCTCGGAGCCATAGCATTCTATGCAAGTGGTCTCGGAGTAAAGTCCGTAGCATTGCCGCTGCTTATGGCAGCAGTAGGAGTAGTATTCTCCGTAATCGGTTCGTTCTTCGTACAGACTAAGGAAGGCGCAAGCCAGAAGAACCTGCTCGCAGCTCTCCGCCGCGGAACAAACTTCTCGGCTATCGCAACTGCAATATTCTCGTTTGTTCTCGTATGGTGGCTCTTCGGTATCGAGTTCTACGGACTCTACCTTGCTATCATTGCAGGACTTCTCGCAGGTGTTCTGATCGGACTCTGCACAGAGTACTACACATCGGATACATATAAACCGACCCAGAAGATCGCTGAATCTTCACAGACCGGAACAGCTACACTCATCATCAGCGGACTCGGCACAGGCATGATGTCCACAACACTCCCGATCCTGATCGTCGGTGCAGCTATCATCATAGCTTACTACTGCTCAGGCATGTGCCCTGTAGATGTAGCACCTTCGAGCATCGGACTCTATGGCATCTCGCTCGCAGCTGTTGGAATGCTTTCTACACTCGGTATCACACTTGCAACAGACGCATATGGCCCTGTAGCTGACAATGCCGGCGGAATCGCTGAGATGGCAGGACTTCCTCCTGAAGTCCGTGAGAGAACAGATGCGCTTGACTCACTGGGCAACACAACTGCTGCTACAGGAAAGGGCTTCGCTATCGGTTCTGCAGGAATGACAGCGCTCGCTCTTATCGCAAACTTCAAAGAAAAACTGCTTGTATACATGCCGGATGGACAGGATCTGCAGCTCAATCTGCTCGATCCTAAAGTACTCGTAGGACTCTTCATCGGAGCATGCCTGCCGTTCCTCTTCTCATCGCTTACAATGGGCGCTGTAAACCGCGCTGCTCAGAGCGTAGTACTTGAGGTAAGACGTCAGTTCAAGGAGATTCCTGGACTTATGGAAGGCACCGCGACTGCGGATTACGCACGCTGTGTAGACCTCTGTTCAAAGGCATCTCTTAAGGAAATGATCCTTCCTGCATGTGTAGGAATAGCGGCGCCTATCGTTACAGGTCTTATCCTGGGAGGACTCGGAGTGGTCGGAATGCTTTGCGGAGCTACAGTATCCGGTTTCATAATGGCTATCTTCATGGCTAACTCGGGCGGTGCCTG